>NZ_JBWKUX010000008.1:0-244871 GCF_059421065.1 Pseudomonas sp. GW821-FHT03A09 | reverse complement strand
CGTCAGGACGCGATGGCCCCCAAACACCGCCAATCTCCTGTGGGAGCTGTCGAGCTTCAGCGAGGCTGCGAAGGCGGTAGCACAGGCGACCTACTCATCGGCTGTACCGCCGCTTTCGCAGGCAAGCCAGCTTCCACATTTGATCTCTATTGCTGGCGAACACGCGTCAGGACGCGATGGCCCCCAAACACCGCCAATCTCCTGTGGGAGCTGTCGAGCTTCAGCGAGGCTGCGAAGGCGGCAGCACAGGCGACCTATTTATCGGCTGTACCGCCGCTTTCGCAGGCAAGCCAGCTCCCACATTTTTGATCAGTGTTGCGTCAGTTGGATCTGTGCTTTCGCTTGCTTCACCACATTCTCCACGGTAAATCCGAATTTCTCCTGCAACTTGGGCAGCGGGGCCGATGCGCCGAAGCTGTTCATCACCACTTTGGCGCCGGTCTGCCCGACATAGCGGTCCCAGCCTAGCGGGCCAGCCTGTTCGACCACCACTCGAGCCTTCACCGTTGGCGGCAACACACTGTCGCGATAGCGTTGATCCTGATCTTCAAACAGCTCCCAGCTGGGCATTGAAACCACCTGTGCGGCAATCCCTTCGGTTTTCAACTGCTCGTAGGCCGCCACGGCAAGGCTCACTTCGCTGCCGCTCGCAATCAGGATGATTTTCGGGTGGTCGGCAGCCGCCAACACATAAGCGCCCTTGGCCGCACCCGAGGCACTCGCATATTTCGTACGGTCCAACGTCGGCAGCGCCTGACGCGATAACACCACGCAACTGGGTCGGTGGGTTTGCGCCAACGCCACCTTCCACATCTCCAGCGTTTCATTGGCATCACCCGGCCGCAGCGTGAGCAGCCCCGGCGTGGCGCGCAGTTGGGTCAAATGTTCGATTGGCTGGTGCGTCGGCCCGTCTTCACCCACGCCGATGGAGTCATGGGTAAATACGAATACCACCGGCAACTCCATGATCGCCGCCAGACGGATCGGCGGTTTCATATAGTCGCTGAACACCAGGAACGTCGAGGTGTATGGGCGCAGGTACGACAACGCCATGCCATTGGCGATGGCGCCCATGGCATGCTCGCGGATACCGAAGTGCAGGTTGCGTCCGCTGTAGTCGTCGGCGCTGAAACGCCCGGCGCCGTCGAAGGTGAGGTTGGTCTTGGTCGAGGGCGATAAATCCGCCGAACCGCCGAGCAGCCAGGGAATGTGCTGGGCGAAGACGTTCAGCACCTCGCCGCCCGAGGCCCGGCTGGCGATGCCCTTGGCATCCGCTGCGAAGCTCGGCAGGTCGGCCTGCCACTGCTCGGGCATTGCCCCGGCGCGCATACGCTGGAGTTCATCGGCCAGGTGCGGGTCGAGGTGGGACAGGGTCTGGTTCCATTGGTCGAACAGGGGCTCGGCACGTTCGAGCAACGCATCGCGCAACGCCGTGCGGGCCTCATCCGGCACCAGGAAACTTGAGTCTTGCGGCCAGTTATAAGCGGCCTTGGTCAGACGGATTTCTTCTTCACCCAGCGGTTCGCCATGGGCGGCAGCGGTGTTGTGTTTATGAGGTGAGCCATAGCCGATCACGCTATCGACCACAATCAGGGTCGGCGCGCCGGTGTTGGCCTGGAAGCTTTCCAGCGCAGTGCTCAATGCTTGTAAATCATTGGCATCGGTGACGTGCAAGGTGTGCCAGCCATACGCCTGGAAACGCTTGATCACATCCTCACTGAACGCTAGCTCGGTGTGGCCCTCAATGCTGATGGTGTTGTTGTCATAGATCCAGCACAGGTTATCCAGTTTCAGGTGCCCGGCCAGCGATGCTGCTTCGCTGCTGATGCCTTCCATCATGTCGCCGTCCCCGCACAGGGTGTAAACGTTGTAGTCGAACAATACCTGGCCGTTGCGGTTGAAACGCTTGGCCAGCCAGCGCTCGGCCATGGCCATGCCCACGCTGTTGGCGCAACCCTGGCCGAGCGGGCCGGTGGTGGTTTCCACGCCGGTGGTCATGCGGTATTCGGGATGGCCCGGGGTCTTGGAGCCCATCTGTCGGAACTGCTTGATATCGTCCAGGCTGATCGCTGGCGCCCCGGACGGCTTGCCGTGGGCATCCACTTCCACCACGCCGGCCAGGTGCAGCAGCGAATACAGCAGCATCGACGCATGCCCGACCGACAACACGAACCGGTCCCGGTTGGGCCAGTCGGGATGCTCCGGGTGATAGCGCAGGAAACGACTCCACAACGTGTACCCCACCGGTGCCAGGCCCATCGGCGTGCCGGGGTGGCCGGAGTTGGCCTTTTGCACCGCGTCCATGGCCAGGGTGCGAATCGTGTTGATGCATTGGGTGTCGACAGCAGTGGCGGCATGATTCATGAAACCGATCTCCCTCGGGTGGCGATCTACAGTGGAGGGCTGTGTGTGACAAAGGTTTGATCCCATCGTCCGCCTTGCGACGAACGGGGTCATGTTGACTTCAAACATGACAAGACCCCGCGCAATGGGCTAGCTTCAAGAGCGTAGGCCATCGATCAACGTGCGGAGGTACGCCATGCCAGTGAAACACGACCTTTATCAGGACTTGGGGTTTAGCAAGGAAGTCGTTCACGAACGCAGGGCGAGCGATAAACGGTTGGACGTGCTGTTCACCCAATATGACGCTGCCGACGAGGAGGTGCTGAAAGCGGAGTCGGCCAGCGCCAGTGATGAGAAGGTGGAGGTATTGAAGAAGAAGCGGTTGTTGATCAAAGACGAAATTGCGCAACGGCTAGCGTAGGAACAGTCGCAATATTTGTTCAGAATTGTCTGAGGGACAGAGGGCGTTTCACTGCCTATGATGCCAACCGTCCACCCGGCTCTGGGGCCTTTTTGCGGCGCAAGGACTGCGCAGCTGAGCCGGGTGGGCACTTCATTTCAACTCAGCAGTGTTTTCAGGCATTCGTCGATGGAACGCTGCTGCGTCTCGCCATACAGCTTTAATTCATCAATTGTCTGACGGCCCAGTGCCTGTTCGAACTGCGCCTGGTTGGCATTGGCTGCGTAGTGACTTTGCGCCGCATCCCCCAGGTTCGACTGGAAAATCCCCGCCGCACTCACTGGCAAGAAATCCTCATACACCAAGGGTTCCACTGCCACATGGCCGGCCGCGATCAATGACTCCAGCCCGCGTGGTTGATCGGCGTGGCCGCGTGCCGCCAGGCCCTGTTCGGTGGCGAAGTAGCGAAAGTACGCCAGGCCCTGTTCACGCATCTGTGTGTGGTCGTCGGGGAAGGCCTGGAAGTGCCGGTCCATCAATTGCACATAGCGCGTGGCGTTGCCTTCGTTGGGGAAGGCGCCCAGCTCATCGTGTGCAGCGTTCAGCAACTGGTCGTACAGGGCGCGGCCTTTGGGCGTCAGGGCGACACCGCGTTGTTCAATTTCGCCGAAGCGTGCGCTGTGGCTGCCTTGGGCGTCGGTGAAGGCGATGGGTTCGTCGAGCGCCTTGAAACTGGTCTGGCGCAGCAGGATGGGACACTGACGGCGGGGCGGGCCCTCAATCACGGCTTTAGGGGTGATGCCTTTGCCGGGCATGGCGGCCTGCACCTGGTCGATATCCAGGGTGCGTGGTGTCAGGTGGTTGATGTGCGGGCCTTTGAATGCCACGACATCGGCGATCAGGCGATGCTGGTCGCTCAGCAGTTGGTATTGCGCAGCGGTGACGGTGGCGGTGTGGTGCCAGCGGAAGGTTTCCAGGGCCTGGCGGATGAATTCATCGGCGTCTTGGGTGTTGAGGCCGCCGTCCCGTTCTGCTTGCCCAACCAATGCCAGGGCGCCTGGGGTAAAGATCGATCGCTTGGCCAGGGCACTTTCGGCGAATGTGCGCAGGTCGAGGTTTTCGATCAGTTCCAGGCGCAGCAGTGAAGTGAACACGCGGAACGGACTGGTTTGCAGCGAACGTTCATGCACGGCGCGAAAGGCCGTGGAGTGCACCGGCACACCAGCGGGGGTGAGGTCGTAGTAGCCCACCGGCTGCATGCCCATCACTGCAAACAGACGACATATGGTGGTCAGCTCTTCGGCAGTGCCCAGGCGGATGGCGCCGTGGCGCTCCATGTCCAATCGTTCGATTTCTCCGGTGCGCCGTAACTGCTGGGCCAGGCCCGTATCACTGTTCAACACCCGGTTATTGGTCTCGGCCACCAGCCCCATCAGTGCGCCATACAGCGGAACTTCATCTCGGTACATGTCCGACATGGCCTTGGAAAAGCCTTTGCGGATCTCGTCGGGGCTGACATGCGCGGCACTGGGCATAGAAAAATTCCTGAACGCTGTGGAGAGGATGTGGCCTTTGGCTGGATTTTGTTGGGCTTGGTGCTATCCCGCAAACGAAGAATCTTCAGGACTTCATTCTGCGAATGAATGACATGACGCAAATATGACAAAAAACACCCGGTGAAAAATTTCATTTTTCCCCGACTTTCCTAACAAATTCTTCACGAGGTGCGCCCCAGTCCCCATGAAACAATCGTCACGTTTGTAGGGATGAAAGCTGTTCTGCACACCACGCACATAAAAATAGATTTAGGGGCCGTCGTTAATGAAAATTTCTACACTGGCGTTATCCGTCACCGCCGCACTGCTTGCACAGCAAGCCAGCGCTGATGATTTTGGTCTGGGGTCCCTGGGCACAGGTACCGGTCACAGCGGCTTCCTTGAAGACAGCCATGCGTCCGTCAGTTCGCGGACCATGTACTACAACGCCGATAACCGCTCGGGGACCAGCAACGACCTGCGCGAAGCCGCGACCATGCTGCGTTTCGACTACAAGTCCGGCTTCACCCAAGGCACCCTCGGCGTTGGTTTCGACGTGATGGCCTTCGGCGCGCTGCGCCTGGACGGTGGTGATGGTCACACCGCAGGCCCAGGCCTGTCGGGTAACGGCAACAGCTTCTTCCCTACCAAAAACGATGGCACCGAGCCTGCCGACTCCTTCGGTCGCGCCGCCGGCAACGTGAAGTTCCGGATTTCCCAGACCGAGTTGCACGTCGGTGGCGGCTTGGCGCCGGTGTTACCGATCCTGGTTTCCAACGACAGTCGCGTGGCGCCGCAGACCTTTGATGGCGGCATCCTCACCTCCAACGACATCCCGAACGTGAGTATCACCGCCGGTGAGTTGAACAAGGCCGAAGGCCGTGCATCGAGCAATTCCACTGGCCTGAGCGTGGCCGGCGGCACCCGTGACAGCGACAGCTTCAAGTTCGGCGGGTTTGACTACAAGCCGTTTGGTTCTTCCGACAACGCTATCGCTAAAAACCTGACGTTGCAGTACTACTACGCCAACCTGGAAAACTTCTACAAACAGAACTATTTCGGCCTGGTCCACGTGCTGCCCCTGGGCAACGACCAATCGTTCAAGACCGACCTGCGCTACTTCGACAGCAGCAGTGACGGCAAGAACGGCGAGTCGGGCTACGCGTTCAACAACAACGGTGGCTACGCCAAACACGCTGGCGAAGTGGACAACAAAACCTACAGTGCCGCGTTCACCTACCAGTTGGGTGGCAGCAGCCTGATGCTTGGTCACATTGGCGTCAGCGATGACGGTGGCTTCGTCTGGGTCAACCAGGGCAGCCTCGCCGATCCGAACCCACAGGGCGCAGGCGGCAGTGACTTCTACCTGTTCACCGACGCCGTGGTCGGCCAGTTCTCCCGTGCCGGCGAACAGGTTAACTTCGGTCAGTACTCCTATGACTTCAAGGCATTCGTGCCAGGCCTGAAAGCGTCCGTAGCCTACCTGGACGGCACCGGCATCAAGTCCAAAGTGGCCGGCGGCGCTGACCAGAAAGAAAACGAAACCGACTTCCGCCTGGACTACGTTGTGCAGGAAGGCCCGCTCAAGGGCTTCGGCACCACCTTGCGCACCGGTACTTACCACGGCCACAACACGGGCACGCCGGATCAGGACCAGACTCGTCTGATCTTCAACTATACCTACGCGATCTTCTGACAACGCGCCGGCAAGCCCAAAGCTGCAGCCCGCCTAATCAGCGGCCTGCAGCTTTTTTGTGGGTTGATGTTGGTCTTCATGTGCATCCGGGGGCGGATGGGTTCTACACTGCCCCTCACTTTGTTGGTGGTGGAGGAACCCATGACGGCACGCATTCTTGACACGATTGAAGGCCAGCGCCTGGCGACTCAAGACGCCGAACGGTGGCGCGAATGGGGCCCTTATCTCAGTGAGCGACAGTGGGGCACCGTGCGTGAAGACTACAGCGCCGACGGCGACGCCTGGGCCTACTTCCCCCATGAACATGCGCGCAGCCGCGCCTATCGCTGGGGCGAGGACGGGCTGGCGGGTTTCAGTGACAAAGCGCAACGCTGGTGCCTGGGCCTGGCACTGTGGAACGAGCATGACGCGATCATCAAAGAGCGCCTGTTTGGCCTGAACAACGCCGAGGGCAACCACGGTGAAGACGTCAAGGAACTGTATTTCTTCGTCGATGGCGTGCCGAGCCATGCCTATATGCGCATGCTCTACAAGTATCCCCACGGGGCCTTTCCCTACGCAGACTTGATCAACGAAAACGCCCGGCGCGGGTTGGGTGATGCCGAGTACGAAATACTCGACACGGGGGTGTTTGAAGATAACCGCTACTGCGATGTCAGCGTCGAATACGCCAAGCACCAACCCGACGATATTTTCATGCGTGTCACCGTACACAACCGCTCGGATCAACCGACACGCCTGCACGTGTTGCCCCAGCTCTGGGCACGTAATGACTGGAGCTGGACCTTTGACGCGCCCAGGCCACGGCTGACACTGAGCGGTGATCAGGTGTTGGCCCACCACCATGAGTTGCCCGATCGTCATCTCAGCGCCTGGGGCCAGGACGGCGTGGAATGGCTCTTCTGCGAAAACGAGACCAATTACCTCAAGCTGGATGGGCTGGCGGCCTTGGGGCCATTCAAGGATGGCATCAACGATTACGTCGTGGGCGCGGTGCAATCGGCGATTCGCCGTGACAGTGGAACCAAGGTCGCGGCGCGATTTGTCCTCGAGCTGGCGGGCCTGGAAAGCAAGGTCTTGTACCTGCGCTTTGCTCCCACGGATGCGCCTGAGGTCAACGCACGCAAGCTTTTCGAACAACGTTGCCAGGAAGCCGATGACTTCTATGCGGCCTTGCAGCAGGGCATCGCTGATGACGATGCGCGTAATGTGCAGCGCCAGGCCCTGGCCGGTTTGCTGTGGTCCAAGCAGCTCTACTATTTTGACGTGAACCAATGGCTCGACGGCGACCCGGCCCAACCCGCGCCGCCGCCCGAGCGCCTGCATATTCGCAACACCCATTGGCGACACCTGTCGAATTTCGACATCTTGTCCATGCCCGATACCTGGGAGTATCCGTGGTATGCCTCCTGGGACCAGGGCTTCCAGGCGGTGGCGATGGCGCTGATCGATCCGGGGTATGCCAAGCAACAGCTGTTGCTGCTGGTGAAAGACCGCTTCATGCATCCCAATGGGCAGTTGCCGGCCTATGAATGGCGTTTCGACGATGCCAACCCACCGGTACATGCTTGGGCCAGCTGGCGGGTGTATCAGCAGGACAAAGCGCTGACCGGCGTGGGTGACATGGATTTCCTCGAGCGGATCTTCCATAAGCTCTTGTTGAATTTTTCCTGGTGGGTCAACCGCAAGGATGCCGAGGGGCGCAATCTGTTCCAGGGCGGTTTCCTCGGCCTGGACAACATCGCTTTGTTCGACCGCTCGGCCGCGTTGCCAGCGGGTTACCAGTTGGATCAAGCCGACGGTACGGCGTGGGTGGCCGCGTACGCTCTGGACCTGATGCGCATGGGGCTGGAGTTGGCCAAGCGTAATGGGGTGTACGTGGACATTGCGGTGAAGTTCTTCGAGCATTTCCTGTACATCGCCGGTGCCATCAACCGTGTCGACGACGGTGCCGAAGGCTTGTGGGATGAGCAGGACCTGTTTTTCTACGACGTGCTGCACCGACCGGACGGTCAGAGTGAGCCGGTACGCCTGCGCTCTATCGTCGGCCTGATGCCGCTGTTTGCGGTGCTGGTGCTGGAGCAGCGTGAACACGAGGGCTTGCAAGGCTTGCGCGAACGCCTGCTGGGGTTCATGAAGCATCGGCCGGACTTGGCCAAGCTGGTCTCACGCTGGAACGAGCCGGGGCAGGGCAACCGCCTGTTGCTGGCGTTGTTGCGCGGTGAGCGTACCAAGGATCTGTTGCGGCGCATGCTTGATGAAGGCGAGTTCTTGTCGGCCTTTGGTGTGCGCTCCCTGTCCAAGTCCTTTGCCGAGAAACCCTTGGCGCTGAAGATGAATGGCAACACCCTGTGCGCCAGCTACCAACCCGGTGAATCCGATTCACGGCTGTATGGCGGCAACTCCAATTGGCGTGGGCCGTTGTGGATGCCGGTCAACTACATGCTGATTGAATCGCTGCGCGAGTTTCATCGCTACTATGCGGATAATTTTTCGGTGGAGTACCCGACGGGAAGCGGGTATCTGTCATCCCTGGATGAGGTGGCCGACAGCCTGAGCCAGCGCCTGACTCGATTGTTCTTGAGGGATGAGAATGGGTTGCGGCCATCGATGGCGGGGTATGCACAGCTGGAAGCTGACCCGGCGAGTCGTGATCTGGTGTTGTTCCATGAATACTTTCATGGGGAGACCGGGCGTGGGTTGGGGGCATCCCATCAGACGGGGTGGAGTGCGTTGGTGGCGTTGTTGCTGCAGCCGAACACAGGCTGAATGTGAAAGGGGGCTTGCCCCCGATAGCGGTGGTTCAGTCAATACAGGTATCGACTATGACATCGCCATCGGGGGCAAGCCCCCTCCCACAATAGAGTTTCACTGCACTCAGGCTGGGAACAGCTCGCTCAGCTTCATAGCCAGCATCATGTCGCCTTCGGTGCGCAGTTTGCCGCCCATGAATGCTTGCATGCCGTCGGTGGAGCCGTCGACGATGCCTTTCATGGTGTCACCGTCCATGACCAGGGTCACTTGGGCGTCTGGGTTTTCGCCTTCCAGCAGTTCGCAGGTGTTGTTTTTCACTACCAGCGAGAAGTTCTGGGTGTCGTCGATACGGAAACCGAACACCAGGTCCAGGCCGTCGGCGGCAGCTGGGTTGAATTTGGCTTTCATTGCTTCTACGGCTTTAGCTACGTCAGTCATGGTTTCGATCCTTTAGGGTGAGTCCAGTGACCTTGGGGTCACGGTTGGCCGCGGCTCATCGGAAAGTGATGAGCTGCGGCGCCTTCAACAGTTGCAAGTGGGTATGACTGTTGAAGGAAGCCAGTGCCACCTCGCGACCGCGGAATTTCAGCTGGTTGAGCGAGGTGTTAACAATTTGCCAGTTCAGTTCGAACGCCTGGGCGGCGGGCATCCGGGTAATCAGGTGGAGCAGGGCGGTGATGGTGCCGCCGGAGGTGAACACCGCGATCTTCTGCGTGTTGTCCGCCGCTTCAAGGATGCGTTGCAGGCCGCCCTGCACACGCTCCACGAAACCCAGCCAGCTTTCCAGCCCGGGTGGATCATAGGTGCCGGCCAGCCAGCGCTCGATGATCAGGGCGAAGATGCGCTGGAACTCGCTGCGGTTCTGCGCGGCATTGCGCAGGATCTCCAGGGCTTCGGATTCGGTGGTGAGCAAATCGGGGAGCAGGGCGCGGATGATCGCGTCGGCATCGAATTCGTTGAAGGCGCTGTCGATTTCCAGTGCCGGTACCGGCAGGCCCAGGGCGTGGTACTGATCGAAGGCGGCGTTGGCGGTGTGCTGCTGACGGCGCAGGTCGCCGGCGATGCAACGGTCGAACGTCAGGCCCAGGTCGGCCAGGTGGCGACCGAGCACTTGCGCTTGTTCCACACCGACGGGTGACAGGACGTCATAGTCGTCTGCACCGAAGGAGGCTTGGCCATGTCGAATCAGATAGATGCTGCCCACGTCCGTTTTCCCGGTACGTTGAAAGTCTGGCGAGGTTATGAGGATGCCTGCGAGCTGTCAATGAAAAAACATACGCTTGTTTTAAAAGCTCATTAGAGCCCGCTTGCTGGCTGTTTGATGACTGGCTCGAAGGCTGTGCCGCCGGTATGCTTGGGCGATCCGCGCCTGGCGCACTGCATCTGTAAGGGGACACATGGATTTTTTGGCTGAATATGCGAGCTTTCTAGCGAAGACCGTCACCCTGGTGGTCGCTATTCTGGTGGTACTGATCAGCTTCGCGGCCCTGCGCAGCAAAGGCCGTCGCAAATCCGCTGGCCAATTGCAGGTCAGCAAGCTCAATGATTTCTACAAGGGCCTGCGTGAGCGCCTGGAGTCGAGCCTGCTCGACAAGGACCAGCTCAAGGCGCTGCGCAAATCCGAAAGCAAAACCGAAAAGAAAAACAGCAAGAAGAAACCCGAGGCCAAGCCGCGGGTGTTCGTGCTGGATTTCGACGGCGACATCAAAGCCTCGGCCACCGAGAGCCTGCGCCATGAAATCACGGCACTGCTGAGCCTGGCCACGCCCAAGGATGAAGTGGTGCTGCGCCTGGAAAGCGGTGGCGGCATGGTGCACAGCTATGGCTTGGCCTCCTCGCAACTGGCGCGTATCCGTCAGGCGGGCGTGCCGTTGACCGTGTGCATCGACAAGGTGGCAGCCAGCGGCGGCTACATGATGGCGTGCATTGGCGAGAAGATCATCAGTGCACCGTTCGCCATCCTGGGTTCCATCGGCGTCGTGGCGCAGTTGCCCAACGTCAATCGCTTGCTGAAGAAGCACGACATCGACTTCGAAGTCCTCACCGCGGGTGAGTACAAGCGCACCTTGACGGTGTTTGGCGAAAACACTGAGAAGGGCCGCGAGAAGTTCCAGGAAGACCTGGACATCACCCATCAGTTGTTCAAGAACTTCGTCTCCCGTTACCGCCCACAGCTGGCGATCGATGAAGTGGCCACCGGAGAAGTCTGGCTGGGTGTTGCAGCCCTCGACAAACAACTGGTCGACGAGCTGCAAACCAGCGACGAATACCTGGCCACCAAGGCCAAGACCGCCGAGGTGTTCCACCTGCACTATGCCGAGCGCAAGAGCCTGCAGGAGCGTGTGGGGCTGGCGGCCAGCGGCTCGGTTGACCGCGTGTTGCTGACCTGGTGGAGCCGGTTGACCCAGCAGCGGTTCTGGTAAGCCCGATTCGAAAGATGTAGGTGACTCCCTGTGGGAGCGGGCTTGCCCGCGATATCGGTGTACCAGTCGATGCATATATTGACTGAGCGACCGCCATCGCGGGCAAGCCCGCTCCCACATTTAGTTTTGCGTCAGTACGGAGGACTGTTGCGTCAAGGGTATGGGATTACGCATCAACATCCCCACTACCAACGCCCCGAGCAATCCCAACAACCCCGCCACCCACAACACGCCGCCGAACCCACCCACAAACGCCTGTCGCGCCAGCGGTTGCACGGCCGCGCGTGCCGGCTCCGGCAACAACCCCATTGCCGCCGGCATATCCCCAGCCACCACGCGTGACGCAATACCCACCACCTGAGGTTGCCACTGCACATCAAGGCTCGCGCTGAGCAATTGCTCGCTATGGCTGCTCAACAACGCGCCATACACGCCGATAGCCAGCATGATCGCGCTGAAACGCATGGTGGTACTCATGCCCGAAGCCATCCCGGCACGATCCCGTGGCACACAGGCCATGATGTTCTTTTGCGTATCGCCATTGAGCAGTCCCGCACCGGCACCCGTGACCGCAATCGCCAGGGCGAAGGGCAGGTAGCCGCCGATGTTCACGGCCCAGGCACTCAGCAAGTTGCCGCAGCCCACCAGGATCAAGCCGGTGGCCATCATCGTCGCGGGGGCAAAGCGTCCCGCCAGTCGGGCGCCGATCCGTGGGCAGATCAACAGGGTCAAGGCAAACGGCAGCATGCCCAGCCCCGAGGCAATCGCGGAAAAGCCCAGGCCGTTTTGCAGATAGAACGGCAACAGCGTCATCATCACCTGGGCACAACCGGCGTAGGCGAACATCCCCAGCAGGGCGCCGATAAAGCGTGGGTGGCGCAACAGTTGTAAATCCACCATGGGCCGTTGTTGCACACGCTCGACAAACACGAACACGCCCAGCAACAGCGCGCCGCCGATCAGGCGAGCGTAAGTCAGCGGGTTGTCCCAGCCGATGCGGTTGGCCTCGATCAGGCCCCAGATCAGGCACAGCAAGCTTGCGCTGAACGCCAGGCTGCCCCAGGGGTCGAGGCGCGCTGACTGGGCATCGCGGGATTCTGGAATCGCGCGCAGCACCAGGCTCATCAGGGCCAGGCCCACGGGCAGGTTGAGATAGAAGATCCAGCGCCAACCCAGGTATTGGGTGATCAAGCCGCCCAAGGTCGGCGCGGCGGTCATCGCCACACCCATGCACGCGCCCCAGAACGCCCACGCCTTGGCACGCTCCACTTCATCGTGGAAGGTGTGGCCGATGGAGGCGAGCGCCGAGGTTAGTAGCAGCGCTGCGCCAACGCCTTTGACGGCACGGGCGATATCGAGAAACAACGCATTGGGTGCAACGCCACAGCCAAGGGACGCCAGGATGAAAATGCTCAACCCCCAGATCAGCGATTTCTTGCGACCGAAGCGATCGGCAATGCTGCCGGCCGGTAGCAACAAGGCTGCGAACGCCAGCATATAGGCGCTGACCACCCACTCGATATCGGCGAAATTCGCCCCCAGGTCGCGGGCAATACTCGGCAGGGTCACGGCGACGATATTGGTATCGAGCACAATCAGTGAGCACACCCCGGAGGCGGTCAACAACGTCAAGCGTGGGCTGACCGTGCTCATGGTTGCACCACGGCTACTGCCGCCAGGGCGCAGGGCCAGCCGTGTTCGCTGGCGATCTTGCGGGCCTGGGCAGCGAGGATTGCTTTGTGAGCAACGCTGGCCGGTGGCTCCGCTGCCATGACCATGGGAAGGAAAAAAAGGCTGGCGAGTTCCAGGCTCAAGGATTTGACGGACATGGGAAAGCCTCTCTACTGTTAGCGCATCGACAGCTTATCCCCAGTGCCTGCGACCCTCGTTAGGCGTGACTCGGCACTTCATTACCTTTGAGCTAATCCTGTTATGGAAATACGCCATTTCCGCTACTTTCTGGCCGTTGCCCGGCAGCGCAACTTCACCCGTGCAGCCGAGCAGTTGGGCGTCGCGCCGCCGACGCTCAGTCGACAGATCCAGGATATGGAAAACAGCCTGGGTACACGTTTGTTCGTCCGCCAACAACGACAAGTCAGCCTCACCGAAGCAGGCGCCGCCTTGCTGATCGAAGCCGAAGCCACTGTGCGCCAGTTCGAGTTCGCCCAGCGCAATGCTCAACGCGCCGGGCGTGGGGAGATCGGGCATATCGAGTTGGGCTACGTGGCTTCAGCGCTGTATTGCGGATTGCTGCAACGGCAAATGCAGGGGTTCAGCCAGGCGTTTCCCGACGTGAGTGTGAACGTGCGCGAATGTGCGATGACCACGTTGGCCAGCGCGGTCGCGGACGGGCGTTGTGATATCGGCTATATCCGCTCACCGATGACCTTGCCCGATGGGGTGGAGGCTGTGCGCCTGGACAGTGAAGGCTTTGTGCTCGCGCTGCCGCAGGACTCCTGGCTGCTCGGGTTGAAAGCCATCGGCTGTGAGCACCTGCAAAACGAGACCTTCATCCTGCCGGAGCAGATCAGCGGCACCCTGCACGTGGCGGCGCAAGGCGGCTATGCACCCCGCTTGGGGCCACAGCCGGGCGGGCTGGTCGCGGTGGTGGCGCTGGTGTCATTGGGGCAGGGCGTGGCCGTGGTGCCTGCCTCGATGGTGGGTCATGTGAGTTTGCCGGGCGTGGTGTACCGCACGATTCAGGGCTGCGAGGCGTCATCGTGGCTGTCGCTGATTCACCGGCGCTTCGAGAAAGCGCCGGCCGTGGTGCGGTATATCCAGCAGGTCAAGCCGTCAGTCGCGGCTGCACCGAATCCGCCAATCGCGTAAGAATCAGGCAGCACGATACTGCCCCGGCATCCAGTACGCCGAGGGAGCGCTCGCCCAGGCGGCTGGCGCGGCCGATTTTCGCCACCAAGTCCTTGGTCGAGTCGCGCCCCTGTGATGCGGCGGTTTTCATCGCCTCCAGTGCATCATGGAAGGAAGCGCCGCCGGCATGCGCACCTTCAAAGGCCTCGACCGCCGGGATCAGGGTGTCCATCAAGCACTTGTCGCCTACGCCCGCCTCGGTGATGTCCTGCAACGAGGTCAAGCCTCCGCGCAGCAAGTGGGCGAAGGTGGCGGCGTCAATGTCCTCGCTGTTGCGCACTTCATCGGCCATGCCGATAAACAGGCTGCCATACAGCGGTCCCATGGAACCGCCAATGCCTTCCATCAGGCTCAGGGTCAGTTCATCCAGGGCTTCGGCCAGGGTCAGTTGACGGCCTTCGAGGGTGCGCCCGCAGTGAGCGAACCCCTTGGCCATGTTGATGCCGTGGTCGCCATCTCCGATGGCGCCGTCGACTTCGCTCAAGTATTCACGGTTGGCCACAATCACGCTGACCAGGTCGGCAACAATGGCGCTGCCGTCGTGGGTGGAAAAATGTTGGCTCATGGTTCACTCCGCCTGGGTCATGCCGATGGAACGGCAGGGGTGGTCGATCAGGGTTTTCAGCTCCGCGTCCAGGCCGAGCAGGGTCAGGGTCACGCCCATCATTTCCAGCGAGGTGAAGTAGTTGCCGACGTAGCAACGGTGAATCTTCAAACCCTTGGCGGTGAGTTGGCGTTCCACTTCGGCGTAGAACACATACAACTCCATCACGGGCGTAGCGCCCAGGCCCGAGACCAGTACCACCACACTGTCATCCTGGTTGAAATCGCGGTCGGCAAGGATGGGGGCGAGCATGCGCTCGGCCATGGCGGCGGCAGGTTCGATGGCGATCACTTCGATGCCCGGCTCGCCGTGGTGGCCGATGCCCAGTTCCATCTGGCCGTCGGGGATCTGGAAGTTCGGTTTGCCCACCGCCGCAATGGTGCAGGGCGTGAGGCCAATGCCGATCGAACGGCAATGGTCGACGGTTTTCTGGGCGACGCGAATCACCCCATCGAGGTCGTAGTGTTGGGCGGCAGCGGCACCGCCGATTTTCCACATGAAGATTTCCCCGGCCACGCCGCGCCGCTTGGCGATATCGGCCTTGGGTGCGGAGGCCACATCATCGTTGGCGACCACGGTGCGGATGCGCATGTCCTTGCTGGCGGCCATTTTCATCGCCAGCTTTACGTTCATGTTGTCGCCGGCATAGTTGCCGTATAGGCAGGCCACGCCCGCGCCATGGTCGGCGGCGCGGAAAGCATCGAAAAAACTCTTGGCGGTGGGCGAGGAGAATATCTCGCCGACGGCCACCGCATCCACCAGGCCCGGGCCGACGTAGCCGAGAAAGGCCGGCTCATGCCCCGAGCCGCCACCGGTGACAATGCCCACGCGGCCCTGGCCGGAGGGTTTGGCTTTGGTGATGACCCTTGGGTTGGTTTCGTACTGGCGCAACTCGGGGTGCGCGACCAGGATGCCGCGCAGCATGTCCTCGACCACTTGGTCCGGATCGTTGATGACTCGATTCATAACGCGGGTTCCTGTGTTTTTGTTCTTGAGAGCAACACATTTCAAGTGTGGGAGCTGGCTTGCCTGCGATGGCGGTGTGTCAGTGGGTGCATGCGCGGGCAAGCCCGGCTCCCACAGGGTCAGGGTTGGAGCACAACCTTGAGCGACTTGTCCCCACGCTCCATCACCGCAAACGCTTCCTTGAAGTCCGCCAGCGCAAACTTGTGGGTCACCACATCACGCATGTCGATCTTGCGGTTGCCGATAAAGTCGATGGCGCGCGGGTACATGTAAGGCCCCAGGTGTGAGCCGAGTATGTCCAGTTCCTTGCGGTCGCCGATGATCGACCAATCGACCGTGGCCTCATCATTGAATACGCTGAATTCGACGAAGCGCCCCAGCTTGCGCAGCATCGCCAGGCCCTGATTGACGGCCTTGTGGTGCCCGGTGGCCTCGATGTAAATGTCACAGCCGTAGCCGTCGGTGATCTCGCGAATCTTTGCCAGCACGTCGACCTCGGCCGGGTTCCACACTTCGTCGGCACCCATGCGCAGGGCGAGGGCGGCGCGCTCGGGCTTCATGTCCAGCACGATGAGCTTTTTCGGGTTGCGCAGGCGCACGGCACCGATGATGCCCAGGCCCAGCGTACCGGCGCCGGCCACCACCACAACGTCGTCGTGATCGACATTGGCGCGCTCGGCGGCATGCAGCGAGCAGGCCAGCGGTTCGATCAGGATCGCTTCATCGGGCGCGATGGACTCCGGTACTTTGTGGATGATGCCTTCCTTGGTGAAGATCATGTACTGGGCCATGGCACCCTGGACATTGTTCTGGAAACCGTAGAGGTCATGCTTCTGGCACATCCAGTACTGGCCGTGATTGCAGAAGCGGCAGCCCCAGCATGGCACGATCTGTTCAGAGATCACCCGGTCGCCGATTGTCACGCCACGTTTTTCTGCACCTGGGCCTAGGGCCACCACCCGGCAGACAAACTCATGCCCGGGAATCATCGGCGGCTTGACGTAGCGCGGTTGCTCGGCATCCCCCCAGAACGACGGCGCGCCGCGATAGGTCTTGATGTCACCCATGCAAATGCCACACAGCTCAACCTTGGTGAGGATCTCGTCGGGGCCGGGCGTAGGCACGTCGACGGTTTCCAGGCGATAGTCTTCCGGGCCATGGCAGACCACGGCCTGCATGGTTTTCGGGATGACGGGTGACAGTTGTTCGAGGGTGCGTTCGGTAACCGTGGACATGACAAAACCTCACGATAAAAGAATGAATCACTGAATGCTGTAGCCGCCGTCGATCATCATGTTGGCGCCGGTAATCATCTGCGCGGCGTCGCTGAGCAGGTACAACGCCAGCCCGGCGACTTCTTCCGGCTGGGCAAAACGGCCCGCCGGGATCTGTGATTTGGCCCGCTCACCCACTTCACCGGCCCAGGCTTTCTTGCCCAGGGCGGTCTCGACGATGGTGGGGGAGATGGCGTTGACGTTGATCTGCGGTGCCCATTCCATGGCCAATACCTTGGTCATGCCGACGATGGCCGCCTTGCTCGCGCAATAGGCGACGTGGCGGTCCAGGCCGATCACGGCAGCCTGGGAGGCGAGGTTCACGATGCGCCCACCGCCTTGGGCGAGCATGTGCCTGGCGCAGGCTTGGGCCACGAAAAAACTGGCTTTCAGGTTGATGTCCAGGGTGCTGTCCCAGGCGCTTTCGCTGACATTTATGGCTTTGTCCAAGAGGACGATGCCGGCACTGTTGATCAGGTAATCCAGGCGTTGGAAGTGTTCGAACACCTGGTCGATGGTGTGTTGCACCTGGCTGATTTGACTGAGGTCGACGGCAATGCCCAGATGCCCGGTGCCCAGGCGGGTGGCAACTTGCACCACCGCCGGGTCGCGGTCGAGCAGGGCCACGCGGGCGCCACGTTCGGCCAGCAGAGTGGCACAGGCCAGGCCGATGCCGGCGGCGCCGCCAGTGATCACCGCGCAGCGGCCGGTGAGGTCGAAGGCTTGGTTCCAGAATCCAGACATGCATGACTCCAATTTTCAAAAGCGCTGAAGATCCAATGTGGGAGCTGGCTTGCCTGCGATGGCATCAACAGGTTGTAACTGACACACTGAGGTGTCTGCATCGCAGGCAAGCCAGCTCCCACATTTTGATCGTGTACTACTTGGAACCGCTGACTTGCTGGTACAGCGCATCAGCATTCGCGTTAGTCACCGGCACCCAAGGCAGGATGTAGTTCTTGGCCGTGCCATCACCCCATTTCACATCCTTGGCATACCGCTCCCAGATCACCGAGCGAGGCTTGTAGTCATCCCCGGCGAGTTTGCGCAGCGCCACATCCAGCGCACCTTGGGACTGGGCCTGGGCGTCCTGGAGGAAGGTGGTGACTTCGTCTCTCTTTGCCGCCTGGATTGCATCCGGCATGCCATCAATGGACGTGACGGGCACGTCCTTGGAGGTCAAGCCGTGAGACTTCAGCGCCTGCACGGCCCCCAGGGCCATGTCGTCGTTCTGCGCGATCACACCGTTGATGCCTTTAGGGTGAGCGTTCAGCCAGTCTTCGGTCAGTGCCAGGGCCTGGGCGCGGTCCCAGTTGGCGGTCTTTTTCTCGATGATCTTGATGTCGGGGTGTTTGCTGAGCACTTCCAGTTCGCCTTTTTCCCGGTCGATCTGTGCCGACTGGCCAATCGGTCCCTGGATGATCACCACGTTGCCCTTGCCGCTGAGCTTGTCGACCATGGCCTGGGCCTGTAGGCGGCCACCTTCCACATCGTCGTTACCCACATAAGGCACGGCGGCATCGGCTACTTTCGTATTGGAGGCGATGACCACCACATCGTTGCTCATGGCTTGCTTGACCGTGCCGACACCAGCCTTGGTGTCGATTGGCACGAACAGGATGGCGTCGTAATGCTGGGTCACCATGTTTTCGATCTGGTTGTTCTGGGTCAGGGCGTCGTAGTTGCCGTCGAATACGGTCAACTGCACGGTGCCGTCCTTGACCGCCGGGTGCTCCTTCAACTCGCGGACCCAGTTCTGCATGAACTGGCCCTTGAGGCCGTAGACCGCCGCACCGATCTTGTAGGTCTTGCCATCGGCGGCCAGGGTGATACTGCTGGCGAGCAGGGAGAGGGCCGCCACGGCGGCCAAGGTGGTACCAAGTTTCATGAGTAGAACTCCAGTTATTGTTGTAGGTCGTTCTCTAGCGTTTTTTCTTGCGCCACACGTCAATCAGTACTGCGAATACGATGATCAGGCCCTTGGCGACCTGCTGGTAATAGGAGGACACGCCGAGCAGGTTCAACCCGTTGTTGATCACGCCGATCAGCAGCGCCCCAAACAGCGTACCGACAATGCTGCCGGTGCCGCCTGACAGGCTTGTGCCGCCGATCACCACGGCGGCGATCGCGTCCAGTTCGTAGGACACCCCGGCCTGGGGCAGGGCAGACGTGGTGCGTGCTGACAACACCACGCCGGCCAGCCCGGCGAGCAGGCCCGAGACCACGTACACCGAAAACATCACCTTGCGCACGCCAATGCCGGAGGTGCGCGCGCTCTTTTCATTGCCGCCCACCGCGTACACATAGCGGCCATACGTGGTGTAGCGCAGCACCATCCAGAAGATCAGCGCGACCAAGGCGAAGATGATGATCGGCACGCCAATCGGGCCGATCTTGCCGATGCCCAGGGCCAGGTAAGCGTCGGGCAGGTCGGTGATCGGGCTGCCGTCGTTGAGGATAAACGTCATGCCTCGCGCCACACTGAGCATGCCCAGGGTGGCCACGAACGGCGGGATCGACAGGTTGGCAACCATGAAGCCGTTCACCACGCCAAGCATCGCCCCGGCAAACATCCCGGCGCTTACGGCGGCGAGCAGGCCGTAGCCTTGGGTGGCAACCATGGCGCTACACAGCCCGGCAAAGGCCAGGATCGAGCCGACGGACAGGTCTATGCCCTTGGTCAGGATCACGTAGGTCATGCCCACGGCGAGGATGCCGTTGATGGAGGTCTGGCGCAGGATGTCCATCCAGTTGCGCCAGGTCATGAAGTACTCGCTGGAAAACGCCAACACCACGCACAGCAGGATAAATACGAGCGGCAGGCCGAAACGGTCAAGTGACAAGCGCAGGCGGTTACGCGGTGCGGCTGTAATAGGGGTGGCAATGGTTTTGGCATTCATGAGGCAAGACTCAACAAGGCTTCCTGGGAAAGGGCGGTGTCAGTGCTGATGGTCACCAGCCTGCCGCCTTTGAATACGGCGATGCGATCGCTCAGGTGCAGCAGTTCCGGGGCTTCCGACGACACCACGATGGCTGCGCCACCGGCCCGTACGAACTGGTCGAGCAAGTGGTAGATCTCCTGCTTGGCCCCTTCGTCGATACCACGGGTCGGTTCATCGCAGAGCAGGCACACTGGCTCGGTGGACAGGCATTTGGCGAGCACCACTTTCTGTTGGTTGCCGCCGCTCATGGAGGCCACTGGCAATTCCAGGGAGCTGGTCTTGATCTGCAGGCGCTTGACCATGTCCTGGGCCAGTTGGGTTTCCTTGCGCGCATTGATCAGCGACCAACTCGACAGGCGTTTGTAGGCCGACAGGGCAATGTTGGACAGAATGCTGCCGGTCAGCACCAGGCCGCTGTCTTTGCGGTCCTCGGTGACCAGGGACATGCCGGCATTGATCGTGGCCTTGGGCAGGCCGACCGGCATGGGTTTGCCTTGCAGGGTCACGCTGCCGGAATCCGGTGTGGTGAGGCCGTAAATGCAATTGAGGAATTCGCTGCGCCCGGACCCCATCAATCCGTAGATGCCGAGAATTTCGCCTTGGCGCAGTTGCAGGCTGATGTCGTGAAACTCGCCGGTACGGCTCAGGTTGTCGACCTGCAGGCAGGTGTTGGCGGCGCATTCGCGGCCGACCTTGTGGTCGATGCGTGTCAGCTCCTGGCCGACGATGCCGCGCACCAGATGATTGCGGTCGATGTCGGCCATGCGCCCGCTTTCCACAAAGGCGCCATCGCGGAAGATGCTGAAGTCGTCGGCGATCTGTGCCAGTTCGCTCAGACGGTGGGACACATACACGATGCCGGCGCCACGGGCGGTCAAGCGACGGATCGCCTTGAACAGGGTCTCGGCCTCGCGTTCACCGATGGCTGAGGTGGGTTCGTCCATGATCATCACCTGGCAGTCATGGCTGAACGCCTTGGCGATTTCCACCAGTTGAATCTGCGCCACGCTCAGGCGGTGCATCGGGCTGGTGGCGTCGACGTCGAATTCCAGGTTTTCGAGTAGTTCGCGGGTGCGGCGGTTGAGGGTCTTGTTGTCGACGATGCATCCGGCGTGGCGCGGTTCGCGGCCCAGCCAGATATTTTCGGCGACGGTCATGTAGGGGATGGGTTCCAGCTCTTGGGTGATCATCGCGATTCCAGCCGCCAGTGCTTCGCTTGGGCGGTTGAACTGCACGGGTGTGCCGTTGAGCAGGATGGTTCCGGCGTCACGTTGAGTGATGCCCATCAGGATGCTCAGGAAGGTCGACTTGCCGGCGCCATTGCCGCCACACAGGGCGTGGACGCTGCCGGCCCGCAGAGAAAGGCGCCCGTCACACAGGGCGGGTACCCCGGCGTAAGCCTTGGCGACATGTTCAGCCTGGAGCAGTAATGGCGTAGCCATCGGCGTGTCCTCGTGCTGTGAATTCTTATTAGGTCGCACAGTCATGTTTCGCTGTGATCATATGTGTATCAAATGAAATTCTGATCAGTCAATCTCTTTCATTGAAAAGCTTTAAATCTGACTTTGTGCGTCATTGACTGCTTTTTAGAGCGCTTTGACTGGCGAGTCAGCTAAAACTCGCTTGACAGGAAGGGGTGAATGCACGCGAAATGACTGAGCTAAATTTCACTTGATGATCATATGATCAGTCAAAAGCATCAATACGGCAGCGGAGCCAGACGCCATGAACACACCTTTCCCGGTGGCTATCGGATGCGATGAAGCGGGTTTTGAGCTCAAAGAGCTGTTGAAACGCCATATCGAGGCGCTGGGTTATCCGGTGACTGACTTCGGCACCCATTCCACCGCTCCGGTGCTCTACCCGGACATTGCCCTGGCCGTGGCCAACGCCATTACTGCGGGTGAACAACGCTTGGGCGTGTTGGTGTGTGGCACTGGGATCGGCATGGCTATTTCAGCGAACAAGGTGCTGGGCATTCGGGCTGCTCAGGCCCACGACACTTATTCGGCAGAGCGTGCGCGCAAGAGCAACGATGCGCAGATCCTGTCCATTGGTGCGCGGGTGATCGGCGCGGAGTTGGCCAAAAGTATCGTTAAGGCGTTTCTGGAGTCAGAGTTCGAAGCGGCGCGTTCCGGGGCCAAGGTCGAGCGCATCAATGCGATCGAGCGCGATGGGCATCAGTAGTGGACTAAACGGGGCAAGAGCCGGGAGAATGCGCCTTTGACGCCGAAACGGAAGCCCGTCCCCATGAGTGACAGTACCCAGCGCATTGCCAGCGATATCGATCAGATGACCGAAGTGGCGATGCTCTATTACCTTGAGAACGTCACTCAGGAAGCCATCGCCAAGCGTTTCGACTTGTCACGGGCGAAGGTCAGCCGCTTGCTCAAGCGTGCACGGGATGAAGGTATTGTCGAGGTGCGCGTGTTGCAGCACCCGGCGATGAACAATGAGCTGGAGCGGGCGCTGGTGGAGCGCTTCAAGCTTGATCGCGCCCTGATCGCCGTCGACCACAGCGAACCCGACACCCAGCGCTCGGCCGTGGCCAGCCTGGTGGCCAACTACCTGAACAAAACCTTGAGCGACGGCATGATCGTCGCCGTGGGCATGGGCCGTAACGTCGGCGCGGTGGCCGATAACGTCTTCCTGCCAGTGACGCGCAACTGCACATTTGTGTGCGCCATCGGTGGTTCGCTCAAGGCTGGCGAATACATGAACCCGGACCATATCTGTCGGCGCCTGGCCCTGCGCTTTGGTGGCGAAAGTGAAAGCCTGTACGCCCCGGCGTTGGTCGCCAACCCGGAATTGCGTGGCGTGTTGATCAACAACGACACCGTGCGCTCGACCCTGGATCGTGCGCGGCGGGCGGACATTGCGTTGATTGGTATTGGCGACATGAGCGAGAACAGCAACATGGTGCGCATGGGCTGGTTCTCGCCCCAGGAAATCGCCCAGGCGCGGTTGTCCGGCACCGTGGGGGACATGATGGGTTATGACTTCATCGATATTCATGGCCAGCCAGCGGTCAACGCCATTCAAGGTCGAGTGATCGGCTTGACGGTGCAGGAACTGTTCCGCATCCCGGACGTGGTCGCGATTGCCAGTGAGAACACCAAGGCGGCGGCGACCTTGGGGGCGTTGCGCTCGGGGGTGATCAATACCCTTGCAACGACGGTGACGAATGCCCACACCATCCTCGCGCTGGATGACGCTACCCGAAAGTCCTGATTCAACCCGGTCAAACATGTGAAGCCGGCTTGTGTGGGAGCTGGCTTGCCTGCGATAGCATCGCCTCGGTATGGCTGATGGACCTAGTCGCCTGCATCGCGGGCAAGCCCGGCTCCCACAGGGGGCAGCAGGGCTATTGAGTGCGTGGCTTACAGATTTTGTAATAGTTTTGCGTTGTAGGAAATTTGTGTTTCGACTGTACGATTCAAGTCCTTTTGTCATTTCAGGACTTGCATGAACACCCTCTCGGAGCCTCCCAGTCGTCTTTCTCCAAGACAATCACTGCCGCTGTTCCCGCTGAAGCACCCCGTATTCCGCCTGCTAACCTTGTCCCGGTCCACCGACCGCATCTTGCCGTGCCCGGCATTCTGAAAATTTTAACGAGACTCTATAAATGGAATGGTTAGCGGATCCCACGGCCTGGCTCGGCCTGTTGACGTTGATTGTGCTGGAGCTGGTGCTGGGTATCGACAACCTGGTGTTTATCGCGATTCTGGCCGACAAGCTGCCGCCGGAGCAGCGCGACCGTGCGCGGTTGATCGGCCTGTCCCTGGCGTTGCTGATGCGCCTGGGCCTGCTGGCGAGTATTTCCTGGCTGGTGACGCTCACCCAGCCGCTGTTCGAGGTGTTCGACAAGAGCTTCTCCGGCCGTGACCTGATCATGCTGTTTGGTGGTGTGTTCCTGTTGTTCAAGGCCACCATGGAATTGCACGAGCGCCTGGAAGGTCATGTGGCCCAACGCTCGGGCAATGTCGCCTATGCAATGTTCTGGCCGATCGTGGCGCAGATCGTGGTGCTCGACGCGGTGTTCTCCCTCGATGCGGTGATTACCGCCGTGGGCATGGTGGATGAGCTGGCGGTGATGATGATCGCGGTGATCGTGTCCATCGGCCTGATGATTGTGGCGAGCAAGCCGCTGACCCGCTTCGTCAACGCCCACCCGACGGTGATCATGCTGTGCCTGGGCTTCTTGATGATGATCGGTTTCGCCCTGACCGCCGAAGGCCTGGGCTTCCATATTCCCAAGGGCTACCTGTATGCGGCGATTGGCTTCTCGATCTTGATCGAACTGTTCAACCAGATCGCCCGGGCACGCCGCAAGAAGTCGGCGCAAGGCGTGTTGCCGGTGCGTGAGCGTACTGCTCACGCGGTGATGCGTTTGTTGGGTGGCCGCAGCCTGGCGGTGGAAGAGGTGAGTGAAGAGGTGGCGGACCTGCTCGGCGAGCCGGATGCCAACCAGGGGCCGCTGTTCGATCGACGTGAACGCGTGATGATCAGCGGCGTGCTGCAACTGGCCGAGCGACCGATCCGCACGTTGATGACGCCGCGAGCCAAGGTCGACTGCATTGATCTGGCGGACGACGCCGAGACGATTCGCCTGAAACTGATGCATTCATCCTATTCACGCTTGCCGCTGATTCGTAATGGTGCCGTGGATGAGCCGCTGGGTTTCGTGCATAAGAAGGAGCTGCTCAAGGAATACCTGGCCGGTAACGAGCCGGACCTGGAGCACCTGGCACGCCGTGCGATCAACCTGCTGGAGAGTTTTTCGATCCTCAACGCCCTGGAGCAGATGCGCCAGGAGTCGACCCACATCGCGTTCGTGATCAATGAATTCGGCGATTTCATGGGCGTGTTGAGCATGACCGATATTCTCGAGTCCATCGCCGGTGAGTTGCCCGATGCCAGTGAAATCGAAGGTCCGGATATTGTCGAGGACGGCAGCGGCTTTCGCGCCAATGGTGCGTTGACCCTGAGCCAGGTTCGTCAGCGCACCGGCTTCAATGCGGTGGCGACTGAGGATTACCAGACGCTGGCCGGCCTGGTCATGAGTTTGCTGGATCGCCTGCCGGTAGTGGGCGATAGCCTGGAGCATGCAGGCTGGCGCCTGACCGTGGCAGCTGTGGAGGAGCGACGGGTCACGCAGGTGCGTCTGGAACCTGCAGCTGCGCATAGCGGCTGAACAGGTCCTGGAGTGTTTGCTCCTGGGTTTCCCAGGGGCCAAACCCTTTAAGTACTTCCTTGATTTTGCCATCGGTGTGCACCACCAGTGTGGGCGTGCCGGTCACTTGTTGGAGTCTGGGAGTTTTGGCTGTATCGAGCACCAGGCTTTTCACAAGTGGGTCGTAGTTTTCTGCGATGGGCTCAAAAAGCTTCACGGCACTCGCGCACGCCGGGCACGTCTGCGAAATAAACAGCATGAAAACGGTTGGGTGCGCTGCCAGCACGGACTGATAATCCTCGTTGCAGGCAATGACGTCTTTGGCAATCCCCATGGTGATCTCCCTGTCGGCTGCGGTGTTTTACCAACGCTAAGCAGGGATGTCGCCCCCGTCTACTGTCAACCTTCACAGGTCGCCATCAAAGCCAGCAACCCGACAACAACACAGACTTTCATCAAAACAGATTCCTTATGTGTAGGAATCGTAAACCTGAACAGAGGCTAGTCCAGCGCCGCGATTTTTCCACGATGCTGCGCACTGCAAGGGTGCGGGGTAACAGCGTTGTGGCGCACTTCAATAGCGCTGTCACCGCAACGTGAGGCCTTGGGTAGCAAACTGATTTCAGGTGCTGGCATCTCGCTGTCTACCGTCAGGGTAGTTATCGATTTGATTTTTAACGCATTTATCCCAGCCATATTTTTCTGTTACTCCGTGTGGCACACTTTCTGCTGTTTATTCCGTTGTTACATACTAAGTTCCGGTATAGCGGAATACACAACTCCTGGAGTGCTTGTCATGCATCACCGACCTTCCGTGTTTAAAGCGTGTGTTTTTCTCTTCGCCGCATCGGCTTCCCTCGCAAGCCAAGTGCAGGCGGCGGACAGCAAGCTCGATGATGTGCTCAAGCGTGGGCATCTCATCGTGGGTACAGGCAGTACCAATGCGCCGTGGCACTTCCAGGGAGCGGATGGCAAGTTGCAAGGTTTTGATATCGACATTGGCCGCATCGTGGCCAAAGGGTTGTTCAACGACCCCAGCAAGGTCGAGTTTGTGGTGCAATCTTCCGACGCCCGGATTCCCAACCTGCTGACCGACAAGGTCGACATGAGTTGCCAGTTCATCACCGTCACCGCCAGCCGTGCCCAGCAGGTTGCCTTTACCTTGCCGTACTACCGTGAAGGCGTGGGCCTGCTGTTGCCGAACAACAGCAAGTACAAAGAGATTGAAGACCTGCAGGCCGCGGGCGACAGCGTGACGGTGGCGGTGCTGCAAAACGTGTATGCCGAAGAACTGGTGCACCAGGCGCTGCCCAAGGCCAAGGTCGACCAGTACGACAGCGTCGACCTGATGTACCAGGCCGTGAACTCCGGTCGCGCTGATGCCGCCGCCACCGACCAATCCTCGGTCAAATACCTGATGGTGCAGAACCCCGGCCGCTACCGCAGCCCGGTCTACGCCTGGAGCCCGCAAACCTATGCGTGCGCCGTCAAGCGTGGCGACCAGGACTGGCTGAACTTCGTCAACACCGCGCTGCATGAAGCCATGACCGGTGTGGAGTTCCCGACCTACAAAGAGTCGTTCAAAAAATGGTTCGGTGTTGATCTGCCGTCGCCGGCGATTGGCTTCCCTGTTGAATTCAAGTGATGTGTAAACCGGGGGCGCAGCAGTTGGCGCCCCGATTCAGGTACTGCCGACCATGAACTATCAGTTGAACTTTGCCGCCGTGTGGCGTGACTTCCCCAGCTTGCTGGCGGGGCTCGGCCTGGGCCTGGAGCTGGCGCTGCTGTCGATCGCCATCGGTTGCGTGATTGGCCTGATGATGGCGTTTGCCATGCTGTCCAGGCACCGGGCGCTGCGCGTGTTGGCCTCGGTGTATGTGACGGTGATCCGCAATACACCGATCCTCGTGCTGATCCTGTTGATCTACTTTGCGTTGCCCAGCCTCGGGATTCGTCTGGATAAGATCCCGTCCTTCATCATTACCTTGTCGTTGTACGCCGGTGCTTACCTCACCGAAGTATTCCGTGCCGGGCTGTTGAATATTCCCAAGGGCTTGCGTGAAGCCGGCTTGGCCATCGGTCTGGGTGAGTGGCGGATTCGCGCCTACATCACTGTGCCGGTGATGCTGCGCAACGTGCTGCCTGCGCTGTCGAACAACTTCATCTCGCTGTTCAAGGACACCTCGCTGGCCGCCGCGATCGCGGTACCGGAGCTGACCTATTACGCCCGCAAGATCAACGTCGAAAGCTACCGGGTGATCGAAACCTGGCTGGTCACGACCGCGCTCTACGTGGCTGCCTGTTACCTCATTGCCATGCTGCTCCGCTACCTGGAACAGCGTCTGGCGATCCGTCGTTAAGGAGGGCTTTCATGTACGAGTCCCCAAGCTGGCTGCATGAGTTGTGGGTCGCCCGGGAAACCCTGTGGGCGGGCTTTCAGGCCAGTGTTTATGTGTCGGCCCTGGCGATTATCTTCGGCACCCTGATCGGTATCGTTGCCGGATTGATCCTGACCTACGGCAAATTCTGGATGCGTGCGCCATTCCGCCTGTATGTCGACCTGATCCGTGGCACACCGGTGTTCGTGCTGGTGCTGGCGTGTTTCTACATGCTGCCGGCGCTCGGCTGGCAGATCACCGCGTTCCAGGCAGGTGCCGTCGGGCTGACGCTGTTCTGCGGCTCCCATGTGTCGGAAATCGTGCGCGGTGCCCTGCAAGCTATTCCCCGTGGGCAACTGGAAGCGGGCAAGGCGATTGGCCTGACGTTCTACCAGTCCCTGGGTTATGTGCTGTTGCCCCAGGCGTTGCGCCAGATCTTGCCGACCTGGGTCAATTCCTCCACGGAAATCGTCAAGGCCTCGACCTTGCTCTCGGTGATTGGCGTGGCCGAGTTGTTGCTCAGCACCCAGCAAGTGATTGCGCGCACCTTCATGACCCTGGAGTTCTACCTGTTCGCGGGTTTTCTGTTCTTTGTCATCAACTACGCCATCGAGTTATTCGGGCGCTACATTGAAAAGCGGGTGGCCTTGCCATGAACCAACCTCAAACCAACCAACCGCTTCTGAACATCCGCGGCCTGCGTAAACAATACGGTCAGGTGGAAGTGCTCAAGGGCGTCGACCTGTCCATGCAGCGCGGCAACGTGGTGACGTTGATCGGCTCCAGCGGGTCGGGCAAGACCACACTGCTGCGTTGCGTCAACCTGCTGGAAGAGTTTCAGGGTGGGCAGATCACCCTGGATGGCGAATCCATCGGCTACAGCGAAATCGCCGGCAAACGCGTGCGTCACCCGGAGCGGGTGATTGCCCAGCACCGCGCGATGACCGGCATGGCGTTCCAGCAGTTCAACTTGTTTCCGCACCTGACCGCCTTGCAGAACGTTACTCTGGGCCTGCTCAAGGTCAAGAAGATGGGCAAGGACGAAGCCGTGGCGCTGGCTGAAAAATGGCTGGACCGCGTTGGCCTGCTGGAGCGGCGCAATCACTTTCCCGGCCAGTTGTCCGGTGGTCAGCAGCAACGGGTGGCGATTGCCCGCGCCATCGCCATGAACCCCAGCCTGATGCTGTTCGACGAGGTCACCTCGGCGCTCGACCCGGAGCTGGTGGGTGAGGTGCTCAGTGTTATCAAGGGCCTGGCGGAAGAGGGCATGACCATGTTGCTGGTCACCCACGAAATGCGCTTTGCCTACGAAGTCTCGGACAAGATCGTATTCATGAACCAGGGCCGTATTGAAGAGCAGGGTTCTTCGAAGGACATCTTCGAACGGCCGCAATCGCCACGTTTGGCGGAATTTTTGAAGAACATTCGTTTTTAATCAGGAGCTATTTCTATGAGCATTACTCGTTACGGCACCGGCAGCACCGCCGGCGGCGGCCAGCCACGTCCTTTTGCACGTGCGGTGGAAGCGGACGGTTGGCTCTACGTCTCCGGCCAAGTGCCGGCGGTGGACGGTGAAATCATCACGGGCGGCATCGTCGAACAAACCCGCCAGACCATGCGCAATGTGGTGGCGATTCTTGACGAGGCGGGTTACGAACTCAAAGATGTGGTGCGCGTCGGTGTTTGGCTGGAAGACCCACGGGACTTCTGGAGTTTCAACAAGGTCTTCGGTGAATACTTCACCCCGGAACACGCCCCGGCGCGGGCCTGTGTACAGGCCAATATGATGGTCGATTGCAAGGTGGAGATCGATTGCGTGGCCTACAAGAAAAAAGGCTAAATGCTGCGATCTTAAGACCTCAGCAAGTCCAGTGTGGGAGCTGGCTTGCCTGCGATAACGGAGTGTCAGGCAGCCAATGGGTAACTGAACCACCGCCATCGCGGGCAAGCCCGCTCCCACAGGGGATCACCGTGCAGCACACACCTTTGACCGGACCGACACCGCCATGACCGAAGACACCATCAAACGCCGCGCCAAAGGCCTGGACCGTGCATTCGATATCCTCGATTTTCTCAAGGAAATCGGCCAGCCCCTGCGTCCGAATGATATTGCCAACGGCATTGGCAGCCCCAAGTCCACCGTCTACGAATTGGTTGCATCCTTGCTTGAGCGGCGCATCCTGGAGACCGTGGGCAAGGATGGACATGTCTACCTGGGCCGCCAGCTGTATTTTCTCGGCCAGGCGCATTTACGCCACTTCGACCTGACCCGCGAGGCCGACCACGCCTTGCAGGAGATCGTCAGCCAGACCCGCGAAACCGCGCAGATGTGCCTGCTCAACGGGCGCAAATACACGGTGGCGTTGATGCGCGAAGGTGAGCGACATTTTCGCATTTCCTCCGACATCGGCGAAAACGCGCCGATCCCCTGGACGGCGTCCGGCCGCTTGCTGTTGGGGCACCTGAGCGACCAACAGATTATCGACCTGATCGACCACGACGACTTCATCCTGCCAGACGGCCAGCGCTTGCCGCTGGAGACGTTCCTGGCACAGATCCGTCAGGCCACCCTCGATGGTTTCTTTTCCTTCGACAGCGTGGCTGACACCTTTACCCATTGCTTTGCCGCCCCCGTGCGGGACGCGCAGGGCATCAGCATTGCGACGTTGTGCATCGTTGCCCCGCGTGCCGATGCCATCACCCATTACAACGACTATCGCCGGGTGCTGATCGAAAGCGCCAATAACCTGGCCCGTCGCATCAACGAATAGGAGCATTTCATGTCTGCCATCAATGCTGTTGAGAAGGGCGCCGCCGCTGTCGGTGCTCACTTGGTCCGTGACGTCAGCCTGCCGGCCCTGGTGCTGCACCGCGACGCTTTGGAGCACAACATTCGCTGGATGCAGGACTTTGTCAGCAACAGCGGCGCAGAACTGGCCCCCCACGGCAAAACCAGCATGATGCCGGCGCTGTTCCAGCGTCAGATCGCCCAAGGTGCCTGGGGCATCACCCTGGCCAACGCCGTGCAGACCCGCGCCGCCTATGCCGGTGGCGTGCGCCGTGTGTTGATGGCCAACCAGTTGGTAGGCGCGCCGAACATGGCGCTGATCGCTGACTTGCTGGCCGACAAGGACTTTGACTTCCATTGCATGGTCGACCACCCGGACAACGTCGCTGACCTCGGCTTGTTCTTCGCCGCCCGTGGCTTGCGCTTGAACGTGATGATCGAATACGGCGTGGTCGGTGGCCGCTGCGGTTGCCGCAGCGAACAGGAAGTGCGCGACCTGGCCAAGGCGATCAAGGCCCAGCCGGCGCTGGCGCTCACGGGTATCGAAGGCTACGAAGGCGTGATCCATGGTGAGCACGCCATCAGCGGTATTCGCGAGTTCGCCGCCAGCCTGGTGCGTTTGGCGGTGGACCTGCAAAACAACGGCGCCTTCGACCTGGCCAAGCCAATCGTGACGGCTTCCGGTTCGGCCTGGTACGACCTGATCGCCGAGTCTTTCGAAACGCAAAACGCCGCCGGCCGTTTCCTCAGTGTATTGCGCCCGGGCAGTTACGTGGCTCACGACCATGGCATCTACAAAGAAGCGCAGTGTTGCGTGCTCGACCGTCGTAGCGACCTCAACGAAGGCCTGCGCCCAGCCCTGGAAGTCTGGGCGCATGTGCAGTCGCTGCCCGAGCCGGGTTTTGCGGTGATTGCCCTCGGCAAGCGCGACGTGGCCTACGACGCCGGTTTGCCGGTGCCGCTCAAACGCTACAAGGCTGGTATCCTGCCGGCGGAAGGTGATGACGTGAGCGCGTGCAAGGTGACGGCGGTGATGGACCAGCATGCGTTCATGACGGTGGCGCCGGGTATTGAGTTGCGCATCGGCGACATCATTTCGTTCGGCACTTCGCACCCTTGCCTGACCTTCGACAAGTGGCAGGTCGGCTGCCTGGTGGATGAGCAGTTGCAGGTGATCGAGTCCCTGCATACCCGCTTCTAGACCACGTCGGTCCTATCGGGGGCAAGCCCCCTCTCACAGTTTGATTTGTGAACCCATTTCAAATGTGGGAGGGGGCTTGCCCCCGATGAGGCCATCAGCCACACCCGAGACAAAAGCCATGACCATTCAACCCCACATCGCCCTCATCGGCGAATGCATGATCGAACTGCAACACCGCGCCGACGGCAGCCTGCACCAGAGCTTCGGCGGTGACACCCTGAACACGGCGGTGTACTTGCGTCGTGAGCTGGGCGATAGCGGCAGCGTCGACTACGTCACCGCCCTGGGCGATGACAGTTTCAGCGATGCCATGTGCCAGCAATGGATTGATGAAGGGCTGGGCCTGGGCATGGTCCAGCGCCTGGCAGGACGTTTGCCGGGGTTGTATTGCATCCAGACCGATGCCAGCGGAGAGCGCAAATTTCTGTATTGGCGCAACGAGGCCGCGGTGCGTGATTGTTTCACCACGCCAGCGGCAGAGCCGATCCTCGCCGCCTTGCCGGACTATGACGTGGTGTATTTCAGCGGCATTACCCTGGCGGTGCTGGGTGAGATCGGGCGTGAGCGCCTACTGCAAACACTGATCGAAGCTCGTCGTCGCGGTGGCAAAGTGGTGTTCGATAACAACTACCGGCCGCGTTTGTGGGCCAGTGTCGAGGCGGCGCGTGTGGCGTATCACCAGGTCATGAGTGAAGTGGATATCGCCTTGCTGACCGAGGATGACGAGCGTGCGCTGTTTGGTTATGCGGACAGCGAGCAGGTGTTCGCGGCCTATCCGACGTTGGCCGAAGTGGTGCTCAAGCGTGGGGCGGATGCGTGCCTGATCCGTTGCAAGGGCGAGCGCTTTTGCGTGCCGGCCATCCAGGTGGAAAAGGTGGTTGATACGACGGCGGCGGGGGATTCGTTCAGTGCGGCGTACCTGGCCAGTCGGCTCAAGGGTGGTTCGCCTGAGGAGGCTGCCTTGGCTGGGCATCGCTTGGCGAGCCGGGTTATCCAGTTTCCAGGCGCTCTGATTCCTCGGTGATTGGCCGCCTGCGGCGGTTCGCGGGCAAGCCCGGCTCCCACATTTTATGGGTGTGCACCGTTAAATGTGGGAGCTGGCTTGCCTGCGATAGCGGTCTAAGGCCAAACCCCTCAGTCCCGGTAAAACACCTGCACCAGGTGATACCCGAACTTGCTCTTGATCGGCCCGTGAACCACCTTCACCGGTTTCTTGAAGATCACCGCATCAATCGCGCCCACCATTTGCCCAGGCCGTACTTCACCCAAGTCACCGCCGCGCTTGCCTGACGGGCAGGTGGAGTACTTCTTGGCCAGCACATCAAACGCTTCGCCCTTGGCAATGCGTTGCTTGAGCTGTTCGGCTTCTTCACTGGTTTTGACCAGGATGTGACGGGCTTGGGCTTTCATCTTGTTACCTTGCAACGGTCAAACGTAAGGGCGCGGGATTATGCCTGAAGTCAGCTGTCAACGCTGATCATGCTGCGGATTTTCGTGGCCAGCAAATCGATGGAAAAGGGTTTGGCCACCATGTCCATTCCCTCTTCCAGAAAACCCTGGCGCTCGGCGGCTTTTTCGGCGTAACCCGTCATGAACAGCACGCGCAGCCCCGGACGGTGCTGGCGGGCGATTTCCGCCAGTTGCCTGCCGTTCATGCCCGGCAGGCCGACGTCGGTCACCAGCAGGTCCACACGCAGGTCAGACTCCAGCAGCGGCAGCGCCGTGCGGGCGTCGGCGGCCTGGTGTGCGGTGTAGCCCAATTCATCCAGCACATTGACCACCAGCATACGCACGGCGGGGTCATCCTCTACCACCACCACGGCCTCACCGGCCAGTGCCAGCGGAGCTTCGCTCAAGTACGGTGGCTGGCTGCTTTCCAGCGCGGTGCCATACAGGCGCGGCAGGTACAGGCGCACGCAAGTGCCCTGGCCCGGTTCACTGTGAATGGTCACATGGCCGCCGGACTGCTGGGCAAAGCCATAGATCATCGACAGCCCCAGGCCCGTACCTTGGCCGATGGGTTTGGTGGTGAAAAACGGGTCGAAGGCTTTGGCGAGGATTTTCGGCGCCATCCCAGTGCCGTTGTCGCACACGCCGAGCATCACGTAATCCCCGGCCTTGACCGGTTCCAGCGTGGTGATATCGCTGCCGTCCAGGTAGCTGTTGGCGGTTTCGATCAGCAGTTCGCCGCCGTCGGGCATGGCGTCGCGTGCGTTGATCACCAGATTGAGCAGGGCGTTTTCCAGTTGGCTGGCGTCGGTGTTGACCGGCCAGATGTCCTGGCCGAGTTGCACCTTGAGCGTGATATGCGCGCCCTTGGTACGGCGGAACAGGTCTTCCAGCGACGCCACCAACTGGTTGGGGTCGATCGGTCGACGGTCCAGCGACTGGCGTCGCGAGAACGCCAGCAAGCGGTGGGTGAGGGCGGCCGCCCGATGGGCGGACGACACTGCGGCGTCGGTGAACCGACCGATTTCGTCGCTGCGCCCGGCAGCGATATAGCGCTGCATCAGGTCCAGGCTGCCGATGATGCCGGTGAGCATATTGTTGAAGTCATGGGCGATGCCGCCGGTGAGCTGGCCCACCGCTTCCATCTTTTGCGCATGACGCAACGCATCTTCGGCGCGTTCGCGCTCGAACATTTCGTTTTGCAGCCGCTGGTTGGCTTCGGCGAGCGCTTGGGTGCGCTGGGCCACGCGTTCTTCAAGGTTCTCGTTGAGGTGGCGCAGGGCATCCTCGGTGAGGATGCGCTCGGTCTCATCGATCACAAAGATGTAGAAACCGTTCACCGAGCCGTCGTTACTGAAGCGCGGCAGGTACTTCATCAAGGCGTGGCGTGGCCGACCGTCGCGATGGGGCGTGACGGTCAGAAAGCTGCACGCCTTGCCCTTGAGCGCCGCGGCGATCTTGTCCTCGCGCCCGGCATACACGTCGTCGCCGAGCACTTCGCGGATGGACTTGCCGTACAGCTCCTGGGGCGTCATGCCGTACCAATCGAGGTAGGCGCTGTTGTTCAGGCGAAAGCGCTCTTCGTGGTCGACATAGCCGATCAGCACCGGCATGGCGTTGATGATCAGTTGCAGTTCGGTCTGGCTTTGGCGCAAGGCTTGTTCGGTGTGCTTGCGTTCGGTCAGGTCCAGTGCCGCACCGAGGAAGCGCGCCGGGCGGCCCTGAGGGTCCTTGTAGCAGCGGCCTCGGGCAAACACCCAGCGCACTTGGCCGTCGGCTTGCAGCAGGCGGTATTCCTCGGCGTATTCAGTGCCGAAGGTGATGCAATGCTTGATGCTGCGCGCCACCATACCGCGGTCTTCGGGATGTACGCCTTGCAAATAGGCGCTGATCGGCAGCAGGTCGGCGTCTTCCGGGTCTACACCATGCAGATAGGCGAAATGTGCATCGGCGATGAACCGGTCTTCGCCGATATCCCAATCCCAGGTGCCGACTGCGTCGGTAGCCGCCAGTGCCAGTTGAAGGCGTTGCTCGGTGCTGTGTTGGGCCTTGAGGCTGTCTTCGGAACGTTGCTGCAGTTCGAGGGCTTTGCTGCGGCGCTCATTGGTTTCAATGGCGATGACCAGAATGCCGGCGACTGTACCGCTTTCATCACGCACAGGGCTGTAGGTCAGGTCGAGCCAGATTTCGGTGTCGCGATGATTGCGTTGCAGGACGAAGCGCTGCTCGCTGAAGGTACGCACCTGCCCGCCGAGCACCGCGTCGTAGATTGGCGCGGTGAAACTTTCGAGCTCCGGCCAGGTTTCATGAGCCGGCCGGCCCAGGGCTTCGGGGTGCTTGTTACCCGCAAGCAAGGCGAAACCATCGTTGTAGAGCTGGGTGAGTTGGCTGCCCCACAGCAGGAGCATCGGCATCGGCGAGTGCAGCACGATGTCGACGGCGGTGCGCAGGCTTTGCGGCCAACCCCTGGCATCACCGAGCGGGCTATGTGCCCAATCCCGCCGCGCGATCAATACTGCGGCTTCGCTGCCGGTGGATGTCCCATTCATGAAAAAGCCCTGAGCGTAACGCTTTGAAATATGACCGAAACCGATTATCCCGTGAGTCGGGAACGGCTGACTACCCCTCGAAAAATAGCATGCATTGGGGTTTTTTCTTCAAATGAGTACGCCAGGGCTGAAACCTTTCATCCTTACGTCGCGAGTTCAGGGCGGTCGCGAAATTGAGCCAGGGCCTCCGGATTGGCCAGGGCGTCGGTGTTTTTTACCGGTTCGCCGTGAACGACATTGCGCACCGCCAGTTCCACGATCTTGCCGCTGATGGTACGTGGGATATCGTTGACGGCGAGGATCTTTGCCGGCACATGACGCGGTGTGGTGTTGGCACGGATGACCTGGCGGATCTGCTGTTCCAGCGCTTCATCTAGCTCGATACCCTCATTGAGGCGCACGAACAACACCACGCGCACGTCGTCCCGCCAGCGTTGGCCGATGGCCAGGCTTTCCATGACTTGCGGGACTTTTTCCACCTGGCGATAAATCTCTGCGGTGCCGATACGCACACCACCAGGGTTGAGCACCGCGTCGGAGCGCCCGTGGATCAGCAGGCTGCCATTGGGGCGTTGTTCGGCGTAGTCACCCTGGGCCCACACACCGGGAAACTGGCTGAAATACGAGGCGCGCAATTTCTGCTGGTCAGGATCGTTCCATAACCCGATCGGCATGGCCGGGAAATGCCGGGTGCACACCAGCTCGCCTTTTTCGCCGATCAATGGCTGGCCTTGCTCGTCCCACACTTCGATGGCCATTGCCAGGCTCTTGCATTGCATTTCACCGCGCCGCACCGGCAGCACCGGATTGCCAATCACAAAGCAGGAAACGATGTCGGTACCGCCCGACATCGACGACAGGCACAGCTCGCTTTTGATCTCGCGGTACACGTAGTCATAACTGTGCGGTGACAGCGGCGAACCGGTGGAAATGAGCCCTTTGAGGCTGCTCAGGTCATGGCTCAGGCGCGGTTGCAGCGCGGATTTTTCCAGGGTGGCGAGGAATTTCGGGCTGGTGCCGAACACGCTGATCTTTTCTGCGTCGATCAGGTCGATCAATCGCTCGGGGCCTGGGTAGAACGGCGAGCCGTCATACAGCACCGCCGTGGCGCCAAGGGCGAGTACCGACACCAGCCAGTTCCACATCATCCAGCCGCAGGTGGTGTAGTAGAACAGGCAGTCATCCCTGGACAGGTCGGCGTGCAAGCAGTGTTCCTTGAGGTGGGTGAGCAGCACGCCACCGGTGCCATGGATGATGCACTTGGGCACCCCGGTGGTGCCGCTGGAGTAGAGGATGTACAGCGGGTGGTCGAACGGCACGGCAACAAACCCAGGCTCGCCACCGGCTTGATAAAAGTCGCTCCACAGCGTGACCCTGGCTTGGCTGTGGTAGTCGTCGATGCGCGTCTGGGGCCGTGCATACGGGACGATGATCAGTTGTTCAAGGGACGGTAGGCGTCCGAGGATTTCATTGAGCTTGACGGTCTGGTCAATGTTTTTACCGGCGTAGCGGTAACCGGCGCAGGTGATCAGCACCTTGGGCTCGATCTGGCCGAAACGGTCGATCACACCCTGGGTGCCGAAGTCCGGTGACGAACATGACCAGATCGCACCGATGCTGGTGGTGGCGAGCATACCCACCAGGGTTTGCCAGGTGTTGGGCATGCACGCGGCGACGCGGTCGCCCTGAACGACACCGGCCGCCCGCAGGCTTTTTTGCAAGCCGGCAACGTGGGCGGCCAATTCGGCGTAGGTCAGTTGTTCGCGCTGGCCGTCTTCACTGATAGCCACTACCGCAGGGTGAGCGTCGCGACGGCGCAGCAGGTGTTCGGCAAAATTCAGGGTGGCGCCGGGGAACCACTGGGCGCTGGGCATTTCAGCGTCTTCGATCAGCGTCGCGGTGGGCGGGCTGCGAAATTGCACATCGAAGTAGGCGACGATGGCCCGCCAGAAGTCTGGGCGCTGGTCGATGCTCCATTGGTGCAGGGCGGGGTAGTCGTTGAGCTGCACGCTGTAGCGCTTGTTGATGTAGCGGCGGAACTGGTCCATGCGCGTGTTGGCGATGCGATCCGGGGAGGGTTGCCAGAGGATGTCGGACATACGTACGTCTCTTATTTTTGTACAGATCTTCCAAACAATAGAGTTCCAATGTGGGAGGGGGCTTGCCCCCGATAGCAATGGGTCAGTAATCAATGTGTTAACTGATACACCGCCATCGGGGGCAAGCCCCCTCCCACAGTTTTAATCTCCAGTGTCTGGTTTTATTGAGCCAGCCAGCCTCCATCGATGTTCCACGCGGCGCCACGCACCTGGCTGCCGGCTTCGCTGCACAGGAACAAGACGAGTTCGCCCAGCTGCGGTGGTGTCACGAACTCCAGTGACGGCTGCTTCTCGGCCAGCAGGTCATGCTGCGCCTGCTGCGGGTCCACGCCGCTGGCGGCACGATCATCAATCTGCTTCTGCACCAGCGGCGTCAGCACCCAACCCGGACAGATGGCGTTGCAGGTGACGTTGCTGGTGGCCGTCTCCAGGCCCACCACTTTGGTCAGGCCGATCACACCGTGCTTGGCTGCCACATACGCCGCCTTGCCCACCGAACCGACCTGGCCGTGCACCGATGCGATGTTGACGATGCGCCCCCAGCCCTTGGCCTTCATCCCCGGCAAGCTCAAGCGAGTGCTGTGGAACACCGAGGACAGGTTGATGGCGATGATCGAATCCCAGCGCTCCACCGGGAAGTCTTCCACGGCGGCCACGTGCTGGATGCCGGCATTGTTCACCAGGATATCCACGCCGCCGAATTCACGCTCGGCGTAGGCGAGCATGTCGGCGATCTGCGTCGGGTCGCTGACGTCCGCCGGGTGATGGCCGACCTTGCCGCCGAACGCCTGCACCTGGGCGATCACCGCGCTGGCGTCGCCGAAGCCGTTGAGGATCAGGTTGGCGCCGGCCTTGGCCAGGCTCAGTGCGATGCCCAAACCGATGCCACTGGTGGAGCCGGTAACCAGGGCGGTCTTGCCATTCAAAGTCGTCATACAAACCTCACACAATGCCGGTGGCGTAGAAAGTACCGATCACCACGAACACCGCGAGGGTCTTGATGATCGTGATGCCGAAAATGTCCTTGTAGGCTTCGCGGTGGGTCAGCCCGGTGACCGCCAGCAGCGTGATCACCGCGCCGTTGTGGGGCAGGGTGTCCATGCCACCGCTGGCCATGGCCGCGACCCGGTGCAGCACTTCAAGGGGGATATTGGCCGCATGGGCCGCCGAAATAAAGCTCTCGGACATGGCGGCCAGGGCGATGCTCATGCCGCCGGACGCGGAACCGGTGATGCCGGCCAGCAGGGTGACGGTAATCGCTTCGTTGACCAGTGGGTTGGGGATGCCCTTGAGCCAGTCCGCCAGCACCAGGAAACCCGGCAGTGAGGCGATCACTGCACCGAAGCCGTACTCCGACGCGGTGTTCATCGCCGCCAGCAAGGCGCCGCTGACTGCGCTTTTGCTGCCTTCGGCGAGCTTGCTTTTGATGGCTGACCAGCCGAATACCAACACCATCAAGATGCCCACCAGCAGCGCAGCCTGTACCGCCCAGATCGCGGTGAGTTTGGCGATTTCGGTCGTCACGGGGGCGCTCATGCCTGGCAGGCTGAGGCTGTGGGTCTTGCCGTACCACTGAGGGATCCAGTGGGTGAACAGCAGGTTCATCACACCCACCAGAATCAGCGGAGACAGCGCGATCCAGGGGTTGGGCAGCGTAAGGTTTTCGGCGGTTTCCGGCTCGTTGCGCAACTCGGTGCCATAGCCTTCACCGGCACGCTGCGCTTTGTTGCGCTGGCGCGCCAGGTAGAGCATGCCGGTGCAGAACACGAAGATCGTGCCGATCAAGCCCAGCCACGGCGCGGCCCAGGCGGTGGTGTTGAAGAACGTGCTGGGGATGATGTTCTGGATCTGTGGTGTGCCGGGCAGGGCGTCCATGGTGAACGAGAACGCGCCGAGGGCGATGGTCGCCGGGATCAGGCGCTTGGGGATATTGCTCTGGCGGAACATCTCTGCGGCAAACGGGTACACCGCAAACACCACCACAAACAGCGACACGCCGCCATAGGTGAGCAGGGCGCAGACCAGCACAATCACCAGCATGGCCTGGCGCGTGCCAAGCAAACGGATCGCGGCGGCAACGATAGAGCGCGAGAACCCCGACAGTTCGATCAACTTGCCGAACACCGCGCCAAGCAAGAACACCGGGAAATACAGTTTGATGAAACCGACCATTTTCTCCATGAACACCCCGGTAAAGGCAGGGGCGACAGCGGACGGGTCGGTCAGCAGTACCGCGCCGAGGGCGGCAATGGGGGCAAACAGGATCACGCTGTAGCCACGGTAGGCAGCCAGCATCAGCAGCGCCAGGGCTGCGAGGGCAATGATCACACTCATGGTGTGTCTCCAGATTGTTATTTTTGTGGGGTGGTGCTTTGAAGAAGAGCTATAGCGAGATGTGTGCCAATACTCTAACTTATTGAAATATATTGATAATTTCTAATACTCGAGCAGAAAGTCTCAAGATTGTCTCTATTTAGAGACAAATGAGGGGCAAATGTGGGAGGGGGCTTGCCCCCGATGAGGGAGTGTCAGTTGATAGATGGGTGGCTGACACACTGCCATCGGGGGCAAGCCCCCTCCCACATTAGATAGTCTCTTTATGGAGATATACATCTCTATCCTGAGACTATGCGATACCCAGCGCCACCATCTTCTTGTATAGCGTCGACCGCCCAAGCCCCAATCGCCTGGCTGCCTCCACCACATTCCCATCGCTGGCTTTCAAGGCGGCCCCGATCACATGCCGGTCAAACCGCTCCCGTGCAGCACTGAACGATTCACCCTCGAGGGCCCGCACCGTTCCGTGCTCCACTGGGCTGAACGTGCCAATCGCGGCGCGAATATCCTCGGCATTCAACACCAGGGCATCACTCAGCAAGGCCGCCCGCTCGAGCACATTGCGCAGCTCACGGATGTTCCCCGGCCAGGCGTGCTGTGCCAATAAAACCAATGCTTCGGGATCGAGTTCGTGCTGGCTGCGCAGTTCCTCAAGAATCGCTTCGCTCAGCGCCGGGATGTCCTCCAGGCGTTCGCGCAACGGCGGCACTTGGATGGGCAGCACGTTCAGTCGGTAATACAAGTCCGCACGGAACTCACCGCGCTTGATGGCTGCCTCCAGATCCAGGGAGGTGGCGGCAATCACCCGCACATCGCTGTGCAGCATCTCGTTGGAGCCGACCGGTTCGTATTCTTTTTCCTGCAGCACCCGCAGTAATTTGCTTTGCAGCGGCAGCGGCATGTCGCCGATTTCATCGAGGAACAGCGTACCGCCCTGGGCGATTTGCAGTTTACCGGGGCGACCCTTGCGATCCGCGCCGGTAAAGGCGCCGGGCGCGGTGCCGAAGAATTCGGCTTCCAGCAGATCAGCGGGAATCGCCGCGCTGTTGATACTGACAAAGGCTTTATGCGCACGGTTTGAGGCGCCGTGAATTGCCTGGGCGAGCAGTTCCTTGCCAGTGCCGGTTTCCCCGAGCAGCAACACCGGTGACTCGGCGCTCGCGCTGCGGCGTGCCCGGCGTTTGACCTCCAGGCTGGCGGCGCTGGTGCCGATAAAGTGGGCGAAGTTGTATTTGCTCTGGCGCTTGCGCAGCAGCGAGCGGGTGGACGCCAGCTCTTGCTGCATGCTCAGGTAGCGCTCGATCATCGGTGACAGGTTGCGCAGCTCATCGAACAGCGCAAAACCAATCGCCCCGATCACCGCGCCGGCATCGTCATGAATCGGCAGGCGCATCACCACCAGTGGGCCTTTGGGTGTGTCCTGGATGTCCAGCAGAATCGGCCGGTCGGTGCGCACCACCTGGCGCAACAGGCTATTGGAGATCACCTTTTCACAAGGCTGGCCAATGGCGTCGTCGGCGCTCTCAAGGCCGAAACGCTTGGCGTAGCGCTCGTTCATCCACACGATATTCGCGTCGCGGTCGACAATCACCGTGCCCTCGCTGGACTGCTCGATGATCTCGAACAGCGACTGGATGGCCAGGCCGCGAACCTGTTGGTAATCCTTGAGACTGGTGTTCATGGCTGTGCGGCCGCGAGCAGTTCCTGGGTGTACGGATGCTGCGGTGACTCAAATACAGCGTGGCTCGCGCCGCGCTCCACCACCTTGCCATCCTTGACCACGATCATGTCGTGGGCCATGGCACGCACCACCGCCAGGTCATGGCTGATGAACAGGTAAGTCAGGCCGTACTTCTCCTGAAGTTCGCGCAGCAAGGCCACCACTTGCTTCTGCACGGTTCGATCCAGCGCCGAGGTAGGCTCGTCCAGCAGCATCAGCGCGGGCTTGAGCACCAAGGCCCGGGCGATGGCGATGCGTTGGCGCTGGCCCCCGGAAAACTCATGGGGGTAACGGTGTCGACTCTCAGGGTCGAGGCCCACATCCTTGAGCACCTGGATCACTTGGGCATCGCGATCTTCCAGGCTGCAGGGGGCATGGACCTCCAGGCCTTCACTGATGATCTGTTGCACCGACATGCGCGGGCTCAGGCTGCCATAAGGGTCCTGGAACACCACCTGCATCTGCTTGCGCCAGGGGCGCATCTGCCGAGGGTTCAACGGGTCGAGGGCTTCGCCCTGGAAACGGATGCTGCCACTGGATTCCAGCAAACGCAGGATCGCCTGGCCCAATGTGGACTTGCCCGAACCGGACTCGCCGACGATTCCCAGGGTTTTGCCACGCTGCACACTGAGGCTGATGCCATCGACCGCACGCAGATAGGTCTTGCGCCGAAACAACCCGCCACCGAGGGGGAACTGCACGGTCAAGTCGTCCACTTGCAATACCGTCTCGCGCTCATCACTGCACAGCGCCGTACCGACGGGCTCGGCATCCAGCAGCAGGCGGCTGTAAGGGTGGTGCGGGGCGCTGAACAAGGTTTGGCAGTCGGCCTGCTCGACAATTTCCCCGGCACGCATCACGCACACGCGCTGGGCAATGCTGCGCACCAGGTTGAGGTCGTGGCTGATCAACAGCAGCGACATGCCCAGGCGCTTTTGCAGCGACTTGAGCAGCAACAGGATCTTGCGCTGCACGGTGACGTCCAGCGCGGTGGTCGGTTCGTCGGCGATCAGCAGTTCCGGCTCGCAGGCCAAGGCCATGGCGATCATCACCCGTTGGCGCTGGCCACCGGAGAGTTGATGCGGGTAAGCCTTGAGCCGCTCCTGGGGCTTCTGGATGCCTACCAGTTCGAGCAGCTCGAGGATGCGCGCCTGCGCCGCTTTGCCGCCCAGACCCTTGTGCAGCAGCAGGGTTTCGCCGATCTGCTTTTCGATGCTGTGCAGCGGGTTGAGGGAGGTCATCGGCTCCTGGAAGATCATCGCGATACGGTTGCCACGCAGCTTTTGCAGGGTGGCAGTCGAAGCGCCGATCAGCTCTTGGCCGCGATATTTCACGGAGCCGGTAGTTTGCGTACCGGCTTCGGGCAACAGTTGCAAAATCGAATGGGCCGTCACCGACTTGCCGGAGCCCGATTCACCCACCAGCGCCAGGCACTCGCCGGGGCGTACATCCAGGCTCAGGTTGCGCACCACGGTCTGGCCACTGAAGGCGACACTGAGGTCGCGGATTTCGATCAGGTTCATAGGGAGTCACTCATGAACGTGGGTCGAAGGCATCACGTAATGCCTCGCCGATAAAGACCAGCAGCGACAGGATCAGCGCCAAGGTGAAAAACGCCGTCAGCCCCAACCAGGGCGCCTGCAGGTTCTGCTTGCCCTGGGCGATCAACTCGCCCAGCGACGCGCTGCCTGCGGGCATGCCGAAGCCGAGGAAATCCAGGGCGCTCAGGGTAGAAATCGCGCCAGTGAGGATGAACGGCAAATAGCTCAAGGTCGCCGTCATGGCGTTGGGCAGGATATGCCGGCGAATGATCTTGCCATCGCCCAGCCCCAGCGCCCGCGCGGCCTTGACGTACTCCAGGTTACGCCCGCGCAGGAACTCGGCACGTACTACGTCCACCAGCGCCAGCCAGGAAAACAGCGCCATGATCCCCAGCAACCACCAGAAGTTAGGCTCGACAAAGCCTGACAGGATGATTAGCAGGTACAGCACCGGCAGCCCGGACCACACTTCAAGGATGCGCTGGCCGACCAGGTCGACCCAGCCGCCGTAATAGCCTTGCAGCGCACCGGCGGCAATGCCGATGACGGCGCTGATGGCGGTGAGTGCCAGGGCAAACAGAATCGACACCCGTGCGCCGAAGATCACCCGCGCCAGCACATCCCGCGCCTGGTCATCGGTGCCCAGCCAGTTCACCGACGACGGCGGGCTGGGGGCAGGGCGGGTCAGTTCATAGTTGGGCGTGTCGTCGCTGAACGGGATCGGCGGGAACAACATCCACCCGCCGTCCTGCTTGATCAGCTTTTGCACGTAGTCACTGCGGTAGTCGGCCTGGAACGGCAGTTGCCCGCCGAACTGCTGTTCGGTGTAGCGCTTGAACACCGGGAAATACAGCTCGTTCTTGTAGCTGAGGGCCAAGGGCTTGTCATTGGCAATCAGCTCACCGCCCAGGGTCAGGATAAACAGCCCGATAAACAGCCACAGTGACCACCAGCCGCGCCGGTTCTTCTTGAATCGCTCGAAACGCCGGCGGGCCACTGGAGAGAGATTCAGCATCAGGCGTTCCTCGCGGCAAAGTCGATACGCGGGTCCACCAGGGTGTAACAGAGGTCACCGATGAGTTTTATCAAGAGCCCGAACAGGGTGAAGATAAACAGCGAGCCGAACACCACCGGGTAATCCCGGGAGAGGGCGGCTTCGTAGCTCATGCGGCCCAGGCCGTCGAGGGAAAAGATCACCTCGATCAGCAAGGAGCCTGCGAAGAACACCGCGATAAACGCCTGGGGAATGCCGGAGATCACCAGCAGCATGGCATTGCGAAAGACATGCCCGTACAGCACGCGTTTTTCGCTCAGGCCTTTGGCGCGGGCGGTCACCACGTACTGGCGGGTGATTTCATTGAGGAACGAGTTTTTGGTGAGGATGGTCAAGGTCGCGAACCCGCCGATGACCAACGAAGTCACGGGCAGCACCAGGTGCCAGAAGTAGTCGGCGATCTTGCCCACGGTGCTCAGTTCTTCGAAGTTCTCCGAGACCAGCCCGCGCACCGGGAACCAGTTCAGCGAAGTGCCACCGGCGAACACCACAATCAGGAACATCGCAAACAGAAACGCCGGCATTGCATAGCCGATCACGATGGCCGTGCTGCTCCATACGTCAAAACTGCTGCCGTGGCGTACCGCCTTGCGAATGCCCAGGGGGATCGACACCAGGTAGGTGATCAAGGTGGCCCACAGGCCCAACGAAATGGTCACCGGCATCTTTTCCAGGATCAGGTCGATCACGGTCTTGCCGCGAAAGAAGCTGTTGCCGAAATCCAGCTTCGCGTAGCTCGTGAGCATCAGCCACAGGCGTTCCGGTGCCGGCTTGTCGAAGCCGTATTGTTTCTCGATGTCCTTGATCAGTTTCGGGTCCAGGCCACGGCTGGCGCGGGAGCCCGTGCCAGCACCGTCACCGCCGGAGCCGCCGACGCCACCACCGCCAATCCCTTGCAGGTGGGCAATGGCCTGTTCCACCGGGCCACCAGGGGCGGCCTGCACGATCACAAAATTCACCAGCAGGATGATCACCAGCGTCGGGATGATCAGTAGCAGGCGCCGCACGATATAAGCAAACATCAGCGTGCACCTCCGCGTTTTTTCAATTCGGCGTTCATCTGCTCATTGGTCAAGGGGGTTGGGCTGATTTCCCACCAGGTTTCCAGGGCTTCGTCGTTCTTGGCCTCGATGGCCGGGCGTCCGAAGCGGTTCCACCACGCCGCCGAGGTGCCGGGCGGGTAGAAGTTGGGGATCCACAGGTAATTCCATTGCAACACGCGGTCCAGGGCGTGGGCGTAAGTGAGCATCTGCGCTTGGGTGTTGGCCTTGACCAGACCCTTGATCAGGCTGTCGACTGCCGGGTCCTTGAGCACCGTGTAGTTGTTGGCGCCGGGATCAAAGGCGGCGGCCGAGCCAAAATAGTTGTACAGCTCCATCCCCGGTGAGGTGGTGACCGGGAACCCGGCGACGATCATGTCGTAATCCCGTGCCATGACCCGGTTCACATATTGGGAGGAGTCGATACGTCGGATATTCAGGGTTATGCCGATCTGCGCCAGGTTGCGTTTGTATGGCAGCAATAGGCGTTCTATGCCGCCTTGGGCATTGAGGAAGGTGAACTCCAGTGGCTCGCCGGCGGCGTTAACCAGTTTGTCGCCCTCCGGTTTCCAGCCGGCTTGCTCCAGCAAGGCCAGGGCTTGCAACTGCTTGTCACGGATCATGCCGCTGCCATCGGTGACCGGTGCCTTGAATACCTGGGTGAATACCTCGTCGGGAACCTGGCCGCGCAACGGTTCAAGAATGGCCAGTTCGTCTTTTGTAGGCGGCTGGCTGGCGGCCAACGGGCTATTGGAGAAGAAGCTCTGCTGGCGGATGTACATATTGCGCATCATCTGCCGGTTGGCCCATTCGAAGTCCCACAGCATCGCCAGGGCCTGGCGCACGCGGCGGTCCTTGAACATCGGTTTTTGCACGTTGAACACGTAGCCCTGGGCCGGTTGCGGCATCTCCCTGGCCAAGTGGGCGCGTTGCAGACGACCGTCGTCCAGTGCCGGGCCGTTATAGCCGATGGAATAGCCGGTGGCGGAGAACTCGCGGTTGAAGTCATAGGCGCCGCCGCGCAGCACCTGGCGCGCCACTTCGGTGTCGCCGAAGTATTCCAGGCTCAGGTGATCGAAGTTGTACAGGCCTCGGCTGACGGGGAGGTCCTTGCCCCACCAGTCGGGATCACGGGTAAAGGTGATGGTGCTGCCGGAGTCGATCTTGCTGACGGTGTACGGGCCGCTGCCCAGCGGGGCTTCGTAACCACCGCCGTTGGCGAAGTCGCGGGTCTTCCACCAATGCTCGGGGAACACCGGCAGGGTGGCGATATCCAGGGGCAGGGTGCGGTTTTCATTGCTGGAAAAGTCAAAGCGCACCTGGCGCTCGCCTTCGACTTCGACGTGCTTGACGTCGGCGAACAGCGTTCGGAAGCGCAGGCTGCCTTGGGTCATCAGCAGATCGAAACTGTAGCGCACGTCTTCGGCGGTGATGGGCTTGCCATCGGCAAAGCGCGCCTTGGGGTTGAGGTAAAAGCGCAGGGACAATCCGTCCTCGGCGCGCTCCATCTTCTCTGCCACCAGGCCATACACCGTGTAGGGCTCATCCAGGGAGCGCTGGGCCAGGGGCGCATAGAGCCAGCCGTCGACCTGGGACACACCGATGCCCTTGTCGATATAGGGCAACACATGGTCGAAGCGCCCGATTTCCAGCGCCGAGCGCCGTAGGCTGCCGCCCTTGGGGGCCTCGGGGTTGGTGTAGTCGAAGTGGGTGAAGCCAGCGGGGTACTTGGCCGGTTCGCCGTATACCGTGAGGTAAGTCTGCGGAGCCGCGATCACGGCGCTGCTGGCCAGCAACAGGGCCAAGGAGGTACTGAGCAGTCTGGAAAAAGCCAATCGCATTATCAGCCTTGAACACCGGATGAAGAATAATAGGGATTTGTACGCTAACGGCATCCGTGTCGCCAGTCATCACATGCACAACGGCCCACCAAGAGGCGGGCCGTTGTTTATCGCACCAGCGCGGACTGGATCAGTCCTGGCGGCTGGTGACTTCCAGCAGGTGGTAGCCGAACTGGGTCTTTACCGGGCCTTGCACGGTGTTGACCGGGGCGCTGAACACGACGGTGTCGAATTCCTTGACCATCTGGCCTGGACCGAACGAACCCAGGTTGCCGCCGTCGCGGCTGGATGGGCAGCTGGAGTTGGCTTTGGCGATTTCTGCGAAATCAGCGCCGCCTTCGATTTGGGCTTTCAGTTCGTTGCACTTGGCTTCAGTGGACACGAGGATGTGACGGGCGGTGGCTTTGGCCATGGGAGTAACTCCTTGAATGAAAAGGGTGAGCCTACCGGATTCAGGCGATTATTTGTTGGCAAAGTTCCGGTGGATTGCCTGAGCGGTCCTCGGCCTATACACAACGTTGGATGGCGCACTGGACCTGTGGGAGGGGGATTGCGTAGGAGCAGGCTTGCCAGCGATTGCTATGTGCTAGGCGCTAGAGGTTTTTGGGCGGGGTACATATCCATTGCTGCGGCCGCGGCGGCTTAGGGTTCCGCTCTTACAGCGGGTCACTTTTGGAAGAGCGCCAAAAGTAACCAAAAACGCTTCGCCCCACCACTCGGCACCTCGCTTAGGCTCGGTGTGCCCGAACGCAGGCTTGAATCCGTGGGCCGCCGTCATGGGCCATCCCTGGCCCAGGACGGCTAACCCGGCGTCCTGCCGGGTTACCCACGGATTCAAGCCTGCGTTCGGCCAGCGTGGTTGATGGGGCGCTTGAGATCAAAGTCAAAAACGAAGCAAAGCAAAGCCGCGTTAGTAGCTTAAGCCCGGGCCATGGCACCGCTACGGGTCAGCCACTCGATGAACAGGGCGAACAGTTCGGCCTGGGAGTTGATGGCCAGCTTGGTGTACAGGTTCTTGCGGTGCATGCGCACGGTTTCCGGGGAAATGCCCAGCACTTGCGCAGTGGATTTCACCGAGTGACCGCGCAGGATCAAGTGGGCAATTTCGCGTTCGCGTACGGTGAGCACGCCGTTGCCAAAGCCCATGAACGCGGCTTCGATCTGTTGGTGGGCCTGAGTCTGGGTGAATGCCTCGTCGCTGATCACCTTGGCCAGGCCACCCGTGGTGCCGAAGCGACGTAGCAGTTCGCGGACCATGGCCTGGGTCGATTGCTGCAGCGCCAGTTGCGCGTCGCTGAACTGTCCGGCGCTCAGGCCCTGGAACATGCACAGGGAGATTTTGCTTTGGGGGCACAGGTCGACGATGTAGTAGCTCTCCTGGGCGCCGCCGCTACGCAGGTAGTAGGTCTTGTAGTACTCACTGTTGAAGAAATCGTCCGGGGCGATCTGGGCCAGATGGTAGAAACCTTCGGCCAGGCCCTTGTCTACCGCCAGGCAGAATGGGTCCAACAAATAGCCTCGGGAAAAGTAGCGGTGGATGATTTCATCCTGATAAGCCCGGGGAATGCCCTGTTGATACAGCAGGTGCGGCGGCAAGCCCTGACGCTCCAGGCTGATCATCATCGATTCAATGGGGGTGAGCGTGCACAGCGCCCTGGCCAGGTGTTCGAGAAACGACGACTCGTCCACGTGGATAAAGGCCTGGGCCAGGGCTTGATGCCAGGCTTCAAGTTCGTCGAGGGTCGGGGTAGGGCTGGCTGTGGTCATGGCCGCCAGTCTACCCGCGGGGCCGTGCCCAGGCAAAAACGCCGAGACAGGCTCGGCGTGGTGTTTCATCAGTCGTGGTACTCGCCGCTCTGGCGTAATTCTGCGGCGGTTTCGAGGATGCATTGGCGTAGCGTCTCCACCACTTCATCCACCTGGGCGTGGCTGATGATCAACGGTGGCGACATCACGTTCAGATGGCCGATGGGCCGCACCAGCAAGCCTTTGGCCTGGGCGCGCAGGTGGATTTTCTCGCCAATGTTCACCGCCTCTGGCAGCAGCGCCTTGCTGCGCTTGTCCGCCACGAACTCGATGCAGGCCATCAACCGTTGGCAGCGAATATCCCCGACCAGGGGTAAGTCGGCCAGGCTCTGCAGGCGCTGTTCCAGGTACACGCCCACGTCCTCTACATGGGCCAGCAGGTTTTCCCGCTCAATAATCTCGATATTCTTCAGTGCTGCCACGCAACTGACCGGGTGGCCGCTGTAGGTAAAGCCGTGGGTAAAGCAGCGGCCCTTGCCTGGCTCGCCGATCACCTGCCAGATCCGATCGGAAAAAATGCACGCACCCAGTGGCAAATAACCGGAAGTCAGGCCCTTGGCGGTGGTGATGATGTCCGGCTGCATGCCGAACACGTCCTCGGACGCAAAGAATGCACCGAGACGCCCGAACGAGGTGACGACTTCGTCGGCGACGTAGAGCAGGTCATAGCGCTGGCAGACTTCCCACATACGACGGTGGTAACCCTTGGGCGGGATGATCACGCCGCCGGAGCCCATGATTGGCTCGGCGAAGAACGCCGCCACATTGTCCGGGCCGAGTGCCAGGATCTTGTCTTCGAACTCGCTCACTAGGAAACCGAGGAAATCACTTTCGCTCATCCCCTCCGGTGCCCGGTAGTAGTTTGGGCAGGAGATGTGGTGGAACAGGTCACTCATGAAGTCGAATTCGGGGGCGCGGTCGGCGGCCTTGTTGCCGATGGACATCGTCAGGAATGTGCTGCCGTGATAGGCGCCCAAGCGCGAAATGATGTGTTTTTTGGTCGGCTTGCCCCGGCTGTTCTGGTAGTACTGCACCAGCCGATAAGCCGTGTCCACCGCGGTAGAACCACCGGTGGTGAGGAACACATGGTCAAGGTCGCCGGGGGCCAGGCTGGCGAGTTTGGCGCACAGCTCGATGGCCGTGACGTTGGCCATGTCACAGAACGGATTGGAGTACGCCAACTGGCGCACCTGATGGGCAATCGCATCGGCCATTTCCTCGCGGCCCAGGCCGATATTGGTACACCACATGCCACCGACGGCATCCAGGTAGCGATTGCCATGGGTGTCGTAGATATAGGCGCCGTTACCCGCTGCGATATTCAGCGAACCCTGTTCACGGTGTTCATCGAACATATGGAAACCGTGCATGTAGTGGGCTTTGTCGGCGGCGTCCAGCTTGGCGTGGTCGAACTGGGCGAAGAAAGCGGGATTTGGCAGAGTCATGGCATTTACCTTCAATGGCTGGGGGTTACTTGCCGGTCTTCACGGCATTCCAGGTACGGGTGATCAGGCGCACGGCGGCCTGGGGCTGACTTTTTTGCGTGAATAGGCGCTGCATCGTCGCCGGGTCGGGATAGATGGCCGGGTTGTCGCGGATATCCGCGTTGACCAGGGGCTTTGAAGCCAGGTTGCTGTTGGCGTAATGGATGGTGTTGCTGACGCCGGCCATGGTGCTGGGTTGCAGCAGGAACTCGATGAACTTATGGGCATTCGCCACATGGGGCGCATCGGCAGGAATGTAGAAATTATCGAACCAGATCAACGAGCCTTCCTTGGGGATGAAGTAATCCAACTTGACGTTGGCCCCGGCTTCCGTCGCCCGTGCCTGGGATGTGGCGTAGTCGCCGGACCAGGTAGTGGCCAGGCACAAGTCACCGTTGGCCAGGCCATTGATGAAACCGCTGGAGTCGAATTTGCGGATGTAGGGACGCACCGCCATCAGCACGTCCTGGGCGGCTTTGAGATCCTTGGGAGCGACGCTGTTGGGGTCTAGGCCGAGATAGGTCAGGGCCAGGGGAATCATGTCGGTGGGGGAATCCATGAAGGTGATGCCGCAGTCGGCAAACCGGGACACGACCTTGGGGTCGAAGATCATCGCCAGGGAGCCGAGGGGGGCGTCCGGCATACGCGCCTTGATCATGTCGACGTTGTAGGTCACGCCGTTGCTGCCCCAGGTATAAGGTGCCGAATAGGTAACGCCGGGGTCGTGCGCCTCCAGGCTTTTGAGTACCAGTGGGTCGAGGTTTTTCCAGTCGGGCAATCGGGATTTATCCAGGGCCTGGAATACGTTGCCTTTGATCAGCAGCGGTACCAGGGAGGCATTGAGCAATGTCAGGTCATAACCGGAGCGCCCCGAAAGCAGTTTTCCCTGCACGGTTTCGTACGAATCGTAGGTGTCGTAGACCACCTTGATACCGGTGGCTTTCTCGAAGTCAGCCAAGGTGGTGTCGCCGATGTAGTCCGCCCAGTTGTAGATGCGCAAGGTGTTGTCCGGGGCATCGGCGGCATGGCTCAAGGTTGCCGAGGCCAGCAAGGCGGCACTGAACAGAGCGATGAAGGTTTTCTGCATGGGAACCCACCTATCTTGTGCTTGTTATCAGGCTGAGGGACTGATAGCACTGTCAGGCAGGACGAGGAGGGGCGCCATAACCCGTTCGGGTAGGGTTCAGGTCAGGACGATGGGAGCCTACTTGATGGAACCCTTTTGTCCAGTCAGTGCCACACTCTAGACCCGTGTACTCATCAGGAGATTGTCATGCGTACCATTGATCTGGCTGGCGTGCCTGTGCCGGTCATCGGCCAGGGAACCTGGCGCATGGGCGAAAAACCGGACCAGCGCCGTGCCGAAGTCGCGGCGCTGCAATTGGGCATCGACGAGGGCATGACCCTGATCGATACCGCCGAAATGTATGGCGAGGGCGGCGCCGAAACGGTGGTCGGCGAAGCCATTCGCGGCAAGCGTGACCACGTGTTCCTTGTCAGCAAGGTCTATCCGCACAACGCCAGCCATAAAGGCGTTCCCCGTGCCTGCGAAGCCAGCCTCCAACGCCTGGGCACCGACTACATTGACCTGTACCTGCTGCACTGGCGTGGCCAATACCCTCTTGAAGAAACCGTTGAAGCGTTCGAACGCCTGCGCGAAGCCGGCAAGATCGGCCGTTGGGGGGTGTCCAATTTTGATGTCGCGGACCTGCAGGAACTGGCATCCCCGGCCTGCGCCACCAACCAGGTGCTCTACAACATTGAAGAGCGTGGTATCGAATTCGACCTGCTGCCGTGGTGGCAGCAACACCATTTGCCCTTGATGGCTTACTGTCCGATCGCTCAAGGCGGTGAGCTGTTGTCCAGCCCTACGCTCAAGCAAATTGCCCATCGTCATGAGGTGACACCTGCACAGGTTTCCCTCGCTTGGGTCCTGCGTCAGGACGGTGTGATTGCCATCCCGAAAGCCGTCACGCCCGAACACGTGCGCCTCAATGCTAGCGCCGCGCAACTGGTGTTGGATGAGCATGATCTGGACGCGATCGACCGCGTATTCGGGGCACCTAAACGTAAGCATCCACTGGCGATGGTGTAGCCCTTCAGAGGCAGGAACGACGCCTTCCCTTGCGGCCGTTCCTGCATCAATTGAACCTAGCCGGCCACTGGATTACGCAATTACCCAGGCATTGCTGGCCTGCGTTACGTTGTGCATTGGCGGTGGACCCCGAGCGACGCGACGTGAGCGTGGCTGAGCTGCGCGAAGTCATTGGCCGTGACCGGTTTCACTGGTTGCTGTAGGGCGTGGGTCAAGTAGCCAAGTCATGCAGTTGGCAGTACTCGACCCAATCCAACCCGGCCATCTGTGCGACTTCCTTGTGTACTTCCAGGCGTTGGGCCTCGAAGTCTTCGGTGGATTGCGCCGTCAGCTTGAGGGTCAGTTCCCAAGCGAATAGGTTCAGGCGCTCGGCCTCTGCTTCGAAGGCTTCATGCAGGCGTTCGGCACGATATTGTGCAAGGGTTTCGCCCCTGGCCTGAGCAGCCAGTGGGTTGAGGCTGTCTAGCTGAGTGACGAGTTGTGGGTGTTCGCGCAGGAACCGATCCAGGGCGAGTTGATGCTTATCGTCGGGTGCTGACAAGAGGTGCACCTTAGTGGGAGCGACGGGGCTCGGTATCGGACGAGTGTCGGCTGATATGACGTCGAGCGCGCTTGTTGGACTTGCGGCGAATCCAGTTTTGCAACGGTGCCAGCAAGAAAAACATCAGGTAAGCCGCGAGTACCAGGGTCAAGTCGATCCAGGTTTCAGCGACAGGCCCGGTAAAAAGCTCAATGACGTTTTTGATAATGAATAACAACGCCACGCTGCACAGCCACAGCACAATGGTGATGCAGATGGGGCGCATACTGTTTGAGCGTTTGTCTTGCATAGTAAGCCTTACTCCTGAGTGCCTGCTTCCGTTCCAGACAACATTCCCTGAGTGGGTCACCCGGGCTTTACCCCGGCTGTCACATCCATTAACGCGCAGAAAGGCGCGGATAATACCGACTCAGATCAGATTAGGGGGCAGATCCTGTCGGAAAGTTCGATATTTCATCTTCGAACAAGCGTAGCAAATGGGCATGCGCAGCCTAAATAAATCCCGGTATATGGCAAAAGGCTTTCGCTCACGCTATCAGGACGTGTAGCGTTACCTCGTGTTTCCGGCCCTGATTACCAGTGGCAGCGAGTGACAGGCAGAGGGACAGGTCATGGCGCAAACGCTGTTTAAACTTTTCCTTACTCAACGCCTGGCCGACCTGGCAAGCACGGAGTCGTTGCGGGCGATTCGTGAGGGGTTGCTGTGGATCTTGCCGTGCCTGTTGGTGTCTGCCTCCTTCCTGATCCTGTCCGAGTGTGCCGGGGTGCTCGGGTTTGACCCCCAGGTGGTGGGCTTCCTGGCAGGGCTGCACAATCAGATAAGCTCGGTTATCCCGCTGCTGGTGGCCGCATCCATTGGGTACATGCTGGCGATTCGGTATCGCCTGCCACAGTTGCCGATCGCTTTCCTGTGCCTTGCCCACGTGGTGGTGGCGACCTTCGTCCTGCGCGAGTATCCGCGGGCCTCGGCCACCTTCGTGCTGTTCATCGCCATTGCGTCACCGCTGATCAATGTACCGGCCATCGCCTGGCTGCATCGCTTTCGTTGGACGCGCCTGGTCAACGAGGACCTCGTCGGCCACAACCTTCGGGGCACCATCAACATGGTGCTGCCTGGCGCAATCACCGCGCTCACATTGGTGGTGGTGTTGTCGTTGCTGCTGCAGGTTCCTTATGTGGCCCAGCTCCAAGGCCCTCAGGTGCTCGATGCGCTGCAAACGCCATACGGCAGCGGGTTGTTCGTGACCCTGATGAATTCGTTGCTGTGGTTTTTCGGCATTCACGGCGTGTATGCCATGCAGCCGCTATTCGATGTACTGGACCAGGCCGTGGTGCTCAACGGGGCTTCGCAGGCGGCGGGTGAGCCGATTCTATATCTGCTCAACAGCGGTCTACTGGGGTCTTTCGCATTTATTGGTGGGTCGGGCGCGACGCTGTGCCTGCTGTCGGCGATCCTGCTGTTTTCCAAGAGCCAGTCCATGCGGTTGCTGGCCATTGCCAGCTTGCCGCTGTCGTTGTTCAACGTCAGCGAGGTGCTGTTGTTTGGATTGCCGATCATCCTCAACCCGCGCTTGTTCATTCCGTTTTTGCTGGTACCTGCGCTCAATACCATGGTGGCTTTGGCGGTGGTGCAATTGGGTTGGGTGTCACCGGCGGTGGCCAGCGTACCGTTTACTGCTCCCGTGATGCTCAATGCCTACCTGAGCACCCATGGCGACATGGCGGCGGTGGTGCTGCAATTGGTGCTCCTGGGCTTGGGTACCCTGATATATGCACCGTATGTGCGGGCGATTCATCGCCAGTCCAGTGAGGGGGGGACGGTGTATCTCAAGTCCCTGGACATGACGTTTCGCGGCCTTGAAGAAAAGGGTCGACTGCTGGAATTCGACCCGGTGCTCGCGTCTCATCGCAGCGCGGCACGCCAGGCTGTGGAGTTCAGTCGGATTCAGCAGATCAGCGATTACGAGTTTTACCTGGAGTTCCAGCCGCAGGTTTCCACTCGCACCGGCCTATGCACCGGTTGTGAAGCCCTGATGCGAGCACGGGACAATCAGGGCACGGTGCACTCGCCCTGGGAGTTCTTGCAATGGCTGGCGCAGGCTCGATTGATGCCTGATGTGGATGTATGGGTGGCCTCCCAGGCTGTACGCCAGTACCAGCAATGGAAGAAGGTTGGCTTTGAGTTACCGATGACCATCAATATTTCCAGTGTGACGCTGACCCACGCCGCCTATGGTGATCGCCTGGTGGAAATCCTGGCCCAGGCCCACGGGCAGGTGTCGGTGGAAATCACGGAAGACGCTCTGGTCGGCGACATCCAGGCCACGCGCCAGACCATCCAGAAGTTGCAAACGATCGGCGCCAAGGTCTATCTCGATGACTTTGGCACTGGGTTTTCGGCGTTGAGTTATCTGCACCAGTTTCCCGTGGATTTCATCAAGATCGATCGCAGCTTTGTGGTTGCCCAACGCGATCCCAAAGGGGCTCAGGTGCTGACTGGCATGTTGCGCTTCTGCGAGGCGCTGAACCTGGGAGTGGTGGTCGAGGGAGTGGAGACCGCCGAGCAGTTGGCGTTCTTGAATACCGGTACCGAGTTGTTTATTCAAGGCTGGTATTTCAGTAAAGCGCTGCCCGGCGAACAGGTGCCGCACTTTGTACGCGAACGTAAAGTGTTGGGCGGAGCCTAGGCTGACTCATAGCCGCGTTGAGTCCGCTCTATTTCGTCGAGCAGGCTATCGATACCTGCCAAGCGTGCGCGATTGTCATGATCCCAAGGATGAAAGCCCGGTTTGAAATAGTGCAGCCATGGCCGCAGCATTCGCGGGAATACGCCACTGGGGCCATATAAAAACTTGAGCATGCGCCAGAAGCCTTTCAGATAGCCGCCTGACGTGCGATCGGCCAGCAACAGGCGCAGGTGGAAATCAAAGGCCACCAGCCAGAACAGCACGGTGGTGGTCAGCATGGTCCCGGTGCGCAGCAGGTAGCGCAGGGGGCCGGGCTTGATCACGGTGTTCCACACATCGAATGCCACCGCTTTGTGTTCGGTCTCTTCGAGCGCGTGCCAATACCACATCTGCCGGTAGCCCTTGAGCGAGTCGCCAAAGCGTGACGGGTCGCTCAGCAGAATCTCCGCGAGCATCGCGGTGTAGTGCTCAAGGGCGATGGTTACGGCCAGGTTGAAAGAGGGCGGCAGGTGTTTTTTCTGCAGGTCGAGGATGAACTTGAGGCGCCGGTCGAGGGTGTGCGCCGGTAAGCCGGCCGCTTGCAACAGGTCGTTGTAGGCCACATGTTCGCGGCTGTGCATGGCCTCCTGGCCGATGAACCCCTGTATCTCCGCTTTCAGGGCCGGATCGTCAATCTGCGAGCGGTAGTGGCGCACACTGTCCATGAAAAACAGTTCGCCCTGGGGAAACAGCAACGACAAGGCATTGAAGAAGTGGGTGATGAACGGGCCTTGTTCGTGCCAGTTCTTGATACGCTCGGCGGGCAAGGCAAAGCGGATATCGCGGCGGATCGGCAGCATGGTGCGTTCTCCTGTTCAGTGGCGAGGCTCGTCATGGGTTTCGAATACCGGCGTGGGTGGTTTTGGCGCCATGCGTTTACTGGCCAATACCACCAGTGCTTGATAGGCCGCCGGCAAGCAACGGGCTAGCAGGTCGAGGAAGTAGGCATCGCGCCCGATCAGCACGCGGCGTTTGTTTTTGCGTACGCCTTGCAGGATCACTTTGGCCGCCTGGTCGGCGTCGGTGATGAACAACTTTTCAAAATCGGCACGGGCCTGTTGTTCGCTGTGGATGAGGAAACCGGTCATGTTGGCGTCGATGCGGCTGCTCCGACAGATATCAGTACGAATTCCTCCGGGGTGCACGCAGGTGGCCGAGACGCCGCAGCGCTGCAGGTCGAGTTCCTGGCGCAGAGACTCGGTGAAGCCACGCACGGCAAACTTCGTGGCGTTGTAGCCACTCATGCCGGGCTGAGCGAACAGGCCGAACACGCTGGACGTGTTGATCACATGCCCATCGCCGCTGGCTTTGAGGTGTGGCAGGAATGCCTTGGTGCCGTACACCACGCCCCAGAAGTTGATGTCGACGATCCACTCCAGGTCGGCGTAGTCCACGCCTTCCACAGTGCTCGACAGCGCCACTCCGGCGTTGTTGAAGATCAGGTTGACCTGGCCATGCTCGGCGATGCACTGCGTGGCCCATGCCTCGACCGCTTGGCGGTCGGACACATCCAGCACCTGGGTTGTGATCGTCACGGGTGACAACGTTGACGTCTTGATCAGCGTCAGCGTCTGCTCCAGGCCCTGGCTGTTTTTATCCGCGAGCGCCAGATGACAACCCTCCCGCGCCAGGGCCAAAGCCAGTGCGCGGCCCATGCCGGATGCCGCACCGGTGATTGCCGCCACGCGGCCATTGAATGATTTCATGTCAGGCTGCCTTCAGTGTTGGGGTAGGCCGTTGGCACAGGATGAGGCGCGGGCGGCGCCAGGCGGGCGATATAGTCCTTGAGTGCAAAATGCCGAGTGACTTGCTTGAAGCGCCAGGTCGAACCGGGCCACAAGGTGGTGTTCTTGCCGGTGCGCGGGTCGAGGTACCAGCTCTGGCAGCCGCCGGTGTTCCAGATGGTGCGCTTGAGATTGTCCTGCAGCTGTCGGTTGTAGGCTTCTTCTACGGCGGGTTTGACGTCCACGGTGGCGATGCGATGGTGCTGCATCTGTTTCAACGCATCCAGGATGTAGGTGACCTGGGCCTCGATCATCAGAATCATTGAATTGTGGCCCAACCCGGTATTGGGGCCGACGATCAGGAACAGGTTCGGGTAGCCCGGCACGGTGGTGCCTTTGTAGGCATGGGCGCCATCGCGCCAGGTATCCAGCAGGTCGATACCGTCGCAGCCGATGATGCAGTCACGCGGCAAGGGATCTGTGGCTTGAAAGCCGGTGCCGAAGATCAGGCAATCGGCGGGGTGCTTGATGCCATCGTTGGTGATGATGCCGTCGGCTTCGATGCGCAGCACGTCGTGGGTCACCACTTCGACGTTGCTGCGCGACAACGCTGGGTAATAGTCATTGGAGATCAGAACGCGCTTGCAGCCGATGGTGTAGTTCGGCGTCAGGATTTTACGCAGGGAAGGGCGGGAGACCTGCTTATGCAGGTGGCGCAGGGCTATTTTCTGCACCATTTTCATCAGGCGCGGGTGAAGGGCGAAACCGACCACGCGACCTTCCAAGGCCCAATAAAACGCGCTGCGTACCAGCCGTTGAGTGAATGGCAGATGTTTGAACGCCCAACGCTCGATGCGCGAGATAGCTCGGTCCGGTTTGGGCATGATCCACGGCGGTGTGCGTTGGAAAAGGTCCAGATGGGCCACTTGTGGCGCAATCTGAGGTACGAACTGGATGGCACTGGCCCCGGTGCCGATCACCGCCACGCGCTTGCCCTTCAATGAATACTCGTGGTCCCACTGCTGGGAGTGGAAGCGCTTGCCCTTGAAACTGTCCAGCCCGGGTATATCCGGCAGCGCCGGGCGCGACAGGCCGCCCATGCCCGACACCAGCACCCGCGCACTGAGGTGGCGACCATTGCTGAAGCTGAGCTGCCAGCGTTGTTGCTGTTCATCGAATACTGCCCGCTGCAGGCCCATGCCAAAACGCAGGAACGGCGCCAGTTCAAAGTCTCGGGCGCAGTCTTCCAGATAGGCGCGGATCTCTGGCTGTGGTGCGAATTGCCGCGTCCAGTTTGGGTTGGGTGCAAAGGAAAATGAGTACACATGGGACTGCACGTCGCAGGCGCAGCCGGGGTAATGGTTGTCGCGCCATGTGCCGCCAAGGGTCTGGGCTTGTTCGGCGATCAGGAAGTCAGTGATTCCGGCGTCCTTGAGTTTGATCGCCATGCACAGCCCGGCGAAACCCGACCCGATGATGGCGATGTCGATGGCATCGCTGTGGGCGTTCATAGCGTGTCCTTCGTGGGCATCTGTTGTGCTCCTGTTTTTGTTTTGTCTTTTTAGATAGAACACCATTGCAAAGAAAAATTGAATTATTTATTTTAAAAAAGATTTTAAATAATCTACCTGAAAATATCGCCTACGCTAGGACCTTGTTTCACATATGCGACTTGTTCGACAGACGAGCACGGTATGCATGAGGTCTAGTTTCAAGGCATGGACGATAGCTGAAGCCTTGACCAATTCCGGTCGGGTCGCCAGCAACAGGGAAGCAGAGGACCGAGCTATGGCTGTCGAATGGGTTGTCGCTGCAGGTGTGTTGGTGGGTGCGAGTGCTGCGCTATGGGGCTTCAGCGCCTGGATGACTCGGCGTATTGAAGCGGCTGTGCCGATCAACGGGCGTTTCGTGGAGGTCGATGGCGAGCGCTTTCATTATGTAGAGGAAGGCAAGGGCCCACCGCTGGTGATGATTCACGGGCTGATGGGCAGCAGTCGCAACCTGACCTATGCCTTGTCTGGTCAGTTACGCGAGCGTTTTCGGGTCATCACGGTGGACCGTCCAGGCTCGGGCTATTCCACCCGGCATAGTGGCACTGCGGCAGACCTGCCGGCCCAGGCCCGACAAATGGCCGCGTTCATCAAGACGCTGGACCTGGATAAACCTTTAGTACTTGGGCACTCCCTCGGCGGCGCGATCTCCCTGGCGCTCGCGCTTGATCATCCTCATGCCGTCTCTGGCCTGATCCTGGTGGCACCGCTGACCCATCCTCAACGCCTGTTGCCGCTGGTGTTCTTGTCGTTGGCGGTGCGCCCGGCCTGGTTGCGACGCTGGGTTTCACACACTCTGACGATGCCTATCGGGTTGTTGACCAAGGGGGCAGTGGTGAACGGGGTGTTCGCCCCGGATGCGCCGCCGACCGACTTCGCCACGCAGGGTGGCGGACTGCTGGGTATGCGTCCTGACAACTTCTACGCCGCCTCCAGCGAGATCAATCGGGTCAACGATGACCTTCCGGAAATGGTCAAGCGTTATCCGCAGTTGAGCCTGCCCATTGGGTTGATATACGGCGCACGGGACAAGGTGCTCGACTTCCAGAAGCACGGCCAGGCCCTGGCCAGCAAGGTGCCTGGCTTGAAGCTGCAGGTGGTGGAAGGGCGGGGCCATATGTTGCCCATCACCGCCGTGGACCGTGTGGTCGCGCTGGTGGAGCAGATCGCCAAGCGCACCCGGCCCCTGGAAAGCGCCACGGTACTGCACCCGTCATTTGCCTTGGCGAGTAAATAACCTTGCAATCAAACCTGCGGATCAGCGGCGTTAATGCCTGCCCTAGACACCTGACCAAACGGCTGAAAAAGAGACTGTACGGTCACGTCAAAAAGGCGCCGAGAAACTAGTTGACGACCTAACGATTCCGCGCTATTTATTTAAAAAAATTATTTCAATGTCTAATTTGAAATAATTTTTGAAATGCCTAAGAGCGAATAGAATAATGAAAAAAACGTCTTTTATCGCATGGATGGTTTCTCGGAGGATTCACCGCTCCGTGAATCTGTTGACCGTTCAATTCTTCTCCCTGACCACCGGTCTCGTGCGGAGGTTGCCATGAATCAGTCCCTGGCCGCACCCAACGTCTGGACCGACGGCAAGCGCCACCTGTGGTGGCTCGGCATCATGCCCCTGGCAACCCCATTACTCTCTGGTACGTTAGCTATCACCACCGGTGTACAACAATTGTGGTGGGTCGGTGTCTTGGTGATATTCGGCCTGATTCCATTGATCGACGGCCTGCTGGGCGAAGATGTCAGTAACCCGCCCGAGTCCGCTGTCAGCCACCTTGAATCTCAAAGCTACTACCGCTGGATCGTGTACACCGGTGTGCTTTTCGTCATTACGTCGGTGGTGATCACCGGTTGGCTGGCGGCGGGGGGCATCGATTGGATCATCCGGGGCGGCCTGTTGCAGGCTACCGCCAATCTGGACCCGGCGAGCTGGCTGTCCCATGCCGCAAGCTACATCACTGCGCGTACTCAACTGCATGGCGAAGTGAGCTGGTTCACTTACCTGGGCATGGCAATGTCCACCGGCGCTGCGACCGGGATTGCAATCAACACCGCTCACGAGCTGGGGCACAAGCCCAAGCCACTGGAAGTGTTCCTCGCCAAGGTTACCCTGGCACCGACGTTCTACGGGCACTTCTACACCGAACACAACCGTGGTCACCACGTGCGTGTCGCCACCCCCGAAGATCCGGCCAGCTCGCGCTTGGGTGAAAGTTTCTGGGCCTTCTTGCCGCGCTCGGTGTGGTTCAGTGCCCGCTCGGCCTGGAACCTGGAACGCGAACGCCTGCGCAAACTCGGCCTGCCGGCGCTGCACTGGAAGAACGCCGTGCTCAGCGCCTGGATGTACAGCGTCGTGCTGTGGGGCGCGATGATCGTGTGGCTGGGGGCAGGGGTGATTCCATTCCTGATTATCCAGGGTATCTACGGGTTCTCGTTGCTGGAAGTAGTGAACTATGTCGAACACTACGGCCTTAAACGCCAGAAATTACCCAATGGACGTTATGAGCGTTGTTCGCCACGACACTCGTGGAACAGTAATCGGATTGTTACCAATATCTTTCTGTTCCAATTGCAGCGGCACTCCGATCATCATGCCAACCCAACACGCAGTTATCAGTCGTTGCGTCACTTTGATGAGTCACCGCAACTTCCTTATGGATACGCGAGCATGATTGTCTGGGCCTATGTGCCGTACTTGTGGCGTCGTCGTATGGACCACCGAGTACTGAAACATTATGCCGGGGACATTACCCTGACTAATCTTCAGCCGTCGCAACGTCTGAAGTACCTAGAGAAATACGCTAACAGTTCAACACCGTTTTGATGTGAGTGAACCTGTTGTTGGGGGGCTCGGGGTCTGTGTATCGCGCAGGTTCCGATTGCCCAAGGTTTACCGATTGAATGCAAGTGAGTGGTTTGACCCTACAAAAATAATTTCAAGGGAAGGACGTACACCATGCAAGCACCTGCCAAGTTCACGAGCCATATCATACTGGCTGCCCTGGGTCTGATCGTTTATCACCAGGCCCAGGCCGCGCGTATCGAGCCTGCGGGCAGCACCTTTACGGCCCAAGGCCCCATCAGCTTTTCCAAAGGCGCACTGATCAGCGCCGACTGCACTATCAAGGTGGCCGGCAAAGTTGCCGCCGATGGCACTTCGGTGAATGTCGATAAAGTTGAATTCGATGGCGGCCTTAAATGCAGCCGTGTTGAAGCCATCAATTTACCGTGGGTATTAATCGCCAAAGATACCAAAAGCGGTTCCATGTCGAAGATCAGTGTGGATGTCCATGCCTTCGGCCTGGGCGGCAAGTGCGGTCCTTCGACAGCCGACGGCACTTGGGACAACGCCACCGGTAAGTTGGAAGCTGCCAATGTACCGATTGGCGACGACTGCAAGATCAAGACGGTATCGATAAAGATGCCGCCAAACTTCAAAGTGGTCGAATAAACAAAGTTGGAAGAATCCGTGGTAGTCGAATTGAGATTTGGCTGGATAGAGAAGTTCTGCTGTTTCACCGTGACCTCTCTATCTTGGCCATTACCCCTGGCGAAATAACTCGCCATTACATGTGAGGAAAAACAATGAAAAGCTTGAAAACCCTCGTTTGTGTAGCTTCTTTTGCAATGTGCTTTGGCGCGGCCTCGATGGCCAATGCTGCCTGGATTTCGCCGGAAGGGGCGTTCAGTACTTCACCAGGTACTATCAAAGTGAAATCGCCTTCTTCCTTCGGTGCGGAAGTGACTTGCGGTATTACCTTTACTGGCACCGTTACAGGTGGCGTCGCCTCGATCACTGGTGCCACCTTGACGGGTGGGGGCCTGTGCGCTCTGCCTAAACTGACCAACATCCCTTGGACCCTGTATGCCGGCAGTGCTACCACCGGCACAGTGACCAACGTTGGCTACGACATCACCTCGATTCCGTCCACCCACTGTGGTCCTACCCCCATCAGTGTGGCGTGGAATCCAGGTACCAAGACCTTGTCCGCCACGAACCAGGCGCTGACCGGCGGCTGCACCGTGACCTCCCTTAGCGTGGACGCACCTTCGCTGACAGTTAATCCATAAGCCGTCTCTCCTCAGGGCTGATCACCCCACACTTCAGGTGCCTCTTCAGAGGCACCTGTCCGGGCGCGAGAAGCCAGCGTGCATGGGATCGGTTATCAGGGGGGTAGGTGATGCAAAGCATTTTGAGCGTAGCGTGTCCGGGCTGGGTGTTAGTTGATTTTGAAGTGCTTTCATCCATGGCAGGGACCGGTCGTGAATAATAAGGAGTGCCGCATGAATAATAAGAAACAACACGCCCACACGTTACTGGGGCTGGCTCTGTTGGGAGGTCTGATGACCACTGGGTATGTCCAGGCGGGCGGATTCTCCACACCTACCTATGGGGCTCCCGGCTGGGGCCGTGCATTCGGTGGGGGATCACTGTTCAAGAATGATCCCAGTGCCGCGTACAACAACCCGGCAGCCATGGCCTTCATCGATACGACCATCGTGCAACAGACCGTCGATTACGCTCGGGTCAAGATCAAATACTCCGGCCAAGCCTACGATCACAATGGTAATCCGGTGACCAACACGCCAGTGCTGGATGACCAAGGCAACCTGGGCGACCCTGTCCTCAATACCAATAATGGTGGCCAAGGAGGCTTTACCGCATGGCTGCCAACGGGCTTTATGGTAATGCCGATCGGCGACCGATTCGCTTTTGGCCTAAGCCAGGTTGTGCCTCAGGGCATGAAGAGCACATGGAACGAAAATTCAAAGCTGCGGGATTTTGCTGTCGACACCAAAATCGAGACCGTCGGCCTGACAGGCTCGCTGTCGTTCAAAGTCAATGATGAGTTTTCGGTCGGTGCTGGCGCCATTGTTCAGCGCAGCCAGGGGAATGTCAGCCAGAACGTCGACTTGTTGGCTGCTGCAGATGTCTCTCCAGGGCTAGGGGGACAAGGTTTTCCGTCCGGTGTAGGGCACTCCTTGATACGCGTGAAGGTCGATAACATCTCTGTGGGGTGGTTTGGTGGCGTCGTATGGAAACCGACGCAGCAAGACACACTGGGCTTGAACTACCATGCCAAAATCAAGAATAAGATGACCGGCAAGTACAACTTTTACACGGATGCCATCGGTCGTAACGCGATGACCAATCCGATCGGTCCAAACGGCGAAACATTGGTTGAAATGGCTTATCCGGGCCTCAAGCTATTTCCGGATGGCGCGCATGCCAGTACTCAGTTGGATATTCCTGCCACAGCTGCCATTGACTGGGTCCACCAGTTCAATGATCGCTGGACTCTCGGTGTGAGCGCCCAGTGGACTGAATGGTCTTCGTTCCAAGATCTGACACTCAAGTCTCAGGGAACGACCATTGTGTCCATTCCCTACAACTACAAGAACGCCTGGATGACTTCCATTGGCGGCGATTACAAAGCCACCGATGAACTCACTCTGCGCGCTGGTGTGGCCTACGACCAGACACCTACCCGTAACTCTACCCGAGATCCTCGGATTCCGGACGGTGACCGGTACTTCCTGGCATTCGGTGCCGGCTATGACATCAAGGCCGTGCCTGGTCTGTCGGTAGACGCCGCGTACTCGCACCAGTTTGTCGAGAAGGTCAACTTGAAGACCAAGAACGTGGATCGTCTCGGTGGTGCGCAGTTGGACGGTAAGGCCGAGTCCTCAGGTGACGTTGTCAGCTTGTCGGCTACCTATAAGTTCTAAGTAGTCTGCAAGACAGCGGTGGAGCAGGGTACCCAGCGCATCTGGATGCCCGGCTCCACACGGTCGTGCGTTTCTGACGGGACGCTTTGCGCCCGGTTTCGCTTCCACCTTTTTATCTTTAAGGCTGACTCGCTCAGCCCTTATTTTTTGCGCCAAAGCATTAAATAAAAATTTCAAAACAAAATTTGAATTTATCTTTTCAAGTTTGTAGTGTGGCTCTACGCCGCAGTTCATTTCGATCTGCCCGCGCAACAGCCGTGCCCCTGAATCAAGTAGAGGTATCCCCATGGTTATCTGGTTATTGGCGGGTGTCGCAGCAGCGATTGCCCTGGCATATCGACAAGCCACCGCTGCTCTGTGGCTGGGTGTTGGCCTGGTTTGGCTGGCGATTGGTTACCTGGTCAACGTAGTGGCAGGTTTTGGCGCCACCGTCGCGGCGGTGCTGGTGATAGCGCCCGCGGTGCTGATGACGATCAAACCCCTGCGCCGCACGCTGTTGACCAGCAAGGCGCTAGGCCTGTTTCGCACGATCATGCCGGCCATGTCCGACACCGAACGCGCGGCAATCGAGTCCGGTACCGTATGGTGGGATGCCGAACTATTCAGCGGCAAACCCAACTGGGACCGCCTGCTCAAAGCCGCACCCGCCCGTCTCAGCGCCGAGGAACAAGCCTTCCTCGACAACGAAGTCGAAACTCTGTGTGACATCGCCAACGACTGGGAAACCACCCAGGTCTGGCAGGACATGTCCCCCGAAGGCTGGCAGTACACCAAGGACGCTGGGTTCCTTGGCATGATCATTCCCAAGCAGTACGGCGGCAAAGGTTTCTCCCATTACGCGCACTCGCAAGTGGTGATGAAGCTGTCGACGCGCTGCTCGGCGGCGGCGATTTCGGTGATGGTGCCTAACTCCTTGGGCCCGGCGGAACTGTTGCTGCATTACGGCACCGATGCCCAGCGCAATTACTATTTGCCGCGTTTGGCGCGGGGTGAAGACATCCCATGCTTTGCACTGACCAGCCCCTACGCGGGCTCCGATGCCGGGGCGATCCCGGATTTGGGTATCGTCTGCAAAGGCGTGCACGAAGGTGAGGAAGTGCTGGGTTTCAAAGTGACCTGGGACAAGCGCTACATCACCCTCGGCCCCATCGCCACGGTGCTTGGCCTGGCGTTTCGCGCCGAAGACCCGGACGGTCTGCTCGGCAAGCCGGGTTCGCTGGGCATTACCTGTGCGCTGATTCCTACCACCCATCCGGGCGTGAACAGTGGTCGTCGTCACTGGCCGCTCAACGCTGTATTCCAGAATGGTCCTACCACCGGCAAGGATGTATTCATTCCCCTGGAGTGGGTCATCGGCGGCCGTGAACAAGTCGGCAACGGCTGGCGCATGCTGATGGAGTGCCTGGCCGCCGGCCGCGCGATTTCCTTGCCGTCGGCCAACGTTGGTCTGGGCAAGGTCGCGGTGCGCGGTACCACGGCCTATGCGGCGATGCGCAAACAGTTCGGCCTGCCTATCGGCAAGTTCGAAGGCGTGCAGGCACCGCTGGCACGGATGGCCGGGCATTTGTATGCCTGTGATGCCGTGCGCAAGGTCTCGGTGGCGTCCCTGGATGCTGGCGAGAAACCCTCGGTGATCTCGGCCATCGCCAAATACCACGTCACCGAACGTGCGCGGATCATCGTCAACGACGGCATGGACATCGTCGCCGGCAAAGGCATTTGCATGGGGCCGAACAATTTCCTGGCCCGTGCCTATCAGCAAAGCCCGATAGCAATCACGGTGGAGGGCGCGAACATCATGACCCGTTGCCTGATCATCTTCGGCCAGGGTCTGATTCGCTGCCATCCTTACGTGTTCCGTGAAATGGAAGCGGCACGTAACCCGGATCGGCGCAAAGCACTGGAAGATTTCGACAGTGCGATGTTCGGCCACGTGAGCTTTGTGCTGGCCAACACCGTGCGTGCCGCAGTGCATGCGCTGACCGGCGGGCGGCTGATAGCCGTACCGGCCAAGACCGATCCGGCGCTGGCGTCCTATTACCGTCAGGCCAACCGCCTGTCAGTGGTGCTGGCGTTGATCTCAGACATTTCCATGGGTGTGCTGGGTGGTGCCCTCAAACGCAAGGAAAGTATCACCGGGCGCTTGGGGGATATTCTGTCGCAGTTGTACATCTTGTCCTGCGTGCTCAAGCGTTTTGAGGATGATGGTCGGCCCCAGGCCGACCTGCCGCTGGTGCATTGGTCGGCCCAGGACGCGTTGTTGCGTGCCCATGAGGCCTTGGCCGAAGTGCTCGACAACTACCCGTCGAAAGCCGCTGCGGCCGTGGTGCGTGGCTTGAGTTTCCCGTTTGGCATTCCGCTGCGCAAACCCTCGGACCGCTTGCTGGCACAAGTGGCCGACGTGGTGCAAACCCCGGGTGAAACCCGTGACCGTTTGCTGGCCAATTCCTACATTCCACGCCCGGAAGTCGACAAGCTGGCCTACGGCGAATTGGGCTTCCGTTTACTGCCGCAGGTGGAGCTGATCGAAGCTCGGCTCAAGTCAGCCGTCAAGCAGGGCTTGATCGAGCCGATGCCGATTTCCGCCACGGCCTTCACCGCCTGGCGCGTCAAGGCGCGGGCGCTGGACCTGATCGGCGACGACGAAGACACCTTGCTGGGACGCTATGTGGAATACGCCGACCATGGCATCCAGGTCGACGACTTCCCGCAGGACTTCGGTTTGCTCGAGGCGTTGCAACAGCGTCAACAGGCATTGGAGCCCAAGGCCAAGCGTCGCAACACCCAAAGCGAAAACGCCTCGGTCAACTGAGCAGTACGGAATGAACACGGTCAGTGTGGGAGCTGGCTTGCCTTCGATGCAGACGACTCGGTCTTTTAGAGATACCGAGGCGATGCCATCGCAGGCAAGCCAGCTCCCACAAGAGATCGGATTTACCAGGCAGGATTATGTTGTGAGTGGATCTATCTATGAGTGACAGCTACCTTTCGTTCGTCAACTCCCCCTGGGGCCGTCGCCTGGCCCAGGCCATCGGCCTGCCGCAACCCTTGCCGCTGCAACGTCATCGCAGCGGCCTGCAGGGGCTGGTCAACCCGGTGATCATCGCCGGGGCAGGGCACCTGGTTCCTCGGGTGCAACAGGTCTTCACCGCCACCGACACGGTCGCCGCTACCCCGGCAACCCTCACGGCGCCGTCCACGCTCAAGGTGCAGGGCGCGGTGTTCGACGCCAGTGGCGTGGCGGATGTCGCACAGCTCGACGAGCTTTACCTGTTCTTCCACGCCAACGCCAAGCGCCTTAGCCACCATGGTCGCGTGGTGGTGCTCGGCACCGCGCCAGAACATTGCAAAGACTTGCCCCAGGCCATTGCCCAGCGCGCCCTGGAAGGGCTGGTACGTTCGCTGGCCAAGGAATTGCGACGGGCGATCACCGTGCAATTGATTTACGTGGCGCCGGGTGCCGAAGAGGCGTTGGACAGCAGCCTGCGTTTCTTCCTGTCCCGTCGCTCGGCCTATGTATCGGGGCAAGTGGTGCGTCTGGAAAAAGCGGTGGAAGGCCACGTCACCGTCAATTGGGAAAAACCCTTCGCTGGTCGCCGCGCCTTGGTCACCGGCGCTTCCCGGGGCATCGGCTTGGCGATTGCCCAAGTGCTGGCCCGCGACGGTGCCCATGTGGTGTGCGTCGATGTGCCTCAGGCCCAGGAAGCATTGCAGCAAACGGCCAGCAGCGTGGGCGGGTCGGCTTTGCCGCTGGACATTACCGCAGCGGACGCCGCCGCCTTGTTGCAGGCTCATGCCAGCCAATACGGGGCCTTTGACGTGGTGGTGCACAACGCCGGGATCACCCGCGACAAGACCATCGCCAAGATGTCCGAAGCGGCCTGGCGCGACGTGCTAGCGGTCAACCTGCAAGCGCCGTTGCAATTGAGCGAGGCGCTGCTGAACAGCCAGGGCCTCAACCCGGGCGGGCGTATTGTGTGTGTGTCGTCGATCTCCGGGATTGCCGGCAACCTGGGGCAAAGCAATTACGCCACCTCCAAGGCCGGTGTCATTGGCCTCGTGCAGGGGCTGGCTCCGCGTGCGGCCGCGCAACAGGTCACGGTCAACGCCGTGGCGCCGGGGTTTATCGAAACCCAGATGACCGCGAAGATCCCGCTGATGATTCGCGAAGCGGGGCGGCGTATGAACTCGTTGTCCCAGGGTGGCCAGCCGATCGACGTGGCCGAGACCATTGCCTGGCTGGCGCATCCAGCGTCTGGCGGGGTCAATGGCCAGGTCGTACGTGTGTGCGGCCAAAGCCTACTGGGAGCCTGAGCCATGGACTACGTGACCCAGATCATTGACCCACTGCCGTCGCGTACGCGGCTATTGCTGGACGGCATGCGTGGGCTGCGCAAATCCAAGCTCGACGGCGACCCGTTGCTGCCCAAAGAGCGACTGGTGCGCTCTGCCGTGGAGCTGTCGGCCAATGGCATCGCCGCTTTTGGTCGCGCCTGTGGCTTTCGCCGTGAGCAGGGCGTGCCGCTGTCCTATCCCCATGTGCTGGCGTTTCCCTTGCATTTGATGCTGCTGACTCGGCCAAGCTTCCCGTTCCCGGCCAGCGGCATGGTGCATTTGGCCAATCGCATTCGTCAGCATCAGCGGCTGGAGGAAGGCCAGGCCCTGCGCCTGGAAGTCTACTGCGAGCGCTGGGTTGCCCATCCCAAGGGCCAGGCGCTGAGCATTGCCACCCGCGCCTACAGTGCGGGCACCTTGGTGTGGGAGAGCGACAGCCTGTACCTGCGCCGCGACGTGAGCCATCCCGTCGGCGAACCGTGGGATGACGTGTTGCCGTTGCAGGACGAGGGCCTGTTGCGCACCCAGCGCTGGGTGTTGCCCGCCGACCTGGGCCGACGCTTTGCCCAGGTGTCGGGGGACTTCAACCCGATTCACACCTCGGTGATCGGCGCGAAAATCTTCGGCTTTCGCCGCGCCATCGCCCATGGCATGTGGACCCTGGGCCGCGCACTGGCCGCCCAGCAACCGCCCGGTGGATTGGAGCAGGCGCAAGCGCATTGCGACTTCAAATTGCCGATCTTCCTGCCCGGCCAGGTCGCGCTGTGGAGCCATCCTGTGACCAGCCCACGCCGTGAGTTTGAAGTGCGCAATTTTGCGGGTGATAAACCCCATATGCGCGGCTTGTTTATCTGGAATGAGACCTGTCGATGAGTGACTACAGCTTTAACCCGGCCCAGACCCGTCGCGTGGCGATCATCGGTGGCAACCGTATTCCGTTCGCCCGCTCCAACACGGTGTACGCCCACGACAGCAACCAGGACCTGCTGGTGGCTGCACTGCAAGGCCTGGTCGACCGCTATAACTTGCACGGCCAGCGTTTGGGTGAGTTCGCCGCGGGCGCGGTGATCAAGCATTCGCGGGATTTCAACCTGGCGCGTGAGTCCTTGCTGTCCACCACGTTGTCGCCGCAAACACCCGCCTACGACGTGCAGCAAGCCTGCGGCACAGGTCTGGAAGCAGCCTTGCTGGTGGCCAATAAAATTGCGCTTGGCCAGATCGAAGTGGGCATTGCTGGCGGTTCCGACACCACCTCCGACGCACCCATCGGCATCAATGAGTCAATGCGTCACAGCTTGCTCGCGGCCAACCGCGCCAAAGGCGTGGGCAACAAGGTGAAGGCGTTGCTGAAGGTGCGTCCGTCGATGTTCTTCAAACCACTGCTGCCGCGTAATGGTGAGCCGCGCACGGGTTTGTCCATGGGCGAGCACTGTGAAGAGATGGCCAAGCGTTGGCAGATCAAACGCCTGGCACAGGATGAACTGACCCTCACCAGTCACCAGCGTCTGGATGCCGCTTACCAGCGCGGCTTCTTCGATGACCTGATCAGCCCCCATCGCGGCCTGGCGCGGGATAACAACCTGCGCGCCGACACGAGCCTGGAAAAACTCGCCGGCCTGGCCCCGGCCTACGACCGACAAGACGGTACGCTCACGGCGGGCAACTCCACGCCGCTGACCGATGGCGCCTCGGTGGTGTTGTTGGCCAGTGAAGAATGGGCGGCCGCCAAGGGGTGGCCGGTGCTGGCCTACCTGCGCACTGGCGAAACTGCAGCGGTGAATTTTGTCGACGGCACTGAAGGCTTGCTGATGGCCCCGGCCTACGCGGTGCCGCGCATGCTCAAGCGCGAAGGCCTGAGCTTCAGTGACTTTGATTTCTTCGAGATCCACGAAGCCTTTGCTGCCCAGGTGTTGTGCACGCTCAAGGCCTGGGAAGACGCCGATTATTGCCGCGAACGTCTAGGCTTGGATGCACCGCTGGGCGCCATTGATCGCGCCAAGATGAACGTCAACGGCGGCTCGCTCGGCTGCGGCCACCCCTTTGCAGCCACTGGAGGCCGGCAATTGGCGGCGCTGGCCAAGATCATCCATGAGAACGGCGGCGGGCGCGGCCTGATTTCCATCTGCGCGGCAGGCGGGCTGGGCATTACTGCCATCGTCGAGAGTAGCTCTATCAAAAACAACAACAAGGAGACTGCCATGAACGCTGTAAGCCTGGAACAAGCCGAACGGGTCTGGTTGAACGCTTACTTGCCCGGCGTGCCGGCCGACATCGACGCCGGTATCGAGGACTACCCGTCGCTGCGCGAGGTGTTTCTGGAGCACCTGGACAAATTCCGCGAGCGGGTCGCCTATGTCAGCATCGGCACCGAAATGACCTACGCCGATTGGCAGGTGCAAGGTACGGCGTTTGCCGCCTGGCTGCAGGGCCAGGGGGTGAAGAAAGGCGACCGCGTGGCGCTGATGATGCCCAACTGCCTGCAATACCCGATCTGCCTGTTGGGCACGATCCTGGCCGGCGCGGTGGTGGTCAACGTCAACCCGTTGTACACCTCCCATGAGCTCAAGCATTTGCTCAAGGACAGCGAAGCTGAAACCGTGGTGATCTTCGAAAACTTCGCCCACACCCTGGAAAAGGTCATCACCGGCAGCAGCGTCAAGCGCGTGGTGATCGCCGCCATCGGCGATTTGCTCGGCACCTTCAAGGGCGCGGCGATGAACTTCATCCTGCGCAGCGTGCAGAAACAGGTGCCGGCGTTCAAGCTGCCAGGGGCGCTGCGCTTCAATCAGGTGCTGAAGCAGGGGCGGGCACAGCATCATTCTCCTGTCACGATGGCCCTCGACGACCTGGCCTTCCTGCAGTACACCGGTGGCACCACGGGCGACGCCAAGGGCGTGATGCTCAGCCATCGCAATATCATCGCCAACCTGCTGCAAGCCAAGGCGTGGGTCGGTGATCAATTGGACCAGACCCAGCAGGAAACCAACGTCACCTTGCTGCCGCTGTACCACATCTTTTCCCTGACGGTGAACTGCCTGATGTTCATGTGCCTGGGCGGGCGCAACATCCTGATTGCCAACCCACGGGATGTGAAGCGGGTGCAGATGATCCTGCGCAAGGAGCGCTTCAACGGCATCGCTGGAGTCAACACGTTGTTCAATGGCTTGCTGGAGAACAAGGAGTTCTGCGCACGGGACTTTTCCGCGCTGCGCATGGTGATCGCCGGCGGCATGGCCACCCACACGGCGGTGGCCAAGCGTTGGAAGGAAGTGACCGGGTTGCCGATCATCGAAGGCTACGGCCTCACCGAGTGCTCGCCGGTGGTAAGCATCAGCCCCATCGACATTGCGCGCATGCGCGAGATGGAGTTCACCGGCAGTATCGGCGTGCCGTTGCCGTCGACCTGGGTGCGGTTTATCCGCGAGGATGGCGAGCTGGCCGATATCGGTGAACAAGGTGAGCTGCAAGTACGCGGTCCGCAGGTGATGCAGGGTTACTGGAAGCGACCCAAGGAAACCGCCGAAGTGCTGGATAGCGACGGCTGGTTGTCGACCGGCGATATCGGTGTGATGGACGACCGTGGCTATATTCGACTGGTCGACCGCAAGAAAGACATGATCCTGGTCTCGGGTTTCAACGTGTACCCCAATGAAATCGAAGACGTCGTGGCGTTGCATCCGGGTGTGGGCGAGGTGGCGGCCATCGGTGTGGAAGATCCCGTGAGCGGGGAAAAGGTGAAGATCATCGTGGTGCGCAAAGACCCGAACCTGACGCAGGAACAAATCCTAGCGCATTGCCGGGAGTATCTGACGGGGTACAAGGTGCCGAGGTATGTGGAGTTTCGCAGTACCGAATTGCCCAAGACCACCGTGGGTAAAGTCCTTCGTCGGGCCTTGCGCTAGTTTGAACGATTAGGTGATCCAACTGTGGGAGCTGGCTTGCCTGCGATAGCGGTGTATCAGTCACACCGCCATCGCAGGCAAGCCAGCTCCCACAGGGTTCGGTGGTGTGGTTTAGAGAGCGTTTACTGTTACCCAGCGTTCTTCACGGGCAGCCACACGAATCGCCGTCGCCAACCGCTCCACCGCCCATGCCGCTTCGAAGTCAGTGCCATCCGCGCCTTGACCCGCCATGGCCATGATCAACTCCTGCACCTCCAACGTCTTCAATTCGTTGTAGCCCAACTGATGCCCCGCCGCCGGGCTGAACGCCGCGTAGCCGGGCAGGGCGGGGCCGGCCAGCAGGCGTTGGAAACCGTCCTGGCCGACACGGCACAGGCGAAGTTCATTCAAGCGTTCCTGGTCGAAGGCCAACGTGCCTTTAGTCCCGCTGATCTCAAAGCTCAGGTGGTTCTTATAGCCATGCTTGAGCCAACTGCTGCTCACCGTGCCACGTGCGCCGTTGGCGAAACGCAGCAGGGCGTGCACCTGGTCGTCTACCTCGATGGTTTTCAGCTCGCTGCTGCCGGGTGCGGCAGGGCGTCGGGCGTGCACGGTGTGGGTATCGGCGCACACGCTGACCACATCGCCCACCAGGTAATGCGCCATCGACAGCAGGTGGCTGCCCAAGTCAGCCAGCGTACCGCCGGCATGGGCGACTTCGCAGCGCCATGACCAGGGTGAGGCGGGGTCGGCCATGAAGTCTTCGCTGAACTCGCCCTGGAAGCTGATGATCTCGCCCAATTCGCCATTGGCAATCATCTGCCGCGCCAAGCTGATCATCGGGTTGTGCTGGTAGTTGTAGCCGACTCGTGTCACGACCCCGGCGGTGCTGGCCGCGCGGCGCATGGCATCGGCCTGCTCTAGGCTCACGGCCAGGGGTTTCTCGCAGTACACCGCCTTGCCCGCCGCAATGGCGGCCATGGCCATGGGGTAGTGCAGATGATTGGGGGTGGTGATGGCCACCACATCGACCTTGGGGTCATTGATCAACGCCTGCCAGTCGCCATGGGCCTGGGCAAACCCCCAGGCGGTGGCGCAGCGCTGTGCGCGTTCGGTGTCGGCATCGGCCAGGGCGGCCAGCTTGAGGGTGACCGGTAATTCGAATACCGCACGGGCATTGTTGAACGCCAATGCATGGGCGCGGCCCATGAAGCCTGTGCCGATCAAGCCGATTCCGAGTTCACGCATAGCCGTGGTCCTTTGGATTATTGTTTTCAGGAATGGCATTAATGGAATAAATATTCCCAAAATTCAATAGGTGGAATAAAAATTCATTAATCAGTCAGGGTAATGCAGCGATATTCAGGGCAATGCCAAATGCCATCAGTTAACAAAAGATAACGTAGCGCCGATTGTCAGACGATTCGAAAGCCCGATAGGATGGCCCCTGCTTCCGCCAGACGCTCTAGATTGCAGGTTTCAGCGCCGAGGAAAGCCCCTAACAATAATAAATGGGAGAAAGGTCTATGAGTGAGCCTGTCATGGGTTGGGTTGTTTGCCGCCCACGCGCCGCACGCAGGGTTGCGATGCTGGCCACAGCGCTCTCGCTGTTTGGAGCCGTCGCGTTGCCGACTGCCGTCCACGCCGCCAGCGATACCCCCGCCGCCGCGGTGTTTGCGATTGAATCCCCCAGGGCCTCCAAGGGCCTCATGATCGATGTGGTACATGCCGGCAAACGCCTGGTGGCGGTCGGTGACCGTGGGCACATCCTCTATTCCGATGATCAGGGCAGCACCTGGACCCAAGCCAAGGTCCCCACCCGGCAGCTGCTTACTGCAGTATTTTTCGTCGATGACAAGCAAGGTTGGGCGGTAGGCCATGATGCGCAGATTCTTGCCAGCACCGACGGCGGCGCCACCTGGGCCCAGCAATATCAAGACCTCAAACGCGAAGCGCCGCTGCTTGATGTCTGGTTCAAAGACACCAGCCACGGCCTGGCCGTCGGTGCCTACGGTGCGTTGATCGAAACCAACGACGGCGGCAAGACCTGGGAAGACGTCAGCGACCGCCTCGACAACGAAGACCAATACCACCTCAACGCCATCGCCCACATCAAGGACGCCGGCCTGTTCATCGTCGGTGAACAGGGCAGCATGTTCCGCTCCCGCGACGACGGTCAGACCTGGGAAAAACTTGAAGGCCCTTATGAGGGATCGCTGTTTGGCGTGATCGGTACTGCCCAGCCGCAAACCCTGTTGGTCTATGGCCTGCGTGGCAACCTGTACCGCTCTGTGGATTTCGGCAGCACCTGGGAGCAGGTGGAGTTGAACGCAGCGCGTGGGGCGTTGGAGTTCGGACTGTCGGGCGCTACGTTGCTGGATGGCGGCGCCATCGTCGTGGTCGGCAACGGTGGCAGCGTGGTGGTCAGCCATGACGACGGGGTGACCTTCAGTGTGTTCAACCGTCCGGATCGCATTTCGCTGTCGTCTGTCACGGCAGCAGGCAATGGCAACTTGATTCTGGCTGGGCAGGGTGGCGTTCGTGTTGCTACGCCGACTGGCGCAGAACTCGTAAAACAATAATAAGGGCGGGGAAAGAATGAGCAGTCATCACAACGATAAAGCGACCCTTCTTGAGCGCCTGATCTTCAACAACCGCCCGGCAGTGATCGTGATCTGCCTGCTGGTGAGTATCTTCCTGTTCTGGCAGGCGACCTTGATTCGCCCGTCCACCAGCTTTGAAAAGATGATCCCCCTCAAGCACCCCTTCATCGAAAAGATGATGGAGCACCGCAATGACCTGGCCAACCTGGGCAACACGGTGCGGATATCGGTGGAAGCCAAGGACGGTGACATCTTCACTAAGGAATACATGGAGACCCTGCGTCAGATCAACGACGAGGTGTTCTACATCTCCGGCGTCGACCGCTCGGGCCTGAAGTCACTGTGGAGCCCCAGCGTGCGCTGGACCGAAGTGACCGAAGAAGGTTTTGCCGGCGGTGAAGTGATCCCACAGAGCTACAACGGCTCACCGGAAAGCCTCGATCAGTTGCGCAATAACGTGCTCAAGTCCGGCCAGGTCGGGCGCCTGGTGTCTAATGACTTCAAGTCGAGCATCGTCGATATCCCATTGCTGGAGTCTTACCCGGACCCGCAGGACCAGGGCAAGCTGCTGGCCCTGGACTACCGCAAGTTCTCCCATGAACTTGAAGACAAGATCCGCGATAAATTCGAAGCGCAGAACCCTAACGTCAAGATTCATATCGTCGGTTTCGCCAAGAAGGTCGGCGACTTGATCGATGGTTTAGTGATGGTGGTGATGTTCTTCGGCGTCGCGTTCGTCATCACCCTGATTCTGCTGCTGTGGTTCACCAACTGCCTGCGTAGCACCATCGCAGTGTTGAGCACGACGTTGGTGGCGGTGATCTGGCAACTGGGGTTGATGCATTTTTTCGGTTTCGGCCTCGATCCGTATTCGATGCTGGTGCCGTTCCTGATTTTCGCCATCGGTATTTCCCACGGCGTGCAGAAGATCAACGGCATCGCCCTGCAATCCAGTGAGGCTGACAACGCTCTGACGGCGGCGCGCCGCACATTCCGGCAACTGTTCTTGCCGGGGATGATCGCGATTCTTGCCGACGCCGTGGGCTTCATTACGTTGCTGATCATCGATATCGGCGTGATCCGTGAGCTGGCCATCGGCGCGTCCATCGGCGTGGCGGTGATCGTGTTCACTAACCTGATCCTGCTGCCGGTGGCGATTTCCTATGTCGGCATCAGCAAGCGCGCCATCGCCAAGAGCAAGAAAGACGCGAATCGCGAACACTCGTTCTGGCGCCTGTTGTCGAACTTTGCCAGCGCCAAAGTCGCGCCGGTGTCGATCCTGCTCGCGCTGGTCGCCTTTGGTGGCGGTCTCTGGTACAGCCAGAACCTGAAGATCGGCGACTTGGACCAGGGGGCGCCGGAACTGCGTCCGGACTCGCGCTACAACAAGGACAACAACTTCATCATCAGCAACTACTCCACCAGCTCCGATGTGCTGGTGGTGATGGTCAAGACCAAGGCTGAAGGCTGCTCGCGCTATGAAGCCATGGCTCCCATCGATCAGTTGATGTGGAAGATGCAGAACACCGAAGGCGTGCAGTCGGCGATCTCGCTGGTCACTGTCTCCAAGCAGATGATCAAGGGTATGAACGAGGGCAACCTGAAATGGGAAACCCTGTCGCGCAACCCCGACGTGCTGAACAACTCCATCGCCCGTGCCGATGGCCTGTACAACAACAACTGTTCGCTTGCCCCGGTGCTGGTGTTCCTCAACGACCACAAGGCCGAGACCCTCGACCGTGCGGTGCACGCGGTGCAGGACTTCGCCAAGGAAAACAACAAGGACGGCCTGGAGTTCATCCTCGCCGCCGGTAACGCCGGGATCGAGGCGGCCACCAACGAGGTGATCAAGGAGTCGGAACTGACCATCCTGATCCTGGTGTACCTGTGCGTGGCCACCATGTGCATGATCACCTTCCGCTCGTGGGCAGCGACCTTGTGCATCGTGCTGCCGCTGGTGCTGACCTCGGTGCTGGGTAACGCGCTGATGGCGTTCATGGGGATAGGCGTCAAGGTCGCGACCCTGCCGGTGGTGGCATTGGGCGTGGGGATCGGCGTGGACTACGGCATCTACATCTACAGCCGTTTGGAAAGCTTCCTGCGCGCTGGCCTGCCATTGCAAGAGGCGTACTACCAGACGCTCAAGTCCACCGGTAAAGCGGTGCTGTTCACCGGCCTGTGCCTGGCGATTGGCGTGTGCACCTGGATCTTCTCGGCCATCAAGTTCCAGGCCGACATGGGCCTGATGCTCACCTTCATGCTGTTGTGGAACATGTTCGGCGCGCTGTGGCTGCTGCCGGCGCTGGCACGGTTCCTGATCAAGCCTGAGAAACTGGCGGGGCAGAAGGGTAACTCACTGTTCGCTCACTGATTCAACTTGTGGGAGCTAGCTTGTGTGGGAGCTGGCTTGTCGAATCGTCGCACCGCTGCGATGGCATCACCGCGGTGCGACTAACCCACCGAGGTGCCTGCATCGCGGGCAAGCCCGGCTCCCACACAAGCCCGCACACATTGGGTCCTGCGTTCAACCTATCTGTTCCAGCGTGGGCTATCATTGGCGCTTTCCCGAAGATGATTGACTGCCATGACTGCCGACACCCTGACCTCCGTCCTTGCCACCAGCGATATGCTGGAAATCGATGGGCTGCACGCTTTCGAGTTCAGCCTCGATGAGCAGAAGCTGCTGATCATCGCCATGGACGGCCGTGCTGAAAAACGTTGGAGCTTCAGCCTGGAACAGGTTCAAGCAGCCACCTTCGACGACACCTTGCAAAGCTGGACCCTTACCGGTGATTCGGGCGAGCACCGCTTGATCTGCTTGAGCGCCTTCACCGGCAACAATAACGACGAGGATGAAGCGGATGATGATGCGTAAATTCTGGCCCCTGCTGATGGCGGGCAGTGTCGGTGCAATGTCGGTGCAAGCCGCGCCCGCCGATACCTATGAACTGTTGGTCGGCAGCTATACAGCCGGTACCAGCGAGGGGATCTACCGCCTGCAGTTTGACAGCCGTACCGGCCAGTTCAGCGGCAAGCCGGTATTGGCGGCCAAGACGGCCAACCCGTCCTGGCTGACGATCTCCAAGGACCAGAAACACCTGTTCGTGGTCAATGAGAACGGACCAGGCCAGAAAGACCCGGTCGGTCGTGTCAGCAGCTATAGCATCGACCCGCAAAGTCATCAGCTCACCCTGATCAACCAGGTACAGAGCCTGGGCAACGAGCCGACCCATTCCAGCGTGGCCGCCGATGGGCGTTACCTGTTCGTCGCCAACTATTCGGTACTGGAAGACCCGGGCGGCAGCCTGGCGGTCCTGCCGGTGGACGCCACCGGCAAATTGTCGGCCCCGGTGCAATTGAGCGCGCACCCAGCCAGCCGCGTGAACCCTGAGCGCCAGGCATCCAACCACGTGCATTCGGTGGTGTCGTCGCCGGACGGCAAGTACGTGTTCGTTCAAGACCTGGGGGCGGACAAGGTGTTTGCCTACCATTACGACCCCAAGGCTAACCATGAGCTGCCGTTGACTGCGGCCAATCCGGCCTCGGTGCCATTGCCACCGGGCAGCGGTCCGCGTCATTTGCTGTTCAGCGCCGATGGCAAACACGCTTGGTTGACCACCGAGATGAGCGCCCAGGTCGCTGTGTTCGACTACAACGATGGCAAGCTCAGCCAGACCCAACTGGTGGATTTCGCTGCCGGGCAACCGGTGTCCGACAAGGCCGGCGCGGCGTTGCATGCGTCCAGCGATGGTAAGTTCCTGTACGTGAGCAATCGTGGTACCGCCAACCAGATGCTGGTGTTCAGCATTGACCCGGCCACTGCGCACCTCAAGGAAATCCAGCGCCGTTCCGTGGAAGGCGACCACCCGCGGGAGTTCAGCCTGGACCCGAGCGGCAAGTTCCTGCTGATCGCCAACCAGAAAAGCAACGAAATCGTGGTGGTCGAACGTGATCCCAAGACCGGCTTGCTGGGCAAAACCGTGCAAAAATTGCCGATCGATGCCCCCAGCGACCTCAAGTTCCTAGTGCGTCAATAAGCCACAGGCCCCGTACGGCGGGGCCTGACCCTTTCTATTAATTCGATTAATAGCGGCTACTGTTTCAAAGCATTTTTAAGGTTCAACCCTCGGGCGTAAGTTTGGTTCCAAGGTCTTCCCAGGCCACCTAACCAAACGAACACAAGGGTTACCGCCATGAACTTCAATCTCTTCTCGATCATCGCCGCTTCTGCTGTTTCCGCCACCGTGGCCCTGCCTGCTGCCGCCAGCGTGGAAGTCACCGGCAAAAAATCCAGCACCACTGCCTACACCCAGAAATACCTGCAACAGAGCGCCAACTTCTATGCCGCACTGGATCACAAGACTCAGCAGTGAGCTTGAGCTGAGTGACGGTCAAATGTGGGAGCTGGCTTGCCTGCGATGAAATCAACTCGGTGTATCAGTTGGATCGAGTCGTCAGCATCGCAGGCAAGCCAGCTCCCACATTTGATTGTGTTGGGCTCAAGCTTTGGCCATCACCGCGATGAACAGCGCTGAATCTAGAAAGTGCTGAAGCCAAACCTGCAACCGCTTATACGACGTACCGGCAAACCACACTCGATCCACATGGGCAAACTGACGCACAAACGGCGCCAGTGCAGCATCCGCCAGGGTCAGGTGGTCGGCCATCAGGTAATCCCGTTCTGCCAACAAACCCTCCAGCTTCTGCAAGAACACCTCGCCCTCGGCCCGATAATGTTCCATCGGGTGCTCCGGATAGCGTTCGGCGTACTTGTATCGATTCAAGTGATGTTTGAACACCTGGTCATTCTCGGCAACCAGCGCCAGCACCGCTGGATCACCTTGCAGCAGCCAATCATCAGGGTCGTGCTGCGTCAGCGCCCATTGCATGATCTCCAGGCTTTCCTCGATCACACGACCCTCCGCGCTCAAGACCGGCACCGTGCCCTTGGGCGACAGGGCCAGCATCTCGGCCGGCTTGGCCTTGAGGCTGACCTCGACGATCTGCACCGGCACGCCTGAATAGCGCAAGGCCAGGCGCGCTCGCATCGCATACGGGCAGCGCCGAAACGAATACAGCAACGCCTCGCTCACTTGACCTCCAGGGTGCTCAAGCCGTTGCCCTGGCGTTTGACCTGGATCTGCACCGGGATGCGCTCATGCATTTCCTGTACGTGGGAAATCACGGCCACCTTGCGCCCCTGGGCCTGCAAACCGTCCAACGCGTCCATCGCCAGTTGCAGTGACTCGGGATCAAGGCTGCCGAAGCCTTCGTCGATAAATAGCGACTCAATCTTCAACGTGCTGGACGCCATCGAGGCCAGGCCCAAGGCTAGCGCCAATGACACCAGGAACGTCTCACCCCCGGACAACGAGTGCACCGAGCGCAGCTCATCACCCATTTCCGTGTCCATCACCAACAGCCCCAGCATGCTGCCGCCGCGCTTGAGACGGTAACGGCGCACCAGTTGACGCAATTGCACGTTGGCGTGGTGCACCAGCAAGTCGAGGTTGTAGGCCTGGGCGATCTTGCGGAAGGTGTCGCCGGTGGCTGAGCCGATCAGTGCATTCAACCGCGCCCAGCGCTGCCATTCGTCATAGGCCTGGGCGATTTGCTCGGCCAGCGCATGATTGGCGTCCTGACGTCGCTGATCCTCGACCTGCCGTGCGCGCAGCTCCGCGCAGTGCCTCTCGCCCTCGGCCAGTTGCTGATTGAGGGCGGCGAGGGTGCTGTCCAACTGCTCGGCTTCCAGATTGCCGTTGTGCTGGGCCTGGTGTTCGGCAAGACGCTGTTCGCGCTCCTGCAACAGCACCTTGGCCTGCTCGACAGCTTTTTCGCTGTGTTGCACCTGCTGGCGCAGTACGCTGACCGCATTGCTATCGAATGCCAACAAGCGTGTGAGGCCGTCATCATCCAGTTCAGGATGCAGCGCACGCCATTCGCCCAAGCGCTCGCTGAGGGTGTGTTGCTCGGTGGTCAGCGCTTGCTGGCGTTCCTGCTGGGCCTTGAGGTCGGCAGCCAACTGAGTCAAAGCGTTGCGGATGTCTTGCAGTTGTTGGTTGGCGTCGGCCTCGTGCTGACGGGATTGCGCGACGGCCTGATCCACCTGTTGCTGCCACTGTTCGGCGCTAGGGGACTCGCCCAACAACGCGCTGAGTGTTGCCTGGGACGCTTGCTGCTGGGCGGCCAGCTCGGTGACCTGCTGATGCAGCACGTCCAGTTGTTGCTGGCGATGTTGCTGATGGGTTTGTTCTTTTTCGATGGCTTGCCGACGTTCTTGCTGCTCGGCCTGTTCATCGCGCTGATGACCCAATTGTTCAAGGCGCTGGCTGACCTGTTGGTCCAACTGCATAAAGGTCGCGGCCGGCTCGCGGCGCAGACCTTCCAGGGTCGCGGTAGGCAGCACGCTGGCGAAGGCACTGAGTTCTTCTTCAAGCCGGTCACGGTCGCTGGACAGCTCGCGTTGCTGGTCCACCAGCAACTGGCGGGCTTGCTGGCTCGCCTCCTGGGCGGCTTGCAGTTGCTGCTGCAGGCGCCCGGCATTGTGTTGCAGGTTGAGCAGGGCGCCCTGGCGTTGTTCGTCCTGGGTGATGCTTTGCGTGAGCTGGTTGAGTTGTTGGGCCAGCCAGGCGCTACGTTGTGCAGTGTCCTGATTGAACAGCGAGGCGGACAATGGATGCGCCGCAAGGCTGGGCTTCAGTGCCAGTTGTTGCGTGGCCAACTGCTCCTGCTGTTGCAGGAATTCCTTTTGCTGGGCGATCAAGCCACCCACTTCGCCACGCAGCTCGGTCAGTGTCTCCTTGAGGGTGTCGACAGCTTTCTGCGCCGTGGCCTCTTCGTTTTCGTCATGGCGGCCAAGACTTTGCAGCAACGCCTCAGGCTGGTGGTAGGGATGCTCATGGCTGCCACACACCGGGCACGGCTGGTCATCCTGTAACTGCTCGCGCAACTCCTCGACGCTGGCACTGCGGGCCAGACGCTGGCGTTCGAGCAATTGCTTGGTCACCGTCAGGGTATGCTCAGCCACGGCGAGTTCGGCCTTGGCTTGTAGGCCGGTGTGGTTCAGCTTCTCGCGCTGTTGTTGGGCATCGGCGAGTTTTTGCGTCAGTGCATCGCTCTGTTGATCCAGCTGTTGCTGGTTGTCCCACAGCCGTGTGAGGTCTTCGAAGGCGCGTTGTTGCTTGCGATTATCCTGCAGCAGGCTGGCAAGCAACTGGATCTGCTCGGCCACGGCATGGGGCTCGGCACCGGCTTCCTGATACAACAGGTCCAACGCCTCACGCTGCTGGGCAAACTGCGCGGCGGCGGTGGTGGCACCCTGTTCCAACTGCGGCAGCTCGGCCTGGCCTTTGTTCAGGCGGTTGCCGATCAGCATCAGCTGTTGCAGGCGGTCGCGGTAAGCGGTCCAGGCATCACTCAGCGGTGCGAGGGCGCTGCTGCGTTCAAGCTCGGCGGCCAAGTGTTGCAGGCGTTCGCCTACCTGGGTCTGTTTTTCCAGCAATCCATTCAGCGCGGTCTGACCCTCAGTGCAGGCGGTTTCCTGCACGTACTGGTCTTCGGTGCGATTGGCGACGTCCTTGCTCAGGCGGGCGAGGGTGTTTTGTTCTTCGAAGGCCTGGCGCAACAACGGTACGGCGTCGGCCTGATGTTTCAGGGCGTCAGTCAACGCCAGTTGCGCGGCTGCTTGTTGCTGCTGTGCCTGCTCCTGGCGGCTATGCAATGTGCTTTGTTGCTCGATGTGCTGCTGAATCTGCACGGCGAGGGGCGCCAGCAAGGTGCCGAGTTCGGCCTGTCGGGCAAAATGATGGCGTTGCGGTGCCAACTGATCCAGGCGGCTTAAATTCTCACGTTGCTGGGCCTGTTCATTCCATTGCTGCTGGGCCTGCTGCAACTGTTCAGCCGCTGCCTGCTGGCGCTCCTGCCATTCGCGCAGCTCCTTGAGCCAGGTGTGCTGCTGCTCAAGCAGCTTGAGCTGGGCTTGCTGGGTCTTGAGTTGCTGCTGGGCCTCGGTCAATTGTTGGTCGAGTTCGGCCCGTACTTCAGGGGCTAATGGCACCACGCCGGTGGCTTGGTCCTGCAACAGCTTGTGGGCCTCCTTGGTGTCCTTGGCCTTGTCGAACGCACGGCGGCCCAGTTGGGTGTAGAGCGCGGTATCGGTGAGCTTTTCCAGCAGTTCGCTGCGCTCGTTGTCGTTGGCCTTGAGGAACGCACTGAACTCGCTTTGTGCCAGCAATACCGCACGGGTGAACTGTTCAAAGTTCAGGCCCAGGGCCAGTTCCAGCTGGGTTTTGTATTCGGTTTTCTGGCTGGCCAGCAGTTGGTCGCTGTCCAGGTCAATCAGGCTTTGCCGACTGTTCTGCAACTTGCCGCTGGCTTTGTCGCGGGCACGATTGGCTTCCCAGCGCGCACGGTATCGGCGGCCGCTGACACCGACGAAATCCACCTCGGCATAACCACCGCCGGTGCCGCGTCGCAGCAGGGTGCGCGGGTCACCGATGGAGATGTCGCTGTCGGCATCCGGCATTTTGGCCTGGCCGGTATCACCCAGGCGTGGCACTGCGCCAAACAACGCCAGGCACAGCGCATCGAGCAAGGTACTTTTACCCGCGCCCGTCGGCCCGGTGATTGCAAACAACCCGGCACTGGCCAGGGGCTCGGCGGTAAAGTCGATTTCAAACGGGCCGGCCAGGGAGGCGAGGTTTTTCAGGCGGATGGCGAGGATCTTCATGGCTGTTCGTCCTCCTGTTGCACTTCCTGGAGCAGCACGGCGAAATCCTTCAAGGTCTGTTCGTCCACTTCGCTGCCGTAACTGTCCTGCCAGGCTCGGCTGAACAACTCCTGGGGCGTGAGCTGGTCGAGTTCAATCAGGCGATCTTCATCGCTGTCTTCGCGGTTGCCTTTGCCCGCATATTCGGCAGCGATGCGCACCAGGCGCACGGCCTTGCCTTGCAGGGCGGTTTCGATTTGCTGGCGCAGGTCCGGTTGTGGTTCGTCAAGGCGCACACGCACTTCCAACCAGGGATGGCGCTGGGTTTCGGCCAGCAGGTCGATGTCAGGCAGGTCCGCCAGTTGCTTGAGAATATCGGCCAGGGGCGCGGCGTCCAGGCGGTGAAGATCGACCGAGCGAGGGATCAAACGGGGTTCGACGCTCACCAGTCGTTCACCCTGGAACATCACGTCGAGAATCTGGTGCTTATAGCCAATTTCGGAAAACGACAGCGGAATCGGTGACCCACTGTAGCGAATGCGTTCCTCGCCGTTCACTTGCTGCGGCTTGTGCAAATGGCCGAGGGCGACATAGGCGACACTTCTATCGAACAGGTTCGCCGGCAGCGCCTCGGCATTGCCGATGATCAGGCTGCGTTCGGAGTCTTCCGACACCGAACCACCGGCCATGTGCGCGTGGCTGATGGCAATCAGCGCCTGGCCTTTCTTGCGTTTGCTGTTGGCGGCGGCGATCAACCGTTCATGCACCTGGCCGATACCGCGCAGGTAGTCGTCCCCCAACTGGGCGCCGGTCACTTCGGCAGGGCGCAGGAAGGGCAGGGCCAGGCACCAGGCGGCGATCTTGCCTTTGGCGTCGGGCAACGGGATCAGCAGGCGCTCGGCGTCGAGCTGGCCGTCATCCAGCCACAGCACGCGACCCAAGGCGTGCGTGCGCAAGCGGCGCATCAGCGGCGCTGGCAATTCAATGCGGGAGCCGGAGTCGTGGTTGCCGGCGATCATCACAATCGTCAGCTTGGGGTTCTGTTCGTGGGCACTGATGATGAAATCGTACAGCCGCTCCTGCGCCTTGAGCGGCGGGTTGACGGTGTCGAAGATATCGCCGGCGATCAGCAGTACATCCGGCAGATCGACTTTTAATTGGCCCAGCAGCCACTCAAGGAAACAGGCGTGTTCGAAGTCGCGTTCCTGGCCGTGGAGGTTTTGGCCCAGGTGCCAGTCGGAGGTGTGAAACAGACGCAAGGCGAACTCCGTAGAATAGATGAAAAGGAGGGGAGTTTACCTGTAAACCTGTGGGAGGGGGCTTGCTCCCGATGGCGGCGTGTCAGTCAGCTTATCTGTAGCTGACCCACCGCTATCGGGAGCAAGCCCCCTCTCACATAGAAGAGTTACTTGGGGTAGAGCGGCGGCAAGCTGGTGGTGTCGGTGGCCGGGTCCTGGGTGCGCTCGGTCATCGGGATGGCTTTGACGGCGCGCCACAGGTCTTCGCCCAGCCAATATTGGCCGCTCTCGCTGTACAGCGCACCGTTCAACCCATCCAGCGCATCCGACAATGGGATAAACCGCGCAGCCATGTCGGCCAGGGTTTCCGGCTGTTGCCGCGCCCATGCGTCCAGTGCCTGGCGCGTAGCCTGAGGGTCGTTGGCCTGGGTGGCGCGCTTGAGGTCGTCGAGCAGGCTGCGTGGGCTCGGGCCGGTTTGCGCGGCGCGTTGTACGGCGGGTTGCCGGCGCGCACGCCACCACAGGCCGAAGCCCAGCAGGGTTGTGCACGCCAGGATCAGTGTGCTGAGTTGCCACAGCCACAGGCGGTCATCGTCAGGCGCGGTGATGACGGTCGGCGTGGCGGGAGTGTCCAGCACCAGGCTCGGGTTGGTGGCTACTTGCAGGGTGCGAGCAGGCAGACGGGTGCGCTCGAGGTGGTCTTCGTGGGTGTTCCACCACACCACCTCAACCTCCGGTAGCTCCAGGGCGCCAGCGCGGGTGGGGACCAGTGCTTCGCGATCTTCACGGCTGCCGATCAGGCCACGGTCGTTGTTCTGGTTGCCCAGCACCGGTTGGTCGGGATAGCGGCGCAAGCCATTGGCATCGGTGCTGGGCAGCCCCGGCAGCTGCGCGCTCGACAGGCCTTCGGCCTTGATCGTGAGGCTGCGGGTCAGGGAATCGCCGACCTGAACGTGATCAGGCTCGGGGTTCCAACTTTCCGTCAGGGTCAGGCTGCGTGCGGGCAACCAGGGCGCATCGGCCGGGTACAGCTCCGGCTTGGGCCTGACCGTCAACGGCAGCTCGGCCGAGCTGACGTGGATGAGTTTGCCCGGCTTGGTGCCCTGCAGCGTGTTTTCTTGCGGCGGGCGCGCTTCCACCAGCGTGGCGCTGAACGTCTGCGTCGGAATGACCAGGGCCCCGCTGTGTTGCGGATAGATCGCGTAGCGGGTTTCGATCACGCCATGTCGGATGCTGTTGATGACTTTTTCGTAGGTACGTGACTCGCCCAACTGCTCGATGCGGGCATCGGGAATCTGCAGCGGCGTCATGCTGCTGTCGTCATACAGCGACACGGAGTGGTACACGCGCACCGTCAACAAGGCCTGGGCCTGGACGTACACGCTGTTCTGGTCGAGGTTGGCTTCGATGAACACCGGGGCCAGTTCGGCGCTGGTGTTCTGGCTGGCGGTTTCTACCACCTGCAGGCTGATCGGTTGGGTCTTCAGCTCGCCCACTTGCAGTGGTGGAATCACCACGGTGCCGTTTTCCTTGGGCAGCAAGGTGATGATCCAGCGCGTGGTGGCGTGGTTATCGCCGCCCAGGGTGGTGAGCTGGTTGATCTGGCGCGTGCCGCTGACTTCGAATTGCGCATCCAGGGGCGACAGGTCCGGTTTGCCGAACTGCGTGACGTCGCTGGACTCCACCGTCAGCTCCACCGTCTCCCCGGAATTGACGCGGCTGCGGTCGACGCTGGCGACCAGGTTCGCCGCCTGGACGTGGCCTGCCGATAACGCGAGCAGGAGCAGAAGGGTGGTGCGGCGGCTCATCGAGTCTTGTCCTGATGTTGTTGCTGTTCATACCAGAATTTGCGGCGCAGCAGTTCACCGGGGTTGTCCGGAATCTCCCGCAGCCATTGCTCCAGGGCCTGACGATGTTCACCGTCAAGGCTGGCATCGGAGGGGCGCAGCGGCGGTGTGGTGGTTTGTTCATCGCCCAATTCGCTGCCCGGCACCTCGTTGCCGCCGGCTTTTGGCGAAGTGCCTGCCTGGCTGTCGGTGTTACCGGCTTCGCCCTGGCCTTGGGCGGACTGTTCGCCACCGGTATTGCTTTGCCCACTGGCACCCGGTTGCGCAGTTTGGCCGGGTTGGGTGGTTTCGTCATCCTCGTTTTTGGCCGGCTCGGCAGGCTTGGTTTGGGACTGTTCCCGGATCAGGCTTTCCACCAGTGCCTTGTTTTTCAACGCTGGCTGCAGGTCGGGCTGGGCTTCCAAGGCTTGTTCGTAGGCGTCAATCGCCGCCTCCAGTTCGCCGGATCTGGCCAGCGCATTACCGCGATTATAGTGGGAGTAGGCGTCATTACCTTCGGCAAAGCGTTTGATCGCTTCGGCATAGTTGCCGGCTTCGTACAGCGCCACGCCTTGCCATTGCGGGTCTTCAAAGCGTTCGGCGGCTTCGGCGGGGCGCTTGTGTTTGAGCAGGTACTGGCCTTGTTGGTCGGGGCGCAGCCACAAGTCCTGGAGTTCAAAGGCATAGCTCGGTTGCGGCGCACCCAGCAACAGCAGGGGCAGACAGAACAGCCAACCGCGACGCCCGGCGCAGGCGGCCAGCAGCAGTAGCGGCAGGAGCAGCCAGTAACCCTGGTCGGCCCAAGTGTCGAGGTGCAGCAGTTGGCCGTCGTTACGCATGGACTGCGGGCCATCGAGCAGGCCGAGTTGGCGCAGGTCTTTGTCATCCAGTCGCGCAGCGCGGTAGCGGCCACCCATTTCACTGGCGAAGGCCTTGAGGGTCGGGCTGTCGAGGCGCGGTACCAGGATCGCGCCCTGATCATCCTTGAGGAATTCGCCACTCTCCTGGGTAACGGGAGTGCCTTCGCGGCTGCCGATGCCGAGGATTGACAAGGCCGGGGCCTGTGCACCTTGTAGCAGGAGGCGGATACCCTGGCGTTCCTGCTTCGACAGTGAAGAGCCCACCAGCAGCAGGCGCCCCTGGCCGAGGCCGCCTTGCTTGAGCAGGTCCAGGGCTTTGTCCACCGCCAGATCGGCGCGATGGCCGGCTTCGGGCATGATCGAGGGGCGCAAGGCTTCCAGCAGGTTGCGGCTGGTGCCCAGGTCGTCCGACAACGGGACCAGGGTGTGGGCGCTGCCGGCATACACCACGATGGCCGTCGGCGCGTTGTCCCGTGCCTGCAACAAGTCATAGAGCTTGCGGCGCGCCTGCTCCAGGCGATTGGGCGGGCTGTCGGTGGCGAGCATTTCCGGGGTCAGTTCCAGCAATACCACCAGCGGGTCGGCCGGTTTCTGGCTGGACTGTTCGACTCTCTGCCAACTGGGGCCAAGCAGCGCCAGTACTGCCAGCAGCCAGGCGATGCCCAGTACCACCCACGGTGTTTTGCTCTCGCGCCCGCTGCCACCACTGAGCAACACCGCGTGAAACGCGGGTGGCAGGATCATCTGCCAGCGTCCGGCACGTTTTTGCCGATGCCACAGCTGCCATAGCAGCCAACCGAGCAGCGGCAGCAGCAACAGCCACCAGGGGCGGAACCAGTGTGGCCACAGGTCGATCATCGACGCCTCCGCAAACGCAGGCGTTTAAGGCGTTGGCGCCATTCTGGATGCTGTTGCAGGAAGATGCCCTTGGTCGAGAGTTTGTCGAAGGCCCGTTGCAAGGCGTTGTTGGGCCAGCGTTCCTGGATCACCAATAACATGCTCAAGATCAAGGCCAGGGCCAGTGGCGCGCTGTACAACGCCTGGGCCGGGCGGGCCTGGGTCGGTTGTTGCGCCACGGGCTCAAGCTGGTCGAGGGTTTCCTTGATCTTTTGCAGTTCGTCGCCGTCGCGGGCGCGGAAGTAGCGGCCACCGGTGGCTTCGGCGATGGCCTTTAGCGCAGGTTCATCCAGATCCAGGCTCGGATTGACGCCAAGGATGCCTACGGAGCCGGTTTGCTCAGGGTCGGCGCCGATACCGATCGGGTAGATTTTCACGCCTTCCTCGGCCGCCAGGCGCGCGGCGGTCAACGGGTCGATTTGCCCGGCGTTGTTGGCACCGTCGGTGACCAGGATCAGCACGCGGCTTTGCGCCGGGCGTTGGCGCAGACGTTTCAAGGCCAGGCCGATGGCGTCACCGATGGCGGTGTTCTTGCCGGCGATGCCAATGCGCGCCTCATCCAGCCAGGTGCGCACGGTGCGGCGGTCGAAGGTCAGCGGTGCTTGCAGGTAGGCTTGGCTGCCGAACAGGATCAGACCCACGCGGTCGCCTTCGCGGCTTTCGAGGAAGTCCCCGAGCAAGTGCTGCACCAGGCTGAGGCGGCTGACGTCGTCGTCCTGCCAATGCATGTCGGGGAAATCCATGGAGCCGGACACGTCGACCGCCACCAGCAGGTCGCGGCCACTGGCGGCAATCGGCAGCGGTTCGCCGAGCCATTCGGGGCGGGCGGCAGCAGTCAACAGCAGCAGCCACAGCACCACGAACGGCGCTTGCTGGCGCCAGCCCGGCAGGTTCACTCGCGCACGACGGCGGGCCAGGCCTTCGAGGTCGGCGAGGTAGCTGACCTTCAGCGCGGGTTCGCCGCTGTCGGCGACGGGCAGGATAAAGCGCATCAACCAAGGCAATGGCAACAGGGCGAAGATCCACGGCCAGGCGAACTCAAACATGTTTGCGAATCCAGGTGTCGACGGCTTGGGTCAGGCCGGCGATGGCTTTGTCGTCGAGTTTGCATTCAGGTTTGTAGGCGCCTTCCACCAATACCATCCAGCGGGTCAGGCCCGCCGCAGGGCAGCGGTTGTCGAGAAAGGCCAGCCATTTGCGGCCGTTGAGTGTGTGGCTCTGGCTGTAGGGGTAGTCGTTGCGGCACAGGCGCTTGAGCAGGCCATTGAGCTGCTGCAGCCAGGCCCCGGCCGGGGCGCCATCATAGGGTTTGGGCATCAGGGCCAGCTCCGCGAGGGCGGCGATGCGCAACGGGTCCAAGGGCTGTTCGGCGCGGGCCACGGGGCGGCGCTTGGGCAAGAAGCGGCGCAGCGACCACAGCCCCCAACCGAGCAGCGGAATCACCAGCAGTAACAGCCACCAGCCCGGCGCGGGAGGCCAGAACCCAATGGCCGGCGGGGCGATCAGCGGTTGCAGTTGGTCGAGGCTGCTCATTGCTTTTTAACCGGGCGTTGCGGGTTGAGGTATTCGCGCAGTTGCTCGACCATTTCACTCTGGGTGCTCAAGGGCATCAGCAGCACCCGCAGCTTCTGTGCGAGCAGTTCCCAGTGCGCGATACGGGCTTCGGCCTGGGCTTTGTAGGCTTGGCGCAGGTCAAAGTTCAGCGTGTCCAGTTCCAGTTGTGCGCCACGCTCGGCGAAACGCAGCAGCCCCGCGGCGGGCAGGGCGTGGTCCAGCGGGTCGGAGATCGGCAGCAGCAGCAGGTCGCAATGGCGTGACAGCAAACTCAACTGCTGTTCGGCGCCTTCGGTGAGGGCGCGCTCATCGCAGATCACAATCACCAGGCTGCCGGGGCGCAGTACTTCGCGCCCACGGCGCAGGGCCATGCCAAGGGCGTCGGCTTCCGGGCGGCTCTCGGTGTTCAGGCTCTGGTTGACCCGTACCAAACGGTTGAGCAATTGCAGCAGGCTTTGCTTGCTGCGTCGTGGCTTGATTTCGTAGTGCTCGCTGTCACCGAATACCAGCCCGCCGACGCGATCGTTGTGCCCCAGCGCGGCCCAACCAATCAGGCTGGCGGCTTGCGCGGCGAGTACCGACTTGAACATTTTGCCCGAGCCGAAAAACAACCGGCAGCTTTGCTCCACCATGATAAAGATCGGGCGTTCGCGTTCTTCATGGAACAGTTTGGTGTGCGGCTCCTGGGTACGTGCTGTCACGCGCCAGTCGATGGTACGTACGTCATCGCCAGCCTGGTACACGCGCACCTGATCGAAATCGACCCCACGCCCACGCAGCTTGGAGTGGTGCAGGCCGATCAACGGGCTGCGTTGGCTCGGCGTGGAAAACAACTGCACTTCCCGCACGCGATGGCGCATCTCGATCAATTCGCTGAGGGTGACGCGGATACCATCGCCTGCGTTCATGGGGCTCAAGCGACGGCAACGACGTCGAGAATGCGCTGTACCACACGGTCCTGGTCAACGCCGGCGGCTTCGGCCTCGAACGACAGGATGATGCGATGGCGCAGCACGTCGAACAGCACCGCCTGGATATCTTCCGGGCTCACGAAGTCTCGGCCGGCCAGCCAGGCGTGGGCGCGGGCGCAGCGGTCAAGGGCGATGGAGCCACGTGGGCTGGCGCCGTAGGCGATCCACTCGGCCATTTCCGGGTCGAACTTGGCCGGTGTGCGCGTGGCCATGACCAGTTGCACCAGGTATTCCTCCACCGCGTCGGCCATGTACAGGCCGAGGATTTCCTTGCGGGCGGCGAAGATGGCCTGTTGGCTGACGCGGCGTTCTGGCTTGGTTTCGCCGTTGAGCGCTTCGCCACGGGCCTGTTGCAGGATACGGCGCTCCACGGCGGCATCCGGAAAGCCGATCTTGACGTGCATCAGGAAGCGGTCGAGCTGGGCTTCGGGCAGCGGGTAGGTGCCTTCCTGCTCGATGGGGTTTTGCGTGGCCATCACCAGGAACAGCGGCGACAGCTCGTAAGTGCTGCGGCCGACGCTGACTTGACGCTCGGCCATGGCTTCCAGCAAGGCTGATTGCACCTTGGCCGGGGCACGGTTGATTTCGTCCGCCAGTACCAGGTTGTGGAAGATCGGCCCTTGCTGGAACACGAAGCTGCCGGTTTCCGGGCGATAGATTTCGGTGCCGGTGATGTCGGCGGGCAACAGGTCGGGGGTGAACTGGATACGATGGAACTGCGCTTCGATGCCTTCGGCCAGCTCTTTGATCGCCTTGGTCTTGGCCAGGCCCGGCGCGCCTTCTACCAGCATATGGCCATCGGCGAGCAAGGCGATCAGCAGGCGATCGATGAGTTTTTCCTGGCCGAGAATCTGCGTAGAAAGAAAGGTTCGCAGCGCGAGCAGCGCTTCACGATGTTCCATCGATGACGGTTCCTGGAGAGATGAGCCCTGGGGTCGAGTCAAAACGCCGGGCTAGGGTGGCTTACTTTAATGCATCGCAGGGTGTGGCGACTAACGGCGCGCGGGGTATTTTAGGAAAACTTGTAGGATTTTTGTGTGTAGAGCACAAATTTTACGGATGGGGCTCGGTCCGTGTGGGAGCTGGCTTGCCTGCGATGCAGGCACCTCGGTGTATCTGGAGTATCCCGTTGATGCCATCGCAGGCAAGCCAGCCCCACATTTGATCTCTTGTGTGGCTTAAATTCGGGTGAAGGTGCCGGTGCCTTTGAGGATGTTTTGCAGGGTTTCCTCGACTTCGGCCAGGTCCGACGCCGCGGTGGCGTGGCTGATCTGCAACTGGTCCTTGCCACCCAAGGCGTCGGCATCACCGGCAGCCAGTTCAATCAGCAGGGTGGTGTCGCTCAAGGTGACCTTCAACCCGTCCAGGGTCGACGGCTCGTAATCCCAGGTCAGCTCCACTTCGTCCTCGTCCGGGTAACGGGTGAGCATGAACATTTCGCCGCTTTTGCCGTGGCAGCAGAGCATGGCCATGTTGTCTTCTTCTTCGTCACACGGCGTGACCATGAGTGCGTCGGTTTTCAGCTGCAGCATGGAGAATCCTGTAAGGGGTAGGGCGGAATGTGGGCAATTGTGCCATTGCGGCGAATTTTGTGCTGCTTCATGTGTCAGATTCACCGCATGACCTGACGGGTTGAATCAGTCATTTCCGGTACTCGCAGGCTCGGAAGTCCCGTGTTTTTCTTCCGGGAAATCCGGGTTGCCCAAGTCGCAACCGCGAGCCTGCTTACCGATGACCGAATATGTCGCAGCGCCGCAAGCAGCTGTCTTCCTACACTCGTTAAGCTGCGCAACGGATGTGCCCTGTGCCGGGAGTCTGACCTGCCCGTCGTACCGTCCTCCGATACGGGATACATCTTATGGAAGTTGCATGTGACCTCATTGTCTTGTCCAGCTTCACCCACCTGTCACCCTGATTCGTTTATGGTGCTTACTGTCACTAAGTGCGAACAGAGCCGACGGTCTCCCCGCAAGGGGATAACACGCGACGCTTCCATCAATAACAAGCCCAAGCGGAGTACCACAGATGGCGTTCTTCACCGCAGCCAGCAAGGCCGACTTCCAGCATCAACTGCAAGCGGCACTGGCGCAGCACATCAGTGAACAGGCACTGCCACAAGTGGCGCTGTTCGCTGAACAATTCTTCGGCATTATTTCCCTGGACGAACTGACCCAACGTCGCCTTTCCGACCTGGCCGGTTGCACCCTGTCTGCCTGGCGCCTGCTTGAGCGCTTTGACCACTCCCAACCGCAAGTGCGGGTCTACAACCCCGATTACGAACGTCATGGCTGGCAGTCGACCCATACCGCGGTCGAAGTGTTGCACCATGACCTGCCATTCCTGGTGGACTCGGTCCGTACCGAACTGAACCGCCGTGGCTACAGCATTCACACCCTGCAAACCACCGTGCTCAGCGTGCGTCGTGGCGCCAAGGGCGAGTTGCTGGAAATCCTGCCAAAAGGCACCCAGGGCGAAGGCATCCAGCAAGAATCGCTGATGTACCTGGAAATCGACCGCTGTGCCAACGCCGCCGAACTGAACGTGCTGAGCAAAGAGCTTGAGCAGGTGTTGGGCGAAGTGCGCGTAGCCGTGGCCGATTTCGAACCGATGAAAGCCAAGGTCCAGGACCTGCTGGCCGGTATCGATGCGAGCAAGTTCAGCATCGACGGCGAAGAAAAAGCCGAGATCAAGAACTTCCTCGAATGGCTGGTGGGCAACCACTTCACTTTCCTGGGCTATGAAGAGTTTGTGGTACGTGACGAGGCGGATGGCGGTCATATCGAATATGACACCAGCTCCTTCCTCGGTCTGACCAAGCTGCTGCGTGCCGGCCTTACCGCTGAAGACACCCGCATCGAAGACTACGCCGTGGCCTACCTGCGTGAACCGACCGTGCTGTCGTTCGCCAAGGCCGCGCACCCGAGCCGTGTGCACCGCCCGGCTTACCCGGACTACGTGTCGATCCGCGAAATCGATGCCAGCGGCAAAGTCATCAAGGAACACCGCTTCATGGGCCTCTACACCTCTTCGGTGTACGGCGAAAGCGTGCGTGTGATTCCGTATATCCGTCGCAAAGTGGCCGAGATCGAACGCCGTTCGGGCTTCCAGGCCAAGGCGCACTTGGGCAAGGAGCTGGCGCAAGTCGTCGAAGTGCTGCCCCGTGATGACCTGTTCCAGACTCCGGTCGACGAGCTGTTCAGCACCGTGATGTCCATCGTGCAGATCCAGGAACGCAACAAGATCCGCGTGTTCCTGCGCAAAGACCCGTACGGTCGTTTCTGCTACTGCCTGGCCTACGTGCCGCGTGACATTTATTCCACCGAAGTGCGCCAGAAGATCCAGCAAGTGCTGATGGATCGCCTGAAGGCTTCGGACTGCGAGTTCTGGACGTTCTTCTCCGAATCCGTGCTGGCCCGTGTGCAACTGATCCTGCGGGTCGACCCGAAGAACCGCCTGGACATCGACCCTGTCCAGCTGGAAAAAGAAGTGGTGCAAGCCTGCCGCAGCTGGCAGGACGACTACGCCGCGCTGGTGGTGGAAAGCTTCGGCGAAGCCCAGGGCACCAACGTGCTGGCGGATTTCCCGAAAGGTTTCCCGGCTGGCTACCGCGAACGTTTCGCCGCGCATTCGGCTGTGGTCGACATGCAGCACCTGAACAGCCTCAGCGAGGCCAACCCGCTGGTCATGAGCTTCTACCAGCCGTTGGGGCAGGTCGGCCAGCGTGAACTGCATTGCAAGCTGTATCACGCCGATACCCCGTTGGCGCTGTCCGACGTGCTGCCGATCCTGGAAAACCTCGGCCTGCGTGTGCTGGGCGAGTTCCCGTACCGCCTGCGCCACGCCAATGGCCGTGAGTTCTGGATCCATGATTTCGCGTTCACTGCTGCCGAAGGCGTGAACCTGGACATCCAGCAACTCAACGACACGCTGCAGGACGCGTTCGTGCACATCGTGCATGGCGACGCGGAGAACGATGCGTTCAATCGCTTGGTGCTGACCGCTGGCCTGCCATGGCGTGACGTCGCGCTGCTGCGTGCCTACGCCCGTTACCTGAAGCAGATCCGCCTGGGCTTCGACCTGGGTTACATCGCTACCACCTTGAACAACCACACCGACATCGCTCGCGAGTTGACCCGGTTGTTCAAGACCCGCTTCTATCTGGCACGCAAGCTCACCGCCGACGACCTGGAAGACAAGCAGCAACGCCTGGAACAAGCGATTCTCACTGCTCTGGACGATGTTCAGGTGCTCAACGAAGACCGTATCCTGCGTCGCTACCTGGACCTGATCAAGGCGACCCTGCGCACCAACTTCTACCAGACCGATGCCAACGGCCAGAACAAATCGTACTTCAGCTTCAAGTTCGACCCGCGTGCCATTCCCGAGCTGCCAAAGCCGGTGCCGAAGTTTGAAATCTTCGTGTACTCGCCGCGCGTTGAAGGCGTGCACCTGCGCTTCGGCAACGTTGCCCGTGGTGGTCTGCGTTGGTCCGACCGTGAAGAAGACTTCCGTACCGAAGTGCTCGGCCTGGTAAAGGCCCAGCAAGTGAAGAACTCGGTGATCGTGCCGGTGGGCGCCAAGGGCGGCTTCCTGCCGCGTCGCCTGCCATTGGGCGGCACCCGGGACGAAATCGCGGCCGAGGGCATCGCCTGCTACCGCATCTTCATCTCCGGCCTGTTGGATATCACCGACAACCTGAAGGACGGCGCCCTGGTGCCACCGGCCAACGTCGTGCGCCATGACGACGATGACCCGTACCTGGTAGTGGCGGCGGACAAGGGCACTGCGACCTTCTCCGACATCGCCAACGGCATCGCCATCGACTACGGCTTCTGGCTGGGTGATGCGTTCGCCTCTGGTGGTTCTGCTGGTTACGACCACAAGAAAATGGGCATCACCGCCAAGGGCGCGTGGGTCGGCGTGCAGCGCCATTTCCGCGAGCGCGGCATCAACGTGCAGGAAGACAGCATCACCGTGGTGGGCGTCGGCGACATGGCCGGTGACGTGTTCGGTAATGGCCTGTTGATGTCCGACAAGCTGCAACTGGTCGCGGCCTTCAACCACTTGCATATCTTCATCGACCCGAACCCGAACCCGGCCACCAGCTTCGTCGAGCGTCAGCGCATGTTCGAGCTGCCGCGCTCGGCCTGGAGCGACTACGACACCAGCATCATGTCCGAAGGCGGCGGTATCTTCTCGCGAAGCGCGAAGAGCATCGCCATCTCGCCACAGATGAAAGAGCGCTTCGACATTTCGGCCGACAAACTGACTCCGACCGAGCTGCTGAACGCCTTGCTCAAGGCGCCGGTGGACCTGTTGTGGAACGGCGGTATCGGCACCTACGTCAAGGCCAGCACCGAGAGCCATGCCGACGTGGGCGACAAGGCCAACGACGCCCTGCGCGTGAACGGTAACGAACTGCGCTGCAAGGTAGTGGGCGAGGGCGGTAACCTCGGCATGACCCAACTGGGTCGTGTGGAATTCGGCCTCAATGGTGGCGGTTCCAACACTGACTTCATCGACAACGCTGGTGGTGTGGACTGCTCCGACCACGAAGTGAACATCAAGATCCTGCTCAACGAAGTGGTGCAGGCCGGTGACATGACCGACAAGCAACGCAACCAGTTGCTGGCGAGCATGACTGACGAAGTCGGCGGCCTGGTGTTGGGCAACAACTACAAGCAAACCCAGGCCCTGTCCCTGGCTGCACGCCGTGCCTACGAGCGTGCCGCCGAGTACAAGCGCCTGATGAGCGACCTGGAAGGCCGTGGCAAGCTTGACCGCGCCATCGAGTACCTGCCGACCGAGGAGCAGCTCACCGAGCGCGCCGCCAACGGCAAGGGCCTGACCCGTCCGGAACTGTCGGTGCTGATCTCGTACAGCAAGATCGACCTCAAGGAAGCGCTGCTCAAGTCCCTGGTACCGGATGACGACTACCTGACCCGTGACATGGAGACCGCGTTCCCACCGAGCCTGGTCGCCAAGTTCGGCGAGGCGATGCGTCGTCACCGCCTCAAGCGTGAGATTGTCAGCACCCAGATCGCCAACGACCTGGTCAACCACATGGGCATCACCTTCGTTCAACGACTCAAAGAGTCGACCGGCATGAGCCCGGCGAACGTGGCCGGCGCTTATGTGATCGTGCGCGACATTTTCCATCTCCCGCACTGGTTCCGTCAGATTGAAGCCTTGGACTACAAGGTGTCGGCCGATGTGCAACTGGAGCTGATGGATGAACTGATGCGCCTGGGTCGTCGTGCTACACGCTGGTTCCTGCGCAGCCGTCGTAACGAGCAGAACGCTGGGCGTGATGTCGCGCACTTCGGTCCGCACCTGGCTGCACTGGGCCTTAAACTCGACGAACTGTTGGAAGGGCCGACCCGCGAAGAATGGCAAAACCGTTATCAGGGTTATGTCTCGGCAGGTGTACCGGAGTTGTTGGCACGCATGGTCGCAGGGACGACTCACCTGTACACCTTGTTGCCAATCATCGAAGCCGCCGACGTGACCGGGCATGACGCCGCCGAAGTGGCCAAGGCCTACTTTGCCGTGGGTAGCGCCCTGGGCTTGTCTTGGTACCTGCAGCAGATCAGCGATCTGCCAGTGGCCAACAACTGGCAGGCCCAGGCCCGCGAAGCCTTCCGCGATGACGTGGACTGGCAACAACGCGCGATCACCATCTCCGTCCTGCAAATGGCCGACGCGCCACAAGACATGGAAGCCCGTGTGGCCCTGTGGCTTGAGCAGCACAAGGACATGGCTGATCGTTGGGTCGCGATGATGGTGGAAATCCGTGCTGCGGTCGGCACGGACTACGCCATGTACGCAGTGGCCAACCGTGAGTTGCTGGACTTGGCGTTGAGCGGTCAGTCGGTGCTGCAACCGGCTTGATCCCTCGGTAAAACGAAAGCCCTCGTATCGTGAGATGCGGGGGCTTTTTGTTGAATCTGGAGCGCAGTCAGTGTGGGAGCTGGCTTGCCTGCGATAGCAGTTTATCAGTAGATAAATGATTGGCTGACCCGCCGCCATCGCAGGCAAGCCAGCTCCCACAGTTGGATCCCCTCTACTAAGGCGCAGCGGTGCTCAGGCAAGGCCGGATGGCTTTTTTCAACATGCTGTTGTTTTCCGGCAGCGTGAACGTTGCAGTCAACGGTTTACCGCTGGTGCTAGCGGGTGCCAACGACAGTGTCAGTGTTTGCCCCCGCGAGGCGTCACTGGTCCAGTAAGCCAGCTCGGTTTGCGGTATGTCGGCATTGAGCGCAAAGATCGTACCGACTTGAAGCACCCCGCCATGGGTCCAAACACCATTGGCCGAAACCTCGATGGCAGCGCGTGTTCCCGCGGTAATACGCAACGGACCGTTTGCACTGGCATCCGGGCCTTCAAACGGGTCGCTGTCGAAGCCCAGCGATTGCGGTGAGATTTGCAGGCTAAGGCTGGCAGCAGGGTTCTGTGGGTGACAGCTGATTTCCAGGTTGGCATTGGTATGGAAGTCGCCGTGAGCGCTGTCACCAAAAGTACGAGCTGTCAACATCGGGCCGTCCGGGTAGGGCCGTTCAAGCAACCAGACGGGGTGCGCTGGAGTGATGATTTGAGGGGCTGTCGACTCATTACCCGCCTGTGCAAGGGGGGTCAAAAGAGTTGCTATCAGCGTAAAGGCCAGGGCTTGCATTGAGGTGTTCGTCCGTGTTTGATGCTTTCTGAAAAGCCCGTATTGTGCAAATTTTAGCTGGCCTGCTCTGTCAGCAAATACGCACCTTGATCGCGATTACGCCGTATATACAGTAGTCCGCTTTAGCGCTGGTGTGGGAGCTGTATTCACCTGGGAATCAGTGGTGTTTCAGCAATTTGCTTTCCAGGTGGTCCAGGTGTTGGGTCATCAGCGCTACTGCAGTGGCTGAGTCCCTTTGTTCGACGGCTTCGACAATCGCCCTATGCTTCTGCCACGCACAGTAGATGCAGGCTTTCGCTTCAAACTGGGCAATGACCAGCGAGGTCAACGGTACCAGGCTGTTGAGAAACTGCGCCAGCGGCGCATTCCCGGCAATCGCGGCCAATTGCAGATGAAACTCCCCCGACAACCGAATCGCCGGGCCGCGCTGGTCGCGTTCGATGCAGTCCCGCTCGCGGCCGATCAGCTCGCGCAATTGGCGGATTTGCACCGGTGTGGCCTGGGTACAGGCCAGTTGCACAACAGTAATCTCGGTCATCCGCCGCGCCTCGAGGATCTGCCGCGTCTGCTGCGCATCCGGCGTCGCCACCTGGGCACGCTGGTTGGGCCGCAGAATGATCACTTGCTGATGGGACAGCTTGGCCAATACACGACGAATCACGCTACGGCTCACGCCAAACGTGTCGCCCAGGCTTTCTTCGGTAAAGCGGCTGGACGGCGCGATGCGTTGCTCGAGAATGGCGTCGAACAAGCGTGGGTAGATATCGTCCACCGAAGGCTTTTTACCTGCCACCAAGCGCATGGCGGGCGGGGTTACGGTGACAGAATTACGTTGCTGGGCGTGGGCGGTCATGGCCGGTCTCCAAAAAATCAGCTGCCCAGATGGTCGTCCGGGATGTTCAAGCGAATACCCATACGCAGGCCTTCCTGAAGGATATGGCGGCGCATTTCGGCACTGGCCAGGGCGCTGTTCTTGTTACGGATGGCGCGCACCACGGCTTCATTTTCCTGCAGGCGTTCTGCCAAGTGTTCGGGGGAATTGCGTAGCACCTGGGCGCTCTGTTTGAGGGCGTTGCTGGTTTGTTGCACCACGTTCTGGAAGATCGGGTTGGAGGTGAGAGCGAACAGTTCTTCATGGAAGCCGATGTAGGCGTTCATGCCGGCTTCGGCATCCCCAGCGTCGAGGGCCTCGCGCATGTCCATCAGGGTCAGGCGCAACTGGCCGACCTCCTTGCTGCTGATGGACTGGGCCACCAGGCCGACGATGAAGGGCTCGAGGGTGTAGCGCAGTTGCAGGATGTCTTCGAGGCTGGCATCGGCCACCGCGTCGCTGGCCTGAGGCTCGCTCACGCTGGTTTCGAGTACCACCACGCCCTTGCCGGGCATGGAGCGCACCAGACCGAGGGTTTCCAGCACGATCACGGCTTCACGCAGGCTGGGGCGGCTGATGCCCATCTGTTCGGCCAGTTCACGCTGGCCGGGCAGCATTTCGCCCCGGCGCCACTGGCCCCTGGCCAAGGCGGCGCGCAGCTTTTCTACCACTGAATTGACGACGGTTGAGGTGCTGATCACGTCGATGGCTCCTTGATGTTGCAAATACGGTAGTGAATCTAATGAAGAGCCAATGTGGGAGGGGGCTTGCTCCCGATTGCGGTATTTCAGCTGATACAGCTGGTGGCTGACGCACTGCAATCGGGAGCAAGCCCCCTCCCACATTTGACCTATGTCTCCCATGAAAATGGATCAGAACTCCTGGCGCGCCGGCAACACCGGTTTCTTGGCCTGGAAGGCATAACCTTGCTGGCCGTCGAGCACCTTGTTGGCGCGCTGGATATCGATGTCTTTCTCCCAGCGGGCGATGGCTACGGTCGCGACGCAGTTGCCGATCAGGTTGGTCAAGGCACGGCCGATGCCCATGAACCAGTCCACTGCCAACACCAGCACCAGGCCGACCACTGGAATAGCCGGGATGGCGGTGAGCGTCGCCGCCAAGATCACCAGTGCCGACCCGGGGATGCCATGGGCGCCCTTGGACGTGATCAACGACACCAGCAGGATGGTCAGCAAGTCGGTCATTGACAGCGGCGTACCGGTGGCATTGGCGATGAACACAATGGCCAGGGTCAGGTAGATCGAGAAACCGTCGAGGTTGAACGAATACCCGGTGGGAATCACCAGGCCCACGGTGGAGCTGCCGATACCCAAGTGTTCGAGTTTACGCATGATCTGCGGCAGCACGGCGTCGGAGGAGGCGGTGCCCATCACGATCAGCAGTTCTTCGCGCAGGTACTTGAGCAGCGGCAGCATACGTAGGCCGGACAGGCGCATCACCAGCCCAAGCACCAGTGCGACAAAGACGAAGCAGGTCAGGTAGAACAAGCCCACTAGGCTGCCCAGGTGTTGCAGGGAGTCCAGGCCGTAGGTGCTGGTGGTGAAGGCAATGGCGCCGAACACACCAATCGGTGCCAGGCGCACGATCATGCCCATGATGCGAAAGATGATGTGGCTCAGTTCGTTGATCAGTCGCGAGATGCCGGAAGCGGCTTCGCCCACCAGGTTCAGCGCACTACCGAACAGCACCGAGAACAGCAGCACTTGCAGCACGTTGTTGTCGGCGAAGGCACCGATCACCGAATTTGGGATCAGGTCCATCAGGAACTGGCTGGTGCTACGCAGATGCTGGCCTTTGTCGGCCAGTTCATTCAAGCCCGCGGACGACAGCTGCTCTAGGTGGATGTTGGCGCCTTGGCCGATCCCGGTGCTGAAGGCCATGATCAAGCCGATCACCAAGGCTACGGTGGTGAGTACTTCAAAGTAGATCACTGACTTGAGGCCGATGCGTCCGACTTTTTTCAAGTCACCGGCACCGGAAATCCCGCTGACCACCACGCAGAACACAATCAGGCCAATCAGCATCTTGATCAGCTTGATAAAGCCGTCACCCAGGGGTTTGAGTTGCGAGGAGAATTCGGGAAGGGCCAGGCCGCAGACTATGCCTAGGATCAGACCAATCACGACTTGCAGGAAAATCGAACGCGAGCACCATCTGAGCATGGGAGGGATCTCTATTCGGTGCCCTGGTGGTTCCAGGGCTTAATTGTTGTGGTCTTACCGGTAAGTCCAGTGCGGGGCCAGTCTACGCCCGGATTTTTTGAAATCACAAGTAATTATTTGATGGTTGACGGGTTCCGGTCTGACCAGTTGGTCGGTAAGGGCGGGGCTTGAGCGGTTGGCGGGCTGGAAATTTTTTCGCTTATCATCCGTCCCTTGACTGGAGAGGTGATGGATGGACAAACCAGGGCTGACCACCGATGCAACGGGACTGACTTACTGCACTTGGCGCACATCGGCGCCGGAGTATCCCCGTTATCACGACCACGAGTGGGGCGTGCCGGTGGCGGATGATATCCAGCTGTACGAGAAGATTTGCCTGGAGGGGTTTCAGGCGGGCATGGCGTGGATCACCATCTTGCGCAAGCGCGAGCAGTTTCGGGCGGCATTCGAGGGCTTTGATTTTCGCCAGGTGGCGCACTATGGCGAGGCCGATATAGAACGCTTGATGAATGATCCTGGCATCGTGCGCAATCGGGCCAAGATCGTTTCCGCCATCAACAATGCGCGCAGAGCCTGTGAACTGGTGGATGAAACCGGGTCGCTGGCGCGTTGGCTGTGGGCGTTCGAACCCACGGACGAGGAGCGTCCGGCCACGGTGGATATGGCTTATTGGACGGGCAACCCGACTTCGGCGGCGTCGATACGGTTGTCCAAAGCCCTGAAAAAGCGTGGCTGGACCTACGTTGGCCCAACCACGATGTATGCGCTGATGCAGGCGATGGGCATGGTCAATGACCACTTGGAGGGCTGCGCTTGCCGACCACAGATCGAGCAGTTGCGGCGCGATCTCAAACGCCCCTGAATCCCTGCTGTGGGAGCTGGCTTGCCTGCGATGGCGGTGTGTCAGTCGCCAACTGGATTGGTTGGTAGCCAGTCATCGCAGGCAAGCCAGCTCCCACATGGGTTACTGCGGCAAGGGTGTCAGCACCTCAGCCTTGTCATCCAGCACCATCACCACCAGCAATTTCGCCGGTTGGGTCTGGCTGGCATTGCTCGATTCAAAGTGCCGCGACCCGGCGGGTTCGTAGAACGACTCGCCCACCTTGTAGGTCACTGCCTTCTCGTCGTTGACCCGTGAGGTGATCGCGCCTTCCAGCACATACGCCACGGCCGTACCGGTGTGGCTGTGGGGCACGGTGGCCTGGCCCGGCGCATAGTCCACAGTGAGCATGATGGTTTTCTTGCCGGGCACGTTGGTCAAGGCGTGCTCTTGCAGCACCTTGATCGACTCCTTGTTGTACACCGGTTCGTGGGCAAAAGCGCTGAGGGAGACCAGCATCAGCGTGGCAGCGAGCAATGATTTCATGGCGGGGTTTCCGTACAGTTCGAGACCGTTTCAGGCTACGCCCCAGGGCGTGTGCGACCAATGACCAATCCACCGGAAAACCGGCTAGCCAATCTGGCGCAGAATATCGCGCACCCGGTCCAGCGCGGGGTCGATGTCCAGCAACTCGATCGCGCCGAACCCGAGCGTCAGGCCCTGGCGCACCGGTGCCGCATGAAAGAACACGTCCAGTGGGTATAAGCCGACTTCCGCCTCCCGTGCCAAGCGCATTAGCAGCGCTATATCCACCGGCACCTTGCACAGTGCCGCCATATGAAACCCAATCACGCTGGGCACCACTTCAAACCAAGGCGACAGATCCCCCGCCAGGCGTTGCAGCACGCGCTCCCGGCGGCCTGCATACACCGTGTGGCAGCGGCGAATATGCTTGAGCAAATAGCCTTCGCTGATGAACTTGGCCAGTGCCCATTGTGGCAATGTGGAACTGTGCTGGTCGGTCAGTTGCTTGGCCTTGAGTACCGCGCCATGAATTGCTGGCGGTAGAACGGCATAGCCCAGGCGTAACTCCGGCAGCAGGGATTTTGAAAAGGTCCCGACGTAGGCCACCAACCCCCGCGTGTCCATGCTTTGCAGGCAGTTGACGGGACGGCCTTCGTAGCGGAAGTCGCTGTCGTAATCGTCTTCGATGATGATCGCCCCCAGCGCGAAGGCGCGAGCCAGCAAGGCTTCGCGGCGTGCCAGGCTCATGGGCATGCCCAGGGGGAATTGGTGGGACGGGGTCACGTAGATCAGCCGCGTACCGTCGGGGATCTGGTCGACCTGGATGCCATGTTCATCCACTGGCACATCGACAACACGGGCGCCCATGGCTATGAACAACTGGCGCGCGGGGCTGTAACCGGGGTCTTCCATGGCGACGAGGGTACCCGGTTCCACCACCACGCGAGTGATCAGGTCCAATGCCTGTTGTGCGCCATTGGTGACCACGATGTCGTCGGCGTGGCATTTCACCCCGCGAGAAAACGCGATATGCCCGGCGATCGCTTCGCGCAGCGCCGGTAAACCTTCCGGTTGGCTGTAGAAGCCGCTGTTTTGTGCGATACGGCGCAATGCATCCTGGGTACAACGCCGCCATTCATCCTGAGGGAATTGATTGCGCGTAGTCGCACCGCCAATAAATTCGTAGCGCAGGGTGCTGTCTCGAGTGGGATGACGCATGGGCGAGGGCAGCGCGGCCCATTTGCCCAGTTGGGCGGCACAGGCCAGGTCGGTGGCGGTTTGCAGGCGGTCGGGCTGAGGCGCCCAGGCGTTGACGAAGGTGCCTCGGCCGATCTTGCCCACCAACAGACCTTCGTACGTCAACGTGGCGTAGGTGTCGGAGACGGTCTTGCGCGATATGCCTAACTGCTCGGCGAGCAGGCGGCTGGGGGGCAGTTGCGCGCCAGCCGAAAGCCGCCCGACGGCGATGGCTTCGCGCAATTGCTGGTAAAGCTGGGCGGCCAAGTCCTTGCGGCCGTTGATGACGAGGTGCAATTCCATGTTTCATCCTGGGAAAGATCGATCTGCGCCAAGGTTACTCGCAAATCATCCGGTAGAAACTAGCACCTTGTAGTGAGCGGGCTTGTGTGGGGACTTATGCTCAGGACAGGAAACCACCGTCCACATTCAACGACACACCGGTGGTGTAGCTCGACGCATCACTGGCCAGGAACAACACCGCACCGGCCATCTCGCTCGGGTCAGCCACGCGCTTGAGTGGAATCTGCGCCAGGGCCATCTTCAGAATCGAATCGTTCTTCACCAGCGCCGAAGCGAACTTGGTATCGGTGAGGCCTGGCAGCAGCGCATTGCAGCGGATGCCAAACGCCGCGCATTCCTTGGCGAAGACTTTGGTCATGTTGATCACGGCCGCCTTGGTCACCGAGTAGATGCCCTGGAACACGCCCGGGGAAATGCCGTTGATCGACGCTACGTTGATGATGCTGCCGCCGCCGTTCTCGCGCATCAACTTGCCGGCTTCCACCGACATGAAGAAGTAGCCACGAATGTTCACGTCGACGGTCTTCTGGAAGGCGCCGAGGTCGGTGTCCAGTACGTTGCAGAACTGCGGGTTGGTCGCGGCGTTGTTGACGAGGATATCCAGGCGGCCGAACTGTTCACGGATGCCGGCGAACACCTGGGTGATCTGCTCCATTTCACCAATATGGCAAGCCACGGCCGTGGCCTTGCCGCCGTCGGCGATGATCGCATCAGCCACGTGCTGGCAGCCTTCAAGCTTGCGGCTGGAGACGATCACATGGGCGCCTTGCTGAGCCAGCAGCTTGGCAATGGCTTCACCGATGCCACGGCTGGCGCCGGAAACAAATGCGATCTTGCCGTCGAGGTCGAACAGGTGGGTCTTGGACATAACGGTTCCTTAAAGAGACGATTTGCTGATGACATTCAGGCTCATTTGCTCCAGCAGCTTGTTCATGTGGATGAACTGCGCAAAGCGTTTGTCCTGGGTCTGGCCATGGAAAAAGCGGTAGTAGATCTGTTGCACGATGCCGGCGAGGCGGAACAGGCCGTAGGTGTAGTAGAAGTCGAAGTTGTCGATTTGCAGACCTGCGCGTTCGGCGTAGTAGTCGACGAACTGACGGCGAGTGAGCATGCCGGGGGCGTTGCTCGGCTGACGGCGCATCAGTTGCACCGGTGCCGGGTCGGCGGCTTCGATCCAGTAGGCGAGGGTGTTACCCAAATCCATCAATGGGTCGCCCAGGGTGGTCAGTTCCCAGTCCAGCACGCCGATGATCTGCATTGGGTTGTGCGGGTCGAGGATCACGTTATCGAAGCGATAGTCGTTGTGCACGATGCTGGATGTCGGATGGTCGGCCGGCATCTTGTCGTTGAGCCACGCGCGCACCTTCTCCCAACTGGGGGCATCCGGGGTCAGGGCCTTTTCGTAGCGGTCGCTCCAGCCGCGAATCTGGCGCTCGACATAACCCTCGGGTTTGCCCAGGTCGGCCAGGCCGCAGGCGGCGTAATCCACCTGGTGCAGTTCGACGAATTTGTCGATGAAGCTTTTGCACAGGGCTTCGGTCTTGGTCGCGTCCAGGCCCAGCTCGGCCGGCAGGTCAGAGCGCAGGATGATGCCGTTGACCCGTTCCATCACATAGAACTCGGCGCCGATCACGGACTCATCGGTGCAGTGCACATAGGCTTTGGGGCAATACGGGAAGCCGTCCTTGAGCTGATTGAGAATGCGGTATTCGCGGCCCATGTCATGGGCGGACTTGGCCTTGTGGCCAAACGGCGGGCGGCGCAGCACGAACTCCTGACCCGGGTACTCCAGCAGGTAAGTCAGGTTGGACGCACCACCGGGGAACTGGCTGATCTTGACCGTACCGCTGAGCCCCGGAATGTGGGCCTTGAGGTAAGGGTCGATCAGGCTGGCATCCAGTTCTTCGCCTGGGCGGATCTGGGTCGATTGGTCGTTAAGCGCCATGCTTATCCCTTCTGCTTATTTTAAAGGCCGTGGACTATTGGCTAATCTAATGCGCACCGCCGCCCAGCGACAAGGTCGGGGCGGCTTAATAGGTTAGCGTGTTGGATGATGATCAGCGGGCCTGATGTGCTCAAATCACCAGCACTGCACGGCCGCCGGGCGTACAGGACAGGTTGGCGCCGATGTCGACTTTGGCCAGGTCGATGCCCAGGCCGGCGAGCAGGTTATTGACCAGTGGGTCGAGCAATGGGCTGAGCAGGCCGGATATCACGCCGCTGAGCAGGTTCAACACGCCAGTCAGCACATCGACCACCAGGCCCAGTACCAAACCCAGAAGCCCGCCGAGTGTCGGTGTATGGCTGGTCAACTGGATACCCTTGAGGGTGTCGCTCAAACTGCCGACGACGTTGTTGGCGCTGAAGCTGAAATAACTCGGCGGTTGCTTGACCTCGGGCGGCGACACATACACATGGGTGCGGGTCGTCTTGGCGACGCTGCTGTCGACCCTCAGGCTCAGACCGCCGACCGCGTAGGGTTGCCGTGGGTCGCATACGCCTTTGCTGCAGGTCTTGACGCCCAGGTCGAGCAACGGGAAGTCGTCGACTTTCAGGGTTTCGGTGGACGAAAACAGGTTCTTCGGATCGATCTGGCCCACCATCAAGCGCACCGCTGAAGTGGTGGCTGACACGGAGAGGGATTTGTCTGCGGCCCCATTACAGCGGTAGCCAGTGACGTAGCTACTGCCACTGGCAGCCTCCAGGCCAATATCGATTTGTGTGCCTGGAACCACATCCAATGTGCTGCCCAGCAGCAAACCCACCAGGTCGGTGACCAGACCGATCACTTTGGTGAGCCCGTCGATCACCGGCAGTTTCAGTGATATCCAGGTCCTGACTTGCGCCGTGCGCACCACAATTGGCTGGGTATCGATCAATTGCGGGTTACCTATCGCAGAAATCTGTGCGGGCTCGATGACCCGGGTCTTGACCGTGACATTCAACAGGCCCAGTACATCCACCGGCAGCTCGACCGCCACCGCGCTGGCCTTGTTCGACAGCTGTACGAAGCCTTGGATCAGGTTGAACAGTTGCAGGTCCACATTCAGTGCGCTTTTGTCGGTGCCGTTCTGGATCTTGATCAAGTCGCCCAGGTGCAGGATCTCGGTGCCCGGCGCAATCAGCTTGATGGTTTCCAGGTTATTGATCACCACCTTGACCGCGTCGCCGCCCAACTTGAGCACATCGATGGCGGCCTGGATCAACTGGCCAACGGTGGCGTCGGTCTTGAGCAGTTGGTCGTAGTTGCCAGCACTGACATTCAGACGGATGGCCAGGGCATCCAGGTAGCTGAGCAGGCTGATGTCGGTATTGATCAAACCATTCCAACCCACCGCGTCGAGCTGCAACTTACCGCCCAGCAGGCCGCCGATCAGGCCGTTGAGGGCGGCGGACTTGGTGCTGTCTATTGTCAACAAGGTGCTGCGCACTGTGAGTGTTGCGACCGGTGGGGCGGGCGCAGCGGCAACGGCGGTGGCGCTCAGCAGCGTCGTCAGGCTGACAGGCTGCGCTGAAAACAGCGTGTGCACGGCATGGGCGATGCTGGTGGCGACGCGATGGGTGGCGATCACCTGGATGGCATCGGCTTTGGCAGGGTCAACGCTGAAGGTGCGCATAAAGTTCGCGCCAGTGGCCAGGGTGCCGCAAGCGGTGGCCAGCGTACGGTTTGCATCCACCGTGAAGTTATTGCGCAGGGCACTTTGGGTCGCAAATTGCGCGGCGTTGTTATTCGGCGCCGCGCACTTGCCGCCGCGGCTGACCGCTTCCAGCGCTGCGGTGTCGACAACGCGCTGCAATTTGCGCTTTTCCAGGTACAGGCGGCCGCTGTCGACCACCAGTAACAAAAACAACAACGCGATCCCGAGCGTCACTGCGCCCATCAAACCGATGACCCCGCGTTGACGGGCCGGACCGGGTCCATGGCCAAACATTGTGCGTTCCTTCGCCGGTCATGCACCGACGTCCTGAGCATCCCCGCATGCAGTGTAGACAGGTTTCAGGTCGGCGCTGGCAAATCGCTACTAGTTGCGTGACGGCAGTGCCACCGGCGTCAGAACGGGGCGGCCGGCGAAGTACTCCACCAGGTTGTCGGCCACGCGTTGCACGGTATCGTGGGCTGCTTCGGGCGACAGGCCGGCGACATGGGAGGTGAGCACGGTATTGCTCAGGCGCTTGAGGGCATCGGGCACCTTGGGCTCATCGTCGAACACATCCAGTGCGGCGCCGCCGATACGCCTCTGCTCAAGGGCGGCGACGAGGTCGGCAGTCACCACCACGCTGCCGCGCCCAATGTTTACCAGGTAGCCGTTCGGCCCCAGTGCGTCCAGTGCGTGGCGATCGATCAGGTGACGGGTGCTCACCCCGCCCGGCGTGGCCAGGATCAGGAAGTCCGAGGTGCGCGCCAGCTCCACCGCCGTGGCGCAATAGGTGTAATCCACGTCATCGCGAGGCTGGCGGTTGTGATAACTCACCTCCATGCCGAATCCGAGTGAGGCGCGCTTGGCGATCTCCATGCCCACGGCGCCCAACCCGAGAATGCCCAATTGCTTGCCGCCCAGGGAAGGGCGCATCACCTTTGGCCATTCGCTGCGCCGTACCGCCGCATCGGTCTGGGGAATGCCGCGCACCAGCGACAACAGCAACGCCATGGCATGGTCGGCCACCGACGGTGCGTTCACTCCGGCGCCATTGGTGACCACGATCTCACGATTGCTCGCCGCCTGCAGGTCCACATGTTCGTAGCCGGCGCCGATCACGCAAATGATCTCCAGCAGCGGTAGCGCGGCAATTTCCTCGGCGTACAACCCCAGGGGGCCACGGGTTAGCACGGCCTTGATCTGCCCACCGTGGGTCTTGATCGCCTGGGCGCGCTCGGCGGGCGTCGGGGCCAGGATCACATGAAAATCGTTGCCCTCGATGATGGACAAGTATTCGTTAATGGTTTCAACCAGAACCAGAACAGTAATGGACATCGGAAGGCTCTCCCTGAAGGGTTTGATGGGGGCAGTATGCGGGATTTGTAAGACGGAACGGTTTGCTCAGGTAGAAAAATTTCTTCTCGCGTAAGGCCATTCTGAATTTACAAACCGCCCATCCCACGCAGAAATACTGCGCCAGACTTCGTCGACTTTCCCACCTTGCAGAGACGACATGGATGCTTGTTCCTGCCACACCCGAAGAGATTGAATGGACGCCGTATGGTTACAAACACAGCCCGTCGACGTTGATACCCTGGAGAGCCGTTATCGCCAGCACGCTTGTCGGTCCTGCCAAATACAGACCCGGCATCGCTATTGAAATGCTTGGAAAAAGAGGCCTATAAAAATTGTTCACCCACAACCAATGGAAAACCCTGGAAAGTGATGGAGTACCCACACTGCATTGGCGCGAGCCATGGCAAGCTCAGTCGCTGGGTCCGCATAGAACTGAGTGCCGGCGCTATTCATGGTCATCCGATTTCTGAACAGGAATTCAGGAGGTTAACAAATTGATCCCATTCCACTTTGCCGGCGGCACCGTCACTCATGACGATCTGTCGATCCTGCAGGATGTAGCGGTAGCGAAGCAGATCGACCTGCTGAAGGAAGATATGCTCCAGGTCGAGTTCGCGGGTGGATTGCTGCTGGATGTGGGTTGGTACCCGGAATTTGATGCGACTGGCGGCTTTCGAATCAATGTCATCAAGAATTTCGACTGGGACCGTCCTGTTATTGCACTGACCGCCCACGAAACTGCTGAACTGGTCGAAAAACTGGATATTGCGCAGAACGCCATCAATGGCGAACTACGCAATGCCAACTTGGGTACCTCGGCTTATTAGTTGAAAACCCGATCACCCTCAGCTCCAGATGTCCGAGGCTCTGACTCGCCTCACAAAAGCGCCGGCCAGCGTTGCATTGTGATGTTCGATTATCGCCTCGGCCTTCAGCGTCGGAGTGTCCATGCAAGTATGGCCATCCTCCGGCAACACCACCGAGAATCCCAACTCCGCCGCCACTCGGCAGGTGGTGTCGACACAGAACTGGGTTTTCATGCCCACGATCACCAATTCGCTGATCTGCGCCGTTGCCAGTTGTTGCGCCAGGTCGGTGCCAAGAAAGCAACTGGGATGGGTTTTGTTGAACAGGTGGTCGCGGGTTTCGTCGACGTCCAGGCCCGACCAGAGCTGCCAAAGCGGGTTGCCTGCGGCGATCGGTGAGCCCGCTGGACCCGTGTGGCGGGCAACGAAGATCGGTGCGCCGGCGCTGCGAGCACGCTGAATAAGCTGGTTGATGGTGCTCAGGACGCGTTCGCGCTCGAAGGGCTTTTCTGGCCCATCGTATAAACCGTTTTGCATATCGATGATCAGCAGGGCGTTTGTCATGGTCTTGCTCCTTGCAGTGGCCAGGGGACGGGGCAATAAAAAGGCCCCGTCCATTGCTGGCGGGGCCTTGGGTTGTTTCTGGGTGTCTCTAGTTGGCGCACCCACAGCAACCGAACGACCCGCCATAAGCGGTCGTGGTAGTGGTGCGGGTGAGGTGCAACTGAATAAAGTTCATGGTTCGATCATGCTGGGAAGGGCGGTTAGCTGTCAATGCAAGCAACTGATCGCTGTTCTGGCCTGCGCGTATCGCGCTGCAGACCGCTGAAACCGGTGCTTATGGCCGTACTTGAACCTCTGCACCGCAACACCGTTCCTCAGCTAAGTCTTTGCTTATTCGAAAGAATCCCGGAGAATCGCGCGCTTGTTATGGCTGGGGCGCTGCCTGTCAGGTATTTCTGACTCGTCCCGGCCGTGTGAATGCGGAGATCCGACCGGATGAATGATCAGGCCAATAGCGTCGATGAACGCTATGCAACGACACCTGCAACCCTCACAAGCTGGAGCCGCCAGGACACCACCTGGATGCTCGGCCTGTTCGGCACCGCCATTGGCGCCGGTACTTTGTTCTTGCCGATCAACGCGGGTCTAGGGGGCTTCTGGCCGCTGCTGATCCTCGCGGTACTGGCATTCCCGATGACATTCTTTGCCCACCGTGGCCTGACCCGTTTCGTGCTGTCCGGCCGTGATGGCTCCGACATTACCGACGTCGTCGAAGAGCATTTCGGCCTCAAGGCCGGTGCATTGATCACCTTGTTGTACTTCTTCGCGATCTTCCCGATCCTGCTGATCTACAGCGTGGCGCTGACCAACACCGTCAGTAGCTTCATGGAACACCAACTGCACATCATGCCGCCGCCTCGGGCGATCCTGGCCTTCGTACTGATCCTGGGCCTGCTCGCCGTGGTGCGTTGCGGTGAGCAAGTGATCGTCAAGGCCATGAGCCTGATGGTGTACCCGTTCATCGTTGCCTTGCTGTTCCTGGCGGTGTATCTGGTCCCGCACTGGACTGGCGGCATCCTGAGCACCGCCAGCGAAGTCCCGGCCCCGTCTGCGCTGCTTAACACGCTGTGGTTGGCGATTCCGGTGATGGTGTTCTCGTTCAACCATTCTCCGATCATTTCGGCGTTTGCGGTGGACCAGAAGCGTCAGTACGGCGCCCACGCCGATGAGCGCAGCTCGCAGATCCTGTCCCGTGCGCATCTGTTGATGGTGGCGATGGTGCTGTTCTTCGTCTTCAGCTGCGTGCTGACCCTGTCACCAGCGCAACTGGCGGAAGCGAAAGCGCAGAACCTGTCGATCCTGTCGTACCTGGCCAACCACTTCGACAACCCGACCATCGCCTTTGCTGCGCCGTTGATTGCGTTCGTGGCGATTGCCAAGTCGTTCCTGGGCCACTACATCGGTGCCAGCGAAGGCCTCAAGGGGCTGGTGCTCAAGACGGGGCGTCGTCCGGCAGCCAAGACCCTGGACCGCACGACCGCGGCCTTCATGCTGATTGTGTGCTGGCTTGTCGCTACGCTTAACCCAAGCATCCTCGGCATGATCGAAACCCTGGGCGGCCCGGTCATTGCGTCGATCCTGTTCCTGATGCCGATGTATGCCATTCGCAAGGTGCCGGCCATGGCCAAGTACCGCGGGCAGGCGTCCAACGTGTTTGTTACGGCCGTGGGCCTGGTGGCAATCACCGCGTTGATTTATTCGTTGCTGTCCTGACAGCACGCTGCACCGAAAAAGGCCGATTCGCGCACACTGCGAATCGGCCTTTTTTATGGGCGAAAAACCACTGAAGCCCTCAGGCACAATGCGGGCTAAGCTGTCGGCTTAACGGTTTTCTTATCGGAGATACCCATGGCCCGTCCTCGACCGCAACTCGTCACCGCGAAACTGGACAAGCTGCACCCCACTCAACTGACGGTCGGCATGGCTGAAGTCGCCCTCAAGCGCCAGGCCTGGACCAAGCTCAAACGCAAGGAGCGCGCCGCCGCCCTCGACAAACACTGGTTTCCCTGCGTATTGGGGCCGGATGAGCGCTATTACATTACCGATCACCATCATTTTGGCCTAGCCCTGTTGCTGGAAGAGGTCAAGAGCGTGTCGCTGTTGATGCTCAAGGACTTGTCATTCGTGGAGCGCAGCACCTTCTGGAATGTCATGGCCTTCAATCAATGGGTGCACCCGTACGATGCACGCGGCTTGCGACGTACCTACGAAGCCATTCCCCGCAAGATTACCGACTTGCAGGATGACCCTTACCGCAGTCTGGCCGGGATGTTGCGTACTGCCGGGGGGTACGCCAAGGACGCTACACCGTTCAGCGAGTTTCTCTGGGCGGATTTTTTTCGCAGCCGTATCGGCAGCGATGTGGTTGCCCAGCCAAACGCCAAGCTGTTGAGCAAGGCCATGCTCCTGGCACGCAGCCAGGAAGCGCGTTATCTACCGGGATGGGTTGGGCCGATTGAAAACTGAAACCGCTGAAACCCCTGTTGTTCCACCCAATCGTACCCAGGACGTCCTCGCCGGGTTATCCATCGCCGGTTTGCTGCTGCCCGAGGCGGTGGCCTATTCCAGCATCGCCGCGTTGCCGCCCCAGGCCGGTGTTATCGCGCTGTTTGCCGGTCTGGTGTGCTACGGCCTGTTCGGCACCAGCCGCTTTGCGATTGTCTCGGCGACATCGTCTTCGGCGGCGGTTCTGGCGGCCGCCACCGCGAGCCTGGCAGGTGGCGACCCGGCGCTGAGGCTATCCCTGGCGTTCGGGCTGGTGTTGATCACCGGCGTGCTGTTCCTGTTGGCCGGGCTGTTCAAGCTCGGTGGCGTCACTTCATTTATCGCCAAGCCGGTCTTGCGCGGTTTTGCCTTCGGCCTGGCGTTGACCATCATCCTCAAGCAGCTGGCCGGTGTGGTGGGTGTACACCTGAGCGACAACAACCTGATCCGCTTCCTGCCGCAATTACTGGAACAGTTGCCGCGCTGGAACTGGCCCGCAGCGATGGTAGCGGCGGCTGCTTTGCTTGTGTTGTGGCTTTGCGCACGTATTCCACGCCTGCCTGGCGGGCTGTTGGTGGTGCTCCTGGGTATTGTGGCTGGGCAGTCTCTGGACCTGCAGGCCCATGGTGTGGCGTTGATCGGCGTGATCGATCTGCGCCTGGAGTTCGGGGCCTTTCCGGTTTTGCCGTTCGCTGACTGGTTGCGCCTGGGCGAGTTGGCGTTCGCGTTGGTGATGATCCTTTACGCGGAATCCTACGGTTCCATCAGCTCATTCGCCCTCAAGCATGGTGACCGTGTGTCGTCCAACCGCGACCTGCTGGCGTTGGGTGCGGCGAATCTGCTGTCCGGGTTGTTTCACGGCATGCCGGCCGGTGCCGGGTATTCGGCGACCTCTGCCAACGAGGCGGCGGGTGCCGGTTCGCGCTTGGCGGGCATCGTCGCGGCGCTGGTGGTGTTGGTGATCGTGTTGACGGTGTTGCCATACATCGCGCTGACGCCGGAACCGGTGCTCGCCGCCATCGTCATCTACGCACTGGGGCGCGGCTTGAGCCTGCAACCGTTGGGGCGCTACTTTGCCTGGCGACGGGATCGGCTCTTGGTGATCTGTGCCGTGGCGGCGGTGCTGGTGCTGGGAGTGCTGGATGGTTTGCTGCTGGCAGTAGCGGTCAGTGTGGTGTTGATGCTGCGCCAGATGTCGGCGGCAGACATTCAAGTGCTTGGGCGTTTGGGCGACAGTCATGATTTTGTTGATCGTCAGCACCATGCTGATGCTGTCGAGGTGCCAGGGATCTTGATCGTGCGACCCAGCGAGGCGCTGTTTTTTGCGAATGCCGAACGTATCCTGGGCGCGGCGTTGCGCCTGATGCGGCAATCGCCAGTGGAGGCGGTGGTACTCAGCCTGGAAGAGTCGCCGGACCTCGACGGCACCAGCATCGAAGCACTGGCGGCGTTTTTTGCGCAGGTGCGGGGGGAGGGCAAACGCCTGGTACTGGCGCGCGTGCGGCATGAGGCGTTGGAGGTGCTACAAGCCTTGCCGGAGGCGCTGGCGCCGCAGGTGTTGCTCAGTGGCTTGAGCGTGGATGGCGCGGTGCAGTTGGCGTTACAGCCTGAATCAGCGTGACACTGGCTGCATTCCCACGCGAAGCGTGGGAAGGACTGGATCATTGCGCGGCAGGAGGCTGCCTGGAGGGTTCCTGCTGTGGTTTGCTCTTGCTGAGCACAAACCAAACCGCTAGACCAATAAGCCCTCCGCCGTACAGATGTGCGATCGAAAGATGTTCATTCAGAAACGTCACGCCCCACAACACGCCGAAGGGAGGGATCAGGAAGGTCACGGTCAGCGAGCGCACCGGCCCGATATCGGCGATCAGGCGAAAATACAGGATGTACGCACACGCGGTACAGATGAAGCCTAACGCGACCAGTGCAACCCAAACCGTCGTATTACCCCATGTCGCCGGTGGGTTCGCTACGGCTGAGATGCCAAAGAACGGCGTGAGAAACAACGTTGCCCCAATCTGGCTGCCAAAAGCCACAAGTTTCGCGTCCAGCCCACCCCTGTCCGCGATCCACCGCTTGGTCAGAAATCCTGCGACACCGTAGCAACCGGTGGCGACTAGGCATGCCAGCGCACCCATGACCACGGCGAATGAAAGTGTGACGGGGCCGGTGGTGGTCAGGCAGGTAATGCCCATCAAGCCGATCAATACGCCGGCAGCCTTTTTCGGCGTCAGTGAATCGCTGAAACACATCCAACCGATCATCACGCCCATCAGCGGCGTGGTTGCATTAAAAATGGCTGAATAACCGGCAGGTAATAACAAGGCCGCCACGCTATACATCAAAAAGGGGATGCCGGAATTGATGATGCCCAACACCATGGCCTCCTTCAATTTACCTTTGAAGTCGAGCCTGGTTTTTAAAAGGGCAAGAATGACTGCCAAACCGATGGTGCCGAGCAACACACGAAAAAACGCAGTCGGCAATGCGCCTAAAACAGGCGCCGCGATACGCATGAAAAGAAAGCTGGCACCCCAGATCGCTGCCAGAACAAGCAATCGAACGTAATCGGATAATTTCATGGGTGGCGGCGCCTTCTTCGTGTGGAGCCACACAGTAAAGATACCTGCCTCATGCCCGCGCTCCGATTCTTGCTGTCGAAAACGGGTGCGTACTCAGGCCAAATCCCAGGCATAAAAAAACGCCGCGTATCGTGGAATACGCGGCGTCCTTTACGTCAACACACCTTAGGCTTGGATCACCGGGATGTTGGCGCTTGCTGCGATTTTGCGGAACTCGGCGATCTGGTCGAAGTTCAGGTAGCGGTAGACGTCACTGGCCATGGTGTCCAGTTTCGCTGCGTAGCCCATGTATTCTTCGACGGTTGGCAGGCGACCCAGGGTCGATGCCACTGCCGCCAACTCGGCCGACGCCAGGTAGACGTTCGCGCCGTCACCCAGACGGTTCGGGAAGTTACGGGTCGAAGTCGACACAACAGTCGAATTCGGCTCTACACGTGCCTGGTTACCCATGCACAGCGAGCAGCCCGGCATTTCCATACGCGCGCCAGCCTTGCCGTAGATGCCGTAGTAGCCTTCTTCGGTCAGTTGGTGAGCGTCCATCTTGGTCGGCGGCGACAGCCACAGACGGGTTGGCAGCTGGCCCTTGACCTGCTCCAGCAGCTTACCGGCCGCGCGGAAGTGACCGATGTTGGTCATGCACGAACCGATGAACACTTCGTCGATCTTCTCGCCGGCAACGCTCGACAGCAGACGGGCATCGTCCGGGTCGTTTGGCGCGCAGAGGATAGGCTCGTTGATGTCGGCCAGGTCGATCTCGATGATTTCGGCGTATTCCGCGTCGGCATCGGCTTCCATCAGCTCAGGGTTCTTGACCCAGGCTTCCATCGCTTGGGCGCGACGTTCCAGGGTACGTGCATCGCCGTAGCCTTCACCGATCATCCAGCGCAGCAGGGTGATGTTGGAGTTCAGGTACTCGGTGATGGACTCTTTCGACAGCTTGATGGTGCAACCGGCAGCCGAACGTTCAGCCGAGGCGTCGGACAGCTCGAAAGCCTGTTCCAGCGTCAGGTCGTTCAGGCCTTCGATCTCCAGGATGCGGCCGGAGAAGGCGTTCTTCTTGCCTTTTTTCTCTACGGTCAGCAGACCCGACTGGATCGCGTAGTAAGGAATAGCATGAACCAGGTCACGCAGGGTGATGCCAGGCTTCATCTTGCCTTTGAAGCGCACCAGGATCGATTCCGGCATGTCCAGCGGCATGACGCCGGTGGCTGCGGCGAACGCAACCAGACCGGAGCCGGCCGGGAACGAGATGCCCATCGGGAAGCGGGTGTGGGAGTCACCACCGGTGCCGACGGTGTCCGGCAGCAGCATGCGGTTCAGCCAGCTGTGGATGATGCCGTCGCCTGGACGCAGCGATACACCGCCACGGGTCATGATGAAGTCAGGCAGGGTGTGGTGGGTGGTCACGTCGATCGGCTTTGGATAAGCCGCGGTGTGGCAGAACGACTGCATCACCAGATCGGTCGAGAAGCCCAGGCACGCCAGGTCTTTCAGTTCATCACGGGTCATTGGACCGGTGGTGTCCTGGGAGCCCACGGTGGTCATCTTCGGTTCGCAGTAGGTGCCAGGACGAACGCCTTTGCCTTCTGGCAGGCCACATGCCTTGCCGACCATCTTCTGCGCCAGGGTGTAACCCTTGCCAGTGTCGACTGGAGCTTCTGGCAGCTTGAACAGGTCGGTTGGGCCCAGGCCCAGCTCAGCACGGGCCTTGTCGGTCAGGCCGCGACCGATGATCAGCGGGATACGGCCGCCAGCGCGCACTTCGTCCAACAGCACCGGGGTCTTCATTTCGAAGGTGGTGATGACTTCGTCGGTGCCGTGTTTGCAGACTTTGCCAGCATGTGGGTACAGGTCGATCACGTCGCCCATGTTCATGTTGGAAACGTCGAACTCGATTGGCAGTGCGCCGGCATCTTCCATGGTGTTGTAGAAGATTGGAGCGATCTTGCTGCCGAAGCAGAAGCCGCCAGCGCGCTTGTTCGGTACGTAAGGGACGTCGTCGCCGAAGAACCACAGTACGGAGTTGGTCGCCGACTTACGCGACGAACCGGTGCCGACCACGTCGCCCACGTAGGCGATTGGGAAGCCTTGGCCGCGCATTTCTTCGATCTGTTTCATCGGGCCGGTCTTGCCTTGCTCGTCCGGTACGATGCCTTCACGGGCCATTTTCAGCATGGCCAGGGCGTGCAGCGGGATATCAGGGCGGGACCAGGCGTCCGGGGCAGGGGACAGGTCGTCGGTGTTGGTTTCGCCGGTGACCTTGAACACACGCAGGCTGATCTTGTCGGCCAGGGTCGGACGGTTGCTGAACCATTCGCCGTCAGCCCAGGACTGGATCACGGCCTTGGCGTGCACGTTACCATTCTTGGCTTTTTCAGCCACGTCGTGGAACGCATCGAACATCAGCAGGGTGTGCTTGAGTTGGGCGGCTGCGACAGGTGCCAGGGTGGCATCGTCCAGCAACTCGACCAGGGTCACGATGTTGTAGCCGCCTTGCATGGTGCCAAGCAGTTCAACGGCGCGTTGCTTGCTGATCAGGGGGGAAGTGGCTTCGCCCTTTGCCAGGGCAGACAGAAAACCGGCCTTGACGTAGGCGGCTTCGTCAACGCCTGGTGGAATGCGGTTGGTGATCAGGTCAACGAGGAATTCTTCTTCGCCAGCCGGGGGATTTTTCAGCAGCTCGACCAGGCCTGCGGTTTGTTCGGCGTTAAGCGGCTGGGGAACGATACCCAGTGCTGCGCGCTCTTCGATATGTTTGCGGTAGGCTTCAAGCACAGTTATTACCCTCATCAGTGGTCCCACGGGACGCTCATCCAGAAATGAACGGCACGCATGCGCTCGGGGGCTTTTTGGGCCGCAAAGCCAGCGCTGCCGGCATTCCTCACAGAAGCTGCTTTCAAAGTTTTACGCCTGCAGAACGGAGCTGATGAGGGTTGGCGAGGGCGTTGACCTACCGAGTCATTGACCATCGCCAACACCGTTCTGAAGGAACGACTGTGCTCGTGACGCTTTGAAAACAGCTTCCAGCGGATTATTGGCGCCTTACAAGGCCGGATGATTCTACGGCAAAAAATTTCTAAAGGTAAGTTGCCCAACCAAGTTTGCTGGGTGATCAACCTTAGACAAAGGGCTAACATGGCGTACTGTTTCACTGACCTGCGTGTCGTTGCCCATGCCCAACCAAACCATCAAAACCCCTTGCGTGGGCCTGTGCTCCACGGTCTACGGCGATCTTGTGTGCCGTGGCTGCAAACGCTTCCACCACGAAGTGATCCAGTGGAACGGTTATAACGAGGAAGAAAAACGTGCGGTGTGGCTCCGGCTGGAACAACTGCTGGTGCAGGTGATGGCCGGTAAAGTCGAGGTCTTCGACCCCAAGACCCTGCGCTGGCAGTTGGAGCAACGCAAGATTCGCTTTGTGCCGCACCAGTCCGAGTACTGCTGGGCCTATCAACTGATCGCCCGTGGGGCACGGGTGATCTCGAACCTGGAGGCCTATGGCATGGTGCTGCTGCCGGAGTTTCGCGACTGGGCGTTGCCGGAACTGCGCGATGCCATTGATCGGGAGTTCTTTATCCTGAGCGAGGCCCATTATCAACGCTATATCGCGCCGGGGTTTCTCAAGGATGCGCTGGGTCACTGACCGACGCGGAGCAAAACGGTGGGAGCTGGCTTGCCTGCGATGGCGTCGTGTCAGTAATGAATACCTAACCTGACACACCGCTTTCGCAGGCAAGCCAGCTCCCACAGTTATTTATTTGTATCTGGAGGATTAGGGCTTTGTGGCCAGCTCTTCAAGGTGATCCATCAACTCCTGAGGCTTGAGCACGAGCACATCGCTCTCCACGGCATCCAGTATCACCTCTGCCGTATTGCCGATCAGCGCCCCGGAGATCCCGGTGCGCGCCACGGTGCCGATGATGGTTACCGCCGCCTGCAAAGTGTGCGCAGCATGGGGAATCAAGACATCCGCTGGGCCTTCTTCGATATGCAGGTGGGTATCGTCGATATCGAATTCGGCCTGGAACGCCTTGCATTGCTCGCGATAGCGCGCCTCGATGGTTTCCTTGAGTTGAAACACAGGGTCGCCCGCCGACAGCATGGGTGACGGATGGGCGCTGATGACGTGCAATTGAGCCTTGGCCACCCGGGCAATGTCGAAACCGTGGTCGACAATGGTGTTATGCAATGCCTGGTGCTCACTGTCGTTATTGCCTACATCAATCGCCGCCAGTACCACCTTGCCGGCCCAAGGTGTGGCGGTTTTCACCAGCAGTACGGGAGTAGGGCAGTAGCGCAGCAGCTTCCAGTCAGCCGGCGTCAGCAGGGCCTTTTTCAGCGGACTGTCGGGGAAATGCTGCTTGATCACCAGCCCACAGCCTTCGGCTTGCTGCACGTCGATGATGGTTTCATGCAGGCTATCGTTCCAGGCCTGCTCAGTGGTCACGCTGTAGCCATCCTCCTGCAAACCCGCCTTGAGCAGGCTCAGCAGTGCCGAGTGCTCGTGTTTCTTGTCACAGACCAGCAAGTGCAGGTGCGCGCCGGTCACCCCGGCGATCAGCTTGGCGCGCTTGAGGGCCAGGCTTTCCGAGTGTTCGGGCTCAATGACCACCAGGATGCTGCGGATGGCTTGCATGGTCGGGTTCTCCAGTAGAAGGCGGCGTGGAGTAACTATAGTTGCTGTCAGACAGACGTCATGTTGATGCACATCAAGGCCGGTGGCTGGTGGTCTGTGACGTGGTCGGTATAATCGGCGCCCTTTTCTGATTCTTTTGCCCGTGAGCCCGATGAACCTGCCCGAAATCCACGAATTCCTCGGCTGCCGCACCCCTGACGCCTGGGTCCAGGCCGCATTGGCCGATCAGGAAACCTTGCTGATCGACCACAAGAACTGCGAATTCAAAGCCGCCAGCACGGCCCTGAGCCTGATCGCCAAGTACCACGGCCATGTGGACCTGATCAATATGATGTCGCGCCTGGCCCGTGAAGAGCTGGTGCACCATGAGCAAGTCATGCGCCTGATGAAAAAGCGCAAAGTCGAACTGCGCCAACTGCACGCTGGCCGTTACGCCTCGGCGTTGCGCAAAGTGGTGCGCAGCCATGAACCGGTCAAACTGGTGGATACCCTCGTGGTCGGCGCCTTTATCGAGGCGCGCAGTTGCGAGCGTTTCGAAGCACTGGTGCCGCATTTGGACGAAGAACTCGGCAAGTTCTACTTCGGTTTGCTGAAAAGCGAAGCGCGGCACTTTCAGGGTTACTTGAAACTGGCGTATCAATACGGCGACGCCAAGGACATCGCCCATGTGATCGAACGGGTACGGGCGACCGAACAGGAATTGATCGAGTCACCCGACGTCGAGTTCCGCTTTCACAGTGGCGTGCCAGCCTGAGGCAACCGCCACGCCGATCAGCGCGGTGATGCCTGCCAGCAGCAGGATCACCGTTTGCGTGCCCAAAGGCGCCGCCAGCAGCGCAACCGCCAGGCCCGCCAAGGGTTGGGCCAGGTTGTTGAACAGTGTGATCACGCCCACCGTCTTGCCGAAATCCTGCACTGGAATCACCCGCTGACGGGTGCTGCGCAGGTACACATTGAACATCTTGTCGAAGCCGGTAACCAGCAGGAACCCCGCGGCGTACAGCCCTACACTGGGGCTGACGGCCATGATCAACGCACCGACGCCGATCATCGAATATGATAGCCCGCCCAGAACCTTCAACGGCAGGCGGGTTCGGGCCAGGTAAAACAGAATCCCGATGGTCACTAACGCTCCCAGCGCTTGCAGCAACGCATAAGCATCCTTGCCGGCGGCAAACTGGCCGGTGACCAACGCCGCAGAGGTGGCCAGCGTCACTCCGATGATGAGGTTCACGCCCACGGCCAGGGTGATGATCCGTTTTAACTCCACTCGATCCCGGATATGTCCCAAGGCGATGCGCAACGGCCGCAGCCAGATATCGGGATGTTGCTCGAAGGTTTGCAGGCTCACTGCGCTGGTGCGTTGCCAGAACCGCATGGCTAGGTCTGCCAGCAAAAACAGCCCGGCAACCCCCAGCACGACCCAATGCCAGGCCCAGATTTCCAACAGCAGTGCCGCGACGAGCGGACCGAGTACCAGGCCGCTCTGATCGGCGATCTGTGAGTAGGAGAGGGTCTTGGTATAGGTGTAATGCTGGAAAATATGCGGCATCAGCACTTCCCGCGCCATGATGCCTTGGGTGGTCAACACTCCGCAGAGTGCCGACAGCAGGACAATCCAGTAAAGGCCGTCAAACACGGCATACAGTGCTACCGTTGCGGCGCAGGCCAGTGCCCGGTAGACCTGGCTGATATGCAGGATGCGCACCGGAGAGAATTTATCGCAGACTGCGCCGCATACTGGAAAGGCCAGGTAGCGTGGCAACGACTCGACAAAAAATGCCAAACCCGCCCAGGCCACGCTCTGGGTGGTCTGAAACACGATCAAGGGCACGATAAACAACAGAATCTGGTCTGCCAGTCGCGACAAGAACAGCGAAACGAAGAACGCCAGGTAATCCTTGCGCATACAACTCCCTGTGGATGGCGTTAAAGATTGCAGGCTATTTGTTAAAAACTCTTAAAAGCATGAAGCTTCGTCGGGCAGTGATGGCCAGCTGCTTCTGTCGGCCAGCTTGCCACCTATAATGACTGCACTTCAATCGGCATAGCCACACTGAGAATTTATGGAAAACCTGGGTCTGGGCAAAGTCCTGCTCGTTGAGGACGATGAAAAGCTGGCAGGGCTGATTGCGCACTTTCTGTCGCAGCATGGTTTCGAGGTGCGGGTGGTGCACAGGGGCGATAAAGCCCTGGCGGCGTTCCTGGACTTCAAACCGAAGATTGTCGTGCTCGACCTGATGCTGCCGGGCCAGAGCGGGCTGCATGTGTGTCGTGAGATTCGCAACGTGTCTGACACGCCCATCGTGATCCTCACCGCCAAGGAAGATGACCTGGACCATATCCTCGGGCTCGAGTCCGGCGCTGATGACTATGTGATCAAGCCGATCAAACCGCCGGTGCTGCTCGCACGCCTGCGTGCGTTGCAACGCCGGCAAGTGCCTGAGCCCACTGTACGCGGCTCGTTGGAATTCGGTCGCTTGTCGATTGACCGCAGTTGCCGGGTGGTCAGCCTGGGCGGTGAAAAAATCGACCTCACCACCATGGAGTTTGAATTGCTGTGGCTGCTGGCCAGCAGTTCGGGAAAGATACTTTCCCGCGACGACATCCTCAACCGCATGCGTGGCATAGCCTTCGATGGTCTTAACCGCAGCGTCGACGTCTACATCAGCAAACTGCGCAGCAAGCTCAACGACAACCCCAGGGAGCCGGTGTGCATCAAGACCATCTGGGGCAAGGGCTACCTGTTCAATCCGTTCGCGTGGGAGGTTTAGATGCTGCGGCTGTTTCTGCGCCTGTATGTGATCCTTGCGCTTGGTTTGGCGGGGGCGATCTGGCTGGTCAACTACACCTTCGACGAGTTATTGCCTGAGGCTAACGAGGTCTATAACCGCGAAGCCTTGCGTGGCCCGGCTTATGGGCTGGTGGAACAACTGCGGCCGTTGCAAGGGCCGGCACGCGAAGCACGCCTGGAAGAATTGCAGCCGCATTACGGGTTGCGCCTGAAGCTGGTCCAGCACGATGCGTTGGAGCTGAACGAGCGTGAACAGCAACTGCTCGCCGCTGGCCAACTGGTGGTGCGTGGTGACTTCATGGAGTTCATCACCAGCATCGACGGCGGCCCGCAACTGCTGCAAATCAAGCTGCCGGAAGAGCCCAAGTGGTTGTACCTGTGGGCCTATGGTTTTCTCGGCGTCAGTCTGGCCCTGGTCCTGTATTTCTGGGTGCGTCCGCACTGGCGTGACCTGGAGCATATCCGCTTGGCCGCCCAACGCTTCGGCGATAATGACCTCGCCTCGCGTATCTTGCTGCCGCGCCGCTCCACCGTGCGTGAACTGGCCGGGCACTTTAACCAGATGGCCGAACGCATCGAAAGCCTGATCGCCAATCAGCGCGAACTGACCAACGCGGTGTCCCACGAACTGCGCACGCCCATTGCGCGCTTATCGTTCGAGCTCGACCAGCTCAAGCAACAGGCCGACCCACGCCAGAGCCGTGAGTTGATCAACGACATGTATGCCGACCTGGGCGAGCTGGAGGAAATGGTCTCCGAATTGCTCACCTACGCCAGCCTGGAGCGTGGCGCCACGCAGGTCACCCGGGAAAGCATCGAGGCCCACAGCTGGCTCGACAGCGTGATTGGCAGCGTGGCCCTGGAGGCTGAAGCGGCGGGTGTGCAACTGTCGTTGCGTACCTGTGAAGTGGACTTTATCCAGATCGAGCCGCGCTTCATGGCACGGGCGGTGATCAACCTGCTGCGCAATGCCATTCGTTATGCGGACCGCCGCGTGGAGGTCTCGCTGGTCAAGTTCGGCACGGGTTACGAAGTGCGGGTCAACGACGATGGTCCCGGCGTGCCGTTGGAGGGTCGGGCGAAGATCTTCGAACCCTTCATGCGCCTGGACGCCAGCCGCGACCGCCGCACCGGCGGCTTCGGCCTGGGCCTGGCGTTGGTGCAGCGGGTCAGCCAATGGCATGGCGGGCAAGTAGAAGTGCTGGATTCGGAGTGGGGCGGGGCCTCGTTTCGGATGACGTGGGCGTATGCCGAATAGCAATTGTGGGAGGGGCAGGGCTCCTCCCACATTTTGATTGGGTCAGATGATCAGAAGGTGTATTCCACCATCCCCATCACCGAGGCCTGCAAACGTCTCTCCACGATCGGGCTCTTGCCCGCTTCATCCGCCAGGTACTGCACATCCAGCAAGGTCGAGAACTTGGTGTGCTCACTGATTGGCAAGCTCCACGACAGGTTCATACCGTTGCTGATATTGCCCGCACCGGCCTTGTATTCCTTGAAGCGGCTTTGCGCGGCCTGGCCGGTGGTTACGCCGTACCAGGTCTGCAGGTAGTTACGGTCACCAAAGTGACTGCTGACGCTTGCGTCGATGGAGCCATAGTTGCCCTTATAGAGATTGGTGCCCAGGCTCAGTTCCAAGTGGGTGAACGCCTTGCCGTTGTCTTTGTGATCATCGTCCTTGAGTGCATGCTCCAAGGTTGCGCCGACAATGACACCGCCGAGGTTATAGCTGGCCTTGATACCTACCTGCCCGCGAGCTTTGATCTCGCCCATGCCCTTGAGGCGTTTTGAGCCTGCGTGCATGCTTTCATTTTTATCCTTGCGTGAGCCACTGACGCCCACATAAGTGCTGAAAGTCAGGGCGTTATCTTTGTAACCCCAGCCCAGCCCGGTGTCTGTATCGAGGAAGATCCCCCAGGGGCTGACGATCTTGCCACCCAGCACCGGTCCGGTAGTGCGTTCGTCACTACCGCTATAACGGGGCGTGTTGCCCACGCCGGCCTTGAGGCTGTATTTCCAGTCTTCGGCAATCGCGCTGTCGGCGGCGGCGAGCAGGCACACCGAGGTGAAGGACAGGCAAAGGTTTCTTGAGCGCATTGGGGCGTTCTTCCGTGGTTAGAAACTAAGAGGGTTGTGGGGTGATTGGGTACGTTTGAAGGAGTAACCCGACGCGCTGAGGCCGTTGACCTGGCGGCTGACGGTGTCGCCCAGGCCATAGCCATTGCCGGCCAGCACCGCATGGGCGTTGTCGACGGGCAGCAAGATGTAGTCGGTCAGCGGCTCGTCGTGTAGTTGGCCGCGGATCACCAGGAAACCTTCTTCCAGGCGCACGCTGATACCGCTCAGCGGCGCGTCGGGTTCATGGGTGTTGAGTACTTGATAGGTGCCAATGGTGTCGGCCCAGGCCAGGGGCAGTGGTGGCGGGTCAATGCGCTCGCCGATGGCAATGCGCTGGCCGTGGCTGCGGGCAGTGAGCATCTGGCGGCCTTGCACCGTCACCACGTCAAGCTGCACGCGGCCCAGTTCGCCAAGGTCTTTGAGCCAGAAACCGAGGACTTTTTTCTGCGCGCGGAGCCAGCCGTGGTCGTCGCGGACCAATTCAAAGTCAAAGCCGGCCAGTTCGCCGGCCAAGCGATTATTCTCGTCCTTGATGCGGAACACGCCCCAGGCCGTTGCATAAAACCCGGCCAAGCGCTTGCGGTCCACGGCGGCCGGCACTTGACGCAGCTTCAACCCATGGTTGGGTGATTGGCAGTTGTCGGCGCACACCTGGGAGCCGGTTTGCGCCTGGAGCATCAAACGCAGGGCGTCGGTGGACAACGACACCACCATCTCTTCGGCATTGCTGTCGTTGGCCATGATGATCACCGCCAGTTGCTGGTCGGGCAGTACGGTCAACTGGGCCGCAAAATCGTCGCCGCCTCCGCTGTGCTGATAGGTCCGAATGCCAGGGCCGACCGGTTCATCACCGCAGGGCGCCAGGAACCAGCCCAGGCCCATCTGGCAATCGAAGTCCAGGGCGTTGCCAGTGTTTTGCTGGGTGAACATCGCATCGATGGCAGCGCTGCCCAGCACCTGTTTGTCTTTGTAAGTGCCGTGGGCGAACAGCATCTGCACGTAGTGGCTGAGGTCTCTCGGGCTGGCCCAGAGCCCGCCGGCAGCCAGGTCACGCACCTGTGCATCAGTGCTGACCCGACCGTCTTCATAGCCCATGGCGCGATAGCCCAGTTGTGCGCCGGTGCCGATGAAGCTTGACTGGTCCATGGCCAAAGGTTTGAGCAGGCTGTTCTGTAATTGGGCCTCGAAACTTTTACCGCTGCTGCGCTCAATGGCCGCGCCGACCAGGGCATAGCCTAGATTGGAATAGGCCACCTGGGAGCCGGGCGGACTGCTCAGCCAGACACCCGATACACGCATCGGCATCTGACTCATGGCGTAGGTACTACGCAGGTCGCGCAGGTGCTCGCTGGGCAGGCCGGATTGGTGGCTCAGTAGACGGCGCAAGGTGATATCGCGGTCGGCCGCGGCTTGGTCGCTGTGAAAACGCGAACGAACATAAAATTCGCGCAAGGTTTGCTGGATCGGCGCATCCAGTTCAAGGCGCTGTTGCTCGACCAATTGCAACGCCGCTGTAGCTGTCAGCAGCTTGGAAATGCCCCCGGCGCGAAACGCGGTGTTGGGCGTCACCGGCACACCCTGCGCCTTGTCCGCCATGCCGAAACCACGGGCCCAGATCAGCTCCTGGCCGTTGAGCAGGGCAATTGACAATCCCGCCACGTTCTCCCGAGCCATGTCTTGGGGAATGCGGGTTTGCAGGTAGCGGATGATTGCACCGTAATCACCCTTTTGAATCGGCGGCGGTGCAGGCGGTTGCCCGTGGCAACCAATACTGCTCAGCAGGCAACCCAGCAGAGGAATACCGCGCAATGTGCGAAACATGAAGAACACCCGGATGATCGTTTGGATGTTCGAATGCTAGGGCGGTGACGGCCAGTAATCTTTGAGAGCTTTGTCGGGAAACTGTCAAAGACTGTTAACGGCCCAGTCTAGGACGCTTCAAAACAGAATCAGGACGTACCCTTCTGGAAAAGGGAAATATTCCGGCATTTTTAGCGGACATCCAGACTTTACCCTCTGCGCTCTTGTGAAATCAGGAGCGACACTGTCCATGGATGTTACAAACTGGAGCCATCCGTTCAAGGATCAAAGCCACCCGTTGTCGCAGTTGACTCAACTGGCCAATGCCACTGCGGGGTATTACCCCTTGGGGCGCAATGCCCTGTGGCATGGCGGGGTGCATTTTGACAGCGGCACGGCCGGCCTTCTTGATCAGTCAGCTGTCTACTGTGTGGCTGACGGTGAAGTGGTGGCTTACCGCATCGATGAGCATTTACCCACCACCCCTTATGTGGACAACGACCAATGCGTGGCGAAACCGTTTTCGCGCAACTTTGTGTTGGTTCGCCATCGCCTTCAGCCGCCCTGCATCGAAGTCTGCGCACAGACACCTCCCAGTCTTACCCTCTACAGCGTGTATATGCACCTGCAGGACTGGGCGTTCTATCGTGAAGATCCAACGGTCGCTCGACCCGCCTTTTGGCCTGAAAAGGCAACGGATGGCGTTGCCGTGCTGCAAGCGCCTGTCGCCATCAAGGCTGCCGATTTGATCGGGCATATCGGGCTTTATCAGTGTGGCGATGCAAAAAAGCCGGAAAGGAAACTGCACCTGGAAGTCTTCAGTGCTGATGACGTCGAAGGTTTTATCGACGCCTGCCGGGCATGGGCGCAGCAGTTGCCAGCCAGCGACAAGACCTGGCTCAAACTGGCCGCAGGCACTGCGGTCGTGCCCCATCAAGAGGGCTTTGGTGTTACGCAATGTCCCGTTCCTAATGGTGCCAGCCCGGTCAGTGGCGCAGATTTACTGCTGCCCAAAGCGTTGCTCGACAGCTTGCCGCCCGAAAGCAAAATGACCCACGTTCAGGGCAAGGCCAGCAGGTGGTATCGCCTGGATGGGTTGCTTCTGGATGCCGATAACCATCCACTCGACGGTTGGGTATGCGAGACCGTGGGGGTTACACCCTGGGTCAGTCCGTGGTCGTGGGAGGGCTATGCGATTGTCTACAGCGTCGACACTTCATTGAGTGCGCTGGCTGCGCTGCTACGTGACCTTGGGCGGTTAAGCGAGGTCCAGCTTGCACGTTTTGGTCGCGTGGCCGACGAGGGGAACAAGGGCCGGATCAAAAGCCGTCTCTACGACATCATCGACCGCAACCGCGATGGAAAGATCACGGCAGCCGAGCTGCAAGCGGCGATCCGCCAGCCGGCTCACGCCCAGTCGATTTCGCGATTGATCATTCATACCGAAAGCGAATGGTCCCAGCCCGGCAAGTGGGATGGGCTGGATGAGGTGCTTGGCCACACCCGATTGACGCCGAACTTGAACTGGCTGGCGGAGAAACAACGGATCAACGCGTTGTGTTGGTGGGAAGAGGTGGCGCCGATGATTGGGCTGCCTGGGAGTGGGGCGGTGTATCACTTTCATCCGGTGGGGTTGGTGGGGCAGTTTCGCGCGGTTAACCCGTTGGCAATTACTCCAATGCAACTAAAACAAATATTTCCTTTGGCGAGTGAGGCCGATATTGATGTGGTGCTCAATGAAATAAACGGCCGATTAACCGAATTTAAATTGGATACCCGGTTAAGACAACGACACTTTTTCGCCCAGATCAAGGGTGAAGTGGGGGCGTCTATGAAAGGGGTGACCGAAAGTTGGGAATACTCCCCGGCGGTACTTAAGTCGTTTAGTGTTTACTATCGAACGCATCCTTTGGAGGCGGAACAAGATGGGTATTTGAAGGACTCGACTGGGCGGATTATTCGTAGGGCGAATCAACACGAAATCGGGGTGAAGCATTTTTTGCGCTTAAATGGAAATCGAAGGTCTCATCCTGCGGATGGCTATAATTTCAGGGGGAGGGGGTTGTTACAACTTACGGGCTATGAGAAATACAAGGGTTTCAAGGCTGGTTACTCAAGATACTGGAAGGGGGCGGTGCCAGATACAGTCGGACAGCCAGACCTGATTAATGAAATGCCTACAGCCATAAGGAGTGCAATATGGTTCTGGGTTGATCGTAATGTTTTTGAAGAGGTGCAGTCTGGTGGTTATTCAGATGTCGAAGTAGTTACTAATGCTGTAAATGGAGGGATGATGGGGCTTAAAGAAAGGAAAGCAGCACATAGAATAGCTGAAGGTGCACTGAGATGAGGAAGACTCTGTTTTTTATAGGGCCGTTACTCGCATTTTTTAACCAAAATGCTTTTGGCTCCGAAAGCAGCCTTTGTAAAGCTAGTGAAATAATGATCGCGTCATGTCATTTGCATGAAGGGAAGAAAAGGGTGGTGTCTCTGTGTGCAAGTGCGGATGGAACTATGGTTTTTTATAGAATTGGCAAGGAACAAAATATGGAGTTGGTAAGTGGCTTTTCGAAACGGCGAGTATTGTTTCGAAGGGTGGATAAATTTACTTACACTACATATTTCGGATTTAGGTTGCCTCCCCATGCCTATGTTTTTGGTGTGCCACAGCAGACGTACAGAGCTAAGGCGTTTCTAGGTGTTTATAGAGATGATAAAAGAATTATGTCGCGTGAATGCACCGATAACTCCTTTGGAGAGACAGCGCTTAGAAGTGAGGCGATAATCGATGTTGCAGATGAAGTCGTCAGGACAAAAGAAGGTCTTGTATTTCCGCCTCGTTGAGGTGCGGCGACGGAAGAAATGACTCTTTAATTTTAAGGGCGATGGGCTTGAGTTGGTACGATATTTTGAAGAGTCGTTCGAGTTGGTGCTGTATAACGCTGGTCGGAAGAGAGCCAGTTATTTAAGGGCGAATTGATGAAGTGGTTTACATGCTTTGTTGTATTGGCCCTATGGGGTTCTTGCTCGGTGCATGCTGAGTCGGGTGATCCTATTCGCTTTGTTGAGAGCGATGTCGGTGCGGATAGGTTTATATGGTCTGGGTTTTATTTTAGAAAAAGCGAACTATGTACTTATCCGAATAGTGATGACTCCTGTGCAGATGAGTTCAATGATTATTTGAACATAAGTCCAGTGGGTGGGACTTACTCAGTGGAATTGAATAGTGCACAGGCAGGGCAGCATGTATGTGATTTTTCGATTGTTATGAAAGAAGTAGCAGGGTTGCTTGCATATAGAACTCCGTATGGAGATATTTTATTGCAAAGGAATGGATCGTTTTTGGAAATTTCTTCGCAAGGCATTGACCCTACTGCGAGCGGCCTTGGTGTATGTGGTGTGCACGCTGACATTGATGGTCTGAAGTTCCCTTTGGATAACGATCAGGCAATTCATAAATCAACACGTATCGATCCTTCTGTAGATGCTACAAACCCAACCGCTCATGCCACTGCGCAATAGACTCCTCAGGATACTCATCAAACTGCAAATCCCCCTTGCGCACCGTCACTTCCACCCACGGTGCCTTGGACCCCAGCATCAAGTGCGTGTGTTCCGGCGGCACTGGCAATGGTGTGTCGATGGCTGAAGCGAACGGGTGGATCAACTCCGGCCATTGCGGGCTGAACAGCCATAAGGCGCTGCCGCATTGCGAGCAGAAATGTCGCTCGGCGGTGCTGGCGTGGGCACGGCTGGCGCCTTCCGGCTTGAGCTTGGCGTGGTAGATCGAAATCTGTTTGCGCCCGCGCACCTTCAGGCTTTTGGCGTCGCCGCCCAGGTTGATCGCATAACCGCCGCCGCCTTGAGTCTTGCGGCAGATCGAGCAGTAGCAACGCTGGTACGGGTAGGGGTGGGCGCTGTTCAAGCTGAAGGTGACAGCGCCGCAGTGGCAGGACCCTTTTAACTCCATGGAAGTCTCCTTTGGCAAGGTGACTGTTGAGCTTAGGCGGTTTTCGGCATCAAGGTAGCGATCAACGCCCGAATGGTGCCGGGCAAGGCTTCCAGCTCCCGCACCAGGATGCTGCGCTCGCGAATCGCCCACGGTTCATCCAGCTTGACCGCCACCAGTTGCATGGTGCGGCTGTGCCGGACGGCGGCGGATTCGGGGATGATGCCGATGCCCACGCCGGCCTCGACCATTCGGCAGATCGCTTCGAAGCTCGACACCTGGATGCGCAGCGACAGTTGCTTGCCCAACCGCTCGACGTGTTCGCGCAAAAAGCTCAGCAGCGTGCTGCCCTCATGCAAGCCGATATGCTGATACGCCAGCGTCTGTTCCAACGTCACTGACGGTTGATCCGCCAATGGGTGTCCGACCGGCACCATCAACACCAATTCATCTGTGCTGAAATGCAGCACCTGCAAGCCCGCCGCTTCCACGGGGCCGGCGATGATGCCCATGTCACTGGCGCCGTCCAGCACGCCCCGCACGATGTCCCGGGACAAGCGCTCCTGCAGGTCAACGGTGACGCCGGGGCGCTGGGACAGGAACCCCGCCAGCACCTCCGGCAGGAACTCGGTGACTGCCGTGGTGTTGGCGAAGATACGGATATGCCCGGCCGAATCCACGCCGTATTGGGTGAACTCGCTTTTCAGGTAGTCCACCTGGCGCATGATCAGGCGCGCATGGTGCAGCAGGCGTTCGCCCGCCGGGGTGATCTCCACGCCACGGCTGTCGCGGTATAGCAAGCGTGTGTCGAGCTGGCCTTCCAGGGCCTTGATGCGCGCACTGGCGGCCGCTGGCGAGAGGAACGCACGCTTGGCGCCCTGGGTCAGGCTGGGGGATTCGGCGATATGGATAAACAGGCGCAGGTCGGCCAGATCGAAGTGCATGCAAGACACCTTCTTCAGCAACAGTGAAGATCAAATGTGGGAGCTGGCTTGCCTGCGATGGCGGAGTCTCAGTCAAAACATTCGGCGACTGATCCACCGCTATCGCAGGCCAGCCAGCTCCCACAGGGGATAGTGTTGTCATTGAGTTTGGCGTTCAGCATAACCGAACGCTGGTTTATTGAAATGCAAATTCTCAGAACGGGCGGGCGCTTGCATGATCCGGGCAGACACCCACTGCCCGAGGATCTGCACCCGATGAGCGCCACTGATTGGATCGGTCGAAGTGAAACCGCCCACGACCACCTGAGCCACAACCTGCTCAAGCGAATTGCCGCCACGTTCGGTGAAGCGGTTCCTGCTGACGGCGAAGCGGTTCCACCGTTGTGGCAGTGGTGTTTCTTTCAAGATCCGTTGCCGGAAGCGGCCCTGGGCACCGACGGCCACCCGGCTCGTGGCGGGTTCCTGCCGCCGGCGGATAACCGCAATCGCATGTGGGCCGGAGGGCGAATTGAATTTATTCATCCATTGCGTGCTGGCGAGTCGGCTACCCGCGTATCGACCATTACTCAGGTCGAAGAAAAGACCGGCCGCACCGGTTCGCTGTTGTTTGTCACCGTGCGCCACGACTATTCCCAGAACGGCCGCCTGGCGATACGCGAAGAACAGGACATCGTCTACCGCGAGCCCACGCCGCCCAAGCCGGGCACTGGGGATGCACTGCCTCTGGGCGAATGGCGCGAGGCCGTCGAGCCCACACCCACCTTGTTGTTCCGCTACAGCGCCGTGACCTTCAACGGCCATCGCATTCACTACGACTATCCCTATGTCACTGGCACCGAAGGCTACGCGGGGTTGGTGGTGCACGGGCCGTTGATCGCCACCTTGAGCCTGCGTGCCTTTTGTCGTGCCCATCCTGAAGCCACATTGCGCCGTTTTGCCTATCGCGGCGTCCGTCCGTTGATTGCGCCGCAACCGTTTGAAGTCGGCGGGCGGGTGACAGACACCGGTGTAGCTGAGTTGTGGGCCGGAGATGTGAGTGGCTTGGCACAGCAGGCCCAAGTGCATTTCGAATAATCCAAGAACAACAGGCGGAGAGCCGTTAAATGAACCCCAATGACAACGAAGAACTCAACGCCATCCGTGAAGGCGTGCGCGCCCTGTGCGCTGAATTCGATGCGGCTTACTGGCGCAAGATCGACGAAGAAAAAGGTTTTCCCGAGGCGTTCGTCAAGGCCCTGACTGACGCCGGCTGGTTGTCGGCGATGATCCCCGAAGAGTACGGTGGCTCTGGCCTGGGCCTGGCTGAAGCCTCGGTGATCCTGGAGGAAGTGAATCGCTGCGGTGGCAACTCCGGCACGGTGCATGGCCAGATGTACAACATGTTCACCTTGCTGCGACACGGCAGTGAGGCACAGAAACGTTTCTACCTGCCCAAGCTCGCCAGCGGCGAATTGCGCTTGCAGTCCATGGGCGTGACCGAGCCCACCACCGGTACCGACACCACCAAGATCAAGACCACCGCGATCAAGCGGGGCGACAAGTACGTGATCAATGGCCAGAAGGTGTGGATCTCGCGTATCCAGCACTCCGACCTGATGATCCTGCTGGCGCGCACCACGCCGCTTGCCGAGGTGAAGAAAAAGTCCGAAGGCATGTCGATTTTCCTGGTGGACCTGCGCGAAGCCATCGGCAATGGCCTGACCGTGCAGCCCATCGCCAACATGGTCAACCACGAAACCAACGAGCTGTTCTTCGACAACCTGGAGCTGCCACTCGACAGCCTGATCGGCGAGGAGGGCAAGGGGTTCAAGTACATCCTCGACGGGCTGAACGCCGAGCGTACCTTGATTGCTGCCGAGTGCATCGGCGATGGTCGCTGGTTCATCGAAAAAGCCAGCGCCTATGCCCGCGACCGTGTGGTGTTTGGTCGGCCCATCGGCCAGAACCAAGGCGTGCAGTTCCCGATTGCCGAGGCCCATATCGAAATTGAAGCCGCTGACTTGATGCGCTGGCGTGCCTGCGAGGAATACGACCGCGGCGCCAATGCAGGGGCTAGCGCGAACATGGCCAAGTACCTGGCGGCCAAGGCGTCCTGGGAGGCCGCCAACGCGTGCCTGCAAACCCACGGTGGTTTTGGTTTTGCCTGTGAATACGATGTGGAGCGCAAATTCCGCGAGACCCGTCTGTATCAAGTGGCGCCGATCTCGACCAACCTGATCCTGTCTTACGTGGCCGAGCACCTGCTCGAACTGCCACGCAGCTTCTGAGGGCCTGACCATGAGCCATACCCAAGCCTTGTGTCGGTTTCTGGCGGATCTGCATTACGAGCAATTACCGGAAAACGTACTCGCGCGCACCGAAGACCTGTATCTGGATTGGCTAGCCTCGGCGCTGGCGAGTAAGGGTGCACACCCGATTCTGCTGTTCGAACGTTATGCGCACAAGATGGGCCCGAGCAGCGGCCCGGCCCAGGTGATCGTCAATGGCGGCAGCAGCAGCGCGTATTTCGCCGCCCTGGTCAACGCCGCTTCGTCACACTTGGTGGAGCAGGATGACCTGCACAACAGCTCGGTGCTGCACCCGGCCACCGTGGTATTTCCAGCCGTCTTGGCTGCGGCCCAGGACCTCGGCAAGTCCGGTCGCGAACTGCTACTGGCGTCGGTCGCCGGTTACGAAGCCGGGATTCGCATCGGTGAATTCATGGGCCGTTCCCACTACCGCATCTTCCACACCACGGCCACCGTCGGCACGCTTGCCGCAGCGGTGGCCGTGGGCAAGTTGATGAACTTCAACGAAGAACAGTTCATCAACTTGCTCGGCAGCGCCGGCACCCAGGCCGCCGGGCTGTGGGAGTTCTTGCGCGATGCCGCGGACTCCAAGCAACTGCACACGGCCAAAGCCGCGGCGGACGGTTTGCTCGCCGCTTACCTGACGGCGGATGGCCTGACGGGCGCCCGTAATATCCTCGAAGGCGACCAGGGCTTGGCGGCCGGCATGTCCAGGGATGCCGAGCCGAGTCGGTTGTCCGCCGGCCTTGGCAGTCGCTGGGCCTTGCTGGAAACCTCGTTCAAGTTCCACGCATCCTGCCGTCACACCCATCCTGCCGCTGATGCACTGTTGGGCCTGATGCAGCGCGAAGGTCTGAGTGCTGACGATATCGCTCGTGTGGAAACCCGTGTGCACCAAGGCGCGATTGACGTGCTCGGTCGTGTGAAAGTGCCCGCCACGGTGCACCAGGCCAAGTTTTCCATGGGCACGGTATTGGGCCTGATTGCGGTGCATGGCAAGGCGGGGCTGACCGAATTTCATGAGAAGGCGTTGAGTGATCCGGCTGTTGCCACATTCCGCGACAAGGTCAGCATGACCCTCGACCCCGAAGTCGACGGCGCTTACCCGCAACGCTGGCTGGGTCGCGTCACCGTCACCACTCCTGATGGTCGCCTCTTGCACGGTGCCATCGACGAGCCCAAGGGTGACCCGGGCAACACCTTGAGCCGCGCCGAACTGGCCGACAAATTCCAGCGGCTCTGCCAGTTCAGCGGCGCCCGCACGCCGGCCCAGGCCGACTTATTGATCGACAAGGTCTGGAACCTGCGTAATGCAGCGTCCATGGCTCACTGGCTTTGAGGAACCTCCATGACTAATCAACGACCGCTGGACGGCATCACCGTCGTCAGCCTGGAGCACGCGATTGCCGCACCCTTTTGCACTCGCCAGTTGGCCGACCTCGGCGCCCGGGTGATCAAGATCGAACGCCCAGGTGCCGGTGACTTTGCGCGTGGCTATGACGAGCGAGTGCGCGGTCTGGCCTCGCACTTCGTGTGGACCAACCGCTCCAAGGAAAGCCTGACCCTCGACCTCAAGCAGGACGAGGCGGGGGATATTCTCGAAACCTTGCTGGCCGACGCCGATGTGCTCGTGCAGAACCTGGCGCCCGGCGCGGCGGCGCGCATGGGCTTGTCGTTCGAGGCGCTGCATGAGCGTTTTCCGCGGCTGATCGTCTGCGATATTTCCGGCTACGGTGAAGGTGGGCCTTACGAGAAGAAGAAGGCCTATGACCTGTTGATCCAGAGCGAGGGCGGCTTCCTGTCGGTGACAGGGGGGGCGGGTGAAGACCAGATGGCCAAGGCCGGTTGCTCGATTGCCGACATCTCCGCGGGTATGTATGCCTACAGCGGCATCCTTTCGGCGTTGCTGCTGCGCGGCAAGACGGGGCAGGGCAGCCGCATCGACGTGAGCATGCTCGAAAGCCTGGTGGAATGGATGGGCTACCCCATGTATTACGCCTTCGACGGTGCTCCGCAGCCGCCGCGCGCCGGGGCGGCGCATTCGACGATCTATCCGTATGGCCCGTTCCCCACCGGCGACGGCGGCACGGTGATGCTCGGTTTGCAGAACGAGCGCGAATGGGCGGCGTTCTGTGACAAGGTTCTGCTCACGCCGGAGCTGGCGACGGATGAGCGTTTCTCCGCCAATTTCAAGCGTTCGGCCAACCGCGAAGTGCTGCGCCAGATCATCGTCGACCGCTTCGCGCAGTTGGACGCCGAGGCGGTGATCCAACGCCTGGAGCAAGCACAGATCGCCAGTGCGCGGGTCAACGATATGCAAGGCGTATGGGACCACCCGCAACTCAAGGCACGGGACAGCTGGCGTGAAGTCGCGAGCCCTGCCGGGCCCTTGCCGGCGCTGCTGCCACCGGCGCGCAATGCCGCGTTTTCACCGCGAATGGATGGGGTTCCGGCGCTGGGGCAACACAGCCAGGCCATCCTCGATCAGCTCGGTTACTCGGGTGACGTCATCGACAGCCTGCGCGCCCGTGGCGTTATCTGATAAGGAATGTAAGTGATGCCAAAGCCTTTAGTGCGTTCGGCCCTGTTTGTTCCCGGCAGCCGCCCGGAGCGCTTCTCCAAAGCCCTGGCCAGTGGCGCCGACGTGGTGATTGTGGATTTCGAAGATGCGGTGGAAGAACCCCTCAAGCGCCAGGCGCGGGATAACCTCGGGGCGTTTTTAAGCGCCCATCCCGAAGCCCGTGTGTGGGTGCGCATCAATGCGCCGGAGCATGCCGAGCATTTTGAAGATGTGGCGTTCTGCAAAGCCCATGCAAATGTGGACGGTGTGCTGCTGCCGAAGGTGGAGAGTGCGACACAGGTGGCTGTGGTGGCTGCCACCGGTAAAGTTATCTGGCCGATTATCGAAAGCGCTCGGGGCTTGCTGGCTATCAACGAGATTGCCCATGCGCCGCAGGTGGAGCGTTTGTCATTTGGTGGCCTGGACCTGGCCTTGGACCTGAACTTGAGCAGCCACTCGGCGGCGGCCCAATTTGCCCTGGACCAGGCGCGCCTTGCACTGATCGTGCATTCCCGCGCGGCCGGCCTGGTGGCACCGCTGGACGGCGTGCATCCGGCGATTGATGACCCCGAAGGCCTGGGCCGGTCGATCCGCCACGCTTATGAAATGGGTTTTGCCGGGGCGCTGTGCATCCATCCCAAGCAGGTCGCGGTGATCCACGCTGCATTGGCGCCCAGTGATGAAGAGCTGGCCTGGGCGCAGCGCGTGGTGGATGGCGGCGCCCATGGGGCAGGGGCCTATCAGATCGATGGGCAGATGGTGGATGCGCCGGTGTTGCTGCGGGCACAGAGACTGTTGGCGCAGATATAACGGAAGAATCCGGTAGCAAAAATGTGGGAGGGGGCTTGCTCCCGATGACGGTGTGTCAGTCACACGATATACCGACTGAACCACCACCATCGGGAGCAAGCCCCCTCCTACAGGAATCTCCATTGTTCATGATGTTGGCGTTCAGCTTGGCCGAACGCAGGTATCTAAAATTCGAAATTCACTACACGCATCACATCAGGCACCTTGCCTGACAACACAACAATAAGAAGGTGATTTCCCATGCTCAAGCTTTCCCGGGCGCTGCTGTGCGCCGCCACCTTGTTTGCTGTGGGCCTGGCCCAGGCGGCAGACCCGATTGTGATCAAGTTCGCCCATGTTGTCGCCGAGAACACCCCCAAAGGCCAAGGCGCGCTGCTGTTCAAGAAGCTCGCCGAAGAGCGCCTGCCGGGCAAGGTCAAGGTCGAGGTGTACCCGAACTCGTCGCTGTTCGGCGATGGCAAGGAAATGGAAGCGCTGCTGCTGGGCGACGTGCAGATGCTCGCGCCGTCCCTGGCCAAGTTCGAGCAATACACCAAGCAGGTGCAGATCTACGACTTGCCGTTCCTGTTCAATGACCTGGCCGCTGTCGACCGTTTCCAGGCAGCTCAAGGCAAGGAACTGCTGACCTCGATGCAGGGCAAGAACATCCTTGGCCTGGCCTATTGGCACAACGGCCTCAAGCAGCTGTCTGCCAACAAAGCGCTGCATGAGCCCAAGGATGCCCGTGGCCTGAAGTTCCGCGTGCAGGCCTCCAGCGTGCTCGAAGAGCAGTTCAAGGCGATCCGCGCCAACCCGCGCAAGATGAGCTTTGCCGAGGTCTACCAGGGCTTGCAGACCGGCACCGTCAACGGCACCGAGAACACGTGGTCGAACTATGAAAGCCAGAAGGTCAACGAGGTGCAGAAGTACTTCACCGAGTCCAACCATGGCCTGATCGACTACATGGTGATCACCAACGCCAAGTTCTGGAACGGCCTGCCGCCGGACATCCGCAGCACCCTGGAACAGACCATGGCCGAAGTCACCGTCGAGGTGAACAAGCAGGCCGAAGCGCTGAACCAGTCGGCCAAGCAGAAGATCATCGACGCCAAGACCAGCGAAGTCATCGAGCTGACCCCCGAGCAACGTGCGCTCTGGCGCGAAGCCATGCGCCCGGTGTGGCAGAAGTTCGAAGGCGAGATCGGGGCGGACCTGATCAAGGCGGCCGACGCGTCCAACCAGTAATAACGGGGCGAACCGGGATCGAGTGTGGGAGGGGGCTTGCCCCCGATAACAGTGGGTCAGAAGCAGGTGTGCAAGCTGGCACACCGCAATCGGGGGCAAGCCCCCTCCCACATTTTGATCCGGTTACCACCCCAGCCTTGCACCTATCTATCTCTACCCCGCGAGGTTTTGCCATGCAAACGCTAAGGCGCGTCTGGGAGCACCTGGAGGAAGGCTTTATCGCCTTCCTGCTGGCGGCCATGACCCTGGTGACATTTGTCTACGTCATGCTCAACAACATCTACACGCTGTTCTTTGCCCTGGCTGACAAATGGGCCTTGAGCAGCACGTTCTTCAACTTCCTGGGCGACCACACCATGACGTGGGCCCAGGACATGACCTGGAGCGTGGCGCTGACCAAGGCCATGTTCGGCTGGCTGATTTTCTTTGGCATTTCCTATGGCGTGCGGACTGCCGGGCACTTGGGCGTGGACGCCCTGGTCAAGCTGACCAAGCGCCCGGTGCAACGCCTTCTCGGCATGCTCGCGTGCCTGTGCTGCCTGGCCTACGCCGGGCTGTTCATGGTCGCCAGCTACAAGTGGGTCAGCGCGGTAATGACCGCCCATATCGGTGCCGAAGACCTCGACCAGTACGGCGTCGACGTCGGCGACATCGTGGTGATCGTACCCATCGGCTTTGCCTTGGTGTTTATCCGCTACCTGGAAATTTTCTACCGCATCTTTACCCACCGTCAGGTCGGGTTGGGGCTGGCTGACGAGGCCGGTGAGGCCAGCAAGTTGGCCGGCAGCCACGAGGAGCGTCACTGATGGCCGTGCTCTGTCTGTTTTTGCTGTTGTTCGTGTTCATGTTCCTCGGCGTGCCCATTGCGATTTCATTGGGATTGTCCGGCGCGATGTCGATCTTGATGTTCAGCCAGGACTCGGTGAGCTCCCTGGCGATCAAGCTGTTTGAAACCTCCGACGCCTACACCTTCCTGGCGATCCCGTTTTTCCTGTTGTCCGGCGCGTTCATGACCACCGGCGGTGTGGCGCAACGCTTGATCGATTTTGCCAACGCCTGTGTCGGGCATATTCGCGGTGGCCTGGCCATTGCGGCGGTGTTGGCGTGCATGCTGTTTGCGGCGTTGTCCGGTTCGTCACCGGCAACCGTGGCTGCGGTGGGTTCGATTGCCGTGGCGGGTATGGTGCGGTCCGGATACCCCAAGGAGTTCGGCGCGGGGATTATCTGCAACGCCGGCACGTTGGGCATCCTGATTCCGCCGTCGATCGTGATGGTCGTGTACTCGGCGGCCACCGAGACTTCAGTGGGCAAACTGTTCATGGCCGGGGTCATTCCAGGGTTGCTGCTGGGGTTGATGCTGATGGTCACGATCTACATCGTCGCGCGCATCAAGAAGCTGCCGGCGCAACCCCGTGCGACCTTTCGTGAGTGGCTGACCTGCGCACGCCGAGCCTTCTGGGGCTTGCTGTTGCTGGTGATCATCCTCGGCGGCATCTACAGCGGCATGTTCACCCCGACCGAAGCGGCGGCCGTGGCGGCGGTGTACTCGGCGTTCGTGGCGTTGTTCGTCTACAAGGACATGAAACTGCGCGACTGCCCCAAGGTGCTGCTGGAGTCCGGGCGCCTGGCGATCATGCTGATGTTTATCATCGCCAACGCCATGCTCTTCGCCCACGTGTTGACCACCGAGCAGATCCCGCAGGAAATCACGGCCTGGGTGATTTCCGAAGGGCTGACACCGATTGGTTTCCTGATCATGGTCAACATCGTGCTGCTAGTGGCCGGCAGCTTCATGGAGCCTTCGGCCATCGTGTTGATCCTGGCGCCGATCTTCTTTCCGATTGCGATGAAGCTGGGCATCGACCCGATTCACCTGGGGATCGTGATGGTGGTCAACATGGAAATCGGCCTGGTGCACCCACCGGTGGGGCTGAACCTGTTCGTGACCTCGGCGGTGACCGGGTTGAGCCTGGGGCAGACGATCCGAGCGGCGTTGCCGTGGCTGATGATTCTGTTGGTGTTCCTGATCATGGTTACCTACCTGCCGTTTATCTCCCTGGCGTTGCCGCATTGGCTAGGCATGTAGCGCGGTAAAAAATGTGGGAGGGGGTAAGCCCCCTCCCACATTTGTTTATTGTCAGGCTTTACTGGTCAAGCGCACTCAAGATCGCATGCGCCACTTTCACCCGTTCGGCGTTCGGGTAGTTCTTGTTCGCCAGGATCACCACGCCCATGTCCTTGCTCGGTACGTACGCCACATACGCGCCGAAACCACTGGTGGCGCCAGTTTTGTTGTACAGCACGTTGGCCGGTTGTACCTGCGGTGTGTCCAACCATTCAGCCTTGTGAGGTTCCATCGCCATCGGCGTGGAGTTGCCGTCAATCAGTGCCTGCAGCGTGATGGGGTAGGGGTAGTACTCCCAGCCCAAGCCTTGGGTCATGCCGTTCGCCCTGTAGTAGCCAGTGTGAGTGGTGGCAATGGCCTGTTGCAGTGGCTTATCCAGATCTTCTGGGTGCATGTTGGCGATCACATAGCGCGCCAGGTCGTGGGTGCTGGTCTTGATGCCGTAGGCTTCACTGTCCAGTGCGCCGGGGCCGACCCGGACGGGTTTCTGATCCTTGTCGTAGCCTTGGGCGTATTGGCCCGACTGGTCGGCGGGCACGCTGACGTAGGTGTTCTTCAAGCCCAGCTTGGGCAGCAGGGTTTTCTCCATGGCTACGTTGAAAGGCTGCCCCAGGCTTTGCGCCGTAAGGTAGCCGAACAGGCCAATGCTCGGATTGGAATAGAGTCGCTGTGTGCCGGGGGCGTAAGTCGGTTTCCATTGTTGGTAATAACTGAGCATGGCCCCGGCGTTGTCGGCGGCGTCGGGAAATTGCAAGGGCAGGCCGCCAGGCGTATAGGTCGCCAGTTGCAGCAGGCTGATGCGGTCGAAGGCGCTGCCGGCCAAGGCGGACAGGTGTTCACTGGCCTTGTCCGACAGCTTCAGCTTGCCGGTGGCCTGGGCATACCCGCCCAGGGTGGCGGTGAAGGTCTTGCTCACCGAACCGATTTCAAACAAGGTGCCTTCGGTCACAGGCTTTTGGGTTTCCCTGGAGGCGACGCCGTAGTTGAAGTATTGCACCTGGCCCTTGCTGACGACGGCGATGGATAGCCCTGCGATGCCTTGCTGCTGCATCAGCGGTTCCACGCTGCTATCCACTACCTTGCGCAGGTCTGGCGCTGCCATGCAGGTACCGGCCCCCATCAATAAAGCTGACATCAGGATTTTTTGTACATGACGATTCATGGTGATTGGCTTCCCTGTAGATGATCGAGGCCTGCGCAGGCGTCGCAAATCTAGGTGGATTTTACCGGCCGGGCAAACGATGATATTTCGCACCTGCCATTAGAAAAATTAGGGCTAAGCATGCTGCGTTCCCATTTGCCCCTCAATGCCCTGCGCGCCTTCGAGGCTTCCGCCCGCCACCTGAGCTTTACCCGTGCGGCCATCGAGCTGTGCGTGACCCAGGCGGCGGTCAGTCATCAAGTGAAAAGCCTGGAAGCGCAACTCAATGTCACCTTATTCAAGCGCCTGCCCCGGGGCCTGATGCTCACACGCGAAGGTGAAACGCTGCTGCCGGTGCTGCGCGAGTCGTTTGATCGCATCGCCCACACCTTAGGCCAGTTCGAAGGCGGGCATTACCGCGAGGTGCTCACCGTCGGTGTCGTGGGCACCTTTGCCGTAGGCTGGCTGCTACCGCGCCTGCCGGATTTTCAGCGTCGTTATCCGTTTATCGACCTGCGCCTGTCCACCAACAACAACCGCGTCGATGTCGCCGCAGAAGGGTTGGACTACGCGATCCGCTTCGGTGCGGGCGCCTGGCATGGCACCGACGCCTGCGAATTGCTGGCTGCACCGCTGAACGTGCTGTGTGTGCCGCAGATTGCCGAGCAATTGCAGGTGCCTGGCGACCTGCTCAAACACACTTTGCTGCGTTCCTACCGGGCCGATGAATGGACCCAATGGTTCCAGGCCGCCGGGTTACCCGCCGACACCGTGGTGCCGCGCAGTATCATGTTCGACTCATCCTTGGCCATGATGGAGGCTGCGCTGCAAGGCACCGGTGTGGCGCTTGCTCCCGCGATGATGTTTTCGCGGCAGCTGGAAAGCGATGTGATTCGCCAGCCGTTCGATATCGGCATTACCACCGGTAGCTATTGGCTGACGCGCCTGCAATCACGGGCTGAAACGTCGGCGATGCTGGCGTTCAAGGGCTGGCTGAAAGAGGCCGCCGGGCAGGCCTGATATGAGCAGAGGTATCTAAACCATTGCCGACACTATGCCTTGGAACACTGAACCCGACAGCAATGAGAACCCGGTGTGGGGGGGGCTTGCTCCCGAAAGGGGTGTTTCAGACACAGATGCAGTCACTGATCCACCGCTTTCGGGAGCAAGCCCCCTCCCACATTTTAGATCGCGGCTAGGCTAGGTATTTGCGGAACCAGTCAAGAGTCCTTTTCCACGCCAGATTTGCCGCCGCTTCGTCATACCGCGGTGTCGAATCATTATGGAAACCATGGTTGGCGCCCTTGTAGATATACGCCTCATAAGTGGTGCCCGCCGCCTTCAGCGCCTTCTCATACGCCGGCCAACCCTCATTGATCCGCGTATCCAGTTCGGCGTAATGCAGCATGATCGGTGCCTTGATGCGCGGTACATCCTTGGCGTCCGGTTGGCGGCCATAGAACGACACCGCCGCTCCCAACTCCGGATAGGCCACCGCGGCTGCATTGGTCACGCCACCGCCGTAACAGAAGCCGGTGATCCCCACCTTGCCGGTGCTGGTGTCGTGGTGCATCAACCACTCGATGGCGGCGAAGAAGTCGTTCATCAGCTTTTCGGGGTCGACTTTCTGTTGCAGTTCCACCCCTTTTTCATCGTTGCCCGGGTAGCCGCCCACCGACGTCAGCCCATCCGGTGCCAGCGCAATAAAGCCGGCTTTGGCCAGGCGCCGGGCAACGTCTTCGATATAGGGATTGAGGCCACGGTTTTCATGCACCACCACCACGGCCGGCAATTTGCCGCTGGTCTTGGCCGGGCGCACCAGGTAGCCGCGCACGGTGCCGTTGCCCTTGGGCGAAGGGTAGGTGATGTAATCGGCGATGATGTCCGGGTCGGTGAATTTCACCTGCTCGGCCAACGCATAGTTGGGGCTCAGGGCCGCCAACAGTGCGGAGGCGGTGAGGCCGCCAAACGTGAACAGCGCAGCGCGGTCGAGAAACTCACGGCGGTTGAGCTTGCCGTGGGCATAGCCGTCGTAGAGCTCCAGCAGTTCGGGGGCGAAGTCTTTCGCGGTGAGACGCGTCATCGGTGCAGTCCTCGAAGGGGGATGGCAATCAATGTAGACCAGGATCAGCCTTCGCGACCATGGGCGGCGGCGGCCAATTGGCCGGTGTCGACACGCACGAATACCGAGTCGCCGATAGCCGTGAGCACATCACCGGCGTATACCTCGCAGACCACGCGGCTTTTACGCCCGACCTCACCCTCGACGCGTGCGCGAAGGGTCAGTGTGACGCCCATCGGCGTCGGCTTGATGAACTTGATGCCAAGGTTGCCGGTCACGCAATCGATGCGCGGCAAGGTGCCGGGTTCACGCGCCTCAAGACGGTAGTGATAGGCCATGGCGGTCCAGTTCGAATGGCAGTCCACCAACATGGCGATCAGGCCGCCGTAGACCAGGTCCGGCCAGCCGGTGTATTGGGCTTCGGGCAGGTGTTCGGCGATGATGTGGACACCGTCGGCATCCCAACGGCTCTTGATGTGCAGGCCATGGGGGTTGCTGCCACCGCAGCCATAGCAAATGCCTTCGGGGGCGGTGGTGTCCTGAAGAGAAGGGATGAGCATGCAAAGTCCTTATTGTTTCTTTTGGCGACCACTCTGTTTAGCAGGGCACGCACCGAAAGGGAATAAGTCCATTAGCGTGCGAACCGCTTCGCCCCTGCCACACAGCCGATCACGGCGATCGTCACCAGCACCATGCCCAGGCTGACCTGCTCATGCAGCAGGCCCGCCGCCAGCGCCAGGCCGAAGAACGGTTGCAGCAACTGCAACTGGCCGACGGCGGCGATACCGCCCTGAGCCAGGCCGCGATACCAGAACACAAAGCCAATCAACATGCTGAACAGCGACACGTAACCCAGGCTCAACCAGGCGGGCAAGCTGATGCCGGTGAAACTGAGCGGTGCCAGGATCATGCTCAACGGCAGCACGACCGGCAGCGATACCACCAGTGCCCAACAGATCACCTGCCAGCCGCCCAGGCTGCGCGACAACTTGGCGCCTTCGGCATATCCCAGGCCGCACACCAGCACCGCCAGCAGCATCAGCACGTCACCCACAGGCGCGGCGCTCAAGCCCTGGGCGAAGGCGTAGCCCATCACCAGCACGCTGCCCAGGATCGAAAACAGCCAGAACACTGGACGCGGGCGCTCACCGCCGCGCAATACGCCGAACACGGCGGTAGCCAGCGGCAGTAGACCGATAAACACAATGGAGTGCGCCGAGGTGACGTATTGCAGGGCGAGGGCGGTCAGCAACGGAAAGCCGATGACCACACCGAGCGCGACGATCGCCAGTGGCATCCATTGAGCGCGCGCGGGGCGACTCTCCTTGAACAACCGCAGCAGAAGCAGCCCAAGCAAGCCTGCAATGGCCGCGCGGATCATGGTGAGAAACACCGGATCGAACTCCATGACCGCCAGGCGCGTGGCGGGCAATGAACCGCTGAAAATCACCACGCCGATAAAACCATTGATCCAACCCTGGGTGCTGGTGTCGAGGGTGCTGAGCCGCGAAGTACGTTCCATGGGAGATGCCCGAAAAGAAAAGTTGCGTGTCCGGCATCCTAAAGTTGAAGATTGAGACAATCAAAAAATTGTCATGGATACATCACCTATGCCGCGCGCCCGTTATAAGTCGCTGGTTGACACGTTCGCCGCCGATATCCGCAGCGGGAAAATGCCGCCCGGTACACGGCTGCCGACCCATCGGCAATTGGCTGCCGAGCACGGCCTGGCCTTGGTCACGGCCAGTCGTGTGTACGCTGAGTTGGAAGCCATGGGACTGGTCAGTGGTGAAACCGGGCGTGGCACCTTTGTGCGGGAGATCGCATTGCCGCCAGGGCAGGGCAGTGGCCAGATGATCGTCGCCACGGGCATGCTCGACCTCAATTTCAACTACCCCTCGTTACCCGGCCAGGCCGACTTGTTGCGCACGGCGTTGCGCCAACTGGCACTGTCGGGTGACCTCGAAGCCCTGTTGCGCTATCAGCCCCATGCCGGTCGCCTGCACGAGCGGGCAGCGGTAGCGCGGCACTTGGTGAGTCGCGGGTTGGCGGTGGATGCTGAACAGGTGCTGCTGGTCAGCGGTGCCCAGCACGGCTTGGCGGTGAGCATGATGGCGTTGCTCAAACCTGGCGATGTCATCGCCGTGGACGCGCTGACGTATTCGGGGTTCAAGGTGCTGGCTGAAACCCTGCACCTGGAGATTGTCGCGATCCCGGTCGACACTCATGGCCCGGACCTGGCGTTTCTACAACGCCTGTGTCACAAGCGGCCGGTGCGCGCTGTGTACAGCATACCGACCTTGCACAACCCACTGGGTTGGGTGATGAGCCTGGCACAGCGCGAGCAACTGATCGGGATTGCCCGTCAGCATCATCTGATGATCATCGAGGACGCGGCCTACGCCTTTCTCGTCGAGGACGCACCTCCGCCCCTGGCGACCTTGGCGCCGGAGCGTACGGTGTACATCGGTGGGTTTTCCAAGAGTATCGCCACTGGGTTGCGGGTGGGTTTCATCGCCGCACCGCCTGCCTGGGTGAAGGGGCTGGAGCGCAGGATCATGGCCACCACCTGGAACGTGCCGGGGGTGATGAGTGCGATGGCCGTCGCCTGGATCGAGGACGGCACCGTGGCGCAGTTGGAAGCGCAGAAACGCCAGGATGCCCAGGCGCGGCAGGCCTTGGCGGCACAGGTGTTGAGGGGTGTGGACTACATCAGTCACCCGTCGTCGTACTTTCTATGGCTGCCGCTGGGGGAGGATGCCCGCGCTGATCAGATTGCCATGACCTTGCAGCGCGAGCAGGTCTCGGTGTCCACCGCCGAACCGTTCGCGGTCTCTGCCTACGTGCCCCACGCGTTGCGCCTGGCGCTCGGCTCGGTGGAAATACCGGCGTTGCGTGAGGCGTTGCTCAAGGTGCGCAAGGTCGTGGAATGGTGAACTAGTACTTGTAAGCCTGGCGCCCGATCAGCAGCCATTTGCCGTGCTGTTTCTGCCAGACCTGGAAGTTATCGATATCGGTCGGCACTTCGACGCCGCTGTTCACCGCCAAGGCATGGAAGTGGTTGCGCACCAGGGCAGTGTCGCCGTCGAGGGTAATGCTCTGGTTCTGCATTTCCAGGGTCTTGAATGCGCTGGTGTGGGTTTCCAGGTCGGCGATGAATTGCGCCTTGTTCTGCACCTTGCCGCTGGAGTGACCGTAGGTGAGGTTGTCGGACGTCAACGCGTGCAACTGCTTGAGGTCCAGGTGCAGCATGGCTTGGGTCAGTTGGTCGACCGCTTGGGCCACCTCCTTTTCGGCGGGGGCAGGCGCGGCTGCGACGGCGCCGGAAAACAGACACAGAAAACCGAGCAGCACTTTAGCGTTGGGCATGGGTGTTTCCTTATTGTTGTTGGGTGGCATCAATGATCGATGTTGTCGTACAACCATGCCGTAATTTTGCAGAAAAAATAAAGTGAAATTTATATAGGTCCATAAAATACTGGTTTTATGTTCTGGTGTGACGTCTTATCACGTTGCTGGATCTTTTCGAGCAAATGGCAGATGGCTATGCTTGCGCGCCATTCATCCCCCCCCAAGGAACCAACCCCCATGATCGCCGAAGGAATGGTGATGTTGATCAAATACGCAACCCACCTGACACCCGGCGTGCTGCTGTTCGGGTTGTGGTTTGCGCTGACGCCGAGGACGCTGCCCGCGCTGCGTATCTTGATCCTGCTGTTGGCGTTCGTGCTGATGCGCGATGTGATGACGCCGTTGCGTATGTGGGCGCTTGGCAGCGAAGTGCAAATTGCTTTCACCAATAACGGGTTCGTACTGGCGGCGCTGGGTGGCTTGTCGGTGCTGCTGATCATGTTGCTGGTGCGCGTAGCGCCTGAGTTGTGGCGGCTGATTCGTTGGTCCATCGGCAATCCAGTCGTTGGCCTGGTCGTGGGGCTAGGGGTGGGGTGCCTGATCGGTGTGCCGCTACGGATTTACCAAGGCATCGACGCGTCCTCGATCCACGGTTACTGGGTTTGGCTGCCAGGTATGGTGGTGTTGGCCTATGGTGCCAATGCGTTGGAAGAGGTGTTGTTTCGCGGGTTCCTGCAGGGCTATCTGGAACAGCAGGTCACGCCTCTGCGCGCGGCCTTGATCAGTGGCGTGGCCTTTGCCGCCTGCCACACCTTTCTGGCTTTGAGTGTGACCCAACTGGGCTGGCCGGTGTTGCTGTTCACCCTGATCGAAGGGCTGGCCTGTGCGCTGGTGCGTATGCGGTATGGCGTGTTGCCGGCGACGCTCACTCATGGCACGGTAATTTTGCTGATTGCCGTGCCTTTAATTTGAAAAACAATCAAATGTGGAAGCTGGCTTGCCTGCGATAGCGGTGAAACAGTCGACATCTGCATCGACTGACACTACGTCATCGCAGGCAAGCCAGCTCCCACATTCAGACCGTATTCATTCTGTTGCCAACGGTGGTGTCCGTGGGGGAATGAGGCGTTTGTTGCCGGTGGCTTCATACGCCGAAGCAAAGCGCAGCAATGCCGAATCGTCATAGGCGCGCCCGGCGAAGGTCAACCCGACCGGCATGCCGATGTCGGCCATCACGCCCATCGGCACGGTGACGGTGGGTACGCCCAGGTGGCGAATGGCGAGGTTGCCGTTGGCCACCCAGATGCCGTTGCTCCAGGCGATGTCGGCAGAGGTTTCGTTGATGTCGGCGTCAGCCGGGCCCACATCGGCCACGGTCGGGAACAGCACGGCGTCAAGGCCCAGGGTGTCCATCCAGTCTTCCAGATCCAGGCGCCGGGTTTGTTCAAGGCCGCGCAGGCCGTCGGGTACGGTGCTGATTTCATTCCATGGCGTGATGCCACGCTGTGCCATGCGCACGTACTCGTCCATGCCGGCGGCAAGGTCGTCCTCACGGTTGGGCAGGGTACCGGGGTCGTGGGGGAAGATCTTCGGCCCGTCGACATCGGCCAGGCGGTTCAGGGTCGGGTCGCCGTTGGCGCGCAGGAAGTCATCAAAGGCCCAGGCCGACAGTTCCCACAATTCGTCGTGCAGGAATGTCTTGGACACCAGGCCACGGGTAAACACCGTTGGAGCGCCGGGGCGGTCGCCTTCGCAGTTGGAGACCAGCGGGAAATCCACCTCGATCACTTCGGCTCCAGCGGCTTCCAGCGCCTGGCGGGCGGCCTGCCAAAGATCGATCACGCTGGCGCGGGTGTTGATCTTTTGCCCGGTTGGCCCGCCGATCCCGGGTTTTTCGCTGGTGCCGGCTTCAGGGTCGGCGTTGATGTACATGCGAGGTACACCGAAGCGCTTGCCCACGAGAGACTCCGAAGTCACCGCCAGTTCGGCGTAGGACGCCGGGCGCACCGAGGCCACGCTCGGGATGGGTACCCAGGGTTGCAGGCGCCACAGGTCGCCACGGGTATCGGGGTCTTCGGCGACCACGACATCGAGTACTTCCAGCAGGTCGGCCATGCTGCGTGCATACGGCACGACCACGTCCATGGTTGGCGTCAACGGCCAGTTGCCGCGCACCGAGATCACCCCACGGGACGGGGTGTAGGCGCACAATCCATTGTTGGACGCCGGGCCGCGTCCGCTCGACCAGGTTTCTTCGGCCAGGCCGAATGCGGCAAAGCTTGCAGCCGTCGCGGTGCCGGCGCCGTTGGACGAACCGGAAGCAAAGGGCGCGGTGAGATAGGCGGCGTTGTACGGGCTTTCTGCGCGGCCATACACACCGCGTTGCATCCCGCCATTGGCCATCGGCGGCATATTGGTCTTGCCCAGGCAAATGGCGCCACCGGCGCGCAGGCGCTCAATGGTGAACGCGTCGCGATGGGCCGTCAGCTGGGCGAAGGCCGGGCTGCCGGAGGCCGCGGTCAGGCCCTTGACCAGGTAGCTGTCTTTGGCGGTGTAAGGGATGCCGTCCAATGGCCCCAAGGTTTCACCCTTCGCCCGACGCGCATCCGACGCTTCGGCTTCTTTGAGCGCCTCGGGGTTGCGCACCACCACGGCGTTCAAGGCGGTAGCGGTCTGCGGGCCGTCATAGGCATCGATCCGCGCCAGATAAGCCTTGACCAGTTCAACGGCAGTGGTCTGGCCGGTTTCAAGCGCCGCGCGCAATTGGGCAATGGAGACTTCGGTAACTTGCATCACGTTTTTTTCGCCGCCTTCAAGTGGGAGGTATGGCGGCAGTCTACGGACAGATATTTCACAGTGCCAGCGCTCCGAGAATCTTGCTGCTAAGGTGAGCGACTCGCTATTAAAGGTTGCTCTTCAAGGAGGATTGCATGCACAGGCCTTATCTCGCCCTGATCGGTTTGCTCGGGTTTTCGTTGTATACGCTCTACACGATGCTCACGGCGCAACAGTCGCTGCTGGCATTTGGACAAGAACTGATCTCGCGACCGGATACGGCGCAGGTGGTGATCGACCTGTATCTGATGGCGGTGCTGGCGTGCGTGTGGATGTATCGAGATGCGCGGGGGAGAGGGCGGTCGGTGGTTTCGGTGCTGCCTTACTTCTTGCTGACGGCGGTATTCGTTTCGGTGGGGCCGTTGCTGTACATCGTTGTGAATGGTTTTGCGCGCCGGTCGCCACGCTAGTGCCGATGTTGACTCTGTGGCGGGCGAGCTTGCTCGCCACAGGTATTGTCGCGGTCCTCAAGGGTTAAGAAATGCCTGGTAATTATCCTTGGTGATCTGCTGATAAGGAATGGTCAGCTCGGCGGTGTAGGGTTCTTTCTTCACCATCTTCACCGCCAGGTCGATTGAGCCCACCGCCTGCCCTTTGTTGTCCTGATACACGGTGACCAGCAATTGGCCTTTTTTCACCGCGTCCAGTCCGGCCGGGCCGCCGTCGCTGCCGGCTACCAGTATGTCTTTACCGGGTTGCATGCCGGCCTGACTGATCGCCATGGCCGCGCCGATGGCCATCTCATCGGCATTGGCGACCACGGCGTCGATTTTCTTGCCGGACACTATCCAGTTGTTCATCAGGTCGATGGCCTTGCTGCGCTGCCATTCCGCCGTTTGTTCCTCGACGATCTTGATCGCGGGGTAATCCTTGAGCACCGTCTTCACCCCCAGCGTGCGGTTGTGGGTGGCGTTGTTCGACAGCAGCCCGAGCATGATCGCCAGGTTGCCTTTGCCGCCCATTTTCTCGGCCAGGTAACGCATCTGGATCTCGCCGGCCTTGACCTCATCCGAGCCCACGTAGCCGACCCCCGGCGGTAGTTGCTGGGCGTCGGGGCGACGGTTGACGAACACCAGCGGTGTATTTGCCTGCTGGGCATTGTCGGTCATCTTTTGCGTGGCGGCAGTGTCCACCGGGTTGACGATGATTGCGTCCATGCCCTGGGCGGTGAAGTTCTGCACCTGGTTGAGCTGGCGCACGACATCGCCCTGGGCGTCTTCGAATTGCAGGGTCACGCCGGGCAGTTGTTTGGCGTGGGCAGCCATGTAGTCACGCATTTGCGCGAGGAATACATCATCGACCTGGGCAATGCTCACGCCGATACGGATATCGGCCAGGACCCAGGGGCTGAAGGCGAGGGTAAAGAGTGCCACAAGGAGGTGCTTTTTCATGGTTGTGCTCCGTTGTTTTTGTTGTTGTCAAAGCATCACGCCTGGCGCTTGGCCCGCAGCTGCGCCACGGCGGCGGCGAAGTCCGAGTATGGCCAGCGTTCGTTGAGGGCTTGCAGCATCAACTGCTGTCCGGTTTGCGGGGCCAGGCCCTGCAAGGGTGGGTCGGTGTCGAGGTTGGTCGGGAAGGAGTACCCATCGGCCGTGCAGGCCACCACGGCTTGCACGGCTTCGGCATCCAGCGATGGGGTGCCCAATAGAACCGGGTACACCGCCAGCATCATGCGCTCGCGGTCGAGGGCTTCCATGGGTTTGCCGAACGCTGAGGAGATTTGCAGCAGGTTGGCCATGCGCCGGCAATCCTGCGTGCTGTTGGTGCCGGCGGCATGGAACAGCGCCGGGTTGAAGAACAGCAGGTCGCCTTTGTTCAGCGGCAGTTGCACTGCGTGTTGCTGGAAGTAGTCGATGAACTCCGGGCGCCGCCATGCCAAGTAACCCAGGGCGTATTGCTGGGAAAACGGCAGCAGTTGGGTCGGGCCGGTTTCCAGCGGCATGTCCGAGTGGGCCACCGCGCCTTGCAGTGTCAGGTATTGAGACAACACGTGCAGGGGCAGGGGAAAACGTTCCACCACCTCATTGGTCTGGAAACCCAAGTGATAGTCACGGTGCGGTTGTTGGGCTGGGCCGCCGGGGTGCACGACGTTGACCTGCGCGGTGACCTGATAGCTCGGGCCCAGCCACGCCTCGGCGATCAACCCCAGCAACGGGTTGGCGTAGTACTCGACAAACGACTCTGGCGACTGCAATGCCGCCTTCTGCAACGCGTTCCAGATCCGCCCATTACTGCCGGCCTTGGCGAAGTGATCGGCGGCCACGCCGTGCGCCGCTTCACTGGCAAAGATCGCCTCGAACACCTGGCTATGGCGGTCCACCACGTCCAGGTCTTCATAGGCTCGGCGTACCACCATCACGCCAGGTCCTTCGCGGAATAGGCGATGCAGTTCATTCATCACCGCCGAGCGGTCACTATTGCGTAGCGTGCGAGCCTGATAGACCGGCACATTACTCAGCACTTCGGTGCACAGCGGATAGTCCGCTGCACTCGCCTGTTGCGCGCAAATGTCGCTGAAATCCCCCAGGCATACCACCTGTTCAGTCACGAACGCCGACATCACACACCTCCCAGCGCCCGGTGCGGTTGCGGGCTGCCGCCGTCGGTGCAACCGACCACGCCTTGCTCCAGGTCGATCACCGCGCCGGTCATCATCCCTGACTCGCGCGACAGTAAAAACGCCACGCTTTGCGCCACTTCCTCAGGCTTGAGCAGGCGCCCGAACGGCTGCGCGGCTTCAGCCGTCGCCAGCCAACCGTCCTGGGCACCGTGGTACTGGCGCTGGATTTGGTCCTCGTGGGGGGTGTCCATCCAGCCGATGTTCAAACCGTTCACGCGGATGCGGTTGCGCAGGGCACTGAACGCCACGTTCTTGGTCAGGATGGCCAACGCGCCCTTGGACGCTGCATAGGCGCTGAGAAACGATTGCCCTCCATGGCCGGTGACGCTCTGGATATTCACCACCGCGCCTTCCACGCCGTTGCTGATCATCAGTTTCAATGCTTCCTGCATCAGGAAAAACGGTGCCCTTACATTCACGGCCATCAGCCGATCAAACAGTTCGGGTGAGGTGTCGAGGATGGTGCCGCGGTCCGACATGCCGGCGCAGTTCACCAGCCCATGCAAGGTGCCGAAGTGAGTGCGCGCCGCTGCGATGATCGCTTGGCAATCCTCGACTTTTTCCAAGTCCGCCTCGACAAAGAACGCCTGGCAATCCAGCTGGGCCAACTGCTGCACCTGTTCTTCGCCTTGGGCACGGCGCCGTCCGCAGATGATCAAGCCGGCGGCGCCGCGTCGGGCAAGGGTATGCGCTACTGCTGCGCCCAGGCCTTGGGTGCTGCCGGTGACGACGAAGTACTGGCCGTTGAACGAGGTGGCGAGATCGGTGTGGGGCATGGGTTTCTCCTGGATTTTTGTTGTTGTGCGGCGCTCGGCTCGACGCCGGGCAAAACTGAGACTAGCATTGCAAAACCTCAGAAAAACCCAAATAACACCTCAAAAACACCTCAGGCGAACCGCATGCTCGAACGTGCCAAACACTTCTCCATCAAGCAACTAGCCACCCAGGCCGGTGTGAGCAACGCCACGGTCGATCGCGTGTTGCACCAGCGCGGCAGCGTGCATGCGCAGACTCGGCGACGGATCGAGCAGGCGTTGGATGAGCTGGAAGCCCAGGAGAAAAATGGCCTGGCAGTGGGGCGTACCTTTCATGTCGACGTGATCATGCATACCCCGCAACGCTTCAGCACGGCGGTGCAGGCGGCGATCATTGCGCAACTGGGCAGCCTGGCGCCGTTTCGCATCGCGCCGCGTTTCCACCTCTTCGAAGAGATCGAACCCCAAGCCATGCACGATCAGTTGCTGCGCTGCCTCGACACCGGCAGCCAGGGCGTGGTGCTCAAGGCCGCCGATGAGCCGGCGGTGAACCTGGCCGTCAAGCAACTGAGTGCGGCGGGGATTCCGGTCGTGACCCTGGTGACGGACCTGCCACACAGCGAACGCATCGGTTACGTGGGGATGAACAACCGCACCGCGGGCCAGACTGCTGCCTACCTGATGTCACGCTGGCTGCCGACCGAGCCCCAGGACGTCGCGGTAGTGATCGGCAGCGAACTGTTCCGTGGCGAAGAAGAACGCGAGATGGGCTTTCGCGCTTGGCTGCGCGGGCGTGCCGCGCACTTGCGCGTGCTGGATATCAGTGGCGGCTATGGCGTGTATGACCGCACCTTCGAGCGTGTCAGCCAAGCCTTGCGAAACCATCCCGAACTCAAGGCGGTGTACAGCGTCGGCGGTGGCAATCGCGCGATTGTCGATGCGTTCGCCGCCCAGGGGCGCCCGCTGGAGGTGTTTATCGGTCACGACCTGGACGAGGAAAACCGCCAGTTGCTGCGCGAAGAAAAAGTCGCCGCGATCATCGATCACAACCTGCAGATCGATGCCCGTCACGTATTCCTGCACATCCTGCAACACCACCGGTTATGGAAAGCCGGGCCGATTGCGCCGTCCCAGGTGCAGATCGTGACACCGTTCAACCTGCCGGATTGAGTACTCCCCTTAATAACAACACCAGGAGTTCCGCCATGCTACGTATTGCCGTTCTAGGTGCCGGGCGCATCGCCAAGATCCATGCTGCCAACGTCGCCGCCCATCCCAATGCCACGCTGGTGCTGGTGGCCGACCCCTGGCGCGAAGGGGTTGATGCACTGAGCGCACAACTGGGTTGCGAGGCTGCCTACGACTGCGCCGCCGTGCTCAGCCGCAAGGATATCGACGCGGTGGTCATCGGCACGCCCACCGACACCCACATCGATTTGCTGCTGGCGGCGGTGGCGCAAGGCAAGGCGGTGCTCTGCGAAAAGCCCATCGACCTCGATATCGCCAAGGCTCGCCACGCCGCTCAAGTCGTCGAGCGTCAAGGCGGCCAGGTGATGCTCGGCTTCAACCGGCGCTTCGACCCCGACATGCTGCGTCTGCGCCAAGCCCTCGACGCCGGCCAGATCGGCGCTGTACGCCAGGTCATCATCACCAGCCGCGACCCGGGCCTGGCCCCGCGCGATTACCTGGCACACTCAGGCGGCATCCTGCGCGACATGACCATTCATGACTTCGACACGGCCCGCCACCTGCTCGGTGAAGAGCCGGTGGAGGTCAGCGCCGTCGCCAGCCGTCTGGTGGACCCGAGCCTTGAAGAGATCGACGATTATGACAGCGTCATGGTGCTGTTGCGCACCGCCTCCGGCAAACAATGCCACATCAACTGCTGCCGCCAGGCGGTGTATGGCTATGACCAGCGGGTGGAAGTGTCCGGTGCCGATGGCGTATTACTCACCGATAACCACCGGCCCAGCACTTTGCGCCATTGGAGCGCAGCACACACTGAGGCGTTGGAGCCGTTGCAGCATTTCTTCCTGGAGCGCTACGCGGACGCCTATCGCAATGAGCTGACCCAGTTCATTGATGCACTGAACAGCGGTGGCGCACTGCCGACCGGTGTGCGCGATGGGGTGTATGCGTTGCATCTGGCGGATTGTGCGTTGGAGTCGGTGAGGACCGGCAACCGGGTGGCCGTGCACTACGACCTTTAGCGGCAAGCTGCGGTGCGACAGCATTGTTTCGTGCCGGGTCTGCCTGGGTGTGCGCTGAAAGCCCGGATCGTCAGCGCACACGCAGGTTTCTCAGAGTCCTCATCGTACCGGCATACGGCCAGCCGATGATCGGCGGGTCAGACGCCTTTGGTTGACGGCAACAATATCGTCAGGATGCCCACCAGTGGCAGGAACGAGCACAGTTTGTAGACGTACTCGATGCCGTGGTTGTCGGCGAGCATGCCGAGCAGTGCCGCACCGATACCGCTGAAGCCGAACATCAGGCCGAAGAAGATCCCGGCGATCATGCCCACATTGCCGGGCACCAGTTCCTGGGCATATACCACGATGGCCGAGAAGGCCGAGGCGATGATAAACCCGATCACCACGCTCAATACCGCCGTCCAGAACAGGTCGAAGTAGGGCAGGGCCAGGGTGAACGGCGCTGCGCCGAGGATGGAGAACCAGATGACTTTCTTGCGTCCGATCTTGTCGCCGATCGGGCCGCCCGCAAAGGTGCCGACAGCCACTGCGCCAAGGAACAGGAACAGGTACATCTGGGAGCTGGCCACTGACAGCTGGAATTTTTCGATCAGGTAGAACGTGAAGTAGCTGGTCAGGCTGGTCATGTACCAGTACTTGGAGAACACCAGCACGGCCAGCACGATCAGGGCAAAAGTCACGCGGCCTTTGGACAAGCCGTGGGTGGCCTTGGCGCCTTGCTTGAGCTTGAACAGATTGAGGTGGTGGCGGTACCAGCGGCTCAAGCCGTACAGCACCAGGATCGCGAAGACTGCGAACAACCCGAACCAGGCGATGTGAGTTTGGCCGTAAGGAATGATGATCGCTGCCGCGAGCAACGGGCCGAAGGCGCTGCCGGTATTGCCGCCGACCTGGAAGGTCGATTGCGCCAGGCCGTAGCGTCCGCCCGAGGCCAGGCGGGCCACTCGCGAGGTTTCCGGGTGGAAGGTCGAGGAGCCGACGCCGACCAGTGCCGCTGCCAGCAGGATCGCCGGGAAGGTGCCGACAAACGCCAGCATCAGGATGCCGATCAAGGTGCACACCATGCCCGCTGGCAACAGCCACGGCTTGGGATGGCGGTCGGTGTGGTAACCGATCCAGGGTTGCAGCAAGGATGCGGTCAGTTGGAAGGTCAGGGTGATCAGGCCCACCTGGGTGAAGCTCAGCCCGTAGTTGGCCTTGAGCATCGGGTAGATCGAAGGCAGCACGGCCTGGATCAGGTCGTTGATCAGGTGCGCCAGGGCACAGGCACCGAGGACGCGCATGACCAGGGGGCTTACCTGGGGCGTAGTGGTTGCAGCGGCGGGTGACGCGGTGAGTGTCGACATGCAGGCATTCCATACAGGGCAGCGAACAGGGGCGGCGAGTACTTATGCTCGCCACCCGTTTCTAATTGTTTCGGTGTATATGCTAGATTCGGCGTAAATGCCTGTCTCGCGAAATTCGGGAGGCAACTGTCGCAAAAAGGGCGAAATGATCAAACCACTGGATGAATTTCTGCAGGAGATCGATGAAGGCGACTGGACTGTCATCAGTTCCGCCACCGATTATCCCGAAAACTGGGTGATCCCTGACCATAGCCACGAAAAGCACCAACTACTCTACGCCATCGAAGGCGTGATGGTGGTGTACTCGGCGCAAAACCAGTGGACGGTGCCGTCCAACCGTGGCTTCTGGATGCCCAGCGGGCAAGTACACTCGCTGCGTTGCGTCGGCACGTTGAAGATGCGCAGTGTGTTCGTGCGCCCGGATGCCTTCCCGAACCAGCCCAACGGAGCCAAGGCCGTGAGCATCTCGCCACTGCTCAGTGAGTTGATCAAGGCGTCGGTGAGTTTGAAGCCGCCTTATGCCGAGGACTCCCGCGACGCTCGGATCATGCACCTGATCCTAGACGAACTGGCGATTCTGCCGGCGTTGCCGCTGTCGCTGCCCCAGCCTGCCGATTCGCGTATCAACCAGATTTGCCAGGCACTGCAACAGGATGCGGGAGATGCTTCGACGGTGGCGGATTGGAGTGCTCGGTTGGACTTGGACCAGAAGACCATCCAGCGCCTGTTTCGCAAGGACACCGGTTTGACCTTCGGCCAGTGGCGCCAGCAGGCGCGGTTGCTGCTGGCGCTGGAGCGTATCGCGGTGGGGGAGAAGATTATCGACGTGGCCATCGAGCTGGGCTACGAAAGCCCCAGCGCCTTTACCAACATGTTCAAGAAACAGTTCGGTAAGACGCCGAGTCAGTTTTTCCGGTAGCGCTGGCGCTCGCTGGTCAGGTCTTAGTTGATGTGCGGATGCTGTTCAACCAGGTTTTTGCGCTTGGCTTCCAGCTCGGCAATTTCGGCGTCGATGCCTTCGATCTTCTGCTCGATATTGTCGTGGTGTTCCTGCAGCAACTCCTTGGCTTCTTCTATGTCCGACGCGGCCGGTGCCGCGCCATGCAGGGGTTTGTTGGCGGTCTCCTTCATGGTCAGGCCGGTGATCAGGCCAACCACGGCGAACACCATCAGGTAGTAGGCGGGCATGTACAGGTCGTTGGTGCTTTCCACCAGCCAGGCCACTGCCGTGGGGGTGACGCCGGCGATCAGTACGGAGACGTTGAAGGCACTTGCCAAGGCGCTGTAGCGGATGTGCGTGGGAAACATGGCGGGCAAGGTCGAGGCCATCACGCCGATGAAGAAGTTCAGGATTACGGCGAGGATTAGCAGGCCGCCGAAGATCAGCCCGATCTTGCCGCTGGTGATCAGCATGAACGCCGGGATCGCCAGCAACAGCAGGCTAATGCTACCGGTGATGATGAAGGGCTTGCGGCCGATTTTATCGCTGACAAAACCAATGAATGGCTGCACGAACAACATGCCGACCATGATCGCGATGATGATCAGCACACCGCTGTTTTCTTTGTAGTGCAGGTTGTGCGACAGGTAGCTCGGCATGTAGGTGAGCAACATGTAGTAGGTCACGTTGGTGGCCGCGACGATACCGATGCAAGTCAGCAGGCTGCGCCAATGTTTGGTGGCGACTTCCCTGAATGAGACTTGGGGACCATGGGTCAGCCCCTCGCGGTCACCTTGTTCCACTTTGTCCATGTGCTGCTGGAACGCCGGGGTTTCTTCCAGGGCGTGGCGCAGGTACAGGCCGATGATGCCCAGGGGCAGGGCGAGGAAGAACGGCAGGCGCCAGCCCCAGGATTCGAATTGCTCTTCACCCAGTACGCTGGAAATCAGCACCACCACACCCGCGCCAAGCACGAAGCCGGCGATGGAACCAAAGTCCAGCCAACTGCCGAGGAACCCGCGTTTGCGGTCAGGAGCATATTCGGCAACGAAGATCGAGGCGCCGGTGTATTCACCGCCGACCGAGAAGCCTTGGGCCATTTTGCACAGCAACAACAGGATCGGCGCCCAGATGCCGATGGAGGCGTAGCCGGGGATCAGGCCAATGGCGAAGGTGCTCAAGGACATGATCACGATGGTGGCAGCGAGGACTTTCTGCCGCCCGTACTTGTCGCCCAGTGCACCGAAGAACAGGCCGCCCAGGGGACGAATCAGGAAAGGTACGGAGAAGGTGGCCAGTGCGGCGATCATTTGGACGCTGGGAGAGGCGCCGGGGAAGAACACCTTGCCCAATACGTAGGCGACGAAGCCGTAGACACCAAAGTCGAACCACTCCATGGCATTGCCCAGGGCGGCGGCGGTGATCGCCTTGCGTACCTTGGTATCGTCGACGATGGTGATGTCTTTCAATCTGATGGGTCTGACGCTTTTCTTGCGTAATTTCATGCGGGCCACTCTAAAACTGAACAGGGGAGGTGCCATCGTTGCGATGGCGCCGCTCTGTCAGCTCAGATACGAGCGCATACGAAAAAATTCATCTTATTTGTTATTTGGCTTTTTGCAGACACCCTGTCATTGCGTCAGAAACGGACCTTGTAGCGAGCGGGCTTGCCCCGCGCTGGGTGGCGAAGCCGCCCCAATAAGACCACCGCGTGGTGTCAGGTAGAGCGCGGCAGCAGGTTTTAGGGCGGCTGCCCCACCCAGCGCGGGGCAAGCCCGCTCACTACAATTGATATCGTCATCCTACAACTGATTTTCGTAGAGCCCAATAAACCGCAATCTTTCGGATTGACAGTGCTTAGGTAGCTCGATATAAAAGTCACAGTTGTATGACGACATATGACGTTACGTGTGTCCTACCTAAAAACAATAAAAAGTGATGCCATGAACTTGAACGAGCCCATCAACGCCCAGCGCGTTGGCCAGGCGGTAGGCAACTATCGCTGGACCATCTGCGCGATGCTGTTCTTCGCGACAACCGTCAACTACCTCGACCGCCAGGTGCTTAGCCTGCTGGCACCACAACTGTCGACGCAATTTGGCTGGAGTAACACTGACTACGCCAACATCGCCGCGGTGTTCCAGTTCGTCTATGCGATTTCCATGCTGTTTGCCGGGCGGTTTGTCGACAAGATCGGCACCAAGGCCGCCTATGTGGTGGCGATTGGTATCTGGTCCACCGGCGCGATCATGCATGCGTTTTCGGTGCCGATGGGCGAGGGTGTCGCGGCAATCAGTGGGGCTGTCGGTCTGGCTGTGATCCCGGTATCGATTGCTGGCTTCATGCTGTCACGCGCCGTGTTGGCGATTGGCGAGGCGGGTAATTTCCCCATCGCGATCAAGGCCACCGCCGAGTACTTCCCGAAGAAAGAACGCTCCTTGGCCACCGGTATTTTCAATTCGGGCGCCAACGTTGGCGCGATCCTGGCGCCGATCTGTGTGCCGTTGATCGCAGGCTTATGGGGTTGGGAAGCTGCGTTTATCGTGATTGGTGCGCTGGGGTTCGTGTGGGTCGCCGTGTGGGTTGCGCTTTACCAGAAGCCGGAGGAGCAAAAGCGCCTTTCGGCCGAAGAACTGGCCTACATCCGCAGTGACCAGACCGTACAACCCTTGACCCCTGCGCCCGCCGATGTGGCACCGAAAAAAGTCTCGTGGTTCAAGTTGCTGACCTATCGCCAGACCTGGGCGTTCGCCTTCGGCAAATTCATGACCGATGGCGTCTGGTGGTTCTTCCTTTTTTGGCTACCCACTTACCTGTCGGCGCAGTACGGCATGAAAGGCGCGGACATCGTGATGCCGCTGGCGGTGCTGTACAGCATGACCATGGTCGGCAGTATCGGCGGCGGCTGGTTCCCCAGCTATTTCATGGCCCGTGGCGATGCTCCCTACGATGGCCGTATGAAAGCCATGCTGGTGATTGCACTGTTCCCGTTGGTGGTGTTGCTGGCACAGCCTTTCGGTTACCTGAGCTTCTGGGTGCCGGTGCTGCTGATCGGCGTGGGCGCCTCGGCGCATCAGGCGTGGTCGTGCAATATCTTCACTACGGTGTCTGACATGTTCCCGCAGAAGACCGTGGCGTCGGTGGTCGGTATCGGCGGCATGGCGGGTGGCTTGGGCGGCGTGGTGATGACCAAGATCGGCGGTTGGGTGTTCGACTACTACAAGTCCGTCAATGATATTCACACGGGCTACATGATCATGTTTGCGATCTGTGCGCTGGCGTACCTGGTGGCGTGGAGCGTGATGAAGGCGCTGGTGCCACGCCACAAGGAAATCACCGATCTGTAAGGTCGTGCCTCCCGCGTCTGTGACGCGGGAGGTGTTCAGAGTTCACGGCTCCAGGTTTGACTGACCAACGTCTTGCCGAAACTGACGGTGGGTTCTTCCTCAACCAATTCGAAGCCGGCCTTCTGGTAGAGCTTGCGTGCATCCGTCAAGATGTCCACGGTCCACAGCATCATGCTTTTGTAGCCCGCGTTGCGCGCAAAGCGCAGGCACTCGTCCACCAACCGCTGACCAATGCCCATCCCCCGCGCACTGGCGTCCACATAGAGCATGCGCAGTTTGGCCGTGGTCTCGTCATGGCGTATCACGAACACCGAGCCCACCACCTCGCCGTCCTTCTCCGCGATCCAGCAGCGCTCACACGTCGGGTCAAACTCGCGCAAGTACTGGGCGACAATTTCCGCCACCAGCGCTTCGAACTCCCAGTTCCAGTTGTACTCGCGGGCATACAGCGCCGTTTGCTGCTGTACCACCAGGCCCATGTCGCCAGGTTGCGGATCACGTAGCAAATAATTCGGCGCACGGCCTTGTAGCAGCGTTTGAATGCGCTGCATGGACGCGGTCAGTTGTTGTTGCTGCAGCTCAGGCAAGGCTTGCAGCAAGGCGATGACTTCTTGTTGGGTTCTCTGTTCCAGCGGCGCAAGCACGGAGCGGCCGAGGTCACTGAGGTGCAGCTGTACCGCGCGTGCATCGGTGGCCGAGCGGACTTTCTGGATCAGGCCTTTCTTTTCGAACCCAGTGATCAACCGGCTCAGGTAACCGGCGTCCAGGCCAAGCATCTGGCACAGGTCGGCGCTGGTCAGGTCACCCCGGGAAGACAGCTCATACATCACGCGGATTTCGGTGAGAGAGAAGTCGCTTTGCAACAGGTGTTCCTGCAGTACGCCGATCTGGTGCGTGTAGAACCGGTTGAAGCCACGGATGATGCCGGCGCGTTCGACGAGGGTGGTAGACATGACGATGCTCTATTGGTTGCCTTAGGCAATTATATTGTTGCCTCTGGCAAGCATGTCAAACACTTTGCTTAGCGGTTGCGTGTCACCGGCCAAACGGTATTGGCGAGGTCATCGGCGATGACCGGTGCGGCTTTCGGGCCCACTGTCACGAACGGTACGAAGAACACCTGGGTCATTGCGCCGGTCCGGGCAGGCGGGCATGCTCCAGACTCTGCATAAGGAACCGCCCCATGCCCACTCTGCATCTGCTCTGCGGCAAGATCGCCTCCGGTAAGTCCACTCTCTCCAAGTCCCTTGCCGCCGAGCACGCGGCCATCCTGCTCAGCGAAGACCATTGGCTCGCCAAGCTGTATCCGGGAGAGATCCAATCCATTGCCGATTATCTGGGCTGCGCCCAGCGTGTTCGCGGTGTGTTGGGGCCGTTGGTGATCAACCTGTTGCAGTCAGGCGTCAACGTGGTGCTGGATTTTCCCGCCAACACCCTGGCCAACCGCGAATGGCTATTGGGCCTGGCCCAGGCGGCTCAGGTACCGCATTGTCTGCACTATCTCGAGTTGGACGACGCCACCTGCCGCGCACGCTTGCATGCGCGCAACGCAGGCGGCGAGCATGATTTTGCGGCGACCGATGCCGAGTTTGATTTGATTACTCGCCACTTCAGCGCCCCAGGCGCAGAAGAAGGGTTACTGATTGAGGTACATCGCTTTTAGCGCCAGATCGCGGAAGCATCAAACACCGCTATAGGGTCTTGGTCATGAGGGGGCATCATGAATCAGCAAGTTTATGAGGAAGGAACTACGGTCAATGCGTGAACGTAAAGCAGCACGACTCCTAGTCATCAGCCTTGCCAGGAAAGTGCTTTTGTTCAGGTTCGTCCACAAGGACGGCGCGCTTGCCGGCCAGAATTATTGGGCGACGCCAGGTGGCGACGTTGAGGCCGGTGAAACTTTCCACACAGCGGCCTTCACTTAGAAGAACCGATCTGGCCGACAGGGCAGCAACAGAGATGAGATCTCGCCGGCCATGATTTCCTCACTGGCCAGGCGGCCAACGATTGCCGCCAGCGCCACGCCTGGGTGCATGCTGCACACATAGACGCCGCCGACAGTGGGCAAATAACCGATGACGGGCAGCCCGTCTTCCGTGATGGGCCTGAGCCCGACGCAGACCGTTTGCAGGTCAAGTGAATCGGCTCCTGCCAGTTCGCTCCGGATCGCGTTGGCAGTCCGCCGTGCGATGGCTGAGGGATGATGCTCCAGCGCATCGCCCAAGTAATCTTCCGCCGCCAGCAACGTGCCATCCGCACTTTGGCGCACCTCCATCTCGGTGTTGGAGATGAGGGTGCAAACGAGGCCAGGGCGTGCCGCGTAGCGGATGAAGACAGAAGGAGAGGGCTCGACAGGAAGGGGCCTTCCCAGCAAACCGGTCAGTGCCTTGATCGCCGTTCCGGCGGCGAGCAGGACCACATCGGCATCCAGGGTGCCCTGCGAGGTTTCGACGCCGGTGACTTGGCCCAGCACCGTCCTGAAACCCAGCACGCGGGTCTGTGTTCGAACTGTCGCCCCCTGCGCCTGGGCACCTGCAATCAACGCGTGCGTGGCCTGCACTGCGTCCAGGGCACCTTCTTCGGCTTTGAACAGGGCATGTTCAGGTGGGTTCTTCAGCGCGGGCTCAAGCGTTTGAATGTGCGCGCGAGCGGGGTAGACCGTCGACGATGTGTGATCAGCAGCCAGCAATGCTTCATCAGTACCCGCGCCGTAACATAAGGCGCCGGTCCATTGGATGTTCAGGTCAGGCAGCTCTGCTTCGAGTCGATGAAACTCGCGGATGGCTTCACGCCGCAGGGCGGCGATTGGGTCGGGAGCGCTGTGGGAGGTATTGATCCAGGCGAAGGAGGTGGCGGTAACGCCGCAGGCGATTTCACCCGCTTCAACCACGCAGACATTGGCACCTTCGCTCGCCAGGTGATAGGCAAGCGATGCACCGACGATGCCTGCGCCCACCACCACAATCCGCTTGCCTGCGTTGTGTTCCATTCCTACCGTCCTTGTTAACAGTTGGCCAGCAACTGAGCCGTCTTGGCGATCCTGGCGTAATCCATTGCCAGGTTACTCAGCGACAATGCATGCACGTCTTCGGCCGGCCAGAGTCGTCCGGATAAATCGGTTTGATCAAAGGTGTAGCAGGCATCCGCCGCTACGATCACATCAAAACCGAGGTTGCCGCCGGATCGCGCCGTGGCTTCGACAGAATTGTTGGTAATCACCCCAACGATCACCAATTGCTGGATCGAGCGCATGTGCAACCAACGCTCCAGGCCGGTGGCGGTGAATGCATCCGGAACATTTTTTTTCACCACATGTTCGTGCTTGAGCGGTGCCAGTTTTGCCTGGAACTCACAGCCCGGCTGGCCCGGCCAGAATACCGAGCCTGGAGTGCGGGATATATGCCGGACATGCACGATAGGGCGTTGGGACTGCCGCCACTCGCCGAGCAGGTGTTGAATGTGCAACTCGGCGTCAGGATTATTACGTCGACCCAGCTTGGGGTCATTCATACCCTGTTGCATGTCGATGATCACCAATGCAGCGTTTGTCGCTAACGGTTCCATGGCATGTCCTTTCGCTGGAGAGGAGCGAAACATAGCAGCGATTGCATGAACTCAGACAGGAAATTCTTCGAAGGCTTTACACTGCTGTCGCCCATCAGAGATAAGAACCTATGCCTGCCCATATTCGCCTCGCGCATTCAGATGACGCGCCCTTTTTGCCCCGTGTCGAGCTGTCTGCTGCCCAGGTATTCCGATCAATTGATGGATTGGGTTGGCTGGCGGACACCGCCACCATGACGGTCGAGCGGCACCAGCAGTTGATCGCATTGTCGACCTGTTGGGTGGTTGTTGACGCCGACGACCAGCCCCAAGGCTTTCTCAGCGCAGAGCGCCAAGGCGATGCTCTGCATATCCATGAAGTGTCAGTGGCGCAATCCATCCAGGGGCAGGGCTGGGGGCGCCAGTTGTTGGAAAACGCCATGGCCTACGCTTATGCAAATGTGCTGCGTGCAGTAACGCTGACGACATTCAAGCATGTGCCGTGGAACGCGCCTTTCTACACGCGGCTGGGGTTCAAACCCGAAGTGGACTTGCGCCTGGCCGGAATTCTGGCCGATGAATACGCCCACGGATTTGAACCCGGCAGCCGCTGCGCCCTGTCGTGGAGCGCCCGTTAGCGCAGTTTCTCGAGCATCTGGTAGTACCACATGCCCACCGCCAGCATCGGGTTGCCGAACACATCACCCAGCGGCACTTTGATGTGTTTGCAGCCGGCGAAGGTGTCGAACTTCTCCAGGGTGCCGGTGAGGGCCTCAGCCATGATCTCACCCATGATGTGGCTGGTGGCGATGCCATGCCCGGAATAGCCCTGGCAGTACCAGACGTTATCCGACAGCTTGCCCAGCTGCGGCACGCGGTTCATCACGATGCCCATGGCGCAGCTCCACTGGAACTCGATGTCCACGCCCTTCAGTGCCGGGAACGTGCGCTCGATGCACGGGCGCAGTTCGGCGGCGATGTCCCGTGAGTCGCGCCCGGAATAATTGGCGCCGCCGCCGAACAGCAATCGCCCGTCACCCGTCAGGCGGTAGTAATCGAGCACGAATCGGCAGTCGTATACCGCCAGGTCGTGGGGGTTGATCTGGCGTGCCAGCTCGCCCAAAGGCGCCGTGGTGACGATCCCACCCATGGCCGGGAAGATCTTGCCTTTGAGCTGCCGGGGTTCGAGCTTGTGGTACACGTCGCCGGCCAGCAACACTTGGCGGGCATCGATGCGCCCTTGGGCGGTGATCACGGCGGGGCGCTCGCCATGCACGATTTCCAGCACCTCGGAGTTCTCGAAAATCAACGCGCCCAGGCTGTGCGCAGCACGTGCTTCGCCCAGGCACAGGTTCAACGGGTGCAGATGCAGGTTGCGTGTGTTTTTCAGGGCACCCAGGTACAGCTCGCTGTCCAGATGTTGCCCAATGGCGGCCTGATCCAGCAGGCTGACTTGATCGCCCATGCCGCGCCGTTGGGCTTCGTCGTGAAAGGCGCGCAGCTCAGTCAGGTGCGAGGGCTTCATCGCCGCATGCAAGTGGCCGTGCTTGAGATCGCAGGCAATCGCGTACTTATGCACCCGTTGCTCGATGATTTCATGCCCACGCCAACGCAGGTGCCAGATGAAGTCGTCCACCTCATCCCCGAGGCGCTGGCGCATTTGTTGGCGCATGGCCTCATCGCCCGACAGGCTGCCGGTGACTTGCCCGCCGTTGCGCCCACTGGCGCCCCAGCCGATACGGTTGGTCTCGACAATTACCACCTTGAGCCCACGTTCGGCCAGCTCCACGGCGCTGGCGACGCCGGTGAAGCCGCCGCCGATGATCACCACGTCCACGCTGACCTGGCCCTGCAAGGTGGGGTACTGGGTGGTGTCGTTGATACTGGCGGTGTAATACGAAGCGCTGCGCTGGGCAGCAGCAATGACAGGACGCATGTCTGCGGTCATGGTGGTGATCCTTCTGATGGATGAATGCCGGGGAGGCTGCTTCGACTGATCAGAAGAGGGCGTCGGGCGGGCGTGCATGGCGGCAATGCCACAGCGCCCAGAAGGCCAGGATGCGATTGAACAGCGGGTTTTCGCAGGAACGCGCCTGCACCTTCGCGAAGGAGGGGAGCAGGTGGCGACGGATCGAGCGCAAGGGCGAAATCATGGTCGTCGATGCTCCCATCGTGTGCGGGGGCGTTCAATCAGTGTTTGTGAACCTTCAGATAGGGCTTTGTTAAACAATCAGCGTTGATTGAGCGTGTTCACATAGGCGTGAAACATATCCGCCATGCCATCCGCGTAAGCCGTAATGTCTGCTGCTGTGCGTGGGCTGCCGGAGAAGTCCTTGCCCACCGAACTGAGGGTGGCAAGGATCAGATCGCACGCCAGGGCACGGTGGCCCTCGGGTACTTCGGGCAGTAGCTCCAGCATGAACCCCTGAAAAGCCCGACGGCCTGCCGCGCGCACTTCCAGGGCTTCAGGCGCATCCCGATACAGCGGCGCGGCGTCGCTCAGCGCTCCACGCATCTGCGCTTCCTCGCATTCGGAGTGGATGAAGGCATGCACCAAGGTGCGCAAGCGCGTCAGCGGTGGCGTGTCGGTTTTGTCGAGGATGTCGCAGAGCATTTGCGTGGTTTGTTGCCACTCATCACTTTGCAGCCGAAACAGAATCGCCGCCTTGTTGGGAAAGTATTGATACACCGAACCCACACTCACACCGGCCTTTTCGGCCACGCGCGCGGTGGTGAAACGGGTGGCACCTTCCTTGGCCAAAACCTGAATAGCCGCTTGCAGGATCGCCGCCACCAGTTCGGTGGAACGGGCCTGCTGGGGTTGCTTGCGCGAGGAAATCCGGGCGGTTTGGCGGGATGTCATGAAAGGGCTCCGGCGGCTGGGCCAATGCGAATAGCGAGGGTGATGAATCACTCGCATACTTTTAATGCGACGAATTAGTCGCATCCTAGCCCCAACCTGACGGAAAGTAACCATGACGACCCTGACCACCGCGCCATTGGCGCCACTGATCGAACGCCTCTACACACAAGCCAATGCCGCCACCAGCCCGATCATCAACAGCGTCTCCCGTGAAGAGCGTGAGCGCCTGATGCACAGCAAAACCGAATACCTGGCGCTCTACACGATGCTCAAGGACCTGTGGTTGCCGGTTTCCCGCGACACCGGCAACCTGCTCTACATGCTCGCCCGAAGCAGCCAGGCGCGGGCCATCGTCGAGTTCGGCACGTCGTTTGGTCTGTCCACGCTGTTTCTGGCGGCTGCGCTGCGTGACAACGGTGGTGGCGTGCTGATCGGCAGCGAGTTCGAAGCGTCGAAGATCGCCCTGGCACGGGAGCATTTCATCGAAGGCGGTGTGAGTGACTTGATCGAGATCCGTGAAGGCGATGCACTGGTGACTCTGGCCACCGACCTGCCGGAAGCGGTCGACTTGCTACTGCTCGATGGTGCCAAGTCGCTGTATGGCGATGTGCTGGGCCTGGTGGAGAAACACCTGCGGCCCGGAGCCTTGGTGGTGGCCGACAATACCAATTATTGCCCGGAATACCTGGCCTATGTGCGCTCGCCGGCTAACGGTTATTTGTCGGTGCCGTTTGCCGATGACATCGAGTTGTCGATCCGCCTGTGATAACGCTCAGCGCTTGCTGAATGCCAGTCGCGCGGCAAACAACACAAAGATCATCCCAGTGGTGCGGTCCATCCACTGGATGACTTTTTCCCGGCGCAGGAACCCGGACAATGGCTGCGTCGCGCCAATCAACACCAGCGACCACACGAATCCGAGTACCACATGGATGCTCACCAGGCCAAAGGTCCAGGCGATCAACGAATGGCCTTGGGGGATGAACTGCGGCAGGAACGACACGTAGAAAATTCCCACCTTTGGGTTCAGCACATTACCCAGCATGCCCTTGAGGAACCAGTTACCGCTGGTCGCGCCGTCGGATTGTGCTGGCGCCAATGACCGGCGCGGGCGCAACAGCATGTTCACGCCCAGCCACGCCAGATAGGCGGCGCCGCAATACTTGAGCAGGTTAAAGGCCACTTCCGACACTGCAATCAACGCGCCCAGCCCGAACGCCACGGCCGCGCCCCACAACAGGCAGCCGGCATTGATGCCCAGGGTGGCGTGCAGCGCCTGGCGTTTACCTTCTACCGTGGCGGTGCGCAGCACCAGTGCGGTATCGAGCCCGGGCGTGAGCGTCAACACCGTGGCGGCGAAGGTGAAGGCGAGCAGGTTATCGGCGATGGACATGGGCGGATGCCTTCTACAGTGGGTGCAGGGACGTTAACCGATCGGCAGGCAATTGGGAAAACCCTGAGACTTCCCGGCGAAAATCCTCATAATAGCGGCCATTTTGTTTAGCCCGTTATTCTGGTGTGCCCGCATGGAAATTAAGGTCAACTTTCTCGACAACCTTCGGCTTGAAGCCAAGTTCGATGACTTCACGGTGATTGCCGACCAGCCGATCCGCTACAAAGGCGACGGCTCGGCACCGGGACCGTTCGATTACTTCCTGGCTTCGTCGGCGTTGTGCGCGGCGTACTTCGTGAAGCTGTACTGCCAGACGCGCAATATTCCCACCGAGAATATTCGCCTGTCGCAGAACAACATCGTCGACCCGGAAAACCGCTACAACCAGATCTTCAAGATCCAGGTCGAGTTGCCAGCGGATATCTCCGATAAAGACCGCCAGGGCATCCTGCGCTCCATCGACCGCTGCACCGTGAAGAAAGTGGTACAGGCCGGCCCTGAGTTCGTCATCGAAGAAGTGGAAAACCTCGACGCCGATGCGCAGGCGTTGCTGATGCCCAGCTCCACGTCCGAGACCGGTACTTACATCGCAGGCAAAGACCTGCCGCTGGAACAGACCATCGCCAACATGTCCGGCATCCTGGCCGGCCTGGGCATGAAGATTGAAATCGCGTCGTGGCGCAATATCGTGCCTAACGTGTGGTCGTTGCATATCCGCGATGCGCATTCGCCGATGTGTTTCACCAACGGTAAGGGCGCGACCAAAGAGGGCGCCCTGGCGTCGGCATTGGGCGAGTTCATCGAGCGGCTCAACTGCAACTTCTTCTACAACGATCAGTTCTGGGGTGAGGAGCTGGCCAACGCGCCGTTCGTGCATTACCCGGATGAGCGTTGGTTCCAGCCGGGTCGCAAGGATGAATTGCCGCCGGAAATCCTCGACGCCTACTGCCTGAAGATCTACAACCGCGATGGCGAACTGCGCGGCTCGCACTTGTTCGACACCAACTCGGGCAATGAAGAACGCGGCATTGTTTCGCTGCCGTTCGTGCGCCAGTCCGACGGTGAGGTGGTGTACTTCCCGTCCAACCTGATCGAAAACCTTTACCTGAGCAACGGCATGAGCGCGGGCAATACCTTGGCTGAAGCCCAGGTGCAGTGCCTGTCGGAGATCTTCGAACGCGCCGTGAAGCGCGAAATCATCGAAGGCGAATTTGCACTGCCGGACGTGCCTGCCGAGGTGTTGGCCAAATACCCGGGCATTCTGGCGGGCATCCAGGGCCTCGAAGCCCAGGGCTTCCCGGTGCTGGTCAAGGATGCGTCCCTGGGCGGTGAGTTCCCGGTGATGTGCGTGACGTTGATGAACCCGCGTACTGGTGGCGTATTCGCCTCGTTCGGTGCGCACCCTAGCCTCGAAGTGGCGCTGGAACGCAGCCTGACCGAACTGCTGCAGGGCCGCAGTTTCGAAGGCTTGAATGATCTGCCACAGCCGACCTTCGAAGGTCACGCGGTCACCGAGCCGAACAACTTCGTCGAGCACTTCATTGACTCCAGCGGTGTGGTGTCGTGGCGCTTCTTCAGCGCCCAGTCGGATTATGAATTTGTCGAGTGGGACTTCTCGGGCCAGGGCGAAGACTCCAACGTCCAGGAAGCCGCGACCTTGTTCGGTATTCTCGAAGGCATGGGCAAAGAGTCCTATATGGCGGTGTACGAACACCTCGGCGCTACCGCGTGCCGCATCCTGGTGCCGGACTACTCGGAAATCTACCCGGTGGACGACCTGATTTGGGACAACACCAACAAGGCCCTGTTCTTCCGCGCCGACATCCTCAACCTGCACCGCCTCAGCGACGACGAACTGAAGGCCTTGGCCGAGCGTCTGGTGGAAAGCGAGCTGGACGACTACACCGACATCACCACCTTGATCGGCATCGAGTTCGACGACAACACGGCGTGGGGCCAGCTGACGATCCTGGAACTGAAACTGCTGATCTATCTCGCCTTGCAGCAGTATGAAGAGGCGAAAGAGTGCGTAGAGATGTTCTTGCAGTACAACGACAACACCGTCGACCGCGGCCTGTTTTACCAGGCGGTCAATGCGGTGCTGGAGATGCATCTGGATGAGGACCTGGAGTTGGCAGACTACGAAGCCAACTTCCGCCGCATGTTCGGCAATGAGAGCATGGATGCGGTGATCGGTTCGGTCAACGGCACGGTGCGTTTCCACGGCTTGACGCCGACCAGCATGAAGCTGGAAGGCCTGGACCGGCACCTGCGCTTGATCGACAGCTACAAGAAGCTGCATGCAGCGCGGGCCAACATCACGTCAGCAGGTTGATAGCGACCTGATGTACGAGGGGCAAAATGTGGGAGGGGGCTTGCTCCCGATGGCGGTGGTTCAGTCAACTAACCCAGCGACTGACACACTGCTATCGGGAGCAAGCCCCCTCCCACATTTGACCGAGTTCTATCGTTAGATTCGCAGCAAAGCCTGGGCCAGATCCGCCCGCAGATCCTCCACGTCCTCAACCCCCACCGACAACCGGACCAACCCATCGCCAATCCCGAGTTGTGCGCGTGTCGCCGCCGGAATGCTTGCATGGGTCATGATCGCCGGGTGTTCGATCAGGCTTTCCACACCTCCCAGGCTTTCGGCCAGGGCGAAGATCTTCACGTTTTCCAGGAAGCGTGTGGCACCGGCCAGGTCGCTGTTCAAGTCCACTGAAATCATCCCGCCGAACCCGCGCATTTGCCGACGGGCCAACTCGTGCTGTGGGTGAGATGCCAACCCGGGGTAATACACCCTGGACACTTGCGGCTGTTGCTCCAGCCAGGTGGCCAGCTCCAAGGCATTGCTGCAATGGCGCTCCATGCGCAGCGCCAGGGTTTTCACACCGCGCAGGGTGAGGAAGGCGTCGAAGGGACCGGCGATGGCGCCCACCGAGTTTTGCAGGAAGCCCAGGCGCTCCGCCAGTTCGGGATTATCGCCGACCACGGCAATGCCACCGATGACGTCGGAGTGGCCGTTGAGGTATTTGGTGGTGGAGTGCACCACGATGTCGAAACCCAGTTCCAGCGGGCGCTGGATCCAGGGGCTGGCGAAGGTGTTGTCGGCCACGCAGATAATCCCGCGCTCACGGCAGATACGCGCGATGGCACTGAGGTCGGTGAGGCTCAGCAACGGGTTGCTCGGCGTCTCGACCCAGACCATACGCGTGTTGGCCTGCAACGCCGCTTCAAAGGCCTGCACATGACTCAAGTCGACGTAGCTGAACGTGTGCCCGGCGCTGCGCTGGCGCACTTTGTCGAACAGGCGGAAGGTGCCGCCGTACAAGTCGTTGCCGGAGACGATATGCGCTCCGGCATCCAACAGCTCCAATACCGTGGAAATCGCCGCCAGCCCCGAGGCAAAGGCGAACGCCTGGCTACCGCCTTCAAGGTCAGCCACGCAACGCTCCAGGGCGAAACGCGTGGGGTTGTGGGAGCGTCCGTAATCAAAACCCTTGTGCACGCCGGGGCTGCTTTGCAGGTAAGTGGAGTTGGCGTAGATCGGCGGCATCAACGCACCCGTGGTCGGGTCGGGGGACTGCCCGGCATGGATTACGCGGGTAGCGAAGGCGCTTTTATCGGACTGACTCATGCAAGGGATCTCCGTAGGTGATTGAGCAGGTCGACGCGGGTGATCAGGCCATGGAAACCTGAGGCGTCGGCGATGATGGCAACCAGGCCGCGATCCAGCTCCGCCTGCAGTTCAGCCAGGCTGGCGCTGGGGGCGAGGGTGTGCACCGCGGTGGTCATGGCGTGGGTGACATTCAGGGCAAAATGCGTGGCGTCCTGATGCAGCCCCAGCAGGATGTCGGACTCATCGATCACGCCGACCAGTTGCTGGCCGTCCACGAGCACCGGCAGTTGCGACACATCGGCCAGACGCATGCGCTGGAAGGCGGTGAGCAGGGTGTCATCGGGGCTGACGCTGATCACGCGGCCGTCTTCGAAACGGCGGGCGATCAGGTCGCGCAGGTCGCCGTAGTGCTTGTATTGCAACAGGCCCGCGTCTTTCATCCACTGGTCGTTGTAGACCTTCGACAGGTAGCGCGTGCCGGTGTCGCACACGAAGGTGACCACACGTTTGGGCTCAGTCTGTTCGCGGCAATAGCGCAGGGCGGCGGCGAGTAGGGTGCCCGTGGAGGACCCACCGAGAATGCCTTCGGCCTTGAGCAACTGGCGGGCATGGTCGAAGCTTTCTTCATCGCTGATGGAGTAGGCATGGCGCACGCTGGAAAGGTCGGCAATCGAGGGAATGAAGTCTTCGCCGATGCCTTCGACGGCCCAGGAACCGGGGGTTTCCATTTTGCCACTGTGGCTGTACTCGGCCATCACCGAACCCACTGGGTCGGCCAGCACCATTTCCAGTTCAGGCTGTACGCGCTTGAAGAAGCGGGTCAGGCCGGTGAGCGTGCCGGCCGAGCCGACGCCCACCACAATGGCGTCGAGATCATGCTGGGTTTGTGCCCAGATCTCCGGTGCGGTGCTGGTTTCGTGGGCCAGCGGGTTGGCTGGGTTGTTGAACTGGTCGGCGAAAAACGAATCGGGAATGTCCTTGGCCAGGCGCGCGGCCACGTCCTGGTAATACTCGGGGTGGCCCTTGCCCACGTCGGAGCGGGTGATATGCACCTCGGCGCCCATGGCCTTGAGGTGCAATACCTTTTCGGTGGACATCTTGTCGGGCACCACCAGCACCACCCGGTAGCCCTTGGCCCGACCGACCAGCGCCAGACCCAGGCCAGTGTTGCCGGCGGTGGCTTCGATAATAGTACCGCCGGGTCGTAGCCGGCCGTCGCGCTCGGCGGCGTCGATCATGGCCAGGCCGATGCGGTCCTTGATGGAACCGCCGGGGTTCTGGGATTCCAGCTTGAGAAACAGCGTGCAGGGGCCGGTATCGAAGCGGCTGACCCGCACCAGCGGCGTGTTGCCGATCAGTTCGAGGACGGCGGGGCGGGATTGTGTGGGCATGTGGTCACCTGGGTACTGAAGGAGCCTAGGAAAGAGCACAGCAAAATGCAGAGCATGGCATGGAACATAGGCCGGTATCGGGTGGGTCGCAACCGGGCGGTCGGATGCCTGTCTTTTTTTGGCGCATGGGCAACTACTCGACGTGTTCTATCAGCGTTGCAAGAGTGCCTGCCAGCGCGCCATCACGGCTTGACTGGCCGGCTGCATCGGTGCTCGCAACTCGGTGCTTATCAGGCCATCCAACGCCAGCGCCGCCTTCACTGGCGCCGGGTTGGGCTCCATGAACATCGTTTCTATCAACGGCAGCAAGCGGAAAAACGTTGCCCGTGCTTCGGCCAATTGGTTATCCCGCACCTGCTGGTACATCGCGACAAACTGTTCGGTCTGCACATGAGCCGACGCCGCAATCGCACCGCTGGCACCCAGGCACAGCGCGTTGAATATCTGGATGTCCTCACCGCATAACACGTCGACGTTGCCACTGGCCAGCAGCGCCAGGGTGTTGTTCAGGTTGCCGCCGCAGTCTTTGACCGCGACGATGCGTTCATGGGCGACGATATTCAGCAAGGTTGCCTGTTCGAAGGTCGCCCCGGTGCGATAAGGAATGTCGTAGAGAATGACCGGTACGCTGGACGCATCGGCCACCGTACGGAAAAAACTTTCAAGGCCCGCCTGGGAGGGGCGGATGTAACTCGGCGCCGGAACCAGCAGGCCGGCCACCGGACGCTTCAGCACTTCGCTCTGGAACTGCAGCAGCTCGAGCTGGTTGTTACCTGCCAGGCCCATCACCACCCGGTGCGCGGGTACCTGTTGCAACACGGCATCCAGCACCGCCAATTGTTCATGGCGCGATAGCGACGCCGCTTCGCCGGTGGTGGTGCACACCATGATCCCGGCCACGTGTTTTTCCAGCAGATGGCTGACCAGTCGACGCAGGCCGACAAAGTCGATGGCGCCGTCATGGAACGGCGTGACCACGGGAACCCAGATACCTTGAAACGCTGACATGCACTTTCTCCTGATGATTGACCGCTTGAGTCACCGTCAGAAGGGCATAGGGAATTGTGCAAAGGGGGGAGGGAGTCCGCGCTCAATGTCCTGTCAGCTCATCTGACGGGACAGCGCGCCCCGGTCACATGAGCGACTGTTTCTTCGATTTGAGGGCGTGCGCTACGCAACCTGGCGCCTTGGCAATCAAGCCAATGACGGTGAGGTTAACGAAAGCCGTAGCAGACATGAGCGGGCACACCCTGAAGAAGACCGCCATCTTCAGGGGATGTGACGGAATGTGTCAACCCCGGCCCATGGTTGCCACTCGTATTCAACGCCCGGCCACGGCGGCCTCGATGGCAGCTACGTCGATCTTGGTCATGGTCATCATGGCGTCGAAGGCGCGCTTGGCGGTGGCGGGGTCGGGATGGCTGATCGCCGCGCTCAACACGCGCGGTGTGATCTGCCACGACAAGCCCCATTTGTCCTTGCACCAGCCGCAGGCGCTGGCCTGGCCGCCGTTATCGATGATGGCGTGCCAATAGCGGTCGGTCTCGGCCTGGTCGTCCGTCGCCACCTGGAAGGAAAACGCCTCCGTGTGCGGGAACACCGGGCCGCCGTTCAGGCCCAGGCAGGGGATGCCCATGACCGTAAACTCGACAGTCAATACATCGCCTTGCTTGCCGGAAGGGTAGTCGCCCGGTGCGAGGTGCACGGCGTTGACGGCGCTGTCGGGAAAGGTGGCGGCATAGAAGGTCGCGGCGTCCAGGGCTGTGCCGTTGTACCAGAGGCACAGGGTATTTTTATTGTTCATCTCAGGTCTCCACGGGGTTGATGGGTGTGTGGAGTTTAGACGATGCATCCCCTTGCAATTGTTGTGCGATCGCCGCCTTATCGATGACCGACCACACCTGGGCAATTTTGCCGTCGATGACTTCGTAGAACACGTTCTCATCAAAGGCAACTCGCTTGCCATTGATCGGCAGACCAAAAAACTCACCCCGAGGGCTGACGTTGAAGTTGAGCCGACTGGCAATCGTGGGTGGGTCGACCAGCAGCAGTTGGAGGCGAAACACCACGTCGGGAATTTCGCGGAAGTCTCGCTCCAGCATGGCGCGATAGCCTGCGAGGCCCACAAGTGTGGCGTTGTAGGTGACGTCAGGGTGGACAAAATCGCCCAGATGCGCCCAATCCTGGCGGTTCAGGCAGTCGATATAGCCGTGGTACAGGTCGGTGAGTTCGGTTCTGGTCATCGATTGTGATCCCTTAGAGGGGCAGTTGATCTTACCTGTTTCGGGTTATGGCGATGGGGCGTCTATCGTTGAGTGCTTTGGTCCAATGGCTGTCATCACGCTTACCTCATCGGCGGGCATATTGAGATAAGTTGCTCTATCAAACAGTGTCCGAACAAGGAGTTCTTCAATGATTCGCAAGGCGTTGCCCACTGATGCAAAAGCCATTGCCCAAGTGCATATCAGCAGTTGGCAAGAGGCGTATCGTGACTTGATGCCTGCCGATTACTTGAGTTCGCTGCAAAACACACTGGCTCAGCGTGAAGCATTTTGGGCTCGTTCGATTGAGTCGGGCGAGTCGAATGTATGGGTTGCGGAGTTGGACAAGCAGGTCGTCGGCTGGATATCACTCGGCGCCAGCCGTGACGAAGATGTCGCAGCGGAAAATGTAGGCGAGGTCATGGCCATCTACGTTTTAGCCAGGTGCTGGCAGACGGGCGTCGGGTTGGCCTTGTGGAAGGCAGGGCTGCGGGACTTGATGGAACAGGGATTTCAGTGCCTGACCCTGTGGGTCTTGGCCGGTAATGAAAGAGCGATTCGATTTTATCGTCGGGCGGGATGCGTTGAGGACGCGGGAAGCGAGCGCAATCTTCAGAGGGGGGGCGTTGCATTGGTCGAGGTGAGGTACAGGTTGCCCCTTACCCCACCTCGGTTGTGATTCGCTACCTCGTCAAGCCCGACGCGCCGTCAACAAGACCGTTGCCGCTGCCGACAACAACCCTGCGCAGCAGCGATTGAATATCCGCTTGCCCCGTGGCTCGGCAAACCAGCGACGCATGTGCAGGCCCATGTAGGCATAGAGGCTGATGGCGATCCACTCCAGTACCAGGAACATTGCACCCAGCAAGGCGAATTGCGGCGTGATGGGCTGGCCCGGCACCACGAACTGTGGGAGGAAGGCGGTGAAGATGAGGATGGCTTTCGGGTTGCCCGCCGCCACCAGAAACTCTTGCCTTGCCAACGCCCACAACCCCACCTTGGCCGTGCTCACCTGCGCCTCTGCCTGCGGATTGGCTCGCCACAACTGGATCGCCAGGTAAAACAGATACGCCGCCCCCAGAATCTTGATCCCGTAGAACAACACTTCCGAGGTTTGCAGCACCACGGCCAGGCCGGCCGACGCGAGGCCGATCATGCCGGCGAAGGCCAGCAGGCGGCCGATGCCGGCGAGGCAGGAAGTGCGGTAGCCGTAACGTGTGGCGTTGCTGACAGACAACAGGTTGTTGGGGCCTGGGGCCATGTTCAGGGCAAAGCAGGCGGGGAGGAAGAGGGTGAGGGTGGCGAGGTCCATGGCGGCTCCGTGTGCGGTCGAACGGCGAGTGCCGAGAATAAGGGAGGGCGGGGCGCCTGGACAATCCGTGGATAGGATCAAATGAGGTCCACGGTTGACTTCAGCGCCCGCCACTCGTGGTAAGTGATGCGGCTGATGTGTTCCCTTCGATAGTCTTGGAGGTACGGGTTGTACTGGGTTTCTTCGGTGTGATGATGACGAAAGCCGCATTTTGACTGGGCGGCATGGGACTGGGCGTTGTCAGCAAAGTAGCCACACCACAAGGCCTTGAGTTGCAGGGTTTCAAAGGCGTGGCGCATCACCTCACGCACGGCCTCCGGAATCAGGCCCTGGCCCCAGTACGGCACACCGATCCAGTAGGCGATTTCACCTTCCTGTTCGCTGATTTCAAAATGGCTGTGGGCACCGATGAGAATACCGACGCAACCCACCGCACGATGGTTGTCTTTTAACTCGACCGCGTAGACCTCCGGGTGATTGAAGACTGTGCGAATGATCTCGGCACTGTGCTCCATGCTGGTGTGCACAGGCCAGCCCGCGATGGGGCCGACGCGTTCGTCTTTGGCATATTCGTATAGGTCGCTGGCGTCGGTGCCTTGCCAGGGGCGTAGCAGCAGGCGTTCTGTTTCAAGTCTCATGGTCTGTACTCGTACACGTTGTTTGGGTCGGCGCAGAGTAGTGGGCGAAACAGGGTTGGTACACGTCAGCACCTCGGCATTTTCGGTACTTTTCGCAACACTCGATAAAAACCGGTGATAGGCTAGAGGCCTTGTCGGTTGTAGCGCTGAGGCACCATGCATCACATTCCGAAACTGTTCGCGCCCGACGATGGAATGCGAATGGGGGAAACCACACTGGCCGAAGGGCTGGGCCTGCCGCTCTCCTTCGGCCATGCCTATTTGACGTTGTTGATCTGCCTCTGCGGGAGTGCGCGATTCACCCTTAACTTCAAGGAGCATGCGGTCAGGCGCGGTGGTGTGCTGGTGCTGGCCGAGGACACGATTGCCGTGCTCAAGCGCCGCTCGCTGGGTTTCAAGGTGTTTTTCTGCCTGATGCCCAAAGCCTTTGCGGCGGAGGTCGCGTATCAATTGCCCAACCCCTTGTTCGTGTTCCTGCATGACCATCCTCACTGTGTTCCAACCGAGCAGGAACGGCTGCTGCTAGAGGGATGGGTGATGCAGATGGGCGATATTGCGCGGTGCAGTCCCACCTACCGGCACATCATGTTGCGCAACCAGCTACAGAACCTTTTTTTGCGGATTGCCGAGCAATTGCCAACCGTACAAAAAGGCAACAAGGCGTTCAGCCGAAAGGAAATGCTCAGTTGGCGATTCTGGGAGTTGATCGGCAAACACTGCATTCGGCACCGGGAGGTGAAGTTCTACGCCGACGCGCTCAGCATCACGCCGTTCTATCTGTCACAGCTGACGAAAACCTTCTTCAATGACACGCCCAAGGGGTTGATTGATCGGCAGGTGACGCTGGAGATCAAGGCGCTGCTTTCATACAGCGACCTGGCGATTGGCCGAATTGCCGACACGCTCAACTTCGCCGATGCTTCCTACCTGTGCCGTTATTTCAAGCGTCAAACCGGGGTTTCGCTTTCTCGCTATCGTCGACATGTGAAGGGGAGTGAGGTCGATGGCGTTTAAACACGAGAGGGCAAAGTGAAAAATCATCGAGCAGCAGGCGTCAAATGGCGGTTTTCCCCAACCTGATATTTCCACGGCAAGTAGTCCACTGAAACGCCCCAGTGGATGATGCCGTCTTCACCCAAACGAGATTGAAAGCCTGGCATTTGTCGCAGATCGAGTTGCAAGCACTGTTGCTCAAGCGCCTTTTGTAACGCCGGGTCTGCCTGGAAACGCTCAGGGCGCTGATAGTGCTTTTGCAGTGTTACATCGCACTGTAGGACTTGGCCCTGTGCGTTGGCGGTGAAACTGAAGCTGGCCTTGCCAAACGCATTGACCGGGTATTTGGCTACAACGTTGTCCCAGAAAAAACGTCGCGCTTCAGATGACTCGTGCATTCTCAGTAGCGCTCCAGATTTTGGCGATGTGTCGCCGGTAACAATAAACGGCGCGATGACTTCGAGACCTCCATCGGTTGGATGCTGCAGCGCTTCTGGAACGGGCTCCCAGACACTGCTCCAGCACGCGTTCACGATGAGCTTGGCAACATCGGAGCGAGCGCTTTCATCAGGGGGGACGGCTTCGCAGAGCAAGACATCGCCTTGGCGGTCGAGCTTCATGCGCAACCGCACGCTGCCTTGCAATCCCTCGCGGTTTTCCCGGGCCGCATTGTCCGCCAGACCGCGGCGCAAGACCCTGAGGTATCTTCGCGCCTCCATCTGCCTGATTTCCTCTGTAGTAAGGAACATCGGCCGGGATGTGCCTCCGCTATCAATCCAGGCAGTCACTTGCTGCTCGGGCGTTAGCCGGTGGCATCCTGCGAGGCCTGTCAGGCCGGTCAGTAAAAGGAGGGTGGACGTGAGTCGACGATTCGCTTGCGACTTCAATGGGGTGACGGGCACTTATGCGTTCCTTGCAACCAAAAGGTGGCATTTTGCCCTGAATCTCAGAGCGCTGCGCGTAAAACGTGCCCCGGATGGTCTTGCCGCATTCGTGTCTGTCACCCGTTCACTTTAGGTTTAAAGTAAGCTTTAAGGTCAATGGTCATGTGGGGTGGAAAATGAGAATAGGCGAACTGGCGAAAATCACCGGCTTGGCGCCCTCACGCATCCGTTTTTACGAAGCGAGCGGCCTGATCACGTCGGTCGGGCGCAAAGCCAACGGCTATCGAGACTATGCCCCTGACACCGAATGGGTATTGCAGATCATCACCTGCGCCCAGGGGGCCGGGTTTTCCCTGGAAGAAATCCGGAAACTGCTGCCGACGAATGCCAGTGGTTGGCAGCACGACGAGCTGGTTACCGGGCTCAAGCGCAAGGTTGAGGAAATCGAAGTCCTGCAACAACGATTGGCCCAGAGCAAGGCACAATTGCTGCTGGTGATCGCGGGCGTCGAGGGCAAACCCGAAGGCTTAGACTGTACAGACAACACGCGGTTGCTTTTGCACCGTCTGCGTGAAGAGGGTTTGGCGGCAGTTTCAGGTCACGCAGATAAGTCGTAGTTAAAAAACGCTTGACCTTAAAGTTTACTTCAACCTTAAGGTGGTCCCAAGTCAACTGAGGACCACCCCATGAATGTGTTCGACTCCCTGATACTGCCCAACGGTTCAACCATCAAGAACCGCATCGCCAAAGCTGCCATGGAAGAAAACATGGCGGACGCCGAGCAAGCGCCCTCCGAAGACCTGATGCGCCTCTACCAGGCGTGGGCTGACGGCGGCGCCGGCCTGCTGATCACTGGCAATGTGATGGTAGACGGTCGCGCCATGACCGGCCCGGGCGGGGTGGTGTTGCAGGATGACCAGCAACTGGCCAAGTTCAAGCGTTGGGCGCAAGTGGGGCGTTCCGGTGGCGCGCAGTTCTGGCTTCAAATCAACCATCCTGGCCGGCAGATGCAGGCCAACCTGGGACAAAAGACCTGGGCACCTTCAGCCGTTGCGCTGAACCTGGGCAACATGTCCAAGCGCTTCGCCACGCCTCACGCCATGACGCCCAGTGTGATCCAGGACGTGATTCAACGTTTTGCACGCACTGCCCGACTGGGCGAGCAGGCGGGTTTCACCGGCGTTGAAATCCACGCTGCCCATGGTTATCTGCTGAGCCAGTTCCTGTCGCCGCTGACCAACCAGCGTACGGACGAGTGGGGCGGCTCCCTGGAAAACCGCGCACGCCTGTTGCTGGACATCGTCAAGGCCGTCAGAGCCGTGGTGTCGAAGGATTTTGCCGTAGCGGTCAAACTGAACTCCGCCGACTTCCAACGGGGCGGCTTTACCGCCGACGACGCCAAACGGGTGGTGGTATTGCTCAACGACCTGGGCGTGGACTTGGTGGAATTGTCCGGTGGCAGTTATGAAGCCCCCGCCATGCAAGGCCAGGCCCGTGATGGCCGCACCCTGGCGCGCGAGGCCTATTTCGTCGAGTTTGCCCGTGACATCCAGACCGTCGCCAAGATGCCGGTGATGGTCACTGGCGGCGTACGTCGCCGACCCGTCGCTGAAAGCGTGGTGCAAAGCGGTGTAGACATGGTCGGCATGGGCACGGCGTTGGCCATCGAGCCGCACCTGCCACGTGACTGGCTCCAGGGCAAAGACAACGCGCCGCAATTGCCGCCGATCACTTGGAAAAACAAGACCATCGCGTCCTTGGCCAACATGGCGGTGGTCAAGTTCCAGCTGCGTAAACTCAGCCTGGATAAACAGCCCGATCCGAGCGTGTCACCGTTACGTGCACTGATTATGGAACAGCTCGGCGCGGCGTGCCGTACCCGTCAATATCGACGCTGGATAGGCAAGCAAACGGCGTGAACTTCTCCAGGGTTGCTGGAGGCCATGGATGATGCGTCGCAGAGGGAGGTTTGTGGGGCTATTCAGCGGTTTTGTGGTGGGGGTTCGCTAATTCAACTATGTGCCAATCGGTACAGCGCTTGAGCGTGGGAAATCGCGAGCCCTACACGTTGCAAGTTACGGCGACTCTGCGAGTTGGCCAGCGCAGTGGCGGCGACCACATGGCTACCATGCTTTTTCGCTTGCTCTATCCGGTGAGAGATCAGAGCTCCATGGTAGCCAAGACCTCGCACGTGTTTACGGGTGGCGGCTGTTCCAAGATAGGCAATACCGTTTTCGGCCAGATACATCAACGCGCCTGCCATAACTTGGCCGTCCGCTTTAAGGACGTAGATTTTCAAACGTTCATTCGTCATCAGCCCTTCAAACGAAGCCTGACTCAACGGGCGGTGTTCCGGCTTGGTATGAAATCCACTCGCATGCACCGCCGCAAACTCCGTCAGAGTCTGCGGGCTCACTTCTTCAATTTCGAATGAGTGTTGATTGAGCACGGCACTCTCGACTGCGCACGCCAGTTGCAAGTGCGTCCAGCCTTTCAGACGCTCCAGTCGCCCCTTTCCCGCGAAGGCGTATTGCTCCAAGGTCGAGGGTTTTCCAACAAGAGGCGTCACCGTTGAATACTCTACCGATGCCTTGAGTAGGTTCAATACGGACGAGTGTTCATCAGCGGTATCGCCGTAGATGCGGTTGAACATCGGGCTAGGGTTTGCCTTCACTTGGAAGCATGGAAAAGCACCATTGAAATGTACACGAGCACCAAAGGGATTTCTCGCTACCCGTAACAGACCTTCAACCCGTGAACACAAATACTCGCTTTCTGCGGTCTCGATGGCGTGAGCCATTGCAACATCCATGTGGTGGGTCCTTGTGTGCAGTGTTGAGCATGGCACTGGTCCAGCAAACAATACGCACCTGTGCAGGACTCCACCAGCGAGCGAAATCGGGCAGATGTATTGTTCGCCTAAAAAACATTGCGCCCCATGCAGGCATTACCGAAAGCCCGTGCATAGGTTTCAATCTCCTGCTGGGTCAATTCGGGGCGGCTTTCATCTTCCCCCGACATCCCGACTACGCACACCACGCGATCCACGGTGATTCCATTTTTCCGTGAATCTTCGGCGAATTGCTTGCCGTCACGTGCCCCTTCCTGTCTCAGAGACTCAAGACTTTTCGCGGAAAATGCCATGGTGGAGCCGCATAACGTGATGGCCAATACCAATAGTTTGATGAGTCGCATGCTTGCTTCCTTGCACTAAGGCGTAGTTTTAAACAGACCTGCTCCTGTAAAGAACGGCAGAGGAGAGACTGTGAAAAAGTAGCACATAGCCATTTACCGGGCTCATTTCGCAGGAGGATGTTTTTGACGACGTTTGATCGTGACAACGCGCCAGCCAATGGCGCCAGCGCGTTGTTCAAGCGGGTTTCATCACTTACCAACTGACCCTCAGGCCGAGGTTGCCGCTGACACCTTCTAGCTCATTGGCGTCGAGGTTGGTGTTGTAGTCCGCCGCCATATACACACTGATTGTAGGCGACAAGCGTGCGACCACGCCCACTCCAAGGTCAGCAGAGGAGGACTTATGTTTACTCTTGATCCGGTCAACGTCATCGTAGGTCACCGTGTCACTGCCGCCGAAGGTGCGCCAGGCATTGGCCCGCAGGTACGGTTCGATCGGCGTGTTCTGCACCAGGTAACGCCCCTTCAAGCGCGCACCCAGGCGACCGGTCCAGTAGTCCTGGGAGTCAAATGAGACCTTGGAAATTCCGTCGTTCTGGCTGTCCATGTCGATCTGCTGGTTGATCACCTGCACCTGCGGCTCCACCACCCAATGTTCGGAGAGCGCAATCGGATAGCCGGCTTCGGCAGACAACGCCAATGCGTGCCCCTTGCTGTCCATCTTCACCCCACGGTCGGATTTGTTATCACCCTCCAGGCGCGTGCCCATGGCTACCAGGTCCACATACCAGCCTATTTTGGGATCGGTGAGGGTCCAGTAGGCACCGAAGTTGTCACCGTCGAGTTTGACCCGGCCGGAGCGGCGATCCTGGAAGCCCTCGGCAAAGCCTTTGACATCGCCCCGCAGTTGGCTCTGACCGACAAACAAGCCGAAGCGCTGGATCTGCCCACCGTTGGTTTCAGAGGCGTAGAGGTCATGGCCCACCTGATAGCCTTTGACTGTGCCGTCGAAGCTTGGCGACACCGTGCCGGTCCAACTCTTGTTGAAATCACTCCCATACGCGCGGCCCCAGCCGGCCGGCACTGCGCCGGTTTCGCTCAGCAGGCTTTGTTCGCCCTGGCGGTCATGGAAGGTGCCCAGCGCTTGCAGGGTCATCAACTGCGCAGCGGGCACTACCACCGAATACACCGGTACTTCCAGGCGATACAGTGGAATCGGGTCGGCACCTGCAACCGCTGTCGGCAATGGCGGCGTGGTGACGGCAGGCTCCGGCGATACTTCGGCGGGGACCTGGGTCGGCGGTGGAGCAGGGGGCTCGACGGGGGCGACGGGTTGCGGTGTTGGCGGCTCGACCGGCGGCTCATCCGGGGCGACCACTGGCGGCACGGGTGGAATCGGCGGTACGGGCACCACGACTGGCGGTACCGGTGGAGGCGGTGGCACCACGGGTGGTTGTACCGCGATCACGGAGGAGCGCAGGTACCAGTTGTTTTCCGAACCGGCCGTCACGCCACCCTTGAACAGGTAGTACTGATAGGCCCCGGCCGACACCGAACCTTTCAGGGCAAAGGCGTCGCTTGTGCTCACCGCACCGTTGAGCGCCTGCACCACTTCGATACCGTTGTTGAGCGTCAGACCGCCCAGGCCGCCGAGATTGCTCACCGCCAATTGAGTGTTGCCGCTGATGGTGCCGTTCGAAACCACCAGCTTATCGCTGGCCGAACTGTCGTCACCCAGCACGGTTTGCAGCCACAACTGGCCGTTGTTGCCGACGTAGTTGCCATGCACCGTCAGTGAGTCAGTAGCGCTGTTGCTGCCGGAGGTCATGTCGATGGTCCCGGCATTGTTGAGCGTGACCGACTGACCGGCAGTGTAGGGCCGGATACTGCCTTGGGTCACGGCCAGTACGCTGGTGTTGTCGATGGAAAATGTTCCGGTGTTGCTGGCACTGTCGCCGAGGAAAAAATCACTCGCGAGGTCGAAGCGTGAATGGTTGTTGAGGTTGACCGTCTCCCAACCAATGTATCGGGAGGCCGTGCCGGACGTGGTGTTGTCGAAGGTCAGTTGGTCATTGCCCAGGCCGCCGTCGATGGACGGGGTGGCGCTCAACAGGCTTTCGCTCAGGCCACTGAGCAATGCCGTGTCATTGCCGTCGCCCATCAGTACTGCCGATTTGATCTGGCCGCCATTGAGCCAATTGAACGTGTCGTTGCCGACGCTGGCGCGGATCTCGCCGTTGATCACGCCACCGCTGACGGTGATGCTGTCATCGCCGCCACTGGTGCTGATATTGCCGCCAATGGTGCCCCCGGAGATTTCAATCCTGTCAGTGTCAAAGCCGGTGACGAGATTGCCAAGGATCGTGCCGCCAGACATGAGGTAGATGTTTTTGTCGAGCTTCATGTCGACCCGGCCGATGGTGCCACCCGTTTGCTGCGCCACGTCGCCGTCTTCAAAGGCGCCGACGATGGTGCCGCCAGTCATCAGAAAGGTATCGCGGCCATCGCCTTGGGCAAGGGACTGAATTTGCCCGCCGCTCATGACAAAGTCATCAATGCCATTGCCCTGGGATACCGCCCCCATGACCGTACCTGCACTGATACGGAAACGGTCGGCGCCGTCGCCCTGAGTGACACTGCCGACGATGCGCCCGGAGTTCATGTCGACGAAGTCGGCGCCAGGCCCGGTGAGGATATTACCGTTGATGGTGCCGGTGCCGCCGGCTGGCAAGGTTAGCGTATTGTTGCCCACCAGGTCGGTGAGCCCCGTGGCGCTGCTACCGCTGTCGCAGACGTAAGCGTCGACGCCGGGGCCGGGAGTGAGCACACAAGCTGCTTGTGCTTGTTGTAATGCCACACTTAAAAGAGACAGCGCTCCCACCTGAAGCAGATGGTTTTTCCCTGTGCGCAGTACACGATGCATAGTTTTCTTCTCATCTATTGTTGTTCTAATAATTTGGAAAACTCAGCGGTGTAGTTCTATCTAGACCATAGAAACGAAGCCCACAAATAAATCGATGCCGTTCAGTCCAAGGTATGACTTGCTTCACAATTCGGACATCTCAGCGCACCGATGACCCTCGCGGTATGCATCCCCCTGTTTCCTAGACACCTTCAAACGCGCGCCTTTTACCGATTTCGGCTGTCTAGAGCTCCTTTCCGACTTATGCATCCTTGATATAACTCCTATCCGATTCAACCCATTTATCAATCAATCCCCAAAAGCTACCGTGCTCCCTGCCCTTAAAAACCTACCTGCCAGGGAGCACCTACCCCATGCGAACCCCACTTAAGGCCACCTTCATGGCCGCCATGATCGGCATGTCCTCCGTCGAGCTCAAAGCCGCCGACTCCCAACAAAATCCCTTCACCCTGACCTACGCCGACGCCCTGACCAAAAACGTGCCCGGCCAGGTCAACATCCATCCCGTGACCTACAGACTCAACGGTCTCGACATCGCCGCCAACGTCTACACCCCAGCCCATTACGACGCGACCAAGCAGTACCCGGTCATCGTGGTGGCCCATCCCAACGGCGGGGTTAAGGAGCAAGTGGCGGGGCTGTATGCGCAGCGTCTGGCCGGCCAGGGTTACATCACGATTACGGCGGATGCGGCGTATCAGGGGGGCAGCGGCGGTGAGCCGCGTAATGTGGATAAGCCGGCGAACCGTATTGAGGATATTCATGGCATGGCGGACTTTATCGCCGGCTATCCCGGTGCCGACAGTTCGCGTTTGGGCCTGTTGGGGATTTGCGGCGGCGGCGGTTATTCATTGGCGGCGGCGCGTACAGACAAGCGCTTTCAGTCGATTGCGACGGTGAGCATGTTCAATTCGGGGCTGGTACGACGCAATGGCTTTCGCGACTCGCAGGTGGCGACTATCCAGGAGCGTTTGCAACAGGCATCCCAAGCCCGGGCGCAAGAGGCCGCTGGCGGGGCGGTAGTGTATACCGGCGACGTCAAGTTGACTGACGAGCAGGTCGCCCAACTGCCATTCGATCTGTATCGCCAGGGTTTTGAGTATTACGGCAAGACCCATGCGCACCCGAATTCGACCTTCAAGTACACCTTGAGCAGCTTGCTGGATTTGATGAGTTTTGATGCCACCGACCAGATCGAGTTGATCGACAAGCCTCTTTTGATGATCGCCGGCAGTAAGGCCGACAGCCTCTACATGACCGAGCAGGCGTTCGCCAAGGCCACGGGCACGCAGGATAAGCAGTTGTTCAAGATCGATGGCGCCACGCATATCGAGACGTATTGGGTACCAGCCTATGTGAACAGTGCCATTGACCAGCTGACTGCGTTCTACGGCAGAACACTTTGACCGAGGGCATCACCATGAAAAATACCCTGATCGGTATCGCCATGTGCGCGACCACACCGCTTGCCGCTGGCGTTGAAACCACCCACGAGGCCCAGCAGATCCGCCGTGCAACCACCCAAGCCTCCATGACTGGGCCGGACGCGTATTTCACCGGACAGGTGCGGGTGGACCCGCTGTTCCCGGCCTCCGACGAGGTCAACGCGTCGGGCGCGTATGTCAGCTTTGAGCCAGGCGCGCGTTCGGCGTGGCACACGCACCCGGCGGGGCAGCGGTTGGTGGTGGTGTCGGGTGTCGGGCTGACCCAGGAGTGGGGCAAGCCGGTGCAGCAGATTCTGCCGGGGGATGTCATCGTCTGCCCGCCAGGTGTGAAGCATTGGCACGGGGCGGCGCCGAACAGTGCCATGACCCATCTGGCGGTGACCGGCAGTGTGGATGGCAAAAATGTGGAGTGGCTGGAGAAGGTCACGGAAGCTGAGTACGCCGCGCCATCGTCGGTAAAGGCCGCCGAGGCACTGTCGGCCAAGCAGCAGGCCATCCCGTTGATTGCGGCGTCGATGGCCACGAGTGATCTGGCCGCGCTCAATGTGGCGTTGAATCAGGGCTTGGATGCAGGGCTGTCGATCAGTGAGGCCAAGGAAATCCTGGTGCAGCTCTACGCCTATGTTGGCTTTCCGCGCAGCCTCAATGCGTTGAGTGAGTTGATGAGCGTGGTGCAGGCGCGCAAGGAGCAGGGGATTCAGGACGATCCTGGTCGCGAGCCGAGCAAAGCCATTCCTTCCGGTGATGCGTTACTGGCCTTGGGCAAGGCCAACCAGACGCAAATCGCTGGCGCTCCTGTACAGGGGCCGTTGTTCGACTTTGCCCCGGTGATCAACCAATACCTGCAAAGCCATTTGTTCGGCGACATCTTTGCTCGGGATAACCTCGATTGGCAGAGCCGCGAACTGGCGACGGTCGCTGCGCTCGCGGTTACGCCGGGTGTGGAAGCGCAATTGCGCTCTCATGTGGCGGCCAGCCTGCGGGTGGGTTTAAGTGTTGCGCAATTGCGTGAGCTGGCGCAGTTGCTGCTGGATCACGGCCAGGCCCAGGCGGCCGAGCGTACAGGTACAGCGCTGGATCAACACGTGGCTAGCCACGATAGCGCAGGGTCTCGCGCAACAAGGTGAAGGCCGGCGAGCTTTGGCGGCGGCTCGGGTAGTAAAGGTGGTAGCCAGAGAAGGGTTCGCACCAGTCCTCCAACACCCGAATCAGCCTCCCTTGCGCCACATGCTCGTGCACCAGGTCTTCGGGCATATAGGCCAGGCCCAAGCCTTGCAACGTAGCTTCCAGGCGCATGGCGATAGTGTTGAACACCAGTTGCCCTTCGACGCGTACGTTGAGTTCCTGCCCGTTCTTTTCGAACTCCCACACATAAAGCCCGCCATGGGTGGGCATGCGCAGGGTGATGCAGTTGTGCGCCATCAGGTCGTTGGGGATCAACGGTATCGGGTGGCGGGCGAAGTACGCGGGTGAACCCACCACCGCCATGCGCATATCGGGGCCGATGGGCATGGCGATCATATCCTTGGCCACTTGCTCACCCAGGCGCACGCCGGCATCGAAGCCTTGGGCGACAATATCGGTGAAACCGTAGTCGACGATGATCTCGATACTGAGGTCGGGGTTGTCCGGCAGCAGTTTGGCGAGCACCGGTTGCAGTACGCTGATCGCCGAGTGTTCTCCGGCGGTGATGCGCAGTTTGCCCATCGGCTTGTCGCGGTATTCGCTGAGCCGGGCCAGTTCGCTGTCGATTTCTTCGAACCGGGGCGCGATGACTCGCAACAGATGCTCTCCGGCTTCGGTCGCCGACACGCTGCGAGTAGTGCGGGCCAGCAACCGTACACCCAGGCGCTCTTCCAACTGGCGCATGGCCCGGCTCAACGCCGGTTGTGACATGCCGAGCTTCGCCGCCGCACGGGTGAAGCTGCGTTCCTGGGCCACAACCGAGAAGATCGCCAGTTGGTCGTAACGCTCTGTGCTCATTGATTCGGCCCCGATATAAACTGAGGGCGATTATGCCAGCTGTGTCATCAACGCACTCTCGCTATAGTTGTTTTTACACACCGCTACGTTTAATCATGCCCGGCGTTTCCTAACCTATAAGTCAAAAAAAGGACCCTCTCCATGAAAGTCAGTGCCCGTAACGTATTCAAAGGTCAAGTCAGCCAAGTCCAGGACGGTGCCGTCAATGCCGAGGTGGTGCTGACCTTGCCCGGTGGCGAGCAATTGGTGGCGGTGGTGACCATGGAGAGTGTGCGCAACCTGGGCATCGCCGTGGGCAAAGAAGCTGTGGCGCTGGTCAAGGCGCCATGGGTGATGTTGATGACAGAATCCAGCGACATTCGCCTGTCGGCGCGCAACTGCCTGGAAGGCAAGGTGTTGAGCGTCAACGACGGTGCGGTCAATGCCGAGGTGGTGATCGAGTTGGTCGGTGGCGCCAAGGTTTACTCCATCGTCACCCGCGACGCCGTGGCTGAATTGGGCCTGGCCCCGGGTGTGAACGCCACGGCGGTGATCAAGGCGTCGCACATTATCCTTGGCGTGCCAGCCTGATCGGCGGCTGGCTAGACAAACACGACCTCATAAGGCTCGCGCATTCGCTCCAGCAACTCCTGGGCCATCATCGGCGCCAGACCGATTTGCGGGTCGCCGGCCAATTGGCTGGCGTAGGCGTGGGCAGCGTGCAGTTTGCGCGCCACGCACCAGCTGTCCAGGCGCACCTTGCGTGCGCGTTGCCAGGGAATCAGCGCACCTTCACGAGTCGGCCAATGCCAGGCCCAGATGGGCATTTCATACAACTGCGCGCCTACCAGGCTGCACGCTTTGGCAGTGGCGCGGCCGACGGCATCGTGGTCGTCATTGCCGTCGTTGCGCCAAGTGGTAAACACCACGTCGCCGGGCTGCAGGTAGCGGGCGATGAATTGGCTCATCGGCTGCTCCCGAGCGGCCAAGGCGTTGTCGCGAAATCCGCCGCGAATCCACTTCAGGCTGTGCAACGGCATGCCCAGGCGACGCAAGGCTTCGACGCTTTCCTGGGGGCGCACCACACTCAGGCGGCTGGCCGGCCACACGTTTGAGCCGGGATGGCTGGCGCTGCCATCGGTCATAGAGATCAATTGCAGTGGGTGTTCGCGAGTACTGAGCAGTTGCAGCAAACCGCCGCAGGCCAGCACTTCATCGCCCGGGTGGGGAGCAATCACCACCACGCGTGCGCCGGGCGGCACCAGTGAATTCAATGTGATAACGGGGGTTTGCGCCAGCTGCGGCACACTGTTCCAGATTTGCGTGGGGCCGCGGCGGCCTTCGCTTAAGGAGGCAGGTTTCATGGGGGGCACATCCTTGTCGGTTGATGCGGGGGTCGTACTCCGTTGACGGGACGACTCTTTTTTATTCACCTCAGGCTCCGCTGCGGTGAGTGCGCGGCGTTCCAACCCTGGAATGCTGTGCAAGGCGTTATGAGCATAGACAAGGAATTCTCGCTTTTACATTTTGTAATGTCGGTTTTTTACGAAACCTCATCAAGGAATGATGCAAAACCCCGTCACACCTCGCCGTCGCGCTGTAGTTCGAACAACAACAATGAGCGGCCGGTCACCGCGTATTCATGCTCGAAATCGAAGCGTTCCTGGCCATGTACAGCGGTTTGATTGGTATCGAGCAGGCACGTCCAGAACTCACCTTCAGGCACCGGTGGTAGACGGAAATTGACCGTGTCGTGGTGCGCATTGACCACCAGCAGCAAGGTGGCGTCGGCGCCCGGGCGACGAATCCCGGTTTCCTGGGCGCGGCCATCCATGAGCATGCCCAGGCAGCGTCCGTGGCTGTCCTGCCACTGTTCAGTGCTCATCTCTTTGCCGTCCGGCGCCAGCCAGGTGACGTCTTTCACGCCGATAGCTTCGTTGTAGTCGCCCACCAGGAAGCGACCACGGCGCAGGATCGGGTAGGCCAGGCGCAGTTTGATCAGGCGTTTGACGAACTTGAGCAGCGACTTGCCGTCATCGTCCAGGTCCCAGTTGACCCAGCCGATTTCACTGTCCTGGCAATAGGCGTTGTTGTTGCCGTGCTGGGTACGGGCAAACTCGTCGCCGGCCACGATCATCGGTGTGCCCTGGGCCAACAGCAGGGTGGCGAAGAAGTTGCGCATCTGGCGCAGACGCAGTGCGTTGATTGCCGGGTCGTCGGTGGGGCCTTCGACACCATGGTTCCACGACAGGTTGTTGTTGCTGCCGTCCTGGTTGTTCTCGTCGTTGGCTTCGTTGTGCTTGTCGTTGTAAGAGACCAGGTCGTGCAGGGTGAAACCGTCATGGGCGGTGACGAAATTCACCGAGCTATAGGGTCGACGCCCGCGATGGTTGAACATCTCGCCTGAAGCAGTCATGCGCCCGGCGAAATCCGCCAACTGGCCATCATCCCCTTTCCAGAACGCCCGCACCGTATCGCGGAAGCGGTCGTTCCACTCCACCCAGCCTGGCGGGAAGTTGCCCACCTGATAACCGCCGGGGCCGCAGTCCCAGGGTTCGGCGATCAGTTTCAATTGGCGCAGTACCGGGTCTTGGCGGCAGGCGACGAGGAAGCTGTGGCGTTCGTCGAAGCCATCGCGGTAGCGCCCGAGGATCGTTGCCAAGTCGAAGCGGAAACCATCGACGTGCATTTCGTTGGCCCAGTAGCGCAGGGAGTCGGTGACCATCTGCAGCACACACGGGTGGCTCAGGTCCAGGGTGTTGCCGGTGCCGGAGTCGTTGATGTAGAAGCGCTTGTCGTCGGGCACCAGCCGGTAGTAGGAAGCGTTGTCGATACCGCGCATGGACAGGGTCGGGCCGCGTTCGTTGCCTTCGGCGGTGTGGTTGTAGACCACGTCCAGGATCACCTCCAGCTTTTGCTCGTGCAGGTGCGCGACCATTTCCTTGAACTCGGCGATCTTGCCACTGGCCAGGTAGCGCGGGTCAGGGGCAAAGAACGCGATGCTGTTGTAGCCCCAATAGTTGGTCATGCCTTTTTGCAGCAAGTGCTGGTCGTTGACGAAGGCATGCACCGGCAGCAGCTCTACCGAGGACACGCCCAATTGGCGGATGTGCTTGAGCACGTCATCGTCCATCAAGCCGGCGCAGGTGCCGCGCACCGCTTCGCTCACGGAAGGGTGGCGCATGCTGATGCCGCGCAGGTGGGTTTCGTAAATGATCGTGCGGTCCCATGGCACACGCACTGGCTGGTCGTTGCCCCAGGTGTGCGCCGGATCGATCACCTTGCACTTGGGTACGAAGGGCGCGCTGTCGCGTTCGTCAAAGCTGAGGTCATCGTCGGGGTGGCCGATGGTGTAGCCAAACAGCGCCTCGGACCATTTGAGTTTGCCCACCAGCTGTTTGGCGTAAGGGTCGATCAACAATTTGTTGTGGTTGAAGCGGTGACCATTGGCCGGGTCATATGCACCGTACACGCGGTAGCCGTAGATCAGCCCGGGGTGGGCGTCGGGCAGGTAGCCGTGGAAGGTTTCGTCGGTGTATTCGGGCAACTCGATGCGTTCCAGCTCCACCTCACCGGTATCGTCGAACAGGCACAGCTCCACCTTGGTGGCGTTGGCCGAGAACAGTGCGAAGTTCACGCCCAGGCCATCCCAGGTGGCGCCGAGCGGGAAGGGTAAGCCTTCACGAATGCGCGAAGGTTCGGTGGTGGCTGACGGTTCGGGTTTGTCGGATGGACTCATCAGAAAATTGCTCCTGCAAAAGGTTTATTCGGGCCGAGTGCGTCCGTTCCGACTGAGCGTCAGTTAAAAACGGGGTTGGAATGCCACGGCTTATGGGGGAGCTGGCTTGCCTGCGATTGCAGTGTGTCAGTCACTGAAAATGTTGACTGAGCCACCGCTATCGCAGGCAAGCCAGCTCCCACAGGGGGCCGAGTCAGCTGGAAGGTTTGCGTGGGGCCTTGGGCTTTTTCTCGGCGGCGGGCTTCGGGGCCGCCGCAGGCTTGGCCTTGGCCGCTGCCTTGGGTGCGGTTTTCGGCTTGGCCGCAGGCTTGGGTTTGCTCGGGGTCAACGCCTCGGCCTCAGCCAGCTTGCGGGCCATCTCCCAATGGCGGGTGTCCTGGCCGTGAGGCTTGCCTTCGGATTCCCAGATCTGATGCGCCAATTCACGAATACGTTTGTCTTCAGTACTCATCACAATGCTCCTCGCAGAAAATATTCAGCTTTCTTGATCATCAGGATTGATAAAGACATTGATCGGGAATCTCCCCAGGGCAGTGCTGATCAACAGCTCCTTGTTGGGTGTGACTGCGCCTGTTTGAAAAAGTCCCTTCCAGTTTTGTGTTGTGCCAGTGAACGGTAGTCTTACCCGCGTATCGCCCCAAACCTGCGCAGGGATGTGCGGCCGCTCACTGTTTTCAAGCAGGCGATGGGGCCAGCGTGGCACCACCACCAGTACGCGTTTGCCTTGATGTTCGCGGCAGAACGCAACCACGTGTTCGGCATAGGCACCCTCGACCTCCACAGGTGTGTAGCTGCCTCGGCTGAATACGTCAGGGTGGGCCTTGCGCAAGGCCAGTACCTGAGTAATCAACGCCTGTTTGATACGCCCGTCGCGCCAGTTGGACAACTGTTCGCCGATGTCCGGTGGTGTATCGAGCGCCCGTTGCCGTGCGTTGAAATCCACCGGGCGACGGTTATCCGGGTCCACCAGGCTGAAGTCCCAGAATTCATCACCCTGGTACAGGTCCGGCACGCCCGGCACGGTGAGGCGAAGCAAGGTTTGCGCCAGCCCATTCAGCGCGCCGGCAGGGGCGATTACCTGGACGGCGGCACCGAGAGCGTTGCGTAACGGGCGACCTTCATCACTGAGCAGCAGGCGCTGGAGGAAGGCGTCGACACCTTTTTCATAGGCTTCATTGGGGGCGCTCCAACTGCTCTGCAACTTGGCCTCGCGCAGGGCTTTCTGCTGCCATTGCCAGAGTCGATGTTGGTAGCCCTCAAGGTCGGGGTTGGTCTCCAGTGGCCAACTGCCCAACAGCACTTGGTAGAGGATCAGTTCATCGCCGGCCGAGGGGCAATGTGTAGCGTCGCGCAATTGCACGGCCAGGGCGCGCCAGTGTTCCACCTGCTCGGCATACCACGGCGCGCACTCACTGAGCACTGCCAGGCGTGCACGGCTGTCTTCACCGCGTTTATGGTCGTGGGTGGCGGTGGCCAGCAGGTTGTCGGGGAACGTCCACAAGCGCTGTTGGTTGACGGCATGGAAGTCGGCCAGCGGAGCGCTGAACTGCTCGGTGCTGAAACCCACGTCATTGCGCGACAACAACACCGCCGATCGATAAAACGCCGTGTCTTCCACGGCCTTGGCCGCGGCCGGGGAGGTCAGTTGCTGGAAGCGCACACAGGCATGCTTGAGGATCTTGCGCTCGCGGCCCACCGGGCGCTGACGCCAGGGCTGGCCGCCCAGCCATGCTTGCAGGTGTTCGAGCACCGGCCAGTCGCCTTCGCCCAGAATGTTGCGGGCACCGCTCAAAGCCTGTTGGAAAACACGCTCGTCGGCAGGGCTGCGGCCCAAGGCGCCGATATAGGTGCGGTACACCGGGAAGTGCACGATCAGCGCCTGCAAGGCGCGGCGGATGGCGCCCAAGGTCAGGTCCCGCGTCATCACATCATCACGGGCCACTTGCAGCAGCGCCTGGGCGACGCTTTCAAAGTCCCCGGCCAGGGAACCGTTGAGAATCTGTTGGCGGGCCAGCCACGCCTCTTCGATAAACGCCGAGGGACGCTCGCTGTGGTGCATCCACAATTCAGCCAGCGCTTCGAAGCCCTGCGGGTCGTGTTGCAGCAGCGATAGTTGGTTCATGAATTCGTAGCCGGTGGTGCCGTCCACTTGCCAGTCTTCACGCAGGGTTTCCCCCTCACCGAGAATCTTTTCCACGAAGATCGGCACATGTCGCCCGGGCACCAGCGCATTCACTCGGCGGCGCAGCTTGCGGCAGTAGCCACGCGGGTCGGCGAGCCCGTCGATATGGTCGACGCGTAAACCGTCGACCAGGCCCGCGCTGATCAGTTCGAAGATCTTGGCGTGGGTGGCTTCGAACACGGCGCTGCGCTCGACGCGCAGGCCGCCCAGTTCGTTGACGTCGAAGAAGCGCCGCCAGTTGATGTCGTCGGCGGCGGTACGCCAACTGGCCAGACGATAGGCCTGTTGTTCAAGCAATTGATGCAGTCGCGGGAAACCTTCCGGCGTACGCCCGTCGAACGCCGTGAGCCGCCGCTTGATGGCCGGCAACACTTCCGTCGCCCGTTCGGCCAGCGCGTGTTTCAGCCAGCTCGCTTCGATGTAGGCATCGTCCTGATAGGCGAGGGCGCTGAATCGGTCTGCCAGTGGCTTGAGTGATGCTTCGGTGCCGAGAATCACCGCGTAGTCCTTCGGGCAGATCGGAAAGCGATGTTCGTAATGCTCGACGTAGAACGCGCCGTGTTCAGCGTCGAACTGCAGCGTCAGCGCGCCGCTTTGCAGCGCTTCGCCATAGTCACTGCCGAGAAAGGGCATCAATAGCTGGCCTTTGAGCAGTGGGTCGGGGGAATGCCATTGGATATCGAAGAACTCGCTGTAGGGACTCAGGCGGCCCCACTCCAGCACGTCCAGCCACCAGGGGTTGTCGGCACCGCCCACGGCCATGTGGTTGGAGACGATATCCAGGATCAACCCCATGTCGTGCTCACGCAAGGCGGCAACCAGGCGACGTAGCGCTGGTTCGCCGCCCAGCTCTGGGTTGATCCGGGTGGGGTCGACCACATCGTAGCCGTGCATGGAGCCGGCACGGGCGCTGAGCAGCGGCGAGGCATACAGGTGACTGATGCCGAGTCGGTCGAAGTACGGTACCAGTGGCACCGCCTCGTCCAGGGTGAAACCTTTATGAAATTGCAGGCGCTGGGTGGCGCGTAGAGGCGACACGTTCACCGGTCACGCTCGAAGGCTTGGTTGCGCGCAACGGCGAGCAATTCGAGGCGGCGGGCGGCGCCCGCATTGTCGAGCAGGCTGGACGCCTCACCCGGCAGGCGGCGGCGCCAATTGGGGTGGGTGTCGATAGTGCCGGGCAGGTTGGCTTGTTCTTCCATGCCCAACGCGTCCTCCAGGGGCAGCAGCACCAACGGCGCGTGCGTGTGGCCAAGGTATCGCACACTGGCATCGATCATGTGATCGGTGTCATTGCGGATCTCATCGACGAAGTTCTGCGGGTCCTGGCTCAGGGCCTGACGCAGTGCCTGGCGTTCGCGCAGGCGGTGTTCGCTCCATTGCTCCACGGTGGGCGCGTCGATCAGGCCCAGCTGGATGTTCCATTCGATATCGCGGCTGTGCCACCAACCGTTGAGGGTGGGCAAGTCGTGGGTGCTGGTGGTTGCCAGGGCATTGTCCGGCCAGTCGAGGATCGGTTTGAACTGGCCCTCATGGTTTTGCTCGAACAGCAACACCCGCATGCCGAGGATCGAGCGGCCGATGAGCTTTTCGCGCAGGCCGTCGGGCACGGTGCCGAGGTCTTCACCCAGCACGATGGCCTGGTGACGGTGGGATTCCAGGGTCAACAGGCGCAGCAGGTCGTCCACCGGGTAATACAGGTAAGCCCCTTCACGGGGCGACGCGCCGTTGGGGATGACCCATAGGCGCTGCAGGCCCATCACATGGTCGATGCGCAGGCCGCCAGCATGGGCGAAGTTGGCCCGCAGCATTTCGATGAAGGCGCGAAAGCCGTTGCGCTTGAGGCCCTCCGGCGAGAACGCGGAGATCCCCCAGCCTTGACCGGCGCGGTTGAGGATGTCCGGTGGCGCTCCCACCGTGAGGTCGGCCAGCAACTCGTCCTGACGGCTCCACGCCTGGCTGCCGCCGCCATCGGCGCCCACGGCCAGGTCGGCGATCAGGCCGACGCCCATGCCGCTGCCACGCGCGGCTTGCTGTGCACGCTCCAGGCTGCGGGCGATCAGCCATTGGCAGAAGGCGAAATAGCCGATCTCGTCACGGTGGTCTTCGGCAAATTGCGTCAGGGCTGGGCTCTGCGGTGTGCGCCAGTCTTGTGGCCAGTGCCGCCAATCGAGGTCTTCCCCGGCAGCGGCACGTGCGGCTTGTACGGCTTCGAAGCGGCAGTGGTTTTCCAGGGCTTCGCCGCCGGCTTGTCGGAAACTCAAGAAATCGGCCTGTTGCGGGTGCTCGCCGTGGCGGAAGCCTTCATACAGGGTGCGCAACAGACGCTGCTTGGCCTTGGCGGCGGCTGGCCAGTCGATCAGGGTCAGTTGTTCGAGGGTGTGCAGTTCGTCCGCCAGCCCGGCGGCTTCGATGGCGCTGTGCACTTCGCGTTCGCCCAGGATGCACGCCGGCGAGGCATACAGGCTGTTGAGAAACAGACGGCTGGACGGTGAATATGGGCTGTAGCGCTCAGTGTCGGCGCTGAACATGGCGTGCATCGGACTGATCGCCAGGGCATCGGCACCGCGCTCGGCGGCGGAACGGGCTAGGTGCTCCAGGGCCTGGGTGTCGCCGAAGCCGCCATCACCCAGACGGCGCAGCCCATACAGCTGGGCACTCAGGCCCCAGGCGCGGGCAGGGTGGCTGTTCACCGCTTCGGCCACGCTGTAGCAGTGGGTGGGGGCGACGGCCAGGGTGAAGGTCTGGTCGGCAATGTGCACCTGGTGGTAACCCAAGGCGATGACGCCAGGCAATACGGCGTTACCGTCGAGGCGCAATTCCAGGGTTTCACCGTGTTCCAGGTTGACGCGGCAGGCGGTGTCTGGGGTGAAGTAACGCGCCAGGTCGAGACCCGCGCCGCTGTCGACGGTCATCAGTGGGGGCAGGTGTTTGTCTTGTTGCACCTGCTCAAGCTCCAGCAGGCTGGCGTCGATTTCGGCATCGGTGTCGGCCGGATGTCCCAAACCTTTGAGCACGGCGCGCAGGGCGTCAGGTTTCACATGTTGCGGGCGGCCGTTGGCATCGATCCAATCGACGGCCAGGCCCGCGCGGCTGGCGAGGATTTCCAGGTTCGCTTCGCTCAAGGGTGCTCTCCAACAGGGGTTAGGAAGACGCGGGCGCTGTAGGGGGCCAAGTGCGCGCCCTGGCTGGCTGGCGTTTCGAAAAGACAGGCGTGGGGCGCAGCGTGATCGACGGGCTGGGTGCTGAGGTTGAGGTCGATTTGCAGCAAGTTGCCGTTGCCCAGTCGCCAGCGTGCGCTGATGGCAGCGTCGGCCAGCACCTGCGCGCCCAAGGCCACGCAACCGGGCAAGTGGGGCACGATCTGTTGGTGACGCAGGCTCAGCAGTTGGCGGTAGAGCTGAGTGTGTTCGTTCTCGATAAATGAAGGTGTCGAGTGCAGGAAAGTCGACAGGGCGTTGGGATCGGGGATCAGCTCACGCTGCTCGGGGTCATCAAAGGCGGCAAACTCGGAAAACTCATTGCGCCGGCCTTCACGCACGGCTTCAGCCAGCTCGCCGTGGTGATCGGTGAAAAACAGGAACGGCTCATTGGCGTTGACCTCATCGCCCATGAACATCAGCGGAATCATCGGCGATAGCAGCAATAACGTGGTGGCTGCTTTCAAGGCTTGCGGCGAACACAGCTGGTGCAGGCGTTCTCCCAAGGCGCGATTGCCGATCTGGTCATGGTTCTGCAAAAACAGCACGAAGGCGCTGGGCGGCAGGTGCCCGCTGGGTTCGCCGCGCGCAGTGCCGTGGCGTGTGGCCTGGCCTTGGTAGATAAAACCTTCACTCAGGCAGCGGGCCAGTTTGGCGGTGGTGTCATGGGCGAAGTCACGGTAATAGGCGTCGGTTTCGCCCGTCAGCAAGACATGCAAAGCGTTATGGCCGTCGTCGTTCCACTGGGCATCGAAATCGTGCTCCAGCAGATTGGCCTGGTTGTGCTCGTTTTCCAGCACCAGCCAGGTGTGTCGGCCGATATCGATGTGTTGGCGTACCCGTTGCGCCAACTCCTTCAAAAAACCGGGGTTGTCGATGGCGTGCACGGCGTCCAGGCGCAGGCCATCGAAGCGGTACTCCAGCAGCCACATCAGCGCGTTATCCAAGAAGAAGTCGCGGACTTCCCTGCGATCAAAATCAATGCCCGCGCCCCAGGGCGTATGTAGGTCTTCCTGGAAAAAGCCCTTGGCGTATTGGCCCAAATAGTTACCGTCCGGGCCGAAGTGGTTGTAGACCACATCGAGGATCACGGCCAGCCCGTGTTCATGGGCGCTGTCGATCAGGTGCTTGAGTTGTTCGGGGGGGCCGTAGGAAGCCTGCGGTGCATAGGGCAGCACACCGTCGTAGCCCCAATTACGCTCGCCGGGGTATTGCGCCAACGGCATCAGTTCGAGGGCGGTGATGCCCAGTTCGGCCAGGCGTGGCAGGTGTTTTTCAACGCCCGCATAGCCGCCCAGTGCGCCGACATGCAGTTCATAAATTACCGCCTCATGCCAGGGCCGACCTTGCCACTGGCTATTGCGCCAGGGGTAGGCCAACGGGTCGACGACCCGGCTCCAACCATGGACGTCCGAGGCTTGAGCCCTGGACGCCGGGTCGGGAACGTCGGTTTCACCGTCGATGTTGTAGCGATAGCAAGTGCCTGCCGGGCACTTGATGTCAACTTCGAACCAGCCCTCTGCCTGGGGCAACATGGCGATGGACTTTGCGTCTTTGAATTCGACGCTGACATAAAACGCGTCTGGCGCCCACAAGGCAAAACGCGTGTGTTGTGCGTCCAGCATGATTGCGCCGTGGGGCCAGGTTTCCAGAGTCCGTGAGGGCATCTGTGAAGACCTCCCTTGATTATTTAGCCGACTTCCCCTGGGCCTTGGCCACCAGTTGCTCGTAGAGTTCGGCGTAGGGTTCCACCGCCTGGCACCAGTTGAACGGTTGGGTCATGGCACGGCTGCGCATGGCGTTGAGCAAGCCAGGGTAGGCAAACACTTTGAAGGCGCGCGCCAGGGCCGCTTCGTAGCTGACCACCGTGGACTCGTTGAACAGGAAGCCGGTCACGCCGTCTTCGATGGTGTCTGCCAGGCCGCCGGTATTGCGCGCCACCGGCAGTGAGCCGAAGCGCTGGGCGTACATCTGGCTCAGACCGCAGGGTTCATAACGCGACGGCATCAGCAGGAAGTCGCTGCCGGCGAACATGCGGCGAGCGTCGGTTTCGTTAAAGCCGATACGCACCCCTACCTGTCCGGGGAAGCGCAGGGCCAGTTCGCGCATGGCCTGTTCTTCTTCCGGCTCGCCGCGCCCGATAATGGCGATCTGGCCGCCGTTCTCGACGATAAAGCTGGCAACGGCTTCGGTGAGGTCCAGGCCTTTCTGATAGACCAGGCGTGAGACCACGGCGAACAGCGGGCCGGTGGAGTCGTGCAGGCCGAACAGGTGGCGCACGTGGGCGGCGTTGATGGCCTTGCCTTCCCAGTCGCCAATATTGAAGTTGTGGGTCAGGTGGGTGTCGGTGGAGGTTTCCCAGCTTTCGTCTATCCCGTTGGGAATGCCACTGAGCAAACCTTGCTGGGTCTTGCTGGCCAAGAAGCCGTCAAGGCCGCAGCCGAATTCGGGGGTGGTGATTTCCTGCGCATAGGTCGCGCTCACAGTGGTGATATGGCTGGAGTACGCCATGCCCGCCTTGAGGAACGACATTTTGCCGTAAAACTCCATGCCTTCCTGTTGCAGGGCATGGGGCGGAATCCCCAGTTCCGGGGTCGACGCCAGGCTCACGACCCCCTGATACGCCAGGTTATGAATGGTAAACAGGGTCGGCGTGCGTGACCCGCGCCAGTGCATGTAGGCCGGCGCGAGGCCGGCTGGCCAGTCATGGGCGTGCACCAGGTCAGGGCACCAGTGGATCTGCGCGAGGTTGGCGGCCATATCGGCGGCGGCCAGACCCAGGCGGGCGAAACGAATATGGTTGTCCGGCCAGTCGCGACCGTTATTGGCGCCGTAGGGCGTGCCTTCACGCTCGTAGAGCTCGGGGCAGATCAGCACGTAGATGACCAGGCCATCCTTGAGGTCCATGCGCCCGATCTTGCACGGTGGCAGCGCGGCGTGGCCACCCAGCTCACCGATGATATGGATCGGGTTGTCACTCTCCATTACCTGCGGATAACCCGGGATCAACACCCGCACATCGTGCAAGTGGGCCATGGCACGGGGCAGGGCCGCGGACACATCGCCCAAGCCACCGGTCTTCACCAGGTCGGCGAATTCGGAGGTGACAAACAGGACTTTTTTGCGATTGGGGTTCTGACTCAAGACCGGCCGCATTGTGTTGAGGTCAACTAAGGAGGTCGCCCCGCCAACGGGCTGACTAACACGTTCTCCCTGAATACTTGAAGCAGCACTGATCATAGTTCTCTCCACGTGTTGGTCGGCTAATGGCCCGCTGCCACTATCTCCGTTGGCCGCATCCTGCGGCCACGCGCACAAGCGCTGTACAGACTCTGGCAAGGCTTATGCCAGTTGTACGGTTGGCAGAAACAGATTGGATGGACGGGCATCTGGCCAGGGCCAAGCGTGCTCGCCGTACCTTAAAACTTGACCAATGGCCGAGTTGAAAAGTTTAGATTTTTTGCGGGGCTTTTGTTTTCGAACGGACCCATCAGTCATGAGTCTAGGACAGATCCTAGAGCCTGTAAGGTTTCTGGAAGGATTTTGTAGGACAAAAAACTTGTAACCACAAATGCGATGGTTATGAGCAGGGCTGTAGTGAGCAGGCTTGCCCTGCGCAGGAGTGCCAAGCGCTCCCTTTGCGGTCGCGCGTTGTGAGGGGTGTGTAGGGTTGGGGGCGCAGCGCGCTCCAGCGCAGGGCAAGCCTGCTCACTACATTGGTGCGTTAGCCCAGCGTGCGGATGGGCATGCCGGCAGCCCACGCCTGAATAGCTTCGATCATCTGCTGGTAGAACTGGTGGTAATTCTGTTCACTCACATAACCGACATGAGGCGTGGTCAGTACATTCGACAGGCGGCGGAAGGGGTGGTCCACCGGCAGCGGCTCCTCGGCGTACACATCCAGCGCAGCCCCGGCCAACTGGCCGCTTTCCAGCGCGGCGATCAGCGCCTGTTCATCCACAATCGGCCCGCGTGCCGTGTTCACCAACCGTGCGCTCGGCTTCATCCAACCCAGCGCCTCGGCGTCCACCAGACCGCGGCTGCGGTCGCTGAGTACCAGATGAACAGTCAGAATATCGGCCTGTTCAAACAGTTCGCGCTTGCTGACCCATGTGACGCCCGATTCAGTTGCGCGCTCAGGGGTAAGGTTTTCACTCCAGGCAATCACCCGCATCCCGAACACCTTGGCAAACTGCGCAACCTTCTGGCCAATGCTGCCCAGGCCGAGAATGCCCAGGGTCTTGCCATGCAAGTCGCCACCCAGGCCGACCTGCCAACCGCCCGCGCGCAACGAGTTGGCTTCAGCCAACAGGTTACGGGTAGAGGCCATGATCAGCGCCCAGGTCAATTCGGGGGCCGCGTGTTTATAGCTGTCGGTGCCGCACACCTGGATACCCAAGGCCTTGGCGGCGAGGATGTCGATGGCGGCGTTACGCATGCCGCCGGTCACCAGCAGCTTGAGGTTGGGCAGACCCTGCAGCAAGGCCTTGTCGAAGGTGGAGCGTTCACGCATCACGCAAATCACCTCGAAACCCTTCAAACGTTCGACCATCGTGGCGGTGTCCGCCGGGTAATCGTGAAGGAAGTGCACCTGGCCAATCGAGGCCAGCATCGACCAATCCACCACCCCACTGGCCACATTCTGCCAATCATCAATGACTGCTATCTGTATCGACATTCACCCGTGCCTCGATCAAGTGGGATTAAAGGGCGTTCAGGCCTTGCAACAGCGCTTTGTGAAACTGTACCGGTTCTTCCATTTGCGGCGCGTGGCCCAGGCCGGGGAATTCCACCAGGGTCGCGTGGGGAATCAGCTTGGCCACTTGCTTGCCCAGCACCGCGTAGTTGCCGATCTTCGCCTGGACCTGCGGCGGGGCCAGGTCCTTGCCGATCGCCGTGTTATCTGAGGTGCCGATCAGCAGCAGGGTGGGCACCTGCAAGTTCTTGAACTCGTAGTACACCGGCTGGGTGAAGATCATGTCGTAAATCAATGCCGAATTCCATGCGACCTGAGTATGCCCCGGGCCTTGGTTGAGGCCGGCGAGCATGTCCACCCAGCGGTCGTATTCGGGCTTCCAGCGGCCGACGTAATAAGTGTCCAGTTCGTATTTGCGAATGCCCTCGGCACTGAGTTTCAACTCGCGCTCATACCATTGGTCGACGCTGCGATAGGGCACGCCCAAGGCTTTCCAGTCTTCCAGGCCGATGGGGTTGACCAGCGCCAGTTGTTCGGTCTGCGCGGGATAGAGCAGGGCATAGCGAGTGGCGAGCATGCCGCCGGTGGAATGGCCGAGAAGGGTGGCCTTTTGAATGCCGAGTTTTTCCAGCAATTGATGGGTATTGATCGCCAGTTGCTGGAAGCTGTACTGGTAATGATCGGGCTTGCTGGAGGTGCAGAAGCCGATCTGGTCCGGCGCGATCACCCGGTAGCCTGCATCGCTTAGCGCCTTGATCGAACCTTCCCACGTGGCGCCGCAGAAGTTCTTGCCGTGCAGCAGCACCACGCTGCGGCCGTTGGCGCGGCCCTTGGCGGGTACGTCCATATAACCCATTTGCAGGTTTTTGCCCTGGGACTGGAAGTTGAAATGCTCGACCGGGTACGGGTATTGAAAGCCTTGCAACTCAGGCTCGTAGGTGGCGGCAAACACTGGGGCAGCGCCGACCGTGAGCAGGCCGGCAATGCAAACAGCGCGGATTAGAGGCATGGGGCGGGCTCCGAATAAGATGCCCGGATGCTGTTTGGAGGGGATTAAGTGGGGATTAACGCCCACTGTAAGGTCAGCGCTGCAAGCACGCCGTAGCGCACGGCCTTGGCCAGTGTCACCAGCAGCAGAAATCGCCACAGCGGTTCGCGCATCACGCCCGCCACCAACGTGAGCGGGTCACCAATGATCGGTACCCAACTAAGCAGCAGCGTCCAGTGCCCCCAGCGCTCGTAGTGGCTACGGGCTTTGTCCAACTGTCGGGGGCTGACGGGAAACCAGCGCTGTGCCTTGAAGTGTTCAACCCAACGTCCCAGCCACCAATTCACCACCGAACCCAGCACGTTGCCCAGCGTGGCAATGCCCAGCAGCAGCCACAGGCTGTAGTGCCCACTGAGCAGCAGCCCGACCAGCACGGCTTCGGACTGCAACGGCAACAGGGTCGCGGCGCCAAAGGCCGCAAGGAACAACCCCAGGTAGCCGGCAATCATCGTGCTGGGTAATCAGCCACTACGACGTCGTTGCCGTCCCGGGTCAAACCGATCACTTTGTAAGCCTCACTGTGACCGTCGACTTCCATGCCGGGCGAGCCCATGGGCATGCCGGGTGCGGCAATGCCGAGCAAATCGTCACGTTTGCGCAGGGCCAGCACTTGTTCGGCGGGTACGTGGCCCTCGACGAACTTGCCGTCGATCACAGCGGTATGGCATGAGCCCAGGCGCGGCGCCACCCCCAGGCGTTGCTTGACGGCGCTCATATCGGCTTCGACATGGTCATTGACCTTGAAGCCGTTGCTTTCCAGGTGGCTGATCCATTTTTTGCAGCAGCCGCAGTTGGCGTCGCGATGCACATCGATCGGGATTAAATCGGCCGCCTGGGCCAGGGTGGTGGTGAGCAGCGCTGAAAGCAGGGCCAATCGCAGTGGGGTTTTCATGGTGAGGCTCGCAGGTTGGAGGACGTCGTCAGAACGGGGCGATCATGACGACGTCATCGCAGGCAAGCCAGCTCCCACAGGGGCGGTTTGTTTCAAGATTATACGGCGGGCGTATTTTCCAGGCGGTGCTTCAACTGGTCGAGGGCAAGGGTCGACAGCTCGATCATGCGGTCATGCAAGGTGGCCAGTTGCAATTCGGTTTCATAGGTCAACACGCGCTTGAACAGCGTGCCGCCTTGATGGGGCAGCAAGAAATAGTGAATGGAGCCGTCAACGGCCAGGGATGTGAATACAGTCTTGAACTCACTGGGTCGACGGGCGATCTGTACGCGATAACTCATGGAGACGCGTATGCCCAGCAGGTCGATGACTTCGGTGAAACGGGTGCCCATCGGGAGTGACCCGGTGGTGCCCGTGTCGGCACTGAGGGAGGTAGGGTGCCATTCGTGCCAACGGTCCGGTTGAGTCACATAGTCGTAAACCCGGTCGATGGGCGCCTTGATGAAGCGTTCCTGACTGATCTGCTCCAAGCGGACCGAATGCTCAGCAGCGTGCATGACACACCTCCTGTGTGGCGAGATTTGGCACTAGGAGCTGTCAGAATAGTCCCACTCCCGCGCATTGCACGGGAGTGTTCCAATCATTTTTCAACGAACCTTGAAGCGGCTCATCAATGTGGCGTCCGCCGTCGAATGGCGCGGTCAGATATCCAGCATGGCCAGGACGTCTTCGGGGTAACGCAAGCCGGCGGTTGCATCCGCCGGGAAAATCGCGTCCAGCGCGGCCCGCTCAGTTGGATTCAACACGATGGAAACCGCCGCCACATTCTCTTCCAGGTACTTGCGCTGCTTGGTGCCGGGAATGGGGATGATGAAATCACCCTGGGCCAACACCCACGCCAGTGCCAGTTGGCCGGCCGTCACACCCTTGTCTGCCGCCAAGGCTTGCACCTGTTCAACCAGCAGCAGGTTTTTTGCAAAGTTCTCACCCTGGAAGCGTGGGCTGAAACGACGGTAATCATCGACGGCGAAGTCATCCGGACTTTTCAATGCTCCGGTGAGAAAACCACGACCGAGCGGGCTGTAGGGCACAAAGGCGATGCCCAGGCGCTGGCAGGCGGCGAGGCAGCCATTGTCTTCCTGGTCACGGCTCCACAACGAGTATTCGCTTTGCAGGGCGCTGATGGGATGCACTTTGTGCGCACGTTCGAGGGTGGCAGCGCTGGCTTCGCTCAGGCCCAGGTAACGGACTTTGCCCTGTTTCACCAGCTCGGCCATGGCTCCCACGGTTTCTTCGATGGCTACGTCCGGGTCGATGCGATGTTGGTAGTACAGGTCCAAGGTTTCGATGCCCAGCCGCTTCAGCGTACCGTTAATGGCGTTGTGGATGTATTCGGGGCGGCCATTCACGCCGCGCAGTGCCGGGTTGGCTGGGTCGCGCACGATGCCGAATTTGCTGGCCAGGAATACCTGGTCACGCTTGCCGGCGATGGCTTGGCCGATCAGTTGTTCATTGGTATGCGGGCCGTACATATCGGCGGTGTCGAGGAAACTCACCCCCAACTCCAGGGCACGGTGCAGGGTGGCATTGGCCTCCCGGGTGTCGGTGCCGGTGGTGTAGAAATCGGTCATGCCCATGCAGCCGAGGCCGATGGCGCTAACAGTGGGGCCGTTTTTACCGAGTTGACGGGTGTGCATGGGTTCAGCTCCTGGGTGGGGTAGGGCTCCATTGTTATCCTCGACAAAACCGAGATAAACCGGCTAAAAGCACTATCACTGTTCGTATAATCTAAATAATCCTGAAGGAGTCACCCCTTGGACCGTTTCAACGCCATGCGCGTGTTTACACGGATTGTGGAGCTGGGCGGATTTGCCAAGGCCGCCGACAGCCTGCAATTGCCACGGGCATCGGTGACCGTCCTGATCAAACAGTTGGAAGCGCACTTGGGCGTGCAGCTGTTGCAACGCACCACGCGTCAGGTCAACCCGACCCTGGACGGCGCGGCGTATTACCAACGCTGTGTGCAGTTGCTGGCGGACCTGGAGGAAACCGAGGCGGTGTTCTCTACCCGCCGCCAGAACCCGCGCGGCACCTTGAGCATTGATATGCCGTCGGGCATCGGGCGTTTTATTGTGATTCCGGCGTTGCCGAGCTTTACCGCGCGTTATCCGCAGATTGAACTGGAGATCGGCCTTAACGACCGCCCGGTGGACCTGATCCGCGAAGGTGTGGATTGCGTGTTGCGCGGCGGTTTGGCCCTGGACGAATCGCTGGTGGCGCGGCCCTTGGCGATGCTCGATCAAATGACCCTGGCCAGCCCGGATTACCTCGAACGCATGGGCGTGCCGCAATGCATCGACGATTTGGCCGGGCACCGGATGGTCGAGTATGTCTCCAGTGCCAGCGGCAAACGTTTCGGCTTGGAATTCCAGATCGATGGGGAACTGCGCTCGATCAACTTGGCCAAGACCGTCGCGGTCAACAGTGCAGACGGCTATTTTTCGGCCTGTGAGGCGGGCTACGGCCTGATCCAGGCGCCGCATTATCACGCCATGCGCCGTTTGGCCGAAGGGACGCTGGTGGAAGTGCTGCCCCAACTGGCGGTGCCGCCCATGGCCTTGACGGCGCTGTACCCGCCGCACCGTCAGCTGTCACTGCGGGTGCGGGTGTTTGTCGATTGGTTGGTTGAACTGTGCGCCCGCCCGGGTAACGGCTTGCAGCGCTAGGTTTGAGCCCGGCGATAGGCGCCCGGCTGCTGCCCGGTGACTTTATGGAAGGCCCGGGTGAAGGCCGCGACCGACTGATAACCCACCGCCAGCGACACATCGGCTACCGTCTGGTCCTGCTTGAACAATTGGCAGGCATGACGCATGCGCATCATCAGCAGTACTTGCCCCGGCGACTGGCCGCACAGTTCGTTGAAGCGCTTGAAGAACGCCGATCGCGACAATCCGGTGCAGGCCGCCATGCTTTCCAAGGTCCAGGGCTCTGCCGGGTGGGCGATCAGTTGTTCCAGGAGTCGGGCAAACGCCGGTTGTCGACCCAGCGCCGCCAGGCCGCCAAGGTCCGTGTTGTCGATGACTTGCTGACGCAGCACATACAGGAACAACAGGTGGCAAAGTCGCTCAAGCAAAGCGGCAGAGGGCGCCGGGGTGCGCTGGCACTCCTGCAGGATCAGCTCGAACAGATTGCGTGCGGCGGTCAGCGACGGGTCGCCGGCCCGCAGGATGATCCAGGCGGGCAGGGTGTCGACAATCATGGCCGACAAACCGGACTGGAAATGGAAGAAACCGCACACCAGCCCCACACCGTCATTGGCCGTACTGTCCAGCGCCAGCATCGGGCGACGTGGGCACTCCTGGGCGCCGGCAGCCGTGGCTTCACCCGAGAGCCGATAGGCCAGGTCACGCAAAAGAAATACGGCGTCGCCATTATTCAAGCGTTGGGGCGTGGGGTCGTCTTCGAGATGCAGCCAGCATTCACCCTGAACAATCAGGTGAAAGCTCGCGCTGGCCAGGCCGTGGGTGCTCGCATGCCAATCACCGCAATAGCGGCCGACATGGAACAGGCTGGTATCGAGTTCGAGGCTGTCTAATAACCAATCGACAAGTGCGTTGGACGAATTCATCTAACGGAAAGACTCTAGAGCAAGTAATCGCTACTTTAGCCTATTGAGCCTATTTTTTATAACCAACAGACTGGTTGCACGAACCCATCAGGAGACCACTCCATGTCCCGTGTACCTTTGCTGACTCCCGAAACCGCGCCGGAAGCCGCCAAGCCCTTCCTGGAAAACGCCCAGAAAGCCTCGGGCTTCATCCCCAACTTGCTCGCGGTACTGGCCAACGCACCGGCGGCCCTGGAAACCTACATCACCGTGTCCGGCCTCAATGCCAAGGCGGAACTGAGCCTGGCCGACCGTGAAGTGGTGCAACTGATTGCGGCCACCACCCATGGCTGCGACTTTTGCGTCGCTGGCCATACCGCCGTGGCGCGCAACAAGGCCAAGTTGCCTGAAGAGGTGATTGACGCACTGCGCCAACGCGGTGAGTTGCCCAACGCGCGCTATGAGACACTCGCCGCGTTTACCCGTGAAGTGATCGCCACCCGTGGGGATGTCAGCGATGCCGGTTTTGAGGCGTTCCTGGCGGCTGGTTATACCCAAGGCCAGGCGCTGGAAGTTATCTTGGGCGTGAGCCTGGCAACCTTGTGCAACTTCGCTAACGTGTTTGCCCGAACCCCGCTGAACCCGGAGCTGGCGCAATACCGTTGGGAACAACCGGCAAGCTGAATCGGCGATGGTCCACCTGCTGTAAAAAGGAGATACATAAATGCTTGACCCAATCTTGAGCCGTTGGCTCGATGTTCAAGCGCAGGCCCTGGATGTGGGCAGTTGCGATCCACAGGAAGTGCTGCCACGGCTGGCAGAAGCCAATGTGTTGCGTATCGGTGTGCCGAAAGACCTCGGCGGCTTGGGCGGTGATGTGACCGGCGCGGTGGAAGCGATCGCCAATGTCGCCAGCCATTCCCTGGCGGCGGCGTTTGTCTGCTGGGGCCAGCGTTCCTTTATCGAATACCTGCTGCAAAGCCCGAATGAGCGGCTGCGCGAGCAACTGATGCCGGACCTGCTCAGTGGCAAGCTGGCCGGGGCCACCGGGCTGTCGAATGCGATGAAATTTTTGTCGGGGATCGAGACGCTGCAGATCAGCGCCGAACCGACCGACGACGGCTGGACCCTCAACGGCCGCTTGCATTGGGTGACCAACCTGCGCAAGAACGGCTTTGTTGCGGCAGCGGCCATCGAACATGCCCAGGGCGGCACGCCGTTTATCCTGGCGATCCCTGATTCCGTGGCCGGTTTGCAGCGCTCCCGTGACCTGGAGCTGTTGGGCCTGCAATCGAGTAATACCGCTGCCTTGGGCCTGGAAGGCGTCGAGCTGAGCCGTGATTGGTTGCTGCATGAAGATGCGCGCAAGTTCCTGCCGGCGGTACGCCCGGCGTTCCTGGGGTTGCAATGTGGCATGTCCATCGGCCTGGCCCGCCGTTCCCTGGCGGAGGTGGCCAATCACCTAGGTGCCAGCCGCACCGTATTGCGTGAGGAACTGGAAGCGCTGCGGGTGACCCTGGATCATCTGGTCACCGAACTCAAGAATGGCCTGCTCGCCGGACGTTTTGCCGCAGAGCCGGTGCCATTGTTCAAGTTGCGCATCGCCCTCGCTGAAACCGCTGCCAGTGCTGTACAGCTCGAATTGCAAGCGAGTGGCGGCAAGGCTTACCTCACCGCCCACGGCAGTGGTTTTGCCCGGCGCTGGCGTGAGTCGGCCTTTGTGCCGATCGTGACGCCAAGCCTGGTGCAATTGCGCACCGAGTTGCATCGCCAGGCCAACCTATGAGCCAGGCGGTACTGAGCGCCCAGGGTATTTGCCTGGGGTATGCCGCTGGCCCGGTGCTGCAAGGGTTCGACCTGCAATTGCAACCGGGTGAAGTGGTGTCGATCCTGGGGCCCAGCGGGGTCGGCAAGTCCAGCTTGTTGCGCGTACTGGCCGGTTTGCAGGCGCCCCAGGGCGGCAGTGTCAAGGTGTTGGGCGAGTCGTTGAGCGGCCCGCACCCACGGGTGGTGGTCGCGTTTCAGGACCCTAGCCTGTTGCCCTGGCTGAGCCTGGAAAAAAACGTCGCTTTCGGCCTGGATTTCGCCCGGCAGCCGCACTTGAGCCCCGAGGAGCGTCGTCGGCGCATCGACCACGCCATTGCGGCGGTGGGGTTGGAGCATGCCCGTCAGCAGTTTCCCGCACAACTGTCCGGCGGCATGGCCCAGCGCACCGCGCTGGCCCGCTGCCTGGCGCGACAACCGCAAGTCCTGCTGCTGGATGAGCCGTTCGGCGCCCTGGACGAAGTGACCCGCGCCGACATGCAGCACCTGTTACTCAAGATCAACCGCGAGCAAGGTTCGGCGGCGGTGCTGATCACCCACGATATTGATGAAGCGCTGCTGCTGTCCGACCGCATCCTGCTACTGGGCAACCGCCCGGCGCGGACGTTGGGCGAATGGCACATCGACCTGCCACAACCACGTGAAGAGCAGGTGGAGGCGATGGGTGCGCTGCGTATCGACATTCTGAAAACCCTACGGCAGGCGAGCCGCCCTCAACCCAACCCCCTTGAACTGCTGGAGCTTAGCCATGTGTCTGGATGACCTCACCCACTCGCGCCGTGATTTTCTCAAACTGTCGGCGGTGCTCAGCGCCGCCGGTGCATTACCGCTGCTGAGCAGCCTGCAAGCTCGCGCCGCCAGTGAGCCGGACGCGCCGGTGCGTATCGGCTACCTGCCGATCACGGATGCTACGCCGCTGTTGGTGGCGCACAACAATGGCCTGTTCGAGGCCGAGGGCATCAAGGCCGAACGTCCAGTGTTGTTGCGTAGCTGGGCGCAGGTGATCGAGGCGTTCATTTCCGGGCAGGTCAACGTGATTCACCTGTTGTCGCCGATGACGGTGTGGGCGCGCTACGGCAGTAAAGTACCGGCCAAGGTGGTGGCCTGGAACCACGTGGGCGGCTCTGGGCTGACCGTGGCTCCCGGCATTAGCGACGTGAAGCAGTTGGGCGGCAAGTCGGTGGCGATTCCTTTCTGGTACTCGATCCACAACGTAGTGGTGCAGCAACTGTTCCGCGACAACGGCCTGACACCGGTGGCGCGCGCAGCGGGCAGTGCGATCGCGGCCAACGAGGTCAACCTGATCGTGTTGCCGCCTTCCGACATGCCTCCGGCCCTGGCCAGCAAGCGCATCGACGGTTACATCGTGGCCGAGCCGTTCAACGCCTTGGCGGAGAACCTCAAGGTCGGTCGCGTGCAGCGCTTTACCGGCGATGTGTGGCGCAACCATGCGTGCTGCGTGGTGTTCATGCACGAGCACGACCTGACCAACCGCCCGGAGTGGTCGCAGAAGGTGGTGAACGCCATCGTCAAGGCCCAGGTGTGGACCCGCGACAACCGCGAAGAGGCGGTGAAGTTGCTGTCCAAGGACGGCCCGAACCGCTACACGCCCCACGCGGAGCCGGTGTTGAGCAAGGTCCTGGCGCCAGCCGCGGCTGACCGCGCCGCTTACCTGGCCGACGGTGCGATCCAGCATGCCAACTGGGACGAACACCGTATCGACTTCCAGCCTTACCCGTTCCCCAGCTACACCGAAGAGTTGGTGCGCCGCCTGAAAGACACATTGATCGAAGGCGACAAAAAATTCCTCGCCGACCTCGACCCGGCGTTCGTCGCCAAGGACCTGGTGGATGACCGCTTCGTGCGCAACGCCATCGAGGCCGTCGGCGGCATGAAGACCTTCGGCTTGCCGGATGGCTTTGAGCGGCACGAGGAGATCGGCGTTTGAATAACCGCAGAATCCCGGGCTGGTTGCTCGGGTTGAGTGGCTTGGCAGGCTTGCTGCTGTTGTGGTGGCTTGGGGTGAAGGTGTTTGGCGAGGCTGACGGTTTGTCGGCGCGGTTTTCCCTGGCGGCCACGTTCAGCAGCCTGTGGGAATTGCTCGGTCGTGGCGATCTGTACTTGCATGTTGCCGTTAGCCTCAAGCGTATCTTCGTCGGCCTGTTCCTGGCGTTGCTGATCGGTGTGCCGCTGGGCTTGCTGGTGGGCAGTTCGCGCAACCTGGAGGCGGCGACTACCCCGGCGTTTCAGTTTTTGCGGATGATCTCGCCGCTGTCCTGGATGCCCATCGTGGTGATGCTGATGGGCGTTGGAGACCAGCCGATCTACTTCCTGCTGGCCTTTGCTGCCGTGTGGCCGATCATGCTCAATACTGCCGCCGGCGTGCGTCAGTTGGACCCGCGTTGGTTGCAGTTGAGCAAGAGCTTGAGTGCCACGCGTTGGGAGACGTTACGCCGCGTGATCATTCCCGGCGTGGTGGGGCATGTGTTGACGGGCGTGCGCCTGGCCATCGGAATTTTGTGGATCGTGCTGGTGCCGTGCGAAATGCTCGGCGTCAGTGCGGGGTTGGGGTATTACATTCTCGACACCCGGGACCGGCTGGCGTATTCGGAATTGATGGCGATGGTGGTGTTGATCGGTCTCCTGGGGTTTGCCTTGGATGCGCTGGCGCGATGGCTGCACCAGCGCTGGGTGCACTGACTAAGGCTTCATGTAGATATGCAAATTGCCGGGGAGGTCTGTGCGCTTCAAGGGTTGATTGGGGTCAGGAACGTGCCGGGTATCTCTGAAACCCACGGAGGCCGGTACGTTCTTGTTGTCAAACACGCCGATACCCACGGTGCCGGTCAACTCCGCCAGACCTCTCACGCCTTCCGAGGTATTCATGTGAGCGTTGCCCACCAGGGCGATCCATTTCTCTGTACCGGAGTTTGACTGGATTGTTTCGGCGGCAAAATAATTGAATTCTTTCAGGCGTATGTCGGAGTTGACGCCCTGAATGGTACGGCTGCGCAACGGTCGTTCATCCTTGTGCCGCGTCAGGTAGTAATGGTCCAGAGGCAAGACCTCAATGCCGTTTTTCCTGAACTCATCGCGAAGCTGTTTGAACGTCGGGTTCGAGCGGCCATTTTTTGTGCTCCCCAAACTGCTGATGCCATCGTCCACGGCGCCAAAGGGCGGCAGGTCGATGACGCCCTCGAAATAGACCTTTTTGACGCCTTGCGCCTTGAAGGTTTGCATATTGGCCATCAGCAATTTGAAGCTGGCCATTTGTGAGTGGCTTTCTCCGAACACCAAGCCCTGCGAAACCTTCAACGCTTCGGTAATCAGGTCTTGTGGCGGCATTTGCTTGGGCAGAGCAGGTAGCGTTGGCGGTGCTGGTAAGGCGCCACCGGCCTTTATCGTGTTGTGGTAATTCTCCATTTGTTGGGTGAAGTAGGCCTTTGTCTGCTCCATGCCATTGCCCGGGATGAAGTGCCCCGGCACCAGTTTGCCCATTGTGCCTTCAACATAATCCCCGGCAGGCAGTGGGACTTTGATCGCGCCTACGTGGGGGTGAGGAGGGCGCACCAAGTAGGGCTGAACACGTTGAGGGGTGTGGGTGTAGATCTTGAGGGGATGTGGCATCAAGGTGTCCGTGGGGTTGAAGCCTTCCAGAGGGGGGCCGTAAGGCTGCAAGCGGTCAGCATCGAATGCATACCAGTGATCGTTGTGTTTGACGGCGCTTCCCACGACGGTCTGGTCACCCACCTTGAGTACCCCGGTGGCTGCCGCATCAAATCGTGAGCTGGCATACGCCAAGTCGGCGCCGTTGCCCATGCCGCGCAAACGTTGAATGCCTGTAGACACAGCGCTGGTGCTTTGTACGGCAAGCTTGCCGGCACCTACCGCCAGGTCGCCCAAACCTCCCAGCGGGTTGAATGCGTTAAACGCGGTGGCGCTGATTATTCGACTGCCCTGAGCCACCTTCGTGAGTGCGTTACTGGTTTTACCGGCGACTTTCGCCAGTTTTCCCGACATGCCCAAGCCCGCAGTGACGAAGCCGAATACATCCAGTGTCAGGTCGACAGCGGCGTCTTTGTAGTTGCCATTACTCAAATTGACGATGGCTGACCGGAGCGGGATAAGATCGAGCAAGAACTCACCCATCGAACTCAACGTGTCACTGCGCTGTTCAGCGGGTGTACGGCCTTCTGCCTGGCGCCTGACAGCAGCGCTGTCGATGCCCAGGCCCTTGACGACCGTTGCCGCGACTTGCTGGATACGCGGGTTCTGGAAGTGGTTGGGCCTGCGATAAATTGTTCGGTATTCCTGGAGGGCCAGAGCGTTGGCATCGGGGAAGAACTCTTCGATTTTGGTCACTTCATTGGAGACATATTCCGGCTTGCGGTCTGCCGGGCGAGTGAGGACCTTTTTGATGGTGCCTTTCTCGGTGTCGAAGGCATAAGACCGAGTTTGACCATTGTGCTCGGCTTGCACCTGTATCGTGGTGCTGGAATGAAACAAGCTGTCATCGACGAATGGAATCAGTGACGTCTTGTATGAGTTTTCTTTGAAGAATCTCAACTTGCCGTAATTGAGTTGTGTACGGTCTTCCAGGGGCAGGTGCGTGATGGCATTCATCATCAGGTGCTGCTTGATATCTTTGTAGTGCTGGGTGACTTCACTGAAGGCTTTGTCGAAGGCGGCAGGAATGTTGAATTCAGGTCGATGGGTGAAGGCAGTGAACGCTTGGAGATCGAGGGGGTTATTTGCGAACACTTGCCAGCTGTCGCTGAGCTTCAGCCCCTGCATGGTGATGTCCAGCATTGAATAGGGGTCGCTGAAACGAGGGCCAGGGGTTTCGCTCCCATAGTTTATTCGCAAAGCCTTATGCTCAAAGTCGATACCGTCGCCGAATGTCTTTTTGAGCAGCGCCAAGGCCATGGCTTTGCGGTTGGGCATCGGGGTTTCGAGCATCTCGGATGCGGTTTTCAGGTCGCTCTGCTGCTGGTTGAAGGCTACTCGTGCTACTTCGACGTCTTCGTTGGAGTAAGTCTTGTCCATGCGCTCATCGACGACCTGATTGGCAATGGACCAGTCAATCAGCAAGGCTTTTTGTGTTGATTCACTGACTTGCGGCATTTCGTCGGCAGCCAGCATCACCTCGCCGAAGCTCATTAACGCGGTCTTGCCGGGTGTTTCGGCTTCGACGCGTGACACCGCAAGGCATAGGTTTGTCCATGCCTGGCTTCCTATGTCTACCCCGGCAGGGATGTCCTTGACCAGAAACTGTGGCGCGACGCGCGCCAGTAACAAGTGGGCGCCCAGTTCTGCGTTGTCACTTGACGTTCTGCCGCTGTTTCTCAGGTGATCGGCCAGCGCCTCGATGACGTCTGCGGGTGATTTGCCAAAATAGGCATGCGCTGCCAGGTTGAAGCCCGCTACGTTGTTTCTTTTGGGGGACTCGATAGATTCAGGGTCAAGCCCTAGATGGATGGCGGCCAATACGTAATCGTTGACGCTGCTTTGGGTGGAGATGTCCTGGAGATCGCGCTGGATTGTTTCACCCAGGGCCTGCGATCTTGAAGTGTCGAGCAGTTTTTCCAGTGCTTTGTCCGGGGCTTGCATGTCGCTTGCCGACAGTGACACTGCACTGGCGAGGTAATCCAAAGCGCCCAAACGAGGGGTTTGCAGGGGTAGGCCTTCCAGGTTGGCGCTATTACAGGCGACTACGTCAAACACTTTGCGTTGGTTTGCCACGCTCAGGGGCAATGCCCACGACAAGGCACCGCCGAAATTGCCTAGTGGGTGAGTCAGGGAGTGGTCGGTGAAGGTGTCAGCCAGCGTCTGCAGGTCTGCCATTGAGGTTGGCGGACGAATTCCCTTGGCCTGGAGGAAAGTGTCAAGACTGACGGCGTGTTGTGTAAACATTTGTTCGCGACGAAGTGAGGAGTGCGGGTCGATTGCTACGTGAGTTTCTTTCAAGGCAGCCAACACCGCTGCGGATTCGGCGTTCTCGGGGAGTGTCTTGACGACTGTACGAAGTGCATGCACCAGCTTTTGCAGGTCACGCCGATCGCCCAAGGCGGTATTCAGTACTAATCGGCCGTCAGGTGATGGGGTGTTGGGTGTGGAGCGTGTCACACGAGATTGTGGTGCAGGTTGCTGCGTATTTACCGGATCAAGGGACGGCAGGGGATAGGTAAGTGACGCGGAACGACTGATGGATATCGTCATTATTTCTCTCACTGAAGTGCACACGAAGGAGCCAACACAGCAACGCAGAGGTGCGTTGGGCGCTCCGGTGGGTGTGCGAATCAGCGACAGACGTTCCTGGCGGACGGTTGGGTAAGTGTGAGAAGAAGAATCAGCGGGTCTCGCCTTCAGGTCAGGAAAGCGAGACCAACGTGTAATCAGCGGTGTTCGTAACCGTGGCCGCCGTCATAGCGGTGGTCATGCCAGCCGCCACCGCCGTGTGGGAAGAAGAAGCAGCCGCTCATGCTCAGCATGATCAGCAATGGAATCAGCAGTGTGATTCGACGGAACATTTCAAAATCCTCTAAGTACTTACAGGCTCTATCAGGCGTGGTACGAGCCAAACTTTTACATCGCCTGTAACATAGGACCTTGCCGACTCCCATCCATCCCCGCTAACGGGTATGTGCTTGGCATGCTCGTCGGTACAAAGTGGATACATTCTCAAGGTTCAGGAACCCGTCATGACTCAAAAGCAACGTTTGAAATATTCGATTCTGATAGCCCTGGCAGTACTGGCGACGATGTTTGGTCTGTCGTACCTGCAAAACACTGGGGTTATCAGTGAGAAGACGTTCCAGTACATCGCCATTGCCGTGGCGGTGATCGTGGTCATCATCAACGGCATCATGCGTCGCAAGGTCAAGCCTCACTTCTGATCTCAAGGACGTGCGTCAGGCACGACCGTCGAGCACTTTGGCAGCCTCTTCATGGAGGCTGTAGCTTTTATCGGCATTGAGGGTGATCACGCCCTCGCTGCACAGGCGCTTGAGCACCTCACGCACGCTGAGAAACGACAACGGGATGCCCAGCTCCAGCAAATGGCTGTGCACACCGCGTACCCCGAGGGTGCGCTGGTTGTCTGCGGCAGTGAGCAGGGCGTCGATGACTTTCAGTCGAATCAGGCTGGTGCGCAGGCCAAAACACTTGAGCAAATGGCGAATACGTTGGTTGCCTTGCTGGTCGGGAACTTTGCCAAGCGTTTGGGGGGCTGCGCTGAAATTGGCGTCGGCAGCCTGTGAGTGTCCGTCCGTGGGCAGTTGCGAGTTGTACATGCAAAAAACTCCTTATCAGAGCCTGATCAGGAAAATGATGGCGCTCTTAGTCAGTAAGACGAACGAGCGACGCAAATCATGAAGCGACAGATGTAGAAAATTTGTCGGTATCACGTTTGTCACAGGTCAAACGCTGCGAATCAGCCCCGCCTGGCTAAATTGTTTCGGGTTGTATGCGTCCTTACGGTGGGGAAGATGCCCGCCAGTGGGGTGTTCAATTTGACTGTGGAGCTTGCGTGATTATTTCCAACGGGTTGGCCAGGGTGGGTGTGGCAGGGGTTCTGCTGGCGTTGAGTGTTGCCGCGTCGGCACGCGAACAGGTGACGCAGGCGTCGGCGGAAATACGCCGCACCACGTACGGTGTGCCGCATATTCGCGCCAATGACGAACGCGGCCTGGGCTTCGGCATCGGTTACGCCTATGCCCAGGACAACCTGTGTTTACTGGCCAATGAAGTCGTAACAGTGAACGGTGAGCGCGCCCGTTACTTCGGCCCGGAACAGGCGACGCTGGAAGAGCGCAACAACCTGGCCAGCGATGTGTTTTTCACTTGGCTCAATAGCCCTGAGGCCGTTGGCGCTTTCTGGAAGGCGCAAAGCCCCCAAATGCAGCAGCGCATGCAGGGTTATGTGGCCGGCTACAACCGCTATCTGAAAGAGCAGGGCGCGCCAAACCACTGCCAGGCAACGTGGGTGAGGCCGCTGGTGGTTGAAGATTTGGTCAAGCTGACACGCCGGCTACTGGTGGAAGGTGGTGTCGGCCAATTCGCCGAAGCCCTGGTTGGCGCAACGCCACCTCAAGCCACAGTCCGTGTGCAACATGACGCGAAAGCCTTTGAACTGGCGGCTGAGCGTCAGCAGCGCTTCAACCTTGAGCGGGGCAGCAATGCCGTGGCTGTTGGCCGCGATCGTTCATTCAACGGTCGTGGAATGCTGCTGGCCAACCCCCATTTCCCTTGGGTGGGTGGCATGCGCTTTTATGAGATGCACCTGACCATTCCTGGCCAATTGGACGTGATGGGCGCTGCCTTGCCCGGCTTGCCGGTGATCAATATCGGGTTCAACCAGCATGTGGCCTGGACCCATACGGTCGACACCTCCAGGCATTTCACTTTGTATCGCTTGACGCTCGATCCCAAGGATTCCACACGCTACTTGCTCGATGGTCAATCCATCCCTTTGGATAAAACCTCGGTCACTGTGCAGGTCAAGCAGTCGGACGGCAGCCTCAAGCCTCAGGTGCATACGGTCTACAGCTCGCAGTTCGGTCCCGTGGTGCAATGGCCCGGCAAGCTGGATTGGGACAGCCATTACGCCTTCAGCCTGCGCGACGCCAACCTGGGCAATGACCGCGTCTTGCAGCAATGGTATGCGATGAACCGCGCCGCCAGCCTCAAGGAACTGCAAGCCTCTGTCCATGCCCTGCAAGGCATCCCGTGGGTCAACACCCTGGCCGCCGACGACCAGGGCCAGAGCTTGTACATGAACCTGTCGGTGGTGCCCAACGTCAGCGCCGCCAAACTCAAACAATGCAGCGACCCTCGGGCCGGCCTGCAGATGATCATGCTCGACGGCGCCCACAGCGCCTGTGCCTGGGACATCGACCCGCGTGCGGCCCAGCCTGGCATCTTCCCAGCCGAGCAATTGCCGCAACTGCAACGCAGCGACTACGTGCAGCATTCCAACGACTCGGCGTGGCTGGCCAACCCCAAGGCGCCGTTGACCGGGTTCTCACCCGTGATCAGCCAGGACCACATTGGCCTCGGGCCACGTGCCCGTTTCGCCGTGCAGCGCCTGCAATCCCTGGAGAAACAACCGATCACCGTCACCGACCTGCAAAACATGGTCATGGACAACGAGGTGTACCTTGCCAGCCAAGTCATGCCCGACTTGCTTGAGTTCTGCGCCAAACGCCTGGGCACGGACGCGACTGCCTTGCAGCCACTGTGTACCAGCCTGAAAAACTGGGACCAGCGCGCCAACCTCGACAGCGGCCTGGGCCTGGTGCACTTCATCAACCTGGTGGAACACCTGCAGCAGATCCCCGACGCCTGGCGCGTCGCCTTCAACCCGTCCCAACCGCTCACCACGCCCCGCGGCCTAGCCATCGACCGTGCGCCCGTGGCCAAGGCATTGCGCGAAGCCATGCTCACATCGACGGCAGAGGTCAGCAAACTCGGCCTGACCCGCTGGGGCGACATCCAAGTCTCCGGCCAAACCCCGATGCACGGCGGCCCGCAGCAACTGGGCATCTACAACGCCATGCAAACCGTGCCCCGTGCCGACGGCAAACGCGAAGTGGTCAGTGGCACCAGCTACCTGCAAATCGTGACCTTCGGCGACAACGGCCCCCAAGCCCTCGGCGTGCTGGCGTTCTCTGAATCCAGCGACCCCACGTCGCCACACGCCAAGGACCAGACCCAAGCTTTCTCCGAGAAAAAACTGCGCCCACTGCCGTTCACCGACGCCCAGATCCAGGCTGACCCGCAGTATCGCGAGCAACGCATCAAGGAGTAAGACACGCCCGCAACTCATTGATGCCAGTACGAAATATTTTTGAAATCAAGGGGTTGCAGGCAAAAGCAAATAAGTACATAATGGCGCCCATCGAACGCAACGAAGCATTAAAAACTTCAATGTATTCAATGAGTTAGAGTAGAGGCAGGGCTTTATAGTCCACTCAAGTTTTTATGCGGTGAGTGCCAGCGACAAGGGCAATGATCGTTTGAGGCCGAGTAGCAAAATGGTTATGCAGCGGATTGCAAATCCGCCTACGCCGGTTCGATTCCGACCTCGGCCTCCACTCTTGGAAACCCCGTAGATTAACTTCTACGGGGTTTTTTATTGCTTGCGATTTGATCAACGATTTCGCAACCCCACTTTTTTGCCGGTAAATTTGAGACGTCGACGTCGATATGTCTCTCCTCGATCGAGCCGCAACTAGCTGCAATGGCAAGGCGCTGACGAGGCCGGTCGTCGAGTTGTGCCAGGCGGTGTTACAACCGACCGGCCGCCTCTTAAGCGCAAGGTCGTCTAATTGCGGGACAGCGTTTCAGTCAGCATATTGATCAACGCTCTCAGGCCGGATGGTACATGGCGATTCGCCGAGTAATAGAGGCACAGCCCCGGATACGCGGGACACCACTCTTCCAGAACTCGTTTGAGTCGGCCGTCCTTGAGCGCATTTGCTGCAAGATGGTCGGGCACGAAGGCGATGCCTATTCCATCGATTGCTGCCTCCACCATCAGCGGTTGATCAGTCAATGTGAGAGGGCCGGGAGCGTTGATCCTTTCGACAGCGCCTTGGCGCTCAAACTCCCATCGGTAGATTGCACCACTTTCAAACCGGAAGCGGATGCAATGATGGTCATACAGATCTTGCGGCACCCTTGGATATCCGCGTTGCTCGAAATACTCGGGCGACGCCACTGCCGCAAAGCGGACCTCTCCCATGACTGGGATGGCCACCATATCTTTTGGTACGGCGTCCAATAATCGGATACCCGCATCGAAACCATCGGCAACGATATCGCTCAGCTTGCCATCACTGAATATGTCGAGATGGACGCGAGGATACTCGCGCAAAAAGCGCGCAAGCACTGGCCACAGTACCAACCGGATGGCGCCCTCACTGGCATTGATTCGCACTGTGCCGCTGGGAGCGTGGTCATTGCCCTCCAGCTCCCGAACGGCTTCTTCAACTGAGGCCATTGCCGGTCTTAGTTTTGTGGCTAGGCGTTCTCCCGCCTCGGTCAAGGAGACGCTTCGAGTCGTCCGGTTGAAAAGGCGGACGTTCAACCGCTGTTCGAGAACCTTGATCGAGTGACTGATCGCCGAGGGCGTCATGTCGAGATCGATTGCGGCGCGGCGGAAACTTCGGTGGGCTGCGACCGCTAAGAATGCGGCAAAGGCCGACAGGTCATTGCCCTTAGATTGGTGAATTGATTTCATCATGGAATCAAATATTGACCGGATTGTTGCAACAGTCAATGAATCATAGACTCGAATGAAGCTGCAGCATCGCGGGCCCAAAATGGCCGGTGTCGCTCTGAGAGCATCTCGTCCGCAGCCCTGACAGTAATGACCACCTGATCGAAAGGAAAATGCGATGAAGATGAAGGCAGTTGTGATGACCGGGGCGAACAAGCCTTGGGAGGTTCATGAGGTTCCCATGCCCAAGGCAGAGCCAGGGCTGGTCCTGGTGAAAGTTCACGCCTCCGGCATGTGCTACACGGACGTGTGGGCAACTCAGGGGGCTGGCGGTGACATTTATCCCCAGACCCCGGGTCACGAAGTGGTCGGCGAAATCGTCGAAGTCGGTTCGGGCGTCCACACGCGCAAGGTTGGAGACCGAGTCGGCACCACCTGGGTACAGTCCTCGTGCGGTCGATGCCCGTACTGCCGCCAGAACCGCCCGTTGACCGGCCAGACGGCCATGAACTGCGTTTCGCCGAGAACGACCGGCTTCGCGTCGCAGGGCGGGCACGCAGAGTACATCGCAATTTCTGCGGAAGGCACCGTATTGTTGCCCGATGGGCTGTCCTACGCGGACGCCGCGCCCATGATGTGCGCGGGCTATACCACCTGGAGCGGCCTGCGAGATGCGGAGCCGAAACCTGGTGACAGGATCGCGGTGCTGGGTATCGGCGGGTTGGGCCATGTCGCCTTGCAGTTCTCCAAGGCGTGCGGATTCGAGACCATCGCGATCACGCACTCCCCAGACAAGCACAAGCTTGCGACCGACCTGGGTGCCGACCACGTCGTCACCAATGCCGAGGAGCTGTTGGCAGTCGGTGGTGCCGACGTGCTGCTGATCACCACCAACGACTTCGAAACCGCCGAAAAGATGCTTGCGGGAGTCAATCCTGACGGTCGCATCGTCCTTTGCGGGCTCGACTTCAGCAAGCCGTTCTCGATTCCGTCCGACGGCAAGCCATTCCATATGATGCGCCAACGGGTGGTTGGCTCCACGCATGGCGGACAGCATTACCTCGCCGAAATTCTCGACTTGGCCGCGAAGGGTAAGGTCAAGCCTATTGTCGAAACCTTCTCGCTTGATCAAGCAACGGAGGCTTATGACCGCCTGTCCTCCGGGAAGATGCGATTCCGTGGTGTGTTCCTGCCTCACGGCGAAAATTGATACCCAGAGCGGTTCCGACCTGAGCTGCCGGCTTCGACTTCAACGCATAGCCGATGCCTGTTTGCGACTGGAAAATATCGGCTTCCGCATGCAGATCGATGCTGAATAGGTACAGCTTTTCTAGAAACTTCGATACCCAAAGCGAGCCCATTGACCCGTGTGGGACTGTCTGCTTCTGGCCGAATGTTGTCCTTGGAGTAGCCCAGACCCGCGCTGGGCTTTGTTGTTCTTGGGAGTCACGCGGGTGGTTCTCAGGAGAGCTTATGCAAATACGGGTTGCCTAAATCCTCAACGCTTCGGTGGTATTTAACGCCTGAATGCATGCCCCCTGGCTATCGAAACAATCAACAGCGCTGGCAGTAACAATGCCAACGCTACCCAGGGAATAGCGCTTGCCCCCCTGGTTTCCAGGAGAATGCCGCCGACCACACCACTTCCAGCAAACGCCAGGTTGAAGACGGTGACCAGCATGGATTGCGCAATATCAGCGCCGTCACCGGCTGCATCGGCCAAGGCGGTTTGTAATAAAGTTGGCGCACCTCCGAAGCTCATCCCCCACAGGACGATGCCGATATAAATCACACTGACGGGCAGGCCACCCAGCCCAAGGACAAACGAAACCAGGGTGAAGGATGTCAGGCTGAGCAGGATCAGACGCCGAAGCCTGCCATCAATCAGCGTGCCGATCATCCATAGACCGACCAAGGCAGCAATGCCGAATGCAAAGAGGCCACGCTCTACCTGATCAGCCAATCCGACAGAAGCCAGGAATGCAGCAATATAGGTATAGAGGGTGTAGTGGGCCAAAATCCAGAGCATGACCACCGCAAGCACAGGCCGCACGCCTGGAGTTTGCAAAACCGTGCGTAGCGGAAGGCGTCGATCGGAGCGCTGCCCAGGATACTCAGGCACGTTCAGATAGATCCAGGCCATCAGTAAAAGGCTCAGCCCTGAGAGCGTCCCGAACACACAACGCCACCCCAGAAGTTGACCGAGCCAGGCACCGAGCGGTACCCCAAGTGCCAGTGCCAAAGGAATGCCGAGCATGGCCAATGCCATCGCGCGACCGTGCAGCGCAGGGGGGACCATCCGCCTGGCGTAGCCTGCCAGCAGGCTCCAAGCCAAACCTGTTGCGATACCCACGATGAAGCGGGCAGCCAGCGTCAAGGAGAACCAGGGCGACAAGGCAGTCACCGCATTCGAGGCGAAAAACACCCCGACGGCCAGCAGTAGAACCAAACGCCGGTGCCAACCCTGCAATGCAATGGTCAATGGAGTAGCCGCCAACCCTGAGCCCAGTGCACATAAGGTCACCATCTGACCAGCCCACGCTTGCGACACACCGAACGCCTCGGCGATTTGTGGCAAAAGTCCTGCTGGCATCGTTTCGTTGGCGGTGGCGATAAAACTACCCATTGTTAGCGCCAACAGAGCCGCCAGTGGGAGACGCCCAGTAGTGCGATCCTCTGCATTGTCCGATGTCGTGAAAGAGCCATTTTCAAATTGCGATTCGCCGGTCATGACCTGTGCTCAACGGGATAGGAGGTATGAGTGTGGTGAGTCTTCACGAATTTGATAATTGGCCTACCATTTGATGAACTATCAAATTTGAGTTGAATATGGCTACTGATCGATTGGGTGATATGCGTTTGTTTGTCGAGGCGGCAGCACTCGGCAGCTTGTCTGCTGCTGGACGCAAACTGGCGCTGTCACCAGCCGCGGCCAGCGCGCGACTTATCAAGCTTGAGACGGCGCTGCGCACCAAATTGTTTGATCGCACAACGCGCCAGTTGCGTCTCACAGAAGAAGGTCGGTTCTATTTACAACAGTGCTGGGTCGCATTGCGGGCTATCGATGAGGCCGAAGCGGGGCTTCAAGCTAGTCAAACAGAGGTGCGTGGTAAGGTACGGATATCCGCATCTGCCGATTTTGGTCGCAATCTACTGAATGATTGGCTTGAGGCATTCAGCACGCTGTACCCGGAGCTGTACGTCGCACTGACGTTGTCGGATTCGGTGTCGAACCTGGTACAAGACGATGTCGATCTAGCAATTCGGTTTGGACAGCCACATGACAGCTCGATGATCGCCAGGCAGTTGGCTCCCAACTGGCGAGTACTTTGCGCTTCGCCTGATTATCTGGCGCGATATGGTGAACCCCAGACTCCTGCTGACTTGGCTAACCACAAGTTCATCGTGCTGGTGACTTCCGCAGGTCCATTGAACACCTTCCACTTTGTGGTGGACGGCCAGGAATGGAACCACACCGTGTCCATGAGCCAGGCATGGGAAACAAATGATGGCGCCCTCGCGCGCGCATGGGCGTTGGCCGGACATGGCATTGCACGTAAGACCATTTGGGATGCCGCAGCCGATATACGTGCTGGAAGGCTGAAAGTCCTGTTGCCTGACTTTTGTGTTCGTGAGGCCGGCGTCTACGCAGTATTGCATGGCAATCGCTACCGGACTCCCCGTGTTCGTGTATTGCTGGATTTCCTTACTGACCATTTTGAACGTGCAACCGATGAGCTGTTGTTCGACCTTAAAGTACCTAATGTTGGGAGGTTGTAAGCCACACCATGCCGGATAAGAGTCACCGACAAGTGTGCAATGAGGTTGTAATTTCCAGACTGTTTTCCTCGGGGTTGATTCCTGCTCTTGGTGATAGGCAAAAAACGTCTAATAGCAATCGGGGGGGGAAGATGAACGAAGAATTCAGCTATGTCTGGCCGCTGTCGACCCGAAAGCAGCCATCGAGCTCCTACAAAATCAGAGGCGATTCAAACGTCCGATTCAAGCAGCTCCTGGCCGAGCAAGCCGAAGAATTTGTCATCATAAAAAGAGATGCGCAGAGACGCCCAACCTCATTCAGAGGCCGGGCGCCGGGCTCAGGCAACAGGGATGGGATTGTCGATGATCGACTGGTTGAACTGCTCCACCAACGCGTGCTCGTTCGGCCCGACGTTGGCGCGCAGCGCGGCGATGCCATCGACGATCACTTCGGTTGTGGCCGTTTCCAGCTTGGCCAGGGTTTCGGCGATGAAGGCATCCAGCGGCATGACACGTGGATCGCCGCTCTTGTGGATAAGGTCGGTCGTGTCAATCAACGCTGAACGCTATAGCGCGGCGCGGGTTGGTTGCTGGAAAGCTGGTTAAACATTGTCTTGCGAGCCGCCTCGTAGGCGTGCCAATGACTGGCGTCATGCAGCGAGGGGATGGAGATCAGTTCGCCGTGATCGAAGTCGACCAGTGCGGCGTCGACCAAAGCGTTGGCCGGCATCACGATGGCGGGGTCGAGGTGCTCTAGCGGCAGGCCACCGTTGCTCCAGAATTCGGTGGCGGTCGCTCCTGGCAGCACGGCCTGGATGCGCACGCCTTTGTCGGCCAACTCGTGATGCAGCGACTGGCTAAAGGCGGTGACGAATGCCTTGGTGCCACCGTATACGCCGTTGAGCAGTTCCGGGGCGATGCTGACAATGGAGGAAATATTGATGATGGCGCCGTTGCCACGCTCGACGAAACCGGGGATGGCGGCGTAACTCAGGCGCATCAGCGCGGTTACGTTGAGGTCGATCATCCGCGTCATCAGGTCGACGTCGCTATCGAGCAGCGGTGTGTGGGTGCCGATGCCGGCATTGTTGACCAGCAGGGTGATGCTCGCGTCGTCCCTAAGCTTGGCCTCGACGGTGGCCAGGCTCAGGGCGTCGCCTAGGTCTGCCTGTAGCACCTCGACGACACGCTGGTTTTCGTCGGTGATGCGACGGGCCAGGTCGTTCAGACGTTCGCGGTTGCGGGCGACCAGGATCAGGTCGTAGCCACGACGTGCCAGGTGCTCGGCGTAGAGAGCGCCGATCCCCGACGAGGCTCCGGTGACCAGTGCAGTGCCTTTCGATACGTTGCTCATGCTGTGTCTCCAAGTAGGGTGGGCTTGGGACACATCATGACGAGGGTTGGGGAAGACCTAAATGACATATATAGTCGTATTTTAGGACATGACTGACACGAGACTCCGCCATGCACAGAATCGGCTACCTACTCTCTGACGACTTCCAGGTGCTGTCACTCGCCACCCAGACTGTCTTCGAGTACGCCAACATTGTGGCCGAGACACCTTTCTACGCCATCGAGTTCTTCTCAATCGCTGGCGGCATCGTGCGCTCATCCCTGGGACTGGGCATCGAAACCCACGCGCTGAACAACCCCGGCCGGGCGGACACCTGGATGATAGTTGGGGTCAACACACCACTGGAAACGCCGCCCAGCGAGGCGGCCCTGGCCTTCGTGCGCCAGGCCGGGCAACAGGCGCGCCGCGTAGCAGGCATCTGCACCGGGGGCTTCGTACTGGCCGAGGCCGGCCTGCTCGACGGCCTCCGCGCGACAACCCATTGGGCCTACGGCGCCGCCCTGCAACGCCTGTATCCGCAGATCAGCGTGGAGGATGACCGCATCTTCATCATCGATGGCAACGTGTGGACGTCCGCCGGCATGACCGCTGGCCTGGACCTGGCACTGGGCATGGTGGAAAAGGATCTGGGCGCGGAAGTGGCACGTTCGGTGGCGCACAAACTGGTCATGCATCAGCGTCGCTCGGGCGGGCAGTCGCAGCACTCGGAGATGCTTACCCTCGCGCCGAAATCCGACCGCATTCAGAACGCGCTGAACTACGCCCGACAGAACTTGCATAAGCCGCTCAGCGTCGAGGAACTGGGCGAGGCCGTACACCTCAGCCCGCGCCAGTTCACCCGTGTGTTCACAGCGGAAACCGGGCAATCCCCGGCCAAAGCCGTCGAGCGCCTGCGCCTGGAGGCTGCGCGGCTGATGATCGAACAGAGCCGCCATTCGCTGGACGTGATCGCCAAGGAAACCGGCTTTCGTGATCGCCGTCATATGCGCGAGGTATTCATTCGTGGTTTTGGCGTTCCTCCTCAGGCCATACGGCGGGATGTCCGAAGCATGAATACCTGACTTGGTTGGGTCGACTTCGGTAGCGCGGCCTGGCGCCCACGTAGTTTTCTCTCAAGCACTTCGGAAATGCCCTACAGTACCGGTGCAATTACGGGCAGTAGCATCGACCCCGTCGACTCTTGGTCCGTAAGGTGTCTTATGCTGAATCTTCCGTTCGCGACTGATCACACCTGTCGAGGGAGTGATCTCCAAACTGACGAGACTCAACTACTCAAACGCTTGTTGGCGGGTGAGCCACAGGCCTACAAAGAGCTGGTCAGTACTTATCACAGCGCAATGCGGGCCGTGGCTTACGCCATTGTCGGCACTCGAAGTGTGGATGATGTGGTGCAGGATGCTTGGTTGTCGGTTGTGCGAAACCTGAAGGATTTCCAAGGTCGCTCCAGTCTCAAGACCTGGTTGCTGACCATCACGGCCAACTTCGCCAAGAGTCGCTACAAGCAGAATCGCCGGGAAGTACTACTCGATGATCTGTCGTCTCCTCATGGAACAATCGATGCTGATCGTTTTTCCTCTGATTCAGCTCATTGGCTCACAGCCCCTCATGCATGGCATCACGACACGCCTGAAGCGCTGTTGACTGAAAGTGAATTGGGCCAGTGCCTCGAGCAAACTTTGCAAAAGTTGCCAGAGTTGCAAAATAGGGTGCTGTTGCTGCGGGAGCAGCAGGGTTTGGAGTTGGAAGATATCGGCAATATTTTGGAAATTTCTCTCTCTAACGTTCGTGTGCTGTTGCATAGGGCAAGATTGAAGGTCTTTGCGGCCGTAGAGCATTTTGAGAAAACGGGTGAATGCTGAGCGGCAAAGTGAACAGTTCTTTTCGGCTGGATAGCACCTGTTTTCCTGGCAAGGCGCTTCGCTGTCACAGCCAAACACTACTGGAAAGTTAGGCTCAATTTCTATGTAAGATTTGGCAACACTTCCAGTGCTCCTGTTCGGTGAAACCGAACGAAGCAGATGATGTCCGATTGCTATCGGTCAAGGACGAGGTCGTCCGAGCCACCATTGGGTCTACACTCAGTCAATGCTTCGAATGACCTCAAAATACCGGTTTAGCCGCGCGTTTATCTTGCCGGCGCAAGATAACGCCCGTACTCATCAAAGCTGAAAGAGTGAACCATGAAACAAAACATTCTTCTTGTGGCCGTTTGTGCTGCACTGATCCAAGGCTGTGCCGCCACCTCCAAAAGCCATGAAGAATCACCTTCCATGCCCACTGCTACTTCGGCTGCTGTAGCCCAGCCAGCATTATCCGCTTACCACTGGAACCTGGTCTCGGCTGTTGATGCTTCAGGCAAGCCTCTTATCGCTATGAGCAAAGGCATCGAGCGCAAGCTGCGCGTTTCATTCGGTGACAAGAACCTGAACATCAGCGGTGGTTGCAATGGCCAGTTCGGTGGCTACCACTATCAGGGCGGGATGTTGAGTGTGCAGCCGCTGGCCTCGACGCTTATGGCCTGTGACAAGAGTTTGATGGACCTTGACGCCCAAGTCGGTCGACTGTTCAAGGGGGATTTGCGCGCTGCCATCACCGGCGATAACGCGGAGCCGATGCTGCAGCTGACGACAGCGGACGGCTCGGTGCTCAAGCTAAAGGGCGAGGCCACACCGGAGACACGTTACGGTAGCAAGGGTGAGATCAAGTTCCTGGAAGTAGCTGCAAAGACCGTGAAGTGCAGTCACCCGATGATCCCTGACTATCAATGTTTACAAGTGCGCGAGCGCCGCTATGACGACGCCGGCCTGCAACGTCCAACCCAAGACACATGGCACCCGCTGTACCAGTCTATCGAAGGCTTCGAACATCATGAGGGTGTGCGCACTGTGCTGCGGGTAAAGGAATACGAATGGAAGAACCCGCCGGCAGACGCCCCTTCGAAGGTCTATGTGCTGGATCTGGTGGTCGAGCAGGACGCTTCTGGGACGAGTAAGTAAACGGAACACAAAGCCGGCCGGTATCCACGAATAAACGGTGCATACCGGCCCGTCGCGCTCGGCAGCCGCTTCTATTCTAATACCCATTGAGTATTTAGGATCTTCGATCCTGCGTCCTATAGTTGGACTTTTCCAACCCATAGTCCGGATCTTCTTGTGGCCAAATCCAGCTCAGTATTCGACTCGCTACGCGAGGATATCGACGCGTTAGCTAAACAACTCGGTGTCAGCTCCATCCTGGTTATGCGATCACTTCCCCAACACATGCAGGTAGAGGCTTCTGGCGGACGTCATGAGGATACATATCCCATTGGCGCTCAGGGCAAGAAAAGTACCCTGGCTCACAACGGCCAAGCGCTCTACTGTGAGCGGGTTGTGGACACCGACCAGCCACTCTACGTCAAGGACTCGCGTTTGGAGGCGGACTGGGCCGGCAATGAGGATGAGGTGGAGTTCGGGCTGAGCAACTATTTAGGCTATGCGGTACACGGACCTGATGGCGAGGTGTATGGCACCGTTTGCGCCTTGCACGAGGAAGCCAAGGAGTACAGCGCTGAAGATTTGGCTGCGCTGGATGAGTTGCGTACAAAGGTTGAGGCGCTGTTGGCTCAAGACTTGAAATAACGGCTACACGTAAGAGACCGCCATCCAGATCACGTCTCAAAGCGTCCACCCTAGTCCAAGTGCCTTATGCAACGACGCAAAGTCCTTCAACAACTGTGCATCCCCCGAGATCCGGCTCTCTTGGGCCTGATACCGTGTGCGCTCCGCATCCAGCCAATCCAGCGTGCTCGCAGTGCCCGCTCGATAACGTTGGCGAGTCAGGTCCGCTGCACGCACAGCAGACGACTCCACATTGCGCAACAGCACCACATTTTGCCGTTGATGCCCATACCGCGCCAATGCCACGTCCGCATCACGCAACGCGCTCAATATCACGCTCTTGTACTGCGCGAGCGCTTCGTCTCGCCCGGCTTCGGCGCCTTTTACGCTGGCGGCAACCCGGCCGAAATCCAGGGCGTTCCAGGTGATGCGGGGCAGGATCAGCCAGGTGCCGTTGTCTTTGCGGGCGAGGTGGCCGGGGTCGCCGGCGGAGAATGACAAGTCGCCCATCAGGCTGAGCTTGGGGAACCAATCCGCGGTTTTTTCGCCAATTTGTGCGTTGCTCGACGCCAGTTTGCGTTCGGCCATCCGGATATCCGGGCGGGCCTTCAGGAGTGAGGCCGGGTTGGCGAGCGGTACGGTGGCAGGGATGGCGGGCAGGGTGCGCGGGGCGCTGAGTTGGCTGTCCAGTTCACCGGGTTCCAGGCCGCAGAGCAGGTCGAGTTGGTCGAGGGATTCGATGATGGATGCTTGCAGCGGTAGGCGCTGGGCCTGGGTGTTTTCAGCTTGGGTCAACACTTGCTCAAGCTGCAATTGAGAGGCCACGCCTCGGTCGCGGCGTTGCTGGGTAAGGTTCAGGGCCTGGTTTTCGATGTCGACGCTGGCGTCCACCAATGCCAGGCGTGCCTGTTGGTCGCGCAGGTCGGTGTAGGTTTGGACGATTTCTGCGGCCAGTTGCACTTGGGCATCGACCAGCTGTGCTTCGGCCGAGTCCGCTTCCGCCTGGGCTGCTTCGACGGCACGACGGGTGCCGCCGAACAGGTCGGCCTCCCAACTGGCATCGAAGCCGGCGAGGTACAGGCTCAATGGGCCACGACCGCTGCCGCTGCTGCCGCCCAACGCCGAGGTGTCGGGGGAGCGTAATCTGAGCATCGCCGCATCGCCGGTGACTTTGGGCATCGCATCGGCACGAGTGCTGCTGAGGCTGGCGCGCGATTGTGTTAGCCGAGCTTGAGCAGTGGCAATGTCGGGACTGTTTTGCAGTGCCTTTTCAACCAGTTCAGTGAGCTGGGCATCGCCCAGGGTTCGCCACCATTGAGCGACGGCGGGAGCGGCTGGCGCGGTGTTGTCTGCATGGGGCAAACGCCCGGCCGCCAAGGTTTTAGGCGCAACGCTGGGGGCGCCTTGGTAATCCGGGCCGACGGTGCAGGCGGACAGCAGGCCGACGGTGAGAAGCAGCGGAAAGGAGCGAGCAATCATCGTGGTACCGTGCGCTTTTTCAGGATGAGGATCAGGGGCAGGCACGCCAGCATCGCGAGTCCCAGGACATAAAATGAGTCGTTATAGGCCATCACCGACGCCTGCCGGGCAATGTCATTGGCCAGTTGGGCCAACGCCTGCAACGGTGCGCTGGAAGGGTCGCCGGTTTGCGCCAGGTAGCTGGCGGTGTTGCTCGCCATGTGGTCCTGGGCCAATTGGCTGTTGGCCTGGATGCCTTCGCGCAGCATGTCGTCATGAAAGTGGCTGCGCCGGTCCATCAGCACGCCGAGCAACGCCAGTCCGATGGTACCGCCCAGGTTGCGTGACATGTTGTAGAGCCCGGCGGCGTCGCCGGCGTCCCGTGTGTCGACCGAGCGCATCGATAGTTGGCTGAGGGGCATCATCACCAGGATCTGCCCGAAACCCCGTAACAGTTGGGACCAGACGAAGTCGTGCCCGACGCTGTCGGCGGTGAGCGTGGTGTCTACAAAGCAACTGGCCCAATACAACAACAGACCGATCCCGACCATCCAGCGCAGGTCATAACGGCCCAGCATGCGCGGCAGAATCGGCATCAGTAGAAACGCAGGAATCCCCGACAGCAGCATGATCGCGCCCGACTGCTGGGCGTTGTAGCCAGACAGAATGCCGAGGAACTGCGGCACCAGATACGCCGTGCCATAAATCCCGGCGCCGACGGCAGTACCGATCAACAACACGCTGCCGAAGCTTTTGTTGAGCACCAGTTGCAAGCGCAGGATCGGCGTACTCGACCGGAACTGCCCGACGGCAATCAGAAAGAAACCCACCACCGTGGTGATGCTCAGCCAGGTGATCAACAACGAGTCGAACCAGTGTTCGCGCTGGCCTTCCTCAAGCACCACGGTGAGTGAACTGAGGCCCATGGCCAGGCCAAGGATGCCCAGCCAGTCGGCGCTGATAAAACGTTGCAGGTTCATGCGTTCGGATGGCAAGCCGGTGATCAGCAGGGTGATCAGGGCGATGCTGATGGGCAGGTTGAGAAAGAAGCACCAGCGCCAGTTGATGTTTTCCGTGAGCCAGCCGCCGATCACCGGGCCAAGCAAGGGGCCGAGGATCACGGTCATGCCGAACATCGTGGTGCCGATGGCCAGTTGGTGGGGCGGCAGGCGCGTGCGCACGATGGTCTGCGCGGTGGGGATCATCGCGCCACCTGCGAAGCCCTGGCCGATGCGCCCGGCGATCATCGCGCCGAGGCTTGCGGACAGGCCGCAGAACATCGAAAACGCCGTGAACATCAAGGCGGTGCCGATCAGGAACCGGCGCAGGCCGAATACCCGGGTCAGCCAGGCGGCGAGGGGGATCATGACGATTTCCGACATCAGGTAGCCGGTGGCGATCCAGGTGCCCTCGGTACCGGTGGCGCCGATCTGGCCCTGGATCAGCGGCAGTGCCGAGTTGGTGATCGACACGTCCAGCGTTGCCAGCAAGGCACCCAGCGCGCCTGCGGCCACTGCGATCCAGTCGGTCAGCGAGGCGTTGCGCGGTTTATCGGCAACGAGCCCGGCGATCAGCGCTTCAGCCATGATTGGCGTCCGCGCCGTAGGTGCGGGTGTCCACTTCTACGGTTGCCGACAGTCCGGGCATCAAGGCGATACGCACGTCATCCGGAACATCCAGGGCAATACGCACCGGTACGCGCTGGACGATTTTGGTGAAGTTGCCGGTGGCATTCGACGGCGGCAGCAACGCAAACTGCGCACCGGTGCCGGGGGAGAGGCTGTCGATGTGGCCTTGCAGCTTACGGCCTGGCAGCGCATCTACTTGCACGCTGACGCTCTGGCCGGGGCGCATTTCGCCGATCTGGGTTTCCTTGTAGTTGGCGGTGAGGTAAATCGCGCTGATCGGCACGACCGTCAACAAGCGGGTGCCGGGCTGCACGTACTGGCCAACCCGTACACCGCGATCAGCTACACGGCCATCCAACGGGCTGCGTATCACCGCGTCATCGACATCCAACTGGCTCTGCGCCTCGCTGGCCTTGGCCACGCCGAGTTGCGCCTGAGCCTGCTTGAGCTGGGCCTGCAGGGTGCCGTAGCGGGTTTCGCTGGAACACAACGCGGCCTGTTTGGCGGCCACTGTGCTGCGAGCCTGGGCCAGTTGGTTGTTGAGTTGCGCCAGGCGTTCCTGCGGTTCGGCGCCGGAACGGGCCAAAGGGGCGTAGCGAGCCACTTCGGTCTGCGCGTGGCGTGCATCAGCTTCGGCACCTTGCAACTGGGCGCGGGCTTCGGCGATGGTCGAGTCCTGTTGCACCAGGTCGGCTTGGGCTTTGGCGTAGTCGGCATTACGCGCGGCGATGGTCGCCGTGGCTTCGTCGCTGACGGCCTGGTACTTGCGTGCGTCCAGGCGTACCAACACATCGCCGCGCTTCACGTTCTGGTTGTCGCTCACCAGCACTTCGGCCACATAGCCGTTGATCTTGGGTGCCACGCTGATGCTGTCGGCCTGCAGATAAGCGTCGTCGGTTGTCTCGATAAAGCGACCGGTCAGCCACCACCACGCGGCCCAGCCCACACCGATCAACAGCGCGAGGGCGGCGATGCTCAGGAGGATTCGACGTGCTTTGCCACGCTGACCGTTGACGGTGTCTTCAGGAATGACCTGAGGGGAGGGAGGTGCAGCGGACATCGAGGGGCACTCCAGATTTATATCGGATGGAATAAATTCTATTTTTCGCGAATTTTTGTCAACTGGTATATTTTGCTTCGGTATAGACAAGGAGCTGCACATGGCACGACATAAACCTGCCGCTGAAGGTGGCTACCAGCGCGGTGAAGAAACCCGTGCACGCATCGTTGAGGCCGCGGTCGTGGTGTTTGGTGAGCGCGGCTACGACGGCGCGTCCACGCGTGACATCGCCACGGCGGCCGGCGTCAATGCTCCGGCGATCCAGTACTACTTCGATGGCAAGGAAGGCGTGTACTTGGCGTGCGTCGAACACTTGATCGCGTTGCTCTGGCGCAAGATGGCGCCTTGCGTGGAAGCCGCAGAACAGGCGTTGGCCGATGGGCAGGCTAACGACAGCAGCTTGATCGACGTGTCGCTGGGCATCCTGGGCACCGTCGTCTCGACGATCCAGGACAGTCCCCAGACCACGGCCTGGCGCGCATTTCTCGATCGCCACCAGGCCGGTCTATGCCCTGAAAGTGCGACGATGGCATTCGAGGATCGCTTCAAGGCGCGTATTGGCCGGGTCATCCGCCAACTGATCGCGCGCCTGGCCGGTTTTGCCGTGGAAGATGAACGTACGGTGATTCATTCCATGGCACTGTTTACCCAAGGGTTGGCGTTTCGGGTACAGAAACCCAAGCTGCTCGAAGCGCTGAAGTGGACCGAGGTCAATCAGAAGGAGATGGAACTGGTGCGGGATGTGGTGCTGATGCAGGCGCGGTTTACGCTTGAAGGGCTAGTCAGGCAGCGCGACCTGCCTGCATCGGATGATTGAGCCGCGCCTCAAGGCGTCGTAGCAATGGTTTTGCGAATGAAGTCGGCCACTGTTGGGTTCGACAAGCGGGCAATGATAATTCCTTGGCTGACGATGCCTAACTGCACATAGCCTTGTGCGCGCCGTTTGATAAAAACCGGGCCGCCTGAATCACCACTGTCCGGTATCAAGCCATCGGCACCGATACAAAAACTATTTTGCAGGTTCAGGCTCGGCGCGATAGAGGTGCACTGCACGTCCATCATGCGTGGCAGCCTGGCTCGCTGTAACTTGTCGGGGTGTGTATCGGGGGCTGGACTGCGTGCAGTGTTACCCCAGCCGGTCACTATCATCTGCTTCAAGCGGTCCTCCAGATTTTCCCGGCTTGCCACCATCGCAATCGGCCCGATGCCGTTCGGGATGTGTTCGAGTTTGAGCAGCGCCACATCCGGAGCGAGCGTGCGCAGGAAGTCGGGGTGCAGGACGATGCGTTGTACTGGGACTGTTTGCCCCTGCGAGGCATCACTGAGCTGGGTGCGGCCCACAATGACTTCGATCTGCGAGGGTTCAATGTTCACCAGGCAATGGGCGGCCGTCAGCACCCAGTCGGGGGCTATCAGGGAACCTCCGCAGCCATGGCGCTGTAGTGATGTTGGCCCTGAAGCGTGGTACTGAATGGTTGCCATGAATGGGTATTTTCCTTCGCGGACATCCGCTCCCCCTACGACGGCGTTGCAATAAACGGGGAACATGAGTGCGGTACTCAGCAGTCCTCTCTTGAGGTAACGGCCAATTCTTTGTAGCGCGGAATAACAAATGTTGTCGTGCATTGAATTCTCCACGGGCGTTGAGCAGGGACGCGCTCAGTAGGCCTTGGAAAGCCCGATGCAAATAGGAGACGTGTAGCTAAATGCTGCGTGAAATTTCTTTAATACGGCGCAGGAGTCGGCCCGTCAGCCCGATAATTTCATTCGTTCCAACGAGCGGGCAGCGACCGCAAGACTGAATGCCTTGCCCGGCAAGTTGCTTGGTAATCGTTTCAAATAGCTGACGAGAGCTCATCTGGCGCCTGACGATTCATCGTTTGTACCCATTCCTCGCCTGAAATCTAATCCATCGCAAACAAACAATAACTCGCACCGATGCGAGCTGCGATGGAGCAACTCCCGCCATGACCCCTACGCTTTCCCTATCGATCCTGGGTGTTTCAATCCTGCTGATCGTGGTGCTGATCAGCAAACTGCGCATTCATCCTTTCCTCGCCCTGATAGCCGCCAGCCTGGTGGTGGGAATCGGCACCGGTATGAGCCCCGGAGCAATCGTCGCCGCTTTCGAGAAGGGCATGGGTAGCACGCTGGGCTTTTTGGCCGGCATCATCGGCCTGGGCAGTATTCTCGGTAAGTTGCTGGAGGAGTCCGGGGGTGCAAAACGTATAGCGACCACCTTGCTACATGTTCTGGGAGAACGACACGCCGCGTGGGCCATGATGCTGGTGGGCTTTATTGCCGGTATCCCGGTGTTCTTCGAGGTGGGTTTTGTCCTGTTGATTCCCTTGATTTACGTGGTCGCCCGCCAGACCCACATCAACCGCTTGTACCTGGGCGTGCCCTTGGCGACTTCGCTGATGGTGGTCCACTGCATGCTTCCGCCACACCCGGCGGCAACGGCGATCACCGGCTTGCTCAACGCCGACATCGGCACGGTGATCCTGTACGGCCTTATCGTCGGGCTACCCACCGCGGTGATCGCCGGGCCGATCTGGGTGAAGTTGGTGTGCTCGCGACAAGCGCCTGACGACCAGGCCCGGTTTCTGGTTGAGCGTGGCGACGTCAGCCTTGATGACAGCCGCGCCCCCAGTTTTGTGGTGGCGCTGTTCAACGTGCTATTGCCGTTGGCTCTGATGGTGGGCAAAACACTGGCTGCGTCGGTATTGGCGAAGGGCTCGATAGCACTGGAGTGGGCCTCCTTTATCGGCCACCCACTGATTGCCCTGATGCTGTCGATTGTCTTTGCCTACTGGTCACTGGGCCTGCGCCGAGGGTTGGGCATGGGCGACTTGCTCAGTTTGACCCAGCGCTGCTTTCCGCCCTTGGCCGGCATTCTTCTGGTGATCGGGGCGGGTGGGGCGTTCAACGACATGTTGGTGGGCAGCGGGATCGGCAAGGCATTGGCCGATGTGCTGGGCCAGTCGAACATCAACCCAATCATCCTGGCGTGGCTGATCGCAGGGCTGATGCACTTCGCAGTCGGCTCCGCCACGGTGGCCATGATCAGCACCGCTGGCATGATCCTGCCGATGCTGGCTCAGCACCCGGAATACAGCCCGGAGATTTTAGTCATCGCCATCGGTGCCGGCGCCATTGGCTGGACCCACGTCACGGATTCCGCGTTCTGGGTCGTGAAGGAGTACCTGGGCATTTCCCTCTCCGAAGCCCTCAAGACATTCACCGGCGCCACCGTGTTGGCTTCGGTCTCGGCACTGTTGTTTACGTTGGTTCTTTCCCAGTTTGTGTGACCAAAGGTGGTTTTTATGATTCAAGGCAAAACCCTGGAGGCGTGGTATCACAGCCATCCACTGATCAAAGCGTTGGTGTCACTTGAGCCGGTGACTTGGTTCAACCCCGCTATCGCACCCACCGCCACTGCGTTGGGGGACGTCGGCTTGAGCCAGGACGATGTCAAGGAAGCCAGTGAACGCTTGCGGCGCTTTGCACCGTACATCGCCAAGGTTTTCCCGGAAACGGCAGCGGCTGGCGGCATTATCGAGTCGGGTATCGAGCCGCTGAAGGCCTTCCAGCAGCGGCTTTTGAGTGACGCCGGGTTATCCGGGCAGGGAGCCTTGTGGCTCAAGAAAGACAGCGATCTACCGATCTCGGGTTCGATCAAGGCGCGCGGCGGGATTCATGAAGTGCTCAAGCATGCCGAGGACCTGGCCTTGCAGGCGGGCTTGATCACCCTTGAGGATGACTACGCCTGTTTGGCGAGCACAGCGGCCGTGGAGTTTTTTGGCCGCCACAAGATCGCGGTCGGCTCCACTGGCAACCTCGGCTTGTCCATCGGCATCATGAGCGCCAAGTTGGGGTTCCAGGCCACGGTCCATATGTCATCGGATGCGCGCCAATGGAAGAAAGACAAGTTGCGCGCCAACGGCGTGACGGTGGTGGAATATACCAGCGACTACAGCGTCGCCGTGGAGAACGGGCGCCAGCAGGCAGAAAACGATCCTGCCTGCTACTTCATCGATGACGAAAACTCGCCTCACCTGTTCCTTGGCTACGCCGTGGCGGCCGAGCGTCTGGCGCAGCAGTTCGAGGCGGCAGGGGTGAAAGTGGACGCCGAACACCCGCTCTTTGTGTACCTGCCGTGCGGAGTGGGCGGTGGTCCTGGCGGTGTTGCGTTTGGGTTGAAGCTTGCGTTTGGCGATGCTGTGCGCTGCGTGTTCGCCGAGCCCACCCATTCACCCTGCATGCTGTTGGGCGTGTACACCGGGTTGCATGACCAGGTCAGTGTCCAGGACGTGGGGATCGACAACATCACGGCGGCGGACGGGTTGGCGGTAGGGCGCCCGTCCGGTTTTGTCGGCAGGGCGATGCAACGTTTGATCGACGGTTACTATACCGTCACCGATCAGACGCTTTACCGCCTGATGTTCCTGGCCCATGAGCTCGAAGGTGTGCAACTGGAGCCGTCGGCCATGGCAGGCGCACCCGGTATGGTGCGAGTGCTCAGCGATGCGTCATACCTGCAGCTCATCGGCATGGATGCGACCCGGCTGGCCAACGCCACGCATCTGATCTGGGGCACAGGCGGCAGCATGGTGCCCGCGACGGAGTTCGCGGCTTACCTTGATAAAGGGCGCAAGCTGCAGGAGCCTGCGACGTAACCAACAATAGCACGAGAGGGGTCAATAGCAATGCCTGCACGCGGTCTGACAAAGGTGCCCAAACTGAGCGGTGCCCATCTGTCCAACCTGCACACCTTTCTGGTTGCCGCCCGCCACCTGAGTTTTGCCCGCGCCGCGCAAGAGCTGTGCCTGACGGCGAGTGCCGTCAGCCACCGCATTGCGCGCCTGGAAGAGGAGCTGACGCTCAAGCTGTTCCATCGCCTGCCCAGGCGGGTCGAGCTGACGGAGGATGGCGAGCGGATCTTCAAGGTCATGCAGCAGGCCATGGATACGCTGTCTGAAGCGGTCCAGGAACGCTCCGCCGCCCAGGTCGAAGGGCAACTGTGCTTTTACGCAAGACCGTCAGTGGCCCAGTGCTGGTTGGTGCCCAGGTTGTCGGACTTCATCGCGCGCTATCCGGCGATCCAGTTGGATGTGCGGGTCGGCAATGAGCCCATCGACTATCGCACCCGCCGTATCGACTTGGTGCTGTGTTACTCGAACGGCGAACACCCCGGCTTGCAAAGCACCCGGTTGATGCCCGAACGCATCGCCCCGGTGTGCAGCCCCGAATATGCCATGGCCCATGGCTTGATGGGCCAGCCGCAACGGTTGCCCGACTGCACGGTGTTGCATGACGTGGCAGCGTGGGACAACGTTTCATTCGATGCGGAATGGCGGCTTTGGCTGCAGGCGACCGGCAACACGGTTGAGTTGCCTGATCGTTTCATGACGTTTGACCGTTCCGACTTGAGCGTACTGGCCGCGATCAACCACGCGGGCATCGCCATTGGTCGTGAGCAACTGGTGCGTCAACGAGTGGAGGCGGGTGAGCTGGTGCTGCCATTCGGCGGTTTCATCGACGCGGTCGGCTATGGTTATTACCTGGTGCATCCCGCTCATCCAACGCTGCCCAAAAGGCTCCAGGTGCTGATCGATTGGCTGCTTGAATAGGCGCAACGCTGACGAAAGTGTATGCCTCTATCCGCCCTTAGCTGTACGGGGCGCCAGCGGCTGGAACCCACTACTGTCACCGGCATACCACCGCCGTTCGGATGCCGCGCCATGTTCATGTCTACCAGTCTGCTCTCAGCCTTTGTACTGTTTGCCTTCGTGTCTTCGATCACCCCAGGCCCCAACAACACCATGTTGCTGGCGTCGGGGGTGAACTTCGGGTTTCGTCGGTCGATGCCTCATGCGTTGGGGATCAGCATCGGTTTCATGGTGCTGGTGATTTCAGTTGGTCTGGGGCTGGGGGAGGTGTTCAAGCTGTTCCCGTGGGCCTACACGTTGTTGCGCTATATGGGCGCGGCGTACCTGCTGTACCTGGCGTGGAAGATCGCCACCTCCGCCGGCATGTCCGACAGCAGCGATACCCAGGGCAAGCCCATGACGTTCCTGGGGGCGGCGGCGTTTCAGTGGGTCAACCCCAAGGCGTGGATCATGGCGCTGGGCGCGATCACCACCTATACGCCCGCCGAGGGCTACGTCACCAACGTGCTAGTGATTGCCTTGGTGTTTGCCGTGGTCAACCTGCCCAGCGTATGTGTGTGGGTCGGTTGTGGCAGCGGCTTGCGCAATGTGCTGCGCGAGCCGCGTTGGTTGCGTCTGTTCAACTGGTCGATGGCCGGGCTGCTAGTGGTGTCGCTGTACCCGATGCTCGCCGGCAACTGATCGGCGTTAAACCGGCGATATGGTCGCCAGCATGCCAATGCCGATGGTCAGCACCAAAAAGCCGAACAGGAAAAGTGCCATCTTGGTCATAACGCCTCCGAAGGGAAGGGGACGGCAGGAACCTTCCTGCCATGCTCGACAAGGGTGTCGGGAATGGGGTTATTGTCCGCCCGGAACAGATTTCGATACAGGCGCAGATGCCAAAGAAAAAACCGTATCAGATGGGGCTTCGCCTGCTGGGAGATGGGCTTGGGAGGGGTGGTGTTTATGAAGATCAGGACAGGATTCGGTGTTTTGTGCGCTTGGTGTTAAACGTTAATGTAACCTTCATGGGCAACTGTGAAGGTTACTCAATATGACCGGGACCGTGTGGAGCCTGTTCTGCACTTCTTTACCGTGTGAGGCTTTATGCAACGTTGGTTGAGCAAATACCGTTACGTCATCCTTTTTTGGCTGTGTTTTGGTGTGTTCCGTACTTCGTTGGCCGATTGGAACCCCATTCCGTCCGGTTCCATGCGTCCGACGCTGGTCGAGGGGGACGTGGTGCTGGTGAACCGAGTGGCTTATGACCTCAAGTTGCCCCTCAGCGATATTTCGCTGGTCAAGCTGAATAACCCCCAGCGTGGCGATGTGGTGACCTTCACCTCGCCCAAGGATGGCGAGCGCTTGATCAAGCGGATCGTCGGCATCCCTGGTGACACGCTGGAAATGAAAAACGAAGTGTTGTGGGTCAATGGCACGCCAGCCACCTACGCGGATGTGCAAGATATCCGTGAACCTTTCGCTGCAGGGCAAACCCTTGCGGCGGTCAAGCTGACCGAGCAGGTGAACACCAGCAAGCGCACTGTCCAATTCATCCCGCAGGTACGCGCTTTGCGTGATTTCGGCCCGGTGGTGGTGCCGGCCGACAGCTACTTCATGCTGGGCGATAACCGCGACAACAGCGCAGACTCCCGCTACATCGGCTTTGTACCGCGCCGCCTGCTGATCGGGCGTGCCCACCATATCCTGGCGTCGGCGCAGATCCTGGATAACTGGATGCCACGTTTTCGCCGCTTTGGTACGCCAATCCTCTAAGATGTCGCCCACAGCAATCGACAATAAAAGTGGGCTGACCCTCAATGGAAAGACGCCAGTTCAGCGGTGGCATGAAAGGCAAGAACCTGCGCTACCTCAAAGACTCCCCCCAACAGCCGTCGCCGCTCACCCGCGTCGGCTTTTTGTTGCTTGAACACTTCTCCCTGCCTGCATTCACCCAGGCGCTCGATACCCTGATCACCGCCAACCTGTTGCGGCCCGAGCTGTTTGCCACCCGTACTTTCGGCTGCAGCAGTGCCGAGGTCATCAGCGACCTGGGCCTGGTGATCCGCCCCGACGCGCCCTTGCAACCGTCGGCATTGCCGGACCTTGATCTCTTGGTGGTCTGTGGCGGTTTTCGTACAGAACTCAAAGCAGGCGATGACTTGATCCAGCTGCTGCGTGCCGCCGCCGAACAAGGGATCGGCCTGGCTGGTTTGTGGAATGGCTCATGGTTTCTCGGGCGTGCCGGTCTGCTCGACGGCTACCGCTGCGCCATCCACCCGGAACATCGTCCGGCGCTGGCAGAAGTGTCCAAGGCAGCCCAGGTCACCAGCGAACCCTACGTGATCGACCGCGACCGCCTGACCGCTTCGAGCCCATCGGGGGCTTTCCACATGGCGCTTGACTGGATCAAGAGCTTGCACGGCAAGGCGTTGGTCGAAGGGATCGAAGACATCCTGGCGTTTGAAGAGTCCCGCTATCGCCGGATCAAACCCACGGAGAACGTCTGCGTCAGTGCGCCATTGCGTGAAGTGGTGAAACTGATGGACGCCAACCTGGAAGAACCCCTGGAACTGGACCAACTCGCCGTGTACGCCGGCCGCTCCCGGCGCCAGCTGGAGCGCTTGTTCAAGGAGCAACTGGGCACCACGCCGCAACGCTATTACATGGAATTGCGTGTGACGGAGGCACGTCGACTGTTACAACACACCGAGTTGTCACAAGTGGATGTGCTGGTAGCGTGCGGGTTTGTGTCGCCGAGTCATTTCAGCAAATGCTACAGCGCCTACTTCGGTTACAGGCCGTCGAAAGAGAAGCGACTAGTCAAGTAGCGCCATTGGCATCCTGTTGCCCAACCCTGTTCAGTGTGGGAGCTGTCGAGCTTCAGCGAGGCTGCGAAGGCGGCGGCACAGGCGGTCTATTCATCGGCAGTACCGCCGCTTTCGCAGGCAAGCCAGCTCCCACATTTGACCTGTATCGCTGGCAAACACGCGCCAGACGCGATGGTCCCCAATCACCGCCAATCCCCTGTGGGAGCTGTCGAGCTTCAGCGAGGCTGCGAAGGCGGCGGCACAGGCGGCCTATTCATTGGCAGCACCGCCGCTTTCGCAGGCAAGCCAGCTCCCACATTTGACCTGTATCGCTGGCAAACACGCGCCAGACGCGATGGTCC
>NZ_JBWKUX010000007.1:0-324909 GCF_059421065.1 Pseudomonas sp. GW821-FHT03A09 | reverse complement strand
AACGGTCGGTGCGGTCGGTGCAGTAGTGTCGGTGTACGAAACCGAAGTCGCTGGACTGGTATTGCCCGCTGGGTCAGCCGTGACCGCAGTCACTTCGCCCGTAGGCTGGTTCGGCGGTGTGGTGACCGAATAAGAACCGTCCGGGCCAGCAGTGGCCGTTTCAGTCGAACCGTCCGGGTTGGTCACTTTTACCGTCGTACCTGGTTCGGCTGTGCCACCGATGGTCAGGCTGCCATCCGGATTGGTGGCGACCGCAACGGTCGGTGCGGTCGGTGCAGTGGTGTCTTGCAGCGCAACAGGATCGTGACCACCACCGCCACCGCCGCCTGCAACAGCGCCGACCAACGCAAGGCCGCCTAAAACCCAAGCCAGATTAGAAAGATCGAAGCTTTCATTGACCAGCAGTGGTTCGATGGAATCGATGGCATCGTACTGCGCCACCATCTGACCATCATTCGAAAACTCAGCGAGCCAGAGGTGATTCTCGTTATTGATGACAAGATCGTTTTGCTGCGGCCCCTGGGCCGGGAAGAAACCGTGAATCTTGACCACTGTACCCGAGGCCAAGATCACGACGAGCATGTCCCCCTGACGCTCAATGTTTTTTATATCTGCTCGCTTGACCGCCAACTGGACAACCGATGGCGCACTCAAAGACAGCTCATTACCGGAGGCAGAAATCTCCACATGAGTTGCTTTGTTTGTAATAGACATAAAACCTTTCATAGACACGACCTCGACAGGCTTGAGAAGGCAAGCAACAACTATGTTTGCCGTAAAATATCAAGTCTCGCCCACCCCATGACTTTGCCGTCACAATTGTTCACAAGCCGCACATTTTAAAAAATCGCAAAACATACGCCATAGGCATGACTCATCCACATGGTTACAAATCAGTTCACGCTCATAGACAACAGTTATTAACTGGCCTGGCCGAGTGCATGCTCTTTCCAGAACCTGCTTACGATCAAGCTCGGTTTTTTAATTTCGTTTCATTTTTGAAACTCATCGTTCCATTTATGCGACTGGTTACCATCGCTTTCTAAGGAGATAGTGCTCATAACAAAATATAGGATTCACATTGTGAGATCGCTCCGGCTAGCCACTCGCACGTTTGTTCACGCGCCCGATTTCATTGCAATTCATGCCATCAAGCGCCCGCGGCCGATTGCTGTTTTTCAAGGCTGCTCCCTGGTCACTTATAAAGATCTCAATATCATTACTAATCGAATTGCTGCTGCATTACAACTCGGCGGAGTTGCCCTAAGGGGCCCAAAATTTGGGCCACCTCGCCGTCTCGGTCTTTGTAATTATTGAACAGCCCTTTTTTCTGTGGACTCGTTCCCCTCTGGGTTTTATTTATCAACGAGGAAATTCGAATAAATGCTTGGATCTCGCTGCTTTTTAGTTAGCGCGCTGCTGCTTCCATCGTTCGGCCAACTTGCTCAGGCGGCCACACTTGAACTTCCTTGGTTGTCTAAAGAAACCCCCACCATAGCCCAGGGAATAGGATCACAACGGCTGGCAGATGAACTTGACGTTACACCCGGGCCTGCGAATTTTCGCTCTAGCGTACCGTTGCGTGCGGACCCTCTCGCACTTCGTGAAGCCGTAGCTATCGCGGTAATTCGTCACCCATCGGTCCTTTCGGCCGTCTCCGCGATTACCCAGCAGGAAGGTGCGGTGGATTATGCCAAGGCCGGATACTACCCAAAAATCAGTGCGGGTTTTAACTCAGGTAGAGTCAACACCTACGGTAATAGCCAAGTCGCAACAGTCTCTGTGTCACAGATGATTCACGACTTCGGCAAAGTCAGCGGCTCCGTCAACCAAGCCCAGGGCCAGGTATTCAAACAACAGGCATTACTGCTCAAGCAAATTGACGCCATCGCCCTGGAGACTGCCGAAACCATGGTGGAAGTACATCGCCAGCAAGCACTGCTGAAAATCGCTACCGATCAAGTCAAGGCAGTCCAGGGGGTGCTGGAAATGGTCAAAATGCGCGCCGACTCAGGGCTTACGTCCCAGTCGGACTACATACAGGCCACCACCCGGGAACAAAGTGCCAGAGCCAACCTGCAACAAGTCACAACGTTACTCCGCCAGTGGCGAGCGCGATTATCGACTCTGGTCGGCAATCCATTGCCGGCCTCGGTTGCAGATTTGCCAACGGACCTTGAGCAAGCGGCGCACCTCAATAGCCCTTTGGATTACGCCATCCTGCCGGATGTTTTGGCAGCCGAAGCCGACCGAAAATCCGCCTATGGTCAACTAGAAAACGCAAAAGCCCAACGCTATCCGACCATCGCGATTGAAGCGTCGGCCAACGAGGCGCTCAGCGGCACGAACCCAAGTAATGGCATTGATCGCGGCAGCTACAACACCGTGATGCTTACCGGCTCCATGCTGCTTTATCAAGGTGGCGCCGTCTCTGCACAGATCCGCTCAGCTCTGTCCGGCATTGACCGCGCAGAATCCACCATCAACGAGGCCCGTCTGTCAGCAGAAGATTTGTTGTTGCGCTCGCGAGAACAAGCCATCGGTGCTCGCATGCGCCTGGGCATTTTGGGTCAACGCATGGCCACCATGACAGAGACCCGCGAGCTCTATAAGGAACAGTACACCGTTGGAACGCGTTCGGTGCTGGACCTGCTCAACGCCGAGCAGGAGGTTTATCAGGCTGCTGCCGACGAGGAAATCACCCGCCATGACTTTTGGGCGGGCCTGGTCACATTCATCGGAGCTTCCGGCCGAAGCCGTGACGCTTATGCGCTAAACAACACGTCCATTCAACAAATCGAGATCCAGCAATGACGGTTCAAGAGACCAGTAGTGCCGCTCCGTATCAGTCATGGCTGGAGACAATGCTCAACATCGCCAAACATTATCGGATGGGCGTTTCCGAAGAAGTGGTGCGCGTCTCGCTCTCATGGGAACGAGGCAGCGACCCTGATGTGGTACTTCATCGCATGGCCTCGCAAATGGGCCTGATGTTACGCTTTGAGCCCTACTCAGATGCCGCTCTCGACCCTTGGCGCCTCCCCTTGGCAGTTCAATTGCAGGACGGCCAGGTGGCAATCGTTGAGAAAGCGGATGGCAAGGGAAATGTCAGCATTCTCATGAGTGGCGAGCAGGGGCTGTACATCAGCCTGACCGTTGAACACCTGCGCGCAAGGGCGGCCCGGGTCGCGATATTGCGCCCCGAGTCATCGGTGCCCGACGCCAGGGTCGATGACTACATCAAGCCCTACGAACCCAACTGGTTCTGGAGCATCGCGCTGCGGGACTGGAAGCGTTATGGCGATGTGGCACTGGCTGCCATGCTCGCCAACATCCTGGCCCTGGCCGGAGTGATTTTTTCCATGCAGGTTTACGACCGGGTGGTGCCAGCACAATCTGCGTCAACCCTGTGGGTACTGTTTCTCGGGGTGATGCTGGCGATCAGTTTCGAATTCATGTTACGTATGTCCCGCTCCAGGATCGCCGATTTGATTGGCAAACGTGCCGACCTGAAAATCACCGATCTGGTGTTTGGCCATGCGTTGCGGCTACGCAACGACGTTCGCTCAAAATCCACAGGTACCTTCATCTCGCAGATCCGGGAATTGGAGCAGATACGTGAGTTGATCACCTCAACGACCATCAGCACGCTCACTGATTTGCCATTTGTTCTGCTGTTTTTGGTGGTCCTCTACCTTACGGGAGGCCCCTTGGTATACATCGCACTGGCAGCTCTGCCCTTATTGATCCTGCCTGGCCTGCTAGCACAAAAGCCATTAGCCAGGCTGTCTACCGAAGGCATGCGTGAATCGGCGATTCGCAACGCTGTGCTGGTGGAAGCTGTACAAGGTATTGAAGACATCAAACTGCTGCGCGCTGAGCCGCGCTTCCAGAACCAATGGAACCAATTGCACGCAGTCTCGGCGGATATATCCATCAAACAACGCCATATCACCAACCTGCTGATGACCTGGACACAGGAACTGCAAAGCGTGGTCTATGCCGCGGTGTTACTGGCCGGTTGCTACTTGGTGATGAGTGGAGAGATGACCACCGGCGCCTTGGTGGGCTCCTCAATTCTCGCGTCAAGGATGATGGCGCCCTTGGCGCAAATCTCCAGCGTATTTGCCCGCTGGCAGCAAGCCAAGGTTGCACGTCAGGGCCTTGATGACCTGATGAAACGTCCAGTGGATCAGCCGGAGCACTCAAGACTGCTGCATCGGCCACTGATCCATGGCGAGTTCACCCTGAGTGGTGTGCAGTACCAGTACGGCGAGAAGGACAAATCCCCAGCGCTGGACATCAAGAGTTTGCACATCAAGCCCGGCGAGCGCATTGCGGTATTGGGGCGCAACGGTGCCGGCAAGTCCACACTTCTGCAGTTATTGGCGGGCATGCACCTGCCGCAGCGTGGCTCGGTCAAACTCGACGGCCTGGAAATGCCCCTGATTGATCCTGCCGATGTACGACGAGATGTAGGTTTGTTGACCCAGAACTCGCGACTGTTTTTCGGGTCGATTCGCGACAACCTGATCATGGGTCGCCCAATGGCAACCGATACCGAGATTCTCCAGGCGCTCACGTTGAGCGGCGCTTTGAGCCTGGTTCAATCCCAGGAAGGTGGCCTCGATTACATAATCTTGGAAGGCGGCCTCGGTCTTTCAGGAGGGCAAAAGCAATCCTTGCTGCTGGCTCGCACGCTCATTCGCGAACCCAACACATTGCTGCTCGATGAGCCTACCGCTTCCGTAGACGAGGTGAGCGAAATGCAGATTCTGGATCAACTGGCCCCCTGGTTCGAAGGCCGCACCCTGATCGTAGCGACTCATCGTCTGACAGTACTCAAGTGGGTCGAAAGAATTCTGGTGATTGATGGCGGGCGAATCGTCATTGACGGCCCCAAAGAGCAGGTGCTCGCTCAGTTCGGGCAAAAATAGCCCGGCCTGAATCTCACCTCACTATCATTATTTTGCGAGCGAAGCCAAACACCATGCCCCAGTCCGTCACCACCGCCCCCAAACCCGCAGCCAAACCCAAGGTATTGACGCGTGCCCCCGACTCCCAACAAATCGATGGCTTCGGCCTGTCGGAAAAAAAGCTGCCTCGGGCTTCAAAGCTGATCTGGCTGATAGCCACGCTGGTCTTCGCATTCGCGGCCTGGGCCTGGTATTTCAAGCTTGATGAAGTGTCTACCGGTACCGGCAAGGTGATCGCATCGTCCAAGGAGCAAGTGATTAAATCCCTCGAAGGTGGCGTACTTGCCAGCCTGCGGGTACAGGAAGGCGAAATAGTCGAGAAAGGCCAAGTTCTGGCTCAGCTGGATCGCACTCGAATTGAATCAGCGGTGGAGGAAAGCGCCTCGCGCAGTCGTGCAGCCCAAGCCACCTCGGCTCGCCTAATGGCAGAAGTTAACGGCACCGTGTTGCAATTCCCCAAGGATGTGCTTAGTGAACCTGACCTGGTGCAGGCCGAAACAGCGCTGTATCACTCCCGTCGTAAGAGCTTGGAAGAGTCACTCTTGGGCATGAGCGAAGCGATGCGCCTGATCCGCAGTGAACTGCAAATGACCGAACCCTTGGTCACCCGAGGTGCCGCCAGTGCGGTAGAGGTTTTGCGGCTCAAGCGTCAGCTCAACGAACTGCAGAACAAATACACCGACACTCAGACCCAATACCTAGTCAAGGCTCGCGAAGAGCTAGCAAAAGCCAACGCAGAAATTGAAGCCCAGCAGTCGGTCACCCGCGGGCGTAATGACTCGTTGACGAGGCTGACCTTCGCCTCCCCTGTTCGTGGGATCATCAAGGACATCGAGATCAACACTGTTGGCGGCGTAATCCCACCCAACGGCCAACTCATGCGGATCGTACCCTTGGATGATCGCTTGCAGGTTGAGGCGCGGATTTCTCCTCGGGATATCGCGTATATCCATCCAGATCAGAGCGCAACAGTAAAGATCTCCGCTTATGACTACTCCATCTATGGCGGCCTACCGGGAAAAGTCATACTAATCTCCCCCGACACCATTCAAGATGATGTTCATCGAGATGTTTATTACTACCGCGTATATATATTGACCGACTCTGATTCTTTGCAGAGTAAAAATGGCAAACGACTGCCGATTGTCCCTGGGATGATTGCGACTGTAGATATTCATACCGGGCAAAAAACCGTACTCTCCTACTTAACAAAACCCTTCAACAAGGCCCGCGAAGCTTTAAGAGAAAGATAGATTTTAAATTTTTTCACAACTTTAAAATCGAGAATCCTGAGCAATTGTTAACATTTTTACTCAACTAACCGTTACAAACATAATATGGAAGTCTCATGAAAGCTTATGGAGCTTTAAAAATGCAATACACAATTAAATTTTTTATGAGCCTGTTCGTCCTGACACTGACTGCCTGTGCAGTGAAGAGCGGCCAACCTGGCACGACAACCCACTCCATTGCTGTCGACGAAAAAGCCACCTTGGCCGGCGAACCGGCCAAAATAGTGAGGACCAACAAAAGCCTCGTATACGCATTCAGTTTTGATGATGAGGGCCAGCGCATCACCTGCCAGACTCCAGTCATACTGGACGAAAATAAAAAAATAATACAAAAAAAACAATGGGATATGCATTGTTCGCGACCTAACCTCCAAGAGCTTAAGCCGCCCGTCTCTATACGAGAACTGAATCTTTCTTCCGATGCGTTGTTCGATTTTGGCAAGTCCAGTGAGCAGGATATGAAGGCCGAAGGCCGCCAAAATATCGAGCAATTCGCCAAGTTGCTGCGCAACGAATACCACCAGCAGCCACAACTTGTGTTGACTGGTTACACCGACCGGATTGGCCCGCCTGAAGCCAACCAGATATTGGCTTTTAAACGCGCCGAATCCGTGGCGCAGATACTCCAGCGCTCAGGCATCCGTCGTGATGGAATTACTGTTGCTGGCAAAGGCAGTGCGAATCCTCTGGTAGACTGTCCAGGCCTCAGACTCACCCCCGAGCTCGTTCACTGTCTGCAGCCTAATCGCCGAGTCACTATCGAAGTAATTGGAAACTGAAACCGCCTAGAAAATAGAAGCGACAGGAAGCTGCTACTGCACCCAGTAATAATGGCTACTCCTCAGCACCAGCCTTGCCATCCACCGCCTCCAGACGATAACCATAGCCATACACCGTGCTCAGGGCCCAACCGAACTCAGAGGTCAGTTGCAGCTTGTTGCGAATACGGTAGATATGAGTATCCAGCGTACGCGAGGACAAATGCTCATCCCGTGACCACAGGTGCTCATATAGGTAGCCTCGCGACAAGGGCCGCCCTTGATTTTTAAATAACAGCAATGCCAAGTTAAACTCTCGCAACGTCATGTCAACCGGCTTATCGTTGACCGTTACCAGCCCTTCCTGAGCGTTAAATCGGACATTCCCGAAGGCCAAAAAAGCCTCACTCGCGACGTTGTCCTGAGTGTGTCGGCGTATGACATTGTTTAAACGAGCCAACAGTTCCCCTTGGCGAAAGGGCTTGCTGACGTACTCGGCAGCCCCCGCATTGAGAGCCTGAACCACGTCTTGCTCGGCTGTGCGGGAAGTCAGCATGATGACGGGGGGAGGCGGAACAAGATGCTCCTTGATCCATTGAAGTACCTGCAGGCCATTGATTTCAGCTACCTGCCAATCCAGAAAAACCAGGTCAAAGGTCTCTTGTTTAAATCGACGCAACAGTTCCTTGCTGCTGGAAAACTGCGTGCAAATAGGCGATGTACCATCAGGCAGGGTGTATGAGCCAAGCGCGCGGGATAACAACTCCAACTCTACAGATTCATCATCAAGAATGGCTATACGCATAGAAAACGCCTCCAATTAAATATATGGCATTGACCACTGGTCAAAGAAACAGAAAACACACTCTACATTCTGAACAACTGTCACCTAAGTGGCGAACAGTGACAGTTTTCTTTAAAATGCATCATCCGAGCTTTCGACTCCAGATAATTCGTCGTACTTTAACTGATTAGTTTAGTTAAAGATCCAACTCATCACCACCGAAAAGGCTTCTTACCCTCATGGCCAGCGCCTCTTTTAGTGTCATCCATGACGTTATGCCATTGGAGAAAAACAATACGCGCATCCTGATTATAGAAAAATGGTCTTTTCAGCTGTTGAGCACACTTACAATGCTGAATGACGCGGGCTATTTCTGTACGTTTCCAGTACTCAGCTGCGTAGAAGCATTGGTTGCCCTGCGCGACACCAAGAAGCCATATGACGTCCTTCTTTGCAGCACCGCTCTAGACGCTGAAGAGCTCTGCGCGTTACTGGAGATAGCCTCTCGTGACCACTTGACAGATTATTACTCTCTGTTCGGCGATCCCATCCCCCAAGACAAGTTCACGACGTTTTTGCAGGATCTCAACGCACAGGGCCTACAGTTTCTCGGAACCTTCGAGAAGCCACTGTCCTCAACAGGCTACGGCCGGGCGCTAGCGCGGGTCCATGCCCGGAAAAACCAATTTCCTCCAGCCCCCCTGGGGCTTGGGCGATGGCAACACACGCTAATCACTGATCGTGCAGGGCATCATCTCCCCTTCTCAAAAATATAGCAGCATGGCGGCACGTAGGCCTGAACTCATTTATTCTTGCTGTACGTCTCCAACGGTCGTCTGGAACACCAGCAAGGATAGCGTCATGCGTAATAACATTTTTTTTGCCCTTAGTTTCTGTGCGGGGCTATCAGTCATTCTCATGCCGCTCCTCGTGCTGGCCGACCCGCCCGCGCAAATACATGTCGTCAAAAAAGGTGAGACGTTGTGGAATATTGCCGGGCAATATCTGCAAAACTCCACGGGCTGGACACAAATCCAGAAGCTTAATGCCTTGGGAGCGCCAAAAAACCTGCAAGTGGGCACCGAGCTGAACATTCCGATTCAGGGTAATGCATTCCCCGCCAAGGTCATTCATCTGCAAGGCCATGCCTGGCTTCTCACCCCGGATCATGGGGAGCGCCCTCTCACACAGGGCATGACGCTCGATGCTGGACAAAGTGTTCGCACCGGCGAAGCGTCGTTTGTTACCGTGAGCTTCGGTAATGGCATCAATACTGTCCTACCGTCCCCCAGCCAATTCACCCTCGGCCAAGACCAAGCAGATGGTGCACCGCAAATATTGCTACAGAGGGGTGAAGTCGAATCCTACGTGCCCAAGCGAGGCATGCCATTCAACAGCTTTGAAGTAATCACCCCTCAAGGTGTGCTGGGTGTTCGCGGCACTCACTTTCGGGTGCATATTGATACGCCCGGGAGCTCACTGATCGAGGTGCTGGATGGCCGGGTCGTGGCCAATACGACTCGAAGGGCAAACCACCCTGAGACCTCAGTCAACCCCCATCAGGGCCTGGTGTTAAACGAAAAAGGTACGCTACAGGTCAGTAACTTGTTACCCGCTACTGCGGGTGCCGAAGAGGCTAAGAGCGCGCCAATCGATCTCGAGTGGCAGATCCGCGCCCAACCTGTGCCGGCTGCGAAGGAATACTTGGCGCAGATCTCGCGTAGCGCCGACTTTCTGTCCATAGAACAGAGCCAATACAGCCCTCTTCCCCAATTCCGCTTCAAGGAGTTGAAGGATGCATTCTATTACGTGCGTATCGTCGCAATCGACAAGCAGGGACTGCGCGGCATGCCGGCCGAATTCCTACTATTACACCGCGCAGCCAAAGGCGGTGTCGAGGTACGTCAAGAAGGCCAAGATACTGTGTTCAACTGGACCGAGGTACCTCACGTATCCGATGCACGCTATCGTATGAAGGTCTCCAGCAATGCAGATCTGTCTGCGCCGCTCATTGATCAACATGGTATTCAAAGTACTGTAATCGCCATCAAAGACTTACCGCCGGGCCTACTATATTGGCAGGTAGATACCGATGAGGGCCTTCAGTCCTCTGTCCTCGGTTCCGGCACTCTGCACTGACTGGTATTGACGATCCACTCCTACAAGGCTAATTAACTTATGGTGCGTAGTGCCCAGATGTTGTTTCGGAGAGGCTTCTGGGAATGGATCATCATTGCAATGATTCTGTTGTCGAGTGTAGGTCTGCTGGCGTATAAGCCTGACCTCCCAGCAGACCGACTGATCTACGACACACTCGTACCGTTAACCTCCTCTGCGCTCGACTCGAGCATTTTGTTGGTCACCATCGACGATGACAGCATCTCGGCCCTGGGCCGCTGGCCTTGGCCTCGGGATATCCACACTCAACTGCTGAACAAACTGGCGCTGCTCTCGCCTAAGAGCGTGTTATATGACGTAATCTTCACCGAGCCTGATCTCGACCCCCGGATTGATGCCCGGCTAGGCGAAGCCATGGCGCGTATAGGCACTGTAGTGGTTCCGACCTTACGTGAGGCAAAAACACAGCCGGATGAACTTCCGCACTTCCTGCCGCCCATAGGCCCCGTCGCGAAAGGGGCAAAAGCGGTGGGACACATCTATATCGCGGCCGATGTCGATGGAGTGGTGCGTCGTGTCTATCTTAAGGAAGGCAACGCTCATCAGCAGTTAACCCAATTAACCTGGAGGGCCTACGCCGCCACCTTCCCTGGCGGCGAACAACCGGTAGTGCCTCCTGCATGTTGTGCAACCGATCTTGGAGGCCACTGGTTCGGCTGGAATGAAGTACTTATCCCTTTCAGCCGTGCTAGCACCCTGACCAATAGTGTCTCGGTGATAGACGTGCTCAATGGCAACATCCCCTCCGACACGCTACACAACAAAATTATTCTAGTTGGGGCCACCGCGTCTGGGCTTGGTGACCGCTATCCCACTCCCGTGGCCTCCTCTGAAGGAGCTATGGCGGGAGTAATAACCCATGCTTATTTGCTCAATGGGCTGCTCACAAACCACCTGATCAAAAGGGTACCAGCCTGGGTGTCGGTCGGTGTCTCCATGATCTCAGTTTTGATTGTTCTCGGCTTGCTTCTCACATCTCGCTTGCCCCGCACGTTTCTGGTTTGCCTGAGTTTTATATTTGCCAGTTCTACTCTGAGCGTGGTCCTTCTAATGTTGGGGCGCTGGTGGTCACCAGCACCTAGCATCATTGGAGTCGTGCTTACCTATCTGGTCTGGAACTGGAGGCGACTGCAGGCCATCGTCACCTATTTCGGCCTGGAAATTGATCGTATTTCCCTGGAGCTGAATTCCCAGCCTATGCTACCTGCGACGGCCTATCACGGCGACAAACTGATCAATCGTACGATGACCCTAGAAGCGATGATCAACCACGTACGTAGCTCGCGGCGCTTTATTGCCCAGAGCCTGGACAGTCTTCCCGATGCAATATTTGTGACCGATCTTGCGGGGCAAGTACTACTGGCCAACCTGAGTGCCTTGACGTTACAAACCGAAGAAACACACGATTTGAGCAGGCCAGGCAGAAAGGACATTTTTCAGATACTTCGAAATATTGAAGCACTCGATATGGCCAAGCAGATGGCCAGTGAGAAGCCCTGGCACAATCACGCCTGCAATATGCAGCTGTTAACAGGCCAGCTAGTATTCACACCGTCTGGGCGCAGTTTTAAAATTCAGGTATCCCCTATGGATACAGAGAAAAACGAGCCCACCGGCTGGCTGGTTGGACTCTTAGAATTCACCGTAGAACGTCTGGCCGAGGAGCAAAGGAACAGTATGTTGCGCTTTCTCTCTCACGACTTGCGCGCCCCACAGTCAGCGATTCTGGCACTTCTCACGATGCAGGAGAGGTCCACGACGCCTTTACCCGCCAACGAACTGCGTCGCCAGATTGAGCATCAGGTCAAACGCACTTTGGGCCTGACTGACAGTTTCATGTTGTTAGATGCTGTAAAATCCAAACCGCAGATGTTCGAAGAACTCCTCATGGGAGCCATAGTCATGGATGCGGTGGATCAGGTCTGGCCACTGGCGCAAAGCAAGAAAATCCGTTTAAAACACAGCTTTGTCGATGATGAAAGCTGCGTAGTTTTCGGCTCCAGGGAACTGTTGACTCGGGCTATCTTCAATCTCTTGGAAAACGCCGTAAAGTACAGTAATCCGTCCACCACCATACGCATCCAGTTATCGCGACTGGAGAGCGAAGCGTTATTGAGAATTCAAGACGAAGGCCAAGGTATCAGCGAAGAGGATCTGCCACAGCTTTACGATGAATTCCGCCAATTCGGCAAAGGCAACAATAAAGGTGACGGGTATGGGCTTGGGATGGCCTTTGTCAGCAAGGTGATACAGCGACACGGAGCACGTATCGAATGCACCAGCAGGCTAAATGTGGGGACCACCTTCGAGCTCTACTTTCGCGCGATTTAGGATCCTAACTCTAGAAATCTGAGCATTGACACAAGGCAGTTGCGAGCTGTCGTACAGTCTGTGCTCAGTCGACAGGATCGATGCTCAAGGGTCTTTACTGGTAAGCGTCCGGCCAAGTCACCTACCGAACTCCAGCATTAAGGGCGATGGTGTCCGCGTATTTTAAGCGGACGCGATCGCCCTTATCGCCAGGATTTCCATGCGCCAACGCAGCTCTTACCCCAAACCATTCAAAGCCCAGGTCGTCCAGGAGTGCCTGCAACCCGGAGCGACGATTTCCAGCGTAGCCATCCATCACGGCATCAACGCCAACGTGATCCGCAAGTGGCTACCGACTTACCGGGATCAATCGCCTGCAACCTTGCCTGCTTTCGTTCCGGTAAAAACGGTACCAAGGCGAGCATCAGAAGAGATGGTGATCATCTCGCTGCCTCTGGGTGATAAATCCATCACCGTAAAATGGCCAGCCTCGGATCCGGACGGCTGCGCGTGTTTCATTCGTGGCGTGGCTCAATGATCCGCATTGACTCCATCTGGCTCGCCACCGAGCTTATGGACATGCGCGCAGGCACTGAGACTGCGTTGGCTCGAGTGGTCGCGGTGTTCGGTGCGGCGAAGCCGCACTGTGCTTATCTGTTCGCCAACCGCCGCGCCAATCGTATGAAAGTGTTGGTGCATGATGGTGTGGGGATTTGGCTTGCCGCCCGGCGCTTGAATCAAGGTAAGTTTCATTGGCCAGGCCTCCATCGTGGGACGGAGGTCGAACTCGACCCCGAACAACTTCAGGCGCTGGTACTTGGATTACCCTGGCAACGAGTCGGTGCGGGCGGCGCAATTACATTGCTTTAAATGTTGCCTCTTTTGCTGAAGCAGCGGGCTGCTTTGGTAAAATCCGCACCATGACTTCCTTGCCCGATCTCGACCAAATGACCCACGAACAACTGCGCACACTGGCTGCGCAGTTGATGTCCAAGGTCGACACCCAGAGCCGAAAGATCCATCGTAATGAAACGATCATCGAGCAGCTCACTCACGAGATCGCCATCCTTAAACGCCACAAGTTCGCCAAGCGCAGCGAGCAGATCAGCCCGGCGCAAGGCAGCTTGCTCGACGACCTGCTCAATACCGACCTCGAAGCCATCGAGTCCGAGTTAAAAGCTCTTCATCCCGCTCCTGCACAGACAGAGCCACGCCAGCAACCCAAGCGCGCGCCGTTGCCAGTGCAGTTCCCACGCACTGTGATCCATCACGAGCCGGACAACACCCAGTGCGGGTGCGGCTGCCAGCTTCAGCGCATCGGTGAAGACGTCAGCGAAAAGCTGGACTACACACCGGGCGTGTTTACCGTCGAACAGCACGTTCGCGGGAAATGGGCCTGCCGGCAGTGCGAAACACTGATCCAGGCCCCGGTACCGGCGCAGGTGATCGACAAGGGCATCCCCACTGCCGGCCTGCTGGCGCATGTGATGGTGGCGAAGTTCGCCGACCATCTGCCGCTGTATAGACAGGAAAAGATCTTCGGCCGTGCCGGCCTGGCCATACCGCGCTCGACACTGGCGCAGTGGGTGGGTCAAACCGGCGTGCAGCTCCAGCCCCTGGTCGATGCGCTGCGCGAAGTGGTGCTGGCCCAGCGCGTGGTTCACGCCGATGAAACGCCGGTACAAATGCTGGCGCCCGGCGAGAGGAAAACTCACCGCGCTTATGTCTGGGCCTACAGCACTACACCGTTCTCGGCCTTAAAGGCCGTGGTCTATGACTTCAGCCCCAGCCGTGCTGGCGAACATGCGCGTAATTTCTTGGGCACCTGGAACGGCAAGCTGGTCTGTGATGACTTTGCCGGCTACAAAGCCAGCTTTGAGCTGGGCATTACCGAGATCGGCTGCATGGCCCATGCACGCCGTAAGTTCTTTGACTTGCATGTAGCCAATAAAAGCCAATTGGCGGAGCAGGCGCTTCACTCGATTGGTGGGCTGTACGAAGTCGAGCGACACGCCAAGGAAATGAGCGATGAAGACCGTTGGCGACTACGCCAGGAAACGGCGGTGCCCATTGCTGAAAAACTGCATGAGTGGATGCTGGCCCAACGCGAGCTTGTGCCCGATGGTTCGGCTACGGCCAAGGCCCTGGATTACAACCTTAAACGCTGGTTAGCGCTGACGCGCTACCTTGAGGATGAGGCTGTACCCATCGACAACAACCAGATCGAGAACTTGATCCGACCGTGGGCGCTTGGGCGGTCGAACTGGTTGTTTGCTGGGTCGCTGCGCAGCGGCAAACGGGCGGCGGCGATCATGAGCTTGATCCAATCGTCGCGCATGAATGGGTATGATCCGTATGCCTATCTCAAGGATGTACTGACGCGGCTGCCGACGCAGCGGGCGAGTGAGATCGGGCAATTGCTGCCGCATCAGTGGGTGCCGGCCTAGCTTACACAAGGTGAGCTGGGCGGAGGCTTACCTTTTTCATCCCCATAGTTTCTCCGCTTGCGGCACTCCGCCATAGCCATACGCCGTAGCACGCACGTCTATGATGTGGACGTTCGAATGAAGGTGTACATTCCCAACGCGCTCTGAGAGCAAATCATACGACTCACGCTGATAGCGCCGTTTCTGCGCCACTGTGGTTGTCTCGTCGGTAATCGTGATCTCCAGGCGAAAGCTATTTCGCCCCAAGCTCTCAAGCGATTTACTGTCGATAAACCACAAACTAGGATCAACGAACCCAACGATCACCATCGTTTGAGATGGCTGCTTGTCCAGAACGCGTGCAGTCAGTTCAGTCAGCTCGTGGCTGAGTTGGGACGCTAAGGCAGCATCAGGCGCCCCAGATAAGGTCAGGGTGATACCAGGCATTTCAGTAATCCTCGTAAGTGATGTACCAGTAACTTAGCCTTTGAACATCATCCTAAAAAGCGGGAAAATCAGTGTTCATCTTCCTGTTTATCCGGAACTTGCATGTACCACTTCGATCTTAGCCAGCTCTACGTCTACTTGGCGGTCTGTAACGCAGGCAGTATCTCTGCAGCCGCTCCGGCTCTGTTTCGCTCGACCTCCGCCATCAGTGAACAACTGCGGAAGCTGGAAGATGCCATCGGAGTCGAGTTGCTCATTCGAAGCAAGCAAGGCGTCCGCCCCACCCCTGCGGGTGAACGACTTTTGCGCCACGCCAAGCAGATCCTCACCCTGGGAGAGCGAGCGCTGTCTGATGTTCGAGGCGAACAATTCGAAGGTGAGATACGCTTGGCGATAACCGATTACTTCCGCCCCGACGACATTGCCGGGCTACTGAAAAAACTACGTGAATGGCATCCACGGCTTCGACTTCATGTGGTGATGAAAAAGAGTCTGGAAATTGACCAGGCAAGTGACTACCTAGACATTGGCTTGGCCATGCGTTTCAACGAGCGCGTGTTCACATCCAGCACCTTTGAGGTGAGGCGGGAACCACTGCAATGGGTAGCCGCTTCTGGCTGGGTTCCAGAGCCTGGGCAGCCGCTACCACTGCTCGCGATCAGCGGGTGCGGATTGTCGGAATACAGTTGCCAAGTGTTGGAACGCGACCATGTCGGATATGAGATCGTTTACTCGACCTCAGGGGTGGCGGGGTTGCAATCGGCATTGAGGGCAGGGCTTGGCATTGCGTGCCTAAACGCGAGTGCCATACCGCTTGGCGTCGAGCCCTACAGGGCTGGCCTGCCTGCGTTGGCGCAAGCCAGGTTCCTGCTACTTCCTCCGCGTAAGGGGGAGTCTGCGCTAGTGGAAAATGTGCGGCAATTGTTGCTGGGTTATCTCGCATAAGGTTCGAGATAAGACAATCCTCGTTTCAGGCACATCCATATGCCTACCTGTAGGATGTGCTGACGCTGCTGTCGACGCAGCGGGCAAGTAGGATTTTAGGGCTGCTGCCACACAGGTGGTGTCGCCGTGCAAGACGACTTGCCCGGACGCATACCTTTACTGGAACTGAGCGGATTCTGGGTCGCAACGCAGCTTCGCAGATGGCCTCTGCATCGATAAAGCCATTCTTGTTGCCAGTGATTACGTGAATGCGCCCTTGGCGGTCTAGGCGGGTGCTGTTGCGAGTGAGCGCCCCGGCGACGCTGGGGGCGCGCCTAATTGCGCCGCTGTTACCCGCCTACCTAAAGCTAAACCCCGCAGTGAAAGTCGATTTCATCTTTAATAATAGAAGGTCAGGTAGGTCGGCATGTAGTAGATCACCATATACATTGAGACGGTGGAGCCAGCCATGTCCACCATGCCCAGAAGAAGGTCCCGACTACGAAGGCCCAACACTTTGAGTACGGGCAACGGCGCGTCAGCGGGCGCATGGGGTTCATCTAGATGGCGGCGGATGTACCACCCCACTGGGCCGATCAGCAGTCCGATGATGAAGGGCAAGCGCCAGCCCCAGTTTTCAATCTGCTCGGGCATTAGGGTAGAGGTGAGCAGCGGTCCGGTCAGAGCACCGACCAATGCCGCTGCGCCTTGGCTTGCGCATTGCCAACTGATCATGAAGCAGCGATTGTTCGTGCCACCTGATTCCATCAAGAACGTGGTGGCGGTAGCCCCCTACTCTCCCCTTAGTAGATCCAGGGCCGTGATTGATCAAAGAATACTTACGATTTTTCTGAACTCCGTAGGGGGCGATAGCGTAATTCGTCATCCTGATAGAATCGTACGAGCTACTCACAACAATCCCTTTGAGAATTTGCATGAACCCAGAATTAACTGAAGAAGAGATGCGCCGCGCACTGTTCGGTGATGGCGAGCAATTAGTGCAGAACGATGCACCTCCAGTGCAAAAGTCACTCCCTGATATCGCGACCACGTCGTCGGCGAAAGCGCCTGAGAAAAAGAAAGTCGCGAAACCATTCACGCCGAGGCTGAGGGTCACGCTACGGGTGGGCAATGAATATGAAGGAAAGACGCACGAAATGGTCTATGAAGCCGATACGTTGAGCACCCTCCTCGCTGAGCAAGAAGCTACTAAGGCGGCCAGCAAAAAATACCGGTTTGTTGAAGTCGTTTCGATCAAGTCGATGTAAGTGGATTTTCACGTCGCACGCGGACAAACTTTTCCAAATCCTGCAGCCCCCCAATCTACCTCTGTCGGTATGGCTGCTGATGCCGATTCAGTGACATGATGATTTATACAGTCGAATGCAACTACGCTGGACCCGCCAGCGAAGCCGAGTGGAATGCGATTTACAGCCTGGAAAAACTGCCAGCACTGATCTAGGTGTGCGGATTTAGCTCCTCACTGCGTTTCAAAGCCTTGAGCGGCGATTGGCTGCCGGGCTTGGGGTTTCGGTTGTGCCCGCCTCAATGCAACGGTTGCGGGGGGACGGGATTGTTTATCGCGAGCTTTCGGAATGCAGGAGGTAAGCGTCCGGCGAAGTCACCTACCCTATCCCTGCGATAAGGGCGATGTTCTCCACTTAAAAATACGTGGACACCATCGCCCTTATCTTCAGGATTGCCATGCGCCAAAGAACTTCTTATCCCAAACCTTTCAAAGCCCAAGTCGTCCAGGAATGCCTGCAACCTGGTGTGTCCATGGCCAGCGTAGCCCTGCGCCATGGCATCAACGCTAACTTGGTTCGAAAATGGATACCCGCTTATCGTGATCGTCAGGCGCCGGCGTTGCCCGCTTTCGTCCCGATGAAACTAGAGCCCGCGACTCGGCCTGATCAGCAAATGCCTGTCAGTATCGAGATCCCTTTCGGGCAGCAAAAATTAACCGTGCACTGGCCATCTTCAGACCCTGAAGGGTGCGCCCATTTTATCCGTGAGCTTGCCCAGTGATCCGCATCGACTCTATCTGGCTAGCCACCGAACCGATGGATATGCGCGCCGGTACCGAGACTGCATTGGCCAAAGTGATCGCGGTATTCGGTGCGGCGAAGCCGCACAGTGCTTATCTCTTTGCCAATCGCCGCGCTAACCGGATGAAAGTCTTGGTGCATGACGGCGTGGGCATCTGGCTTGCAGCGCGACGATTGAACCAAGGCAAGTTTCATTGGCCCGGCATCCGTCACGGATCGGAAGTCGAACTCGATAACGAGCAACTTCAAGCCTTGGTACTGGGTTTGCCGTGGCAGCGGGTCGGCGCGGGTGGTTCGATCACAGTGCTGTAGCACCGGCTATTAGCCTATCGGTTTATCGCCGCTGAAGGCCTGCTCTGGCACAATCAGCGGCATGACTTCCTCTCCCAATCTCGACCAGATGACACCGGAACAGCTACGTGCCTTGGCCGAACAGGCCATTCAGTTGCTGTCCCAAGTCGACTCCATGGGCCAGAAAATCCACCGCCTAGAAACGGTCAACGAGCAACTCGCCCATGAGATCGCCATCCTCAAGCGGCACAAGTTTGCCAAGCGCAGCGAACAGCTCAGTCCTGACCAAGGCAGCTTGCTAGATGACCTGCTCGATGCTGATATTGCAGCCATCGAAGCAGAGCTAAACGCGGTCAATCCGCGACCTGCACCGACCGAGCCATGCCAGAAACCCAAGCGTGCGCCGCTGCCACCACAGTTCCCACGCACCGTGATCCGTCACGAGCCAGAAAATACGCAGTGCACCTGTGGCTGCCAGCTTCAACGCATCGGCGAAGACGTCAGCGAGAAGCTCGATTACACACCCGGCGTGTTCACCGTCGAACAGCATGTGCGTGGGAAATGGGCCTGCCGGCAGTGCGAAACGCTGATCCAGGCGCCGGTGCCGGCCCAGGTAATCGACAAGGGCATCCCGACCGCAGGCCTGCTGGCGCATGTGATGGTGGCGAAATTCGCCGACCACTTGCCGCTGTACCGCCAAGAGAAAATCTTTGGCCGAGCAGGGCTGATGATCGCACGCTCAACGCTGGCACAATGGGTTGGACAAACCGGCGTACAGCTTCAGCCTTTGGTCGATGCGTTGCGCGAAGCGGTGCTGGCCGAAAGCGTAATTCATGCCGATGAAACTCCGGTGCAAATGCTGGCACCCGGCGAGAAGAAAAACCACCGAGCGTATGTCTGGGCCTACAGCACGACACCGTTTTCGGCGCTCAAAGCCGTTGTTTACGACTTCAGTCCAAGCCGAGCGGGCGAGCATGCGCGCAACTTCCTCGGCTCCTGGAACGGCAAGTTGGTGTGCGACGACTTTGCCGGCTATAAGGCAGGCTTCGAGAAAGGCATGACTGAAATCGGCTGCATGGCTCATGCCCGCCGCAAGTTTTTTGATCTGCACGTGGCGAATAAAAGCCAGTTGGCCGAACAAGCACTGCACTCGATTGGCGGCTTGTACGAAGTTGAACGTCAAGCGCGAGACATGAGTGATGCGGATCGTTGGCAAATACGCCAGGAAAAAGCCGCACCAATAATCAAAGCACTGCATGACTGGATGTTGGCCCAGCGAGATATGGTGCCCAACGGATCAGCGACGGCCAGAGCCTTGGATTACAGCCTTAAACGCTGGGTAGCGCTGACGCGCTATCTGGGAGATGGGGCTGTGCCCATAGACAACAATGCGGTCGAAAATCAGATCAGGCCATGGGCACTTGGACGTTCCAACTGGTTGTTTGCTGGATCGTTACGCAGCGGCAAGCGTGCGGCTGCAATCATGAGTTTGATCCAATCGGCACGGCTTAACAGGCATGATCCGTATGCTTACCTGAAGGACGTTCTCACACGTTTGCCGACGCAGCGGGCGAGTGAAATTAACGATCTACTGCCACATAAGTGGGCTGTGGAAATCCAGCGCACTTAGAGGATTTGACTAATTAGGCATGAAAACCAATAAGAGGCTTGTTAGAGGCGCATTCCCATCTCGAATGCACGAGTCTCGAACCCCAGTTCTGCATACAACCGAATTGCCGGTGCATTGAAAGCCCAGACCGACAGCCTGATGTCTTTAGCGTCGCGCTCAGCAGCCCATTTTTGAACTTTTTGGACAAGGCCCCGCCCGATGCTCTTCCCCCAATATTTCTCTGCTACACACACAGATCCAATGCGCACGAAGCTCAGTGGCTCCATCAGTGGCCCGGAGCTTGACGATAGGCTGGCAGTGATAAAACCTGCCGCATGGAGACCTACATGCGCTATAAAAACAATCTGTGACGTATTTTCAAAAAAACTCATCCAGTGTGGCAGGTCGCGCGTAGGTTCAGGCGTTGCAGCGGCGTAGATATCTGGGCGTGCAGCATGGTGAACCGAGTTGAGCAATTGTCCTAACTCACAAATCGTTGGCGCGTCCTTTTCTGTTGCTTCTCGATAGCTTATGACTTCGTCCATACGTTTAGCCTCCATGTTAAGGCGCTCCTGAGAAGTATCTTTGTCTCATACTAAACAAGCCATTCCAACGGTTGTTTCTGATCGATTGCTGGCATGGGACGGTGTAGGCCAAGCGTGGGCATGAGGAAGGAGTCAAGCGCGAGGCAAATGGCTGTTCAGGTCGTATTCAAACGCTCGCAAGGTGTTTTGGGCGGACGCTTACGAAATACCCGCTTAAAAGGCTAGAACTGGTGCCCACTTAAATTTAAGTGCACACCATGTCTTGGCTTTGCAGGGCTGGGTAGATGACTTGGCCGGACGGATACTGCAGGAGTCTGGTAGCGCCGTTGCACCTGGCTACGCGGGCAGGTGATACATCTTCGGTGCTGGAGCGGTTTCGGGAGTTGGTGGTGAACGCCGCATCTACCGATCTGTAGCCAGTTGCCAGCCACAAAATAAAAAAACCGAGGCCAAGGCCATCGGGGGGGGGGGAGAGAGTTAACAAATTACACACATGCAGTATTTATATATTTCCCCTGCTCTTAATAACAAAAACCAGCCCTAAACCTTAAAAATCGGCTTTGCTTCAGATAAGACTAAAACTTAGCGCATATTTATTAGGACTGTTCAGGCGCCCCCGGCATTAACTGATTCTTTTTTTCCTGAAATAACACCACACTTTGGGGCGATGACAATCCAATACCTATTTCTTTAAGGCGCGCAAGTAGAATGAATAACAAGTCGCTACGAGCAGCAGACACCGAGCGTGGGCTCTTAACATAACCGCTGACGCCAATAATGAGACCTTCCCTGGCTAAATCTTTAAATGTGACTGAAGGCGCAGGGGTGTCGAGAATTAAATCGTGCTCTATAAACGACGCTACAAACAATTCGCGAACTTTTATTACATCGGTATCGAGTGGCAAAGTGAGGGTGATGCTGACTACGCCAAGAGCGTTGCCCATTGTCACGTTACGCACGTTTTGAGAAATAAACTGTGAGTTTGGCACGATTACCGTCGAGCGATCAGACATCTGGATCTCGGTCGCTCGTACATTGATTCGGCGAATATCGCCCTCAACGCCCCCGAGGCTGACCCAATCTCCGACCTTAACTGGCCTTTCGGTTAGCAGAATCAACCCTGAAATGAAGTTTTGCACAATCGCTTGCAGGCCAAAGCCAATACCCACTGATAAGGCACTGACCACCCAGGTCAGGCTGGTCAAATTGATGCGCAGGGTGGACATCACCAATAGTGCCAACAATACGAAGCCAACATAGCCCACCAGCGTAACCAGTGATGAACGCATACCAGCGTCCATGTTGGTCTCCGGCAGCAGTCTCTCGCTCAGCCAGCGCTTCAAGGTCCGCACAGCAAATGACCCGACAATGATGGTCAGCAACGCAATGAGGATATCTTGTGGGATGATGTGCAAGTTACCCAGTGCCTTACTAGTCTCTCCCAATTGGCTGATGCTCTGGAGCATGTCACTTGGATTGGCTCCAGCGGGCAGTAATGCCGCCATGATGGCAGTGAGCAGCAACAAGGTACGGCCGACACCAGCCAGCACCGTGTAAGCCTGAGCTTGATGCCGCGGTGACAGTCCGAGCGCGTTAGCCAGAGCCAAACCGCTAGGCTGCTTGGGTGAGAGAAGAACTTCGCAAATGTCGCCGAAACAGGTAATGATTATATAAGCCGTGCCCGCCACAACACTGATCCACAGCAGCTTGAGCGTAAGGAAATAGGCCAGGGACAGGTATCCTGTCAGTAAGGTGAGGACAATAGCGACGATCCAAACGGAGGCAACAAAAGGCAAGATGTTGGCCAGGCCACTATGGCGCTTCAACTTGAGCATGTTGCGTACATAACGCAAACGCAGGAGTGCTGCAGCGAAGATCAGCGCCGTGGTCAGCGCAGTCAAGCCATTGAGCGCTACAGTCAATGCCAAACTGGTGCCGGTAGCAGCATTTATTCGTTCTTCAGTGGCCATAAACATAAGCGCTACAGCGAGAATCGCTGGGAAAGGTCCTAAAGCAGAGGCTATCTCATCTGGAATGGCCGCCAGTCGCCAAGAGGGCCGCGGCAACATCAACAAGGCACGCCCCAAGCCTGCAACAAATGCGCAAAAGGTTGCTACCGTAACTAGGCTGTCGGACAAACGAGCTAACGTATCACTCAAAACGGCATTGCTTGCCAACCCCCAATGCACCAGTGAGACAGCCCCCATTATCGTCAAGATTGACGATAACCCAACTGTCAACGCTAGCGTGCTGCGCCGCAGCCGCCCCTCGGGCAACCATCTAATCATCGCCCAGGTCAAAATGTGTTCAAGCACACGTCTGCATACGCTCCAGACGACTACAGCAGCCAGTAGACTGCCGAAAAAGGCCCAGCGGCGCTCAGGGCTAACGGCGCTGTGCAGAGCAATAAGGGCTTCATTCTTCAAACTGTTCAGCCGTTTGAGGTCTTCATCAGTGGGACGAATCAGGGTTGACCAAAACGAAGGACTAAGAGGTGAATCTGCTCGTGAGGCGACTTGGGAATTAAATAAATTGCGTCGCAAGTTGACGATCTGCTCAGCGAGATCAGTGCTCATCTGACTGAGTTGTTTAGCATCGTGTTCATCGTCCAGCAAACTATTCTTTTGTTGAGCGAGTACGTCACGCTGGACCGTAAGACTGCGTGCCTCCTCAGGCTGGTACCCCCCCAGTACTTTCAACTGATCATCAAGTCGTTCTATTTCGGCAGCACGCACTTTAAACAGCGTTTCACTTTTTTCCTGCACCTGTATCGCACCTCGTCGAAACTCCGCTAATGCTTCGTCGCTAGTACTGATGGGCGCGCCCTGACGGATTAAGTCAAGCTGTTGTCCAAGGTGTTTCAAATCAGCGTTTTCTGGCTGATGAGACAGCCCCCCTGCGTCAGTCACTGGCCGTATAGCAGCGGCCCCGTCAGCCCGGGCTGATACATTAATTATCATGGCAAAAATCAACAATGCATGACAGAGAATGTTTTTTTTGTTTATTCGAATCAAGTCGCCCCCCTTTGTCGTTCAGGCTATTGAATCAACTTTCAAGCAGTAATCTAACGGACAAAGAGATCTGCTGGAACGCGTGCTTTGCCTCAGGGATACAGGTCATTGCCACAAAAACGTGAAAAGCCCCGGGATACTCTTCGTAGACTAAATCCACACCGGCCAAAGTCGCCTTTTCTGCAAATGTCCGTGCATCAAACACCAATATATCGTGATCACCCTGAAACAGGCTAATTGGGGGCAATCCTGTAAGATCTGCATATAACGGACTCATATGCGGAGATGATGGGTTCTCAGATCCTGCCCACCATTTCCCGCACTCTCGCACAGCATCGACTCTCAACATAATATCCTTTTCCTCCAATGTTCGGGCGCGCTCATCCCTTAGGCTAAGATCCAGCCATGGTGAAAATAGCAAGAGTTTGTCAGGTAATGCCGCCCCAGCATCACGTCGTCTTACTGCAAGAGTTAACGCAAAATTCCCGCCTGCGCTATCACCAGCTAAAACAACGCGGTCACCTGGCCACTCTTCTAATACCCGTTCATAAACAACATCAATTAGCGATGTCCCCCTACGAAAGTCATTTTCGGGAGCAAGGGCATAAAGTGGCACAATAATACTTAAGCCAGTCGCATCAAGTAGCGCAGCTATGATCTCCCAATGAGGCTTTTTCAATGGATATATATATGCACCACCGTGCAAGTAGATAATACGCCCCCCCCTTACAGGTGAGTTTTTCGGCGTGAGAACAAATACTTTTTGCCCTTCAAACTCCCATTCGTCCACCACGCAAGTTGAACGTAGCAGCGAGGGCATTTCCGCGGAGTCGGGATAAGGCCGATTTGCGACAAGTCGAGAAATAGTTTTTGCATCAGGGACCACTTTCGTTTTCATGCCTAAAAAAACGCGAGCGAGATAAAGAGAAAGACTCATTCTTTTAATCCGATCATTCCGCTTCAGCATATACGCTCCAAACAAGACAACCATTATAAATATTACAACATCAGCAAAAAAAACACTAACAAAGTTATTGCATCGCCCTATAAGGCTCACAGCTCTATAATCGTCCAAGAGAAGCCAGTCGGTGCGCCGTAAAACTACCCTTTCGAGCGTCTAACCTATTGACCCACTGAATGTGCGCCAGATTAAAAAATCTCAAACAAACCAGCGCCCCCCATACCACCGCCAATACACATTGTGACTACTGCATATTTAACACCGCGCCGACGGCCTTCAATCAGTGCATGGCCGGTCATTCTGGCCCCAGACATTCCATACGGATGGCCAATTGAAATAGCGCCTCCGTTAACGTTAAGTTTATCACTCGGAATACCCAGTCTTTCGCGGCAATACAATACCTGTGCTGCGAATGCTTCATTAAGCTCCCATAGGCCGATGTCATCCATCTTCAAACCGTTAAGGCTCAATAATTTTGGTACGGCTAAAACGGGACCTATCCCCATTTCATCGGGCTCCAATCCTACGACTGACATTCCTACATAACGCCCCAGCGGCTGTAAGCCTCTGCGTTCAGCTTCCAGCCTCTCCATCAATACCAGTGCGCAAGCTCCGTCCGAGAGTTGACTAGCGTTTCCGGCAGTAACGTTCTTCCCCGGCCCGCTTACAGGGTAGAGAGCCTGGAGACTAGCCAGGGTCGTATTAGGTCGGTTCCCTTCGTCTCTCTTGAGAAAAACTTCCTTGTAGGCCATATCGCCGGTTTCAATATCCCGGTATGCCATCATCGAGGCGAGCGGCACAATCTCGTCGTAAAATAAATTATTTTTTTGTGCTACCGACGTACGTATCTGTGATAGCAGCGCGTATTCATCGCAATCATCTCTGCGAATACCATAACGTCTGGCAACGATATCCGCAGTTTCTACCATCTGCATATACGCGGACTTTTTTATCGCAAAAAGCTCCATATCTGGTTCTATTCGCAATTTTTCGTTTTGTACCATGGAAACTGACTCGACGCCTCCGGCAACTGCGATCGTAACTCCATCCACGATAATTTGCTTTGCGGCAGTGGCGATAGCCATAAGGCCAGAACCACACTGACGATCAATAGACATACCAGGAACTTGAACCGGCAAACCAGCTCTGAGTGACGCAAGGCGACCAATATTCAACCCAGAAACGCCCTGTTGCAATGAACATCCCATAATGACATCTTCTACTTCGCCACCTTCAATACCAGCTCTCAAAACAGCGTGTTTAATTACATGCCCAGCCAAAGTCGCAGAGGGCGTTGCGTTGAAAGCCCCCCGATATGCCTTTCCAATTGGAGTGCGAGCTGTTGACACAATGACGGCTTCACGCATAAAAACCTTCTTTTCGTTACAGCATATTTGGGCGGAATGCCGCAATTAGCTCTTGCTGCGACTGCTCTAAACCAGACTCGGGAACGAACTCATTTTCGCGATTACTGATCTCAGTCCAGTTGGCGATAATTCGATCAGATGCGTCTTCTGAGCTCCCTATAAAAACACCAGGTGTGAGCGTTATATATGCCCGGGCAACATTGCCTCCGCCAGCGCATACTATACTTTTAGTAGGAGCATCATTGTGTACGAGAGAAAGAAGAACAGCGCTGACTGCCTCCGGTTTAAGTACACGCTTTGCCTGCGGGCCAAGAAGCCCGTCAGTCATTGCCGTCAAAGCTGTAGGAGCGAGACAATTAACTAAAATATTATGTTTTACGCCTTCCAGCGCTAAAGTCTGCATCAAACCAACGAGCGCCATTTTCGCTGAGCCGTAATTTGCCTGACCAAAATTCCCATAAAGACCGGAAGAAGACGTTGTAAATACGATACGCCCATAGTTCTGCTTACGCATTACATCCCACACCGCCTTCGTACAAATAACACTTCCCATTAAATGGACATCGAATACCGCCTTAAAGTCATCTAGGCTCATCTTCGAGAACGACCGGTCGCGCAAAATACCTGCATTGCAAATTAAAATATCAACACCACCCCATCGCTCCACGGTGAGAGAAATCATTTCGCTGATCTTCCCTTCATCCGTGACTGAGCCTAAGAAAGCGATAGCCTCGCCACCCTGTGCATTGATTTCCTCTGCAACTTTTGAGCGTCTATTCCCACATCATTTACGACAACCCGAGCGCCTTGACGAGACAAAAATAGCGCATGAGCACGACCCAAGCCTGCACCCGCGCCAGTAACGATAGCAACGCGCCCCTTTAGCTTAATCTCCATTAAAGTAAAACTCCTTTGCTTGATATCACGCGCATTGTGTATCGCTCGCGCAACGTACGCTTGAGTACTTTGCCAATCGAACTAATCGGCAGCTCATCGATAATCTCACCGCCAGATAAGCGCTGCGTTTTGCCTACTTTAGCGTTAACCCACTCGATGAGTTCCAATGAACTAACACTTTTTCTTTTAAGCACAAAAAAAGCGAATGGCGACTCCCCCCACACATCACTAGGCACTCCGATAACAGCACAGTCTTCGACAGCTGGATGTTGACGAATTATTGACTCAATATCAGGAGGATAAACATTAAATCCACCACTTATTATCATATCTTTAGAACGACCATGGAGGGTTAAAAACCCGTCCTCATCAAATCGTCCAAGATCCCCATGGCGAATAAATATATCCCCCAGAGCATCGGTCCATAGAGCAGCTTCAGTTATATCAGCCAGACCGTGATAACCTTGCATCATAATATTAGAGCGCCCGACTACCTCCCCAATTTCGCCTTTCGCACACTCTTGTCCATTTTCATCTATAACGCGGATATCATTTCCAAGAGCGGGCTGTCCGACCGTATGAAGCTTTTCCGGGAATTCATCAGCAAATAGAAGACAGGCGCCACCGCCTTCCGTCATGCCATAGATTTCCACCAAACGTCCAGGCCAACGACTGATAACATCTCTTTTTAAATCAGCGGAAAATGGTGCGCTCGTACAAGACTTAAAACGAAAACTTTTAAGATTGAAACTGCCAAAATCAGATAGGCTCATGATTCTTTGATATTGTATGGGCACTAACATCGTATGAGTGGCGCGTGTTCGCTCGGCTTCTTCGAGAAACGCCCTTGCGTCAAATTTTTCCATGAGCACGACGGCTCCACCATACGCCAGCGTTGGTAGCAAACTAACGATGGTTGTATTTGAATACAATGGTGTAGCGACCAAGGTCACTGCATCGCAAAAGTCAGCAATTGCGCAGGCCACAATCTGGCGCCAACGCATACCGTGAGTTTGGACGATCCCTTTGGGTACACCCGTAGTACCAGACGAATAGATGATATTAAATGCATCACTGGATTTGACTTTCGGTGCTATATATTCCAAATCCTCAGGCCAGCTATTAATCCAACTCCCCAGTAACTCCAACTCAACAACCGGCACATTAACTAAGGAAACTCTGGCCTTCGCAAATGAATCTATAAACACGATGGATGCAGCACAATCTTCAATCATTGCTGCGATCTGCTCAGCACTGCCTGACGGCGCGATCGGAGCGGCAACACAACCTGCGGTCACTGCTCCCAAAAACACCAGCAGCGACGAAACATTTGTATTTGAAACTAATGCAACGACGCTTCCACGGACTACTGCGGCACTGCGCAGAGCAGATGCGATTTGCAGTACGGTCTCATACAGCCGTCCATAACTAACTTCTTCCCGACCAAAGACAATTGCATTCTTGGACGGACATTCATTTGCATGCAACTCAATTAATTCGGGTAACCGAACAAACCCGCGAGATGAGATATTTATAGCGGCCATAGCGATGATCCTTTAATGTAGGACCTACTATCACCTGTAAGACATCATACGAAAAGGCTTCAAACCGAAACCAAGCGTTTCAAAAATGGAACGATAGCATTTATATAAGACGATCAGAGCCAGACCAAGTTAAGCTACAAACCAACCAACCCAAAAGCTGTACAAAGGACTTTAAACCATTAAAAGCTTTGCTTAAAATAACTTTCAATAGCCTGGCTAACAGCCTCTTTTTGACGAGCAATTATATCCTCAACAAACCCTAGAAACACCTGCAACTTTGGCACCATTGACACCCTATCGGTGTAAAGCGCATAAAGGGCTGGACAGTTTGAAATTTTATAATCCGGCAAGATCTGCACGAGGTCACGACGGAGAATACTCTCTATAATTGAAGCGATTGGTAACGGCGCGATAACTTGTCCGTTTCTTACTAACTCTAAAATTTGATGATGATCTGTTGATGCGAACCGCTTCCATGTTGGTAATACATATCTTTTATCATTACGAATCAGCTCTAACTTAGGCACATAAGCAGGTAATCGCCCAGGATTAGTTGAATGGCCGTCTAAATAATAATTCCCTATTACAGCGTGCTCCGATAACTCTTCAGGTGAAGCAGGCACACCCATTCTCGAAACGTATTGCTTACTGGCTACCAATATGGTTTGTATTTCCGTCAATTTTCGAGCAACTAGACGCGAATCGGATAACCATCCTGAGTGCAATACGACATCAAGGGATGTCGCCTCAGGCATTAGTCGCTCACCCACGTTTATACGAAGATCAATATCAGGGTATCTTTCCAGAAATTTATGTAGATAGGGCGTTAGTAAAATTCTCGCAATATCACTCGGGCAACCTACCCGAAGAGTCCCCATGGGTTCTCCACGATATGCGGCGATTTCAGAACTTACATCAGCAATCTCTTCACGTATCCTGCAGCATCGAGCATACATTATTTTTCCCGCTTCTGTTAATAGGCTCTTGCGTGCTGTTCTTTCAATCAACTTAACGTTAAAAACCGATTCTAAATTTGACACCGCTCGGCTAACGGTGGCCTTAGGCAGGCCCAAAGCCCTCGCGGCACCTGAAATTGACTCGATATCGCCTACCGTAGCAAAAATCACAAAACCATCATGCTTATCTGAAGTCATATGGACAACCTCATTTAAAAATCACCGTGTGTGTGTGATAGCAAAGACTGATTCTCGTGCAGTCTAGCTGACTCAATGAGTTGCGCTTGTAAACGGAACACAATTAATACTACAGTTGTTTTGAACAAGTGAAAACAGGCTTGTGAACGCCCCGCGTTATTTACCATACCTTCACGCTTAACCGTGAAGAAAATTAGCACCACCCAGACAAAAAAAGCGCCACATAATCAACATTACGCCTCAGGCCAATAGCACGCTGCACTTTCTCAACAATCAATGAAAACTTCTCCCTCAGGCGAAACTTAATTTCAATACTACCAAGACTGCTGAGCCAGCAAAAGAAATCATCCATCTTTTACGTTTTATATTTATTCTATTATCTATTTGCTAGGATTGAAGATTCTAAATCAAACTCAACTTCCAACAGAGCTCTTTCGCCAGATGCAACAGTCCCAAGATACAGCCGTCCATTTAGCTCCGCGACTCCCGTTACCTCCCCATAGTCCAAGCTTGAACTTTGTAAATCCTCCAGAAGCCGGCCGTCTTGATCAAAGCACAACACCCACACCGTGCGCTTGGGTTTAGGTTGGAATTTTTTAGGCATTGCCCAGATAAGTTTACGGAATATCAACGAAGCGCTTGCAAATGAATCCAGTGCCGGTATACGGGGGCTCACCATGGCTACCCAGAAGCGTCCATCTTTTATGCGGGATATATTATCGGGCAGTCCCGGAAGATTATCAGCCAGCACTTCAAAATCGCCCTTGCGATCACCCTGCACCCAAAGGCGGCTGAGCCTGTAGGCAGCAGTCTCAACGAATAGCACAGCACTCTCATCATCGTTCAGGCTAAGCCCGTTCGGAAAATAGAGCTCCGATAAAACAACGGTAACTTCACCATTCGGATCACGCCGTAACAGCCGTCCTGATGGCCTGTGCTCGATAAATGCTCCCGCAGCCTGCTCAAAGTCAAAACGGGAGGTGGACTCTGTGAACCAAATGGTTCCATCTTTGGCCACAGTTGCATTTGAACAGAATCGAAGTGGAAACGTATTAACAAACTCGACCAGGGGAACCAGCGCTTGCGTCTGAAAATCAAAAGAAAGCAGCCCCCTGTGTGCGTCGCAAATTATTAGCCTGCCATCTGCAGCGAGCTCTAACCCAAGGGGACGCCCTCCCGTACTGCACAATGTAACTTCTAATCGTGTTGTAGGATCAATTCGTAATATTCGGCCATCGCCCACTCCGCAAATTAATTGATCTTGAGCGTCAACAATGACGTCCTCAGGAGTAGACCCAGAGATTGGTATTCTAGTTGCCTTGAGAATTTTCCGTTCGGATGATGCTCTCAATGCTCTTCCGGTAGGTGGAGCAACAGTTCGCTTTAACGGCTCAATTGATGCTTTTTGCGCCGGCGTTTTTTGTGGAAGTGTTGGGCGGCCTTCTCGACAATATGTATATGTGCTTTCGACCTCATAAGCATGGATAGCACTAAAAAACCAAGCATGCCTCGAAGGTAAATCACCCTCTGTTACACGCTTAAGGGCATGCACCATACCCACCTTAGAACGAGCACCTATAATCACTGCTGCATGATATTGGTCATGTTCTGCGTTCTCATGGTCGACACCAGGGGACTGCCACAGACTCTCTTTCCACTCCAAAAATATTTGGCTGCGCAGCTCCAGGATTTCTGGTGAATCATTCAGAATTGTACAAAGCTCCTCGCTGATAAAGCGCCCAAACTGCTCACCACTCACGCTTTTTTTCCGTTTTATTAATGCGACACATCGAAAGCCAACGGGCTTGTCATAGCCGCCTTTGAACCATGCCCCTCCTCTTGGCGCGGTAACATATAGAAGTGTACGAGCAAATACGTTCACCTCATCACTCAACACCTTCTTGCTATATCTACTGTTGATAAGTAACGACATTCTTCCTTTAAAGCGGAGTTCCGGTATTCCGTCAATCCTGCGGTCATGTGGAATGGTTGTCTCAACAAAATCAATAGCTGGCCACAGCCCGCTGCATCCGTAAGCGAAGTGATGCTGCCGATAATCCGAAAGAGCAGGATTACGAGCGACAATTTGCGCATGCACTCCCCTCCAGTAAAACCTAGCCTCCTCTCGCGGTAAATCGGGCCGAAACCAGAGAAGGATTATCGAGTCCGTAGCATAAACCGGAACGCCTGCCCGTTCTGTAGCGTTTTTGGAAGCCATGCTGAGACCATTCATCACTGCAACTCCGCCATCTTATTATTGAGATTCGTGCACCGAGCACTAGCGTTAAACCGATCACTGTTTTCCTAAAGGTCAGCCCTCTCCCCTCAGACCTGCGAGATCATCCACCATCCGTATTGATCTGCGTAATAAATGCCTGGTGCCTACTACCCAAACGCCGGGCAAGCCCACACTTTGGAAGCCCGCGCTATATCATCAGCTAAGCGGCCAATATTCCTCTGATGCGCGAATACCATCGAGTTCAAGCTCATGCCTGCTGGCTCCCGAATTACACTGGCACAGGTAAGATTTACAGGTTTCTGTCCTTCACCATGTTTACTCAAATTCCACATTGCATCAACTAATGCGTAGTTCCCTAAAAGTGAGTCGAACCGACGGATGTCGATTTGTACCAAAATAACAGGCGTACTGTTCGCTTTGGGAAACCCGGCAATATTACGCCCCCCCAACTTTCGCTCCAATTGCCCGGCAACCGCGTCACGAAACTCATCGGCCAAAGGCGCACTCCAACGTTCGCTTTCCAACAACTCCAATCCTTCTCCGTTCTTGCGCACCACCATTTGGGGTTGGTCTACCTGCATTGGCATTCGCACGTCCAGCATCTCGAATTGAATAGTTGGAGCAGTCACTGCCTGGCGTTGCTCGGGCGCCGTGGACATCAGGGTGTAATAACGTATCGGCGGGGAACCACACGCCGACAAGCCAAGTGTAAAAAACAGGGCCACGAAACGAAGAGTCATGTCGGTTATTCCTGATCAAACTGACGAGAGTTTGAAGACGGAGGCTGATAGGCATCGGGCGTTCCATCCTTAAAACGACCCCGGATCAGAGATTCTGGTTGGCGCCCGAGAAAATCGGTGAGCACACGAATCGAACGCGCAGTGCGCTGCACTTCATACACTGCTTGGCTAAGTTGCCGACGCTGAGGAGAGTCCTCTTCTAAACTACTATTTGCAGTTGCCAGGGTTTTGCGCGTCTGCACAAGCGTCTCATGCATTTCTGGAAGCACTTGGCCGTTAAAGTTAACCAAGGTTTTGTTTAACTGTCCCAGGCTGCCGTTGAAGCTGTCGGCGATTTGATCAATCGGGATCTTGCTAAGCTTGTCAAGGAAGGCCTGCAACTGCTCTTGGGCCTTGTCAAGGCTTCCCGGAATGGTCGGGATGATCAACGGATGCGCAGACGAGTCAAAAACCACGGGTTTCGCGTTTGGTACGAAGTTCATTGAGATATACAACTGCCCCGTGAGCAGGTTAGCGCTTCGAGCCTGAGCGCGAAGGCCGTGCGTGACCATCTGCGCGACTAGATGGGCGCCCTTGGCATCATTATCGCCTCCCATCTTGACTAACTTATCGTGCGCCTTGCCTAGGCGATTAGGATAAATAACGACTCCAATGATCGTTGGGAAAGACTCCTCCTTTGCGTCGTAATCTAGATCTACCGAGACCACGCGCCCAACGTTCACCCCCAAGAATTCTACCGGCGAGTTCACCGCCAGGCCACGTAAGGACTGGTCGAAACGCATCTGTACATAAAATCCTGGACCGTCTGGCCGCGCCAGCGCGGTTTCCATGTCATCAAACAAAGTGAAGTCAGAGCGCTCGCCGGCGAGAGATTTATCATCGCTGTAGTTGGGCTCCATAAAGGCGATACCGCCGGCTAATATTGAGGCCACCGATTGAGTATTTACCTTTAGACCATTGGCACCAAGGCTGACGTCCACGCCGCTGGCATTCCAGAATCTACTGTCCTTGCGCACGTACTGATCGTTCGGAGCATTAACGAAGATATCAACATCTACCCCTTTTCCGGCACCGGCAAGTTGGTATGACACCACTTGGCCTACCTGAATGTGGCGATAATAGACAGGAGAGCCTATATCCAATGACCCCAAGTCTGCGGAGTGCAGGGTAAAGCGCTTGCCTTTCTTGCCATAAATGATGGCCGGCGGGCTTTCCAAGCCAATGAACGTATTATCCGTGGCCTCTGATTCGCCTGGATCGGCACCGATAAAGGCTCCAGACAATAGTGTATCTACACCCGATACTCCACTAGCACCAATGCGCGGGCGTACCACCCAGAACCGTGTACCGCGGGAGCTAAAAGCCCGGGCAGATTGATCCAACTCAATCTTCGCATCAATGTGTACCCGATCGTCACTTAGAGCGATTGAGGTCACCTTCCCGATTACAACATTCTTATATTTTACTTGAGTCTTGTTGGCCTCGAGCCCTTCCGCCGTGAGAAAGGTGACTACAATTTGTGGGCCTGCTGACATAGCTTTGTGCACAACCATCGACATGCCGATCAAGCCAGCTACTATAGGCACAAGCCAGGCAAGAGAAACATTGACGCGTCGACTACGAACCTCTGGACTCAAAAGCGTCAGGGTGGAGCGTTGGTGATCAGGCATCTTCTACCTCTGCATCCCAAATAAGTCGGGGATCAAAACTCATAGCTGCGAACATAGTTAGCACCACAACTAAACCAAAAAACAAAATACCCTCGCGAGGTTCGATACTACCAAGCGAATGGAACTGTACGAGGGCCGCGACCAGTGCAACGACCAGTACATCAAGCATCGACCAATAACCGATCAACTCAATCAGGCGGTAGAGTTTTGAGCGTTCTCGCATGGCCCATCGACTGCGTAATTGGCATGTAACCAGCAACGTGCCGAGCACTAAAAACTTCATACACGGCACCACAATACTTGCGATAAAAATCAGCAGAGCGATATCCCAGGAACCGCTGTCCCAAAACTCGACTACCCCGCTCAAGATGGTATTTTCGCTACCACTCCCGAACATATCGGTGTACATCATCGGTAGCAAATTAGCGGGGATATAACAAATTAGGCTGGCGATAAAGAAAGCGAACGTACGTGCCAGGCTGTCTGGTTTGCGTCGATGTAACCCCGAACTGCAGCGCGGGCAGCGATGAGCGATATTAGCGCAAGCCTTACCGCAAATATGGCATAATATTAAATTCATATCGCGGGCATAGGGAGGCCTTCTCACGAACGTCTCCCTTCAAGTTCGTCCCAAAGACGGTGAATATTCTTGCCGGAAATCGGGATGATCAACAACGTCAGCATTGCCAATGCCCAAAGCCCCAAGCCAGGATGCACATCAAGCATTCCACTAAGCTTGATAATTGCAACCAGAATCCCCAGCAAACATACTTCCAGCATGCTCCACGGACGGAGGTATTCAAGCGCACGCATACAAGCACAAAAACCAGGTGCGGCGACGCCTGCCATAGCAAAGCTTAGAACCCAACACAGCACCATGATTTGAAGCATGGGCACGAATATGACAGTTAGGCCGGCCACAACGGCGATTACACTGATATGTCCTTGGGCCAACGCATTTATCGACTGCCACAAAGTCGCTTCATTACCTAAACCTTGCAAGCTGATAGACACCACAGGAAATGCATTGGCAAAACAAAAGACAATCGCGGCGCTGATAGAAAGTGCCAGCATTTGTTGAATGCTCAAGCGGCCAACCACCTCAAGGACAGCCCCGCAACGCAAGCAACTCGCTTTTTGCCCACGCTCTAGAAATATGGGTGGATAGACGGCGTCACAGTGCTCGCAAATTTTCCAGCTAGTTGTATTCATAGCGCCACCAGCAATCATATCCAGAGTGTTTCCAGGTAGGAGCTTGTACATACGGATCACCTACGCTTTCCACAGTCATACAAGCGAACTGCTTTTGCCGAGGTACGCGTCCGACAATTTGTTGTGGAGTAAGGCACCGTTACACGCCCTGGGGAAACGTTTCATGACACTCAAACGGCCAATATCAAAAGATGTATTTGTTTCTTTTGAATTCTTCTGCATTGATAAGTTCATCACCAACCTCATAGAAAACTGTTGGCTCCGCGAACTTGCATGCATCCTTAACCTCATAACGAAGGCACGCTTCATCTTCACTGCCGAAGGCCAACGGACATTCACCCTGCAGCCAGCTGTTGTGATCAGATCCGTGCAAACACGCAACACCCTTAAATAAAATCCCACACTTAAGGCGACGCTCATCAAATAGTCCGCCATAGCATTTAGAAATCTTGCTCACACCAGAACAATCCAAAAAAATCATCTCACACTTATATCCTCGACCTTCAAAAGGCAAACTGTAAAAACTCTTACATTTGACGCCCTGCGCTATAACACACCCGTTCACGTCCGCACTCTCAAACCCATAAACGGCGCGCGACTGAGGAACAAAAAAATAACTTTCCGAAAAGTAGCTTACACACATGACAACTATTGAGAGTAGCCTCAACCCACCATAACCCACATTAAAATACCTCATAAAAATAAATGCCAGAACTCATAACTCATAACTCAAGCAACGCACTGAAAACTAAATAGACAGCCTTCACCGACCCGCTCTCAACCCCAAGCAATCGCGCAGGCTTTCAGTTAGATAACGATTATTTTTGACTCGGAGCCTCTGGGAACCGCAACTCCACCGCCACAGTATATTCCAAACACAACCGGATAAGACACGCCTTGATAAGCAAGAAATAGAAACGCAGGGTTTCATAATTGAAACGACCAGGGCCGACCAATTAATTCCCAAGCGTGAAACAATACAAACTTCAAACATTTTTATAGGCGCCACCAACTGAACAGAGCTTAATTTTTTCAGCTTAAGCAACTAAAACTCAACGTTTCCACCGTATCGCAGCACTTGATTACTAAAACGAAAGTCCATTGAGGCGCGTCAGGTATCCGAAGCCTTACGTCCAATCTTAGAGGTAACGATATGTCCGTACAGTCACGCAGTCCTACACGAATAAAGGCTTTCGTAGCCGGGCTGGTTAGCTTTGCTTTCCTGACCATGGGCTTTTTTTTGGCTTGGTTTGGGATTGAACTCATCAACCTCGGAGGAGCTTACTATTACGCGCTCTATGGCGCATTTATGATAGCAATAGCTGTGTTGCTGACACGACGCTCTGAGATGACTGTGCCAGTATCCATGGTTGGTACCGTTGCGACAGTTGCATGGGCGCTCTGGGAATCAGGAGATAATGCCTGGTATCTTTTTCCACGGATATTCGCACCAATCGCGGCCACGCTGGCCATCGTATTGCTTCACCTGTGGCTTCCTTGCACAGGCCCTAAAGCATGTACGCCGCGCACTCACATTGCTTTGGCTTCAGTATTGGTAGTGACACTGTGCCTCAGCTTCGGCAGTCTGTTCATCGTCCATGGGATTGCCAAAGATACGAACCCGGCAGCCGAAGAACCACTCAGCGATGCAGGGCAACCGTGGACCCAGTTTGCAGGTTCCAATGAACGTTTCAGTCATGTCCCATATAGCAAAATAAATCGCAAGAACGTAAAAAATCTCAAAGTCGCGTGGATGTATCGCACCGGAGATGTCGCTAGAGATGGCGCAGAAGATCAAAATACGCCCCTAGAAGTAAACGGCACTGTTTATGTTTGTACCCCTAACGATACTGTTGTCGCGCTAGATGCTGACAGCGGATTGAAAAAATGGGAGTTCAGGAGCGAAGCAAAATCGCCTCTTTGGCAAAGATGTAGAAGTTTGGCGTACGTAGATACCTCAAAGAACACTTTCCGTCCTGACGTACTAGTGCCACCCGATGCCACCTGCGCTCACCGAATTGTATTGTCAACTATCGACAATCGCCTTATTGAGTTAGATGCCGACAAAGGCACAACATGCAACGCCTTCGGAGACGCTGGAAGTGTTAATCTTAAGGCCGGTATGGGAGAAGTCTCACCAGGTTATTATATGCAAACTTCAGGGCCTACCCTGGTCGAAAATGACATGATAATTATCGCTGGCTGGGTGTGGGACAACATGTCGGTCGACGAGCCTTCTGGAGTAGTTAGGGCTTTCGATGTGATGGATGGCTCTCTTTTATGGGCATGGGATTTGGGTAACGCTCGCATCGATAAGCTCCCACCAGCAGGCCAAAGCTACACACGTGGCACCCCCAATGTTTGGGCGTTTCCATCCGTTGACGAAAAACTAGGTCTAGTGTTCCTTCCAACGGGCAACTCGACGCCAGACTATTGGGGCGGAAAAAGAACGGCAGCATCGGATAAATACAGCTCTTCTGTTGTGGCGGTTGATTATCATACAGGTAAAGAAAAGTGGCACTTTCAAACAACTCACCACGATGTTTGGGACTACGATGTTCCCGCACATCCCAACTTATACGACATACCAGGCGAACATGGTGCAGCTGACATTCCCGCACTCATCCAGATCACTAAGCGCGGCGAAATCTTCATGCTGGATCGCAGAACCGGCGTGCCATTGTCAGAAGTGGAGGAAAAACCGGTTCCCACAAACGACCCAGCGCCTGGAGAGCGCCTCTCTGCGACGCAACCATATTCCGTAGCGATGCCGCAGATCCGTACCGGAAAACTGCGAGAAGCGGACATGTGGGGTATGACGATGTTCGATCAGCTACTGTGCCGGATCGAATTCCACAAATATCGATACCAGGGCGATTTCACTCCCCCATCTGTAAAGGGCACACTCGAGTATCCGGCAAACTCGGGAGGGATGAATTGGGGAGGAGCGTCTCTGGATAAAAAACGCCAGTATTTGATTCTTAACGACACTCGCATAGTTATGTTATCGAAGCTGGTTCCTAGAGATCAGGAACCAGCAAATGCTGGAGACGGTCATACGGGCTATGCCCCGCAGGCCGGCACGCCCTTCGGTGTAATCAACAATTATCTCACTTCGCCTCTAGGGGTGCCTTGTAACGCGCCGTTGCTGGGAACCTTAACCGCAGTCGACCTTCGTACCCGCAAAATAGCTTGGCAGGTTCCACTTGGCACGCCGGCTGACACCGGCCCGCTAGGCCTAAAGACGCACATGGCGATGGAAACCGGAATGCCTTCAGTCGGAGGCCCATTGACGACGGATGGCGGAATAACCTTTTACAGCGGAACACTGGACTATTACCTCAGAGCTTTCGATACAGATACAGGGCGCCTACTTTGGAAAGGAAAGCTTCCTGTTGGTGGTCAAAGCACGCCAATGTCTTACTTATCCGAAAAGTCAGGTAAACAATTTGTAGTGTTAACCGCCAGTGGGTCTCGTGGCTCATCTGATCGGGGAGATTACGTAATCGCATTCACATTGGATGAATAGGCTGACGGGTGGATTAACGGCAGCTATTGGCCCAGGGTGTGTAAAAACGCTCATGGAGCTCATCGTCGTGGAGCAGTGACGTTCGTTCGTTGGCTGAGCGATCGTACAGTCATGCTGCGGGCCGCATCAGTCGCAGCTTGGAACACGCCAACGCTGTTTTTACAGCCTCTGGGATGGTGGGCCAAAATCAGCCTTTTTCTGGCCGTCAGCGCTTTCATCAAACCGTTGGCACCGATGATTTTCATAACGCGTTTCAAGTTGTAGGCGAGCACATTCAAGCTCATCTCCGCGCTCACCCCGGCCAGCTTTCGCGTCAGGAAGTGCGTCGCACCCATCCATTGTTTGAGCGTCCCGAAGGGATGCTCAACCGTCCGTTTTCAGACTCGCATCATCTCCGGCGCTTTGCTCAGCCGAAGCTGCATTTCCTCCAATACGTCTTCATGCTCCCAGCGTCGAACTCGTCGTTCCGTCCTCGGAGTGCATTGCGACTTCAACGCGCAGCCCTGGCATTTCGAACTCCAGTAACGATGCAACTTCAGGCCTTTTTCAACGTAGGAGTAGTGCCAGATCAGCGCTTCGCCAGCTGGACAAATGTATTCGTTTTTTGCCGCGTCATAGATGAAGGCATCGTTACTGAAACGCCCGTCAGCCTTAGCTCCAGAGGTCATCGGCTTACAAGGAAGGTACAGGTCCAGGCTACGGAGGAAAGCGTTACGAACCACAGGAAAGGAAAAAACCATCATCAAGCCTGGTAGACATAAGCAAACTTGAAGTTGTATGCATGGCAACTACGGTTTTGAACTGCTCGATCAATGGGCAAGACATCGAAGATCAGGATTTACCCAAACATCTTCCGCAGGTGGATAAAAAGGATGTAAAGAAAAAAGGTGGCAGCTGCGACTCAGTGCCACTTTGCTACGATAAAAACATGATGCTCTTGGGCCTTAACAAAGACCTGTTTTAAACTGTGCAAATATCACTGGCGAATGGAATCAACATGGACATCAGTGTTTATTCAGCCAGCGAAATCTCTAATGAGGACATTTCCTCAATGATCACAGAAAAAAGTCTTTCAAAATAAAAGAAATCGAATCTGATTTTTTGGTGACACAGTAGAAACTATAGAAAAGCTAATTGAGGCTCAAGGATTCACGTGCAGGGTATACACGGCCGGTCGTATAGCAGCCCTCGGAGTCGGCGCACTTACTATCATTGGCGGGGTAGCAACCGGACTTACAATTGCGGCTCACAATATCGCAACCTACAACCCAGATTACGAAATAGCTAAATTTTATCCGACAACGCTAGCCGTCACCTACAAGAGATAGAAAATCCACTAGCATAAATCAACCTGACGCCTTACTTAGCAACGCCAAGTAAGGCATCAGTCGAAAAAGTTATATTTTTTCACAAGGTCTAAGCTTTTAACCTACTCGCACTTCTGCTAATTCACTTTAAGTGAGGGACCAGCCATTATCAGTCACCATTATTTTTCGGCGGTATCTCGCCCAGCCCTCACCATCCATAACTATTAAAGTTAAATAGGCACTAGCCGCACACCGGGCGATTTAGGGCATCTGGGATGAGTCGCTACACAGACGATCTACGCAGCTGATCGACCTCTTGCAGATAGAGCTCCACCTCCTCGCTCAGCCATTCGACAAACTGCTGGCGCCTGACCGCGGTGCGTTCTCGGTCCGGCAGCAGCAGCCAATAGGGATAGGCATACGGCACCGCATAGTCACTCAATTGCACCAGCTCACCGCGACCGATGGCGTCGTGTACCAGGCTGCGGCGCACGAGGGCAATTCCCTGCTTGAGGCGCACGGCTTCCAGTACCAGGTTCGAATCGTTGCTGCACAAGCCTTTACGCGCTACCTCGATGTTCAGGCCGGCGGCTTCGCACCAGGGCTGCCAGGAATCCATAGTGAAAATGATCGGGCTGGCAACGATCTGCGCCGGCGTTTCGGGCAGTTGCCCGCCGTTGAAGCCGGGGGCGGCGACGACGATCATTTCATCGTGGAACATCATGAATTGTTGCACGTTATCCCAATCGCCCCGGCCCATGCGCACGCTGACGTCGATGGCTTCCTGCGCCAAGTTGGTCACCGCCAGGCTGGCCTGCAGGCGCACGGTGATATGCGGGTAGCGCGCCTGGAACCGTCCAATGCGCGGCAGCATCCAGGAAAAACCGAACGACGGCATAACCGCGACCACCAGCTCTGAAGTCTTGGGCTGCGCTTTGACCTGGCGTGTAGCGTCGGCAATGTTATTCAACGACTCACGCACCTGCAGTGAGTACAGGCGGCCGTCTTCAGTGATGCGCAGGGCGCGTCCCTCACGCGCGAACAGCGTCACCCCGAGCATCTCTTCCAGGACTTTGATCTGCTGACTGACTGCCGAGTGTGTGACATGCAATTCTGCCGCCGCGAGAGTGACGCTCGCTAAACGACTGACGGCTTCAAAGCTGCGCAGGCAACTGAGGGGAGGGATAGCCGACATGTAAGCACTCCTAACAAACATGTAAAAAAAAGACTGATATCTAAGAACTCGATGCCAATTTAATGTAAGTGCAGGTGCACTCACCACAGTTTTTTCAGTACCGGACGCACCACCATCGAACTTTCAGGAGGCATCAGGGTGCGCACGCGATCAGTCACTTCCAGCACTAATCCTCATGCCTGGGCAGACCGCGAGCCAGAGTGGGTTTATGTTCACCTGCACGCAGCGGAATTGATGTCGCTGCGCTTCAATCAAGACATCATTGCGCGCTCGCTCAGTGGCAGTCACTGGGTGAGCTGGGAAGGCTGCGATCTGTTTCTGGAGCAACACCAGGACCTGCGCCTGAGCGCCGGTACAGCCTTGATCGATGGCGCAGGCGTGTTGCAGATCGCCCTGGCGCCAGCGCAGGAAGAGCCCGCCAAGCGACTAATCCAACGGCTGATCGCACCGTTTATGCCGAGCCGCGCCGAGCCGTTGCGGATTGAAATTCGCTGATGGTGGTGTCAATCACTGCTAGAGCGAGCGGCACCCGTGGCTACCTGGGCTTTGCCGTGACGATCCTGGCGTCCACGTTTTTGATGGGTTCAAGCTTCGTCTCCGGCAAAGTGCTGCTCAACCAAGAGTTCGACCCGTTGATGCTGGTGGGCGCGCGGTTCATGTTGGCGGCGCTGGCGACCTTGCCCTTGGTAATGCTCGAAGGGCGTGCCTGGGGCGCCGCCCTGTTTCCGCGCCACCTGAACGCCCGGCAAATGCGCGTAATCGCCGTCATTGGCCTGACCCAAACCGCTGTCGTGATGAGCCTGCTATTCCTGGCGATGCGTACGGTGTCGGCCTCCACTGCCGCAATCCTGCTGTTTACCAACCCGGTGTGGGTCGCCGTGGGCAATCGGCTGTTCTTCAAGCAATCGCTCAGGGCCATTCGCCTGCTGGGCCTGGTGATCGGCGTGATCGGTGTAGCGCTGGCCGTGGGTGCAGACCTGGCGCAGGGCGCCCAACCGGGTGCGTGGATCGGTGTGACCCTGGCACTGGGTGCGGCCCTGAACTGGGCCGCCGCGACCCTGATCATCAAGCGCAACCCGCTGCCCATGGGCACTTGGGCCTTGAGCTTCTGGCAAATGTTTATCGGCGCCCTGGGGGCGCTCGTCTGTGCTGTGCTGGCCGGCGAACACTGGCCGGCCCACCTCACGGCGCAGCAGTGGGGCTGGTTTGCCTGGCTGGCTATACCCGCCTCGACCGGCTCGTTCGGGCTGTGGTTTGTGGCATTGAAACGCTCAGACGCAGCCAGCACCAGTGGTTTTCTGTTTCTAGCGCCTTTGTTTGCGGTGCTGTTGTCCTGGGTCGTTCTCAACACCCAACTCTCCCTGTGGCAAGGTTTGGGAGGGATGCTTGTAGCCGCGTCGATATGGCTGATGAATCGTTGATCAACACCCTCCGGGCTGAGCTGGTAATCACTTAAAAAAGGAATGAACGATGATTTCGCAAGCACTTGAGCCCTTCTTGGACCTGCTGTGCATCACCACCAGCAATGAGTTGATGGCCTGCTTGAAGGAACGTGTGCTGCAGCTGGGCTTCGGCCGGTTTCAGCTGTGCCTGAGCTCCAGCAGGAACGCACACGCGTGCAACCGGATTGGCGATTTCCCCCAGGCCTTGCGCGAGGCGTACGAACAAGCCGGTTACGCCAAGATAGATCCGGTGCAACTACACTGCATGGAGAACGTCACCCCGATCATTTGGACCGAGGCATTGTTTAGTTCGCCGCAGCACGTCAACCTGCGCGAGCTGGCCCTGGCTCACGGCCTCGAATATGGCGTGACCTTTGCCTTGCACGGCCCCCAGGGCCAATTCGGTACGCTGAGCCTCAGTCTTGAAGCGAGTGATACTGATCAGGCGCAATGGCTGATCAGGCGTCAGATGGGGACCTTGCTGATGCTCAGGGACGCGGCGCTGCAGGCCGCCTTGCGCGTAATGGCACCGGTGACGCGCGAAGTGCCTGCCGCCCAGATCAAACTGACGCAGCGAGAAAAAGAGATATTGCGCTGGAGTGCCTTCGGCAAGACCAGTTGGGAGATTTCGAATATTTGCAGCTGCTCGGAAGCCAACGTGGACTTCCATTTCAAGAATATTCGACGCAAGTTCAGCGTCTCGAGCCGCAGTGCTGCCGTGGTGCAGGCACTGTCGATGCATCTTATTCAGATTTGAAGCAACATCCCATCCCGACAGGCGCCGCGTACCAACTGAACCCCAGGTTAAACGACTCGTGACCACACAAGGCCAGCCACATGGGCGACAGCTCGACGGTCAGCGCATCACCCGTGAGTGTGCCCACTCCGCCTGCCAGCGTGAAGCTGTGCTGGTACGGTGCGGTGGCCCCGTACCGCCTACACAGGCAGCGCATATCCCCGCGAATCCCGGAACCGCGGTATTTGACCAAACTCTCGCGCCGGGTCCATAACCAGACGAAGTCGGTTTCCTGCGTATGGATATCACGGCCTTGCAGCCACGTACGTTCGCTGTCACAAAAGTAGCGACGCACCGCACTGCGCCAGAATACCGGGGCGGCACCCTCCTCGTAATCCAGGCCTACAGCGGACGTTCCCACCACCAGCACGCCCAGACGCTGCGAGTACGTCACACTGGCGAACAGCGGCGGCTCGCTGCGCACGCGCAATTGCCCGCTGGGCTCCTGCTCGATAATCACCTGCCCAGGGTCGCAGTGCAGCAGCTCGGCGATGGTCAAGCGCAAGGCCACACGAGCATTGAGGTAGCGGGCCCGTCGCCGCTCGCACAGGCGCGCGGCCTGCTGCAGTTGCTCGGCGTCCAATGTTCCCTGCCAGCCAAGATCCGCCACAGCATGTACGGGAAACACCACCAACCGCACTGCGCTCACACCGGTTGTTCGCGCAGGTTGTGGCGCACTTGTAGGCACGCAAAGAACAAGGCGTAAGCCCCCGCCAGGCTCAGCACCGGCAGCAAGGTCAACAGCGGGTTGGGAGTGCCGATGGCCAAGTGAACAGTCAGCAGGATAGCCGCATAGATCAGCATCGCCACGGCTGCCGCATGTACTGCAACTGCCTGGCGCGAGCTACAGCCGATCCGGCGACTGATGAAGGCCGAAAATGCAAAGGTCGCCGCAAAACTGAGCAACCACTGCGCCAGTGCTGATTGCGCCATGGCGGTCCAGGGCAGGTGCCGTGCACAGAACGCCACCCAACCGGCATATAGCGTGGCCGACGCAATCGAGCTCACCAGGCGCACGATAGAAGGGCTAACCCCTGAGTTTTTTGAGCGCACTCGCAATCCCCCATTTAACCCGGATGCCCATGGACGACACACGAAATTGAGCGGCCAAAGCGCCAATTTGCTGACGATGCACACTGTGCTCGATGGTCGGCCCGAATACGTAGAGCCACTGAGGCAAATGCCAGTTCAGGCGGCTGAGCAATCGGCCGACGTCGAAGTACATCACGCGTACGGTTTCACCGCTGTACGGATGTTTTTTCGTGATCTGCAGGCATTGCGCGCCTAAACGGGTATACACCGGCACCAGGATCTCAATGGCATCCAGCACGATGTAGCGACTGCGTAGGTGCAGCGCGACCCTGCCCAGCTCACGCAGCAAGGCCAGCATCACACGGTGCCCGGCGTATTCGGGCAATACTGCAACCCGCGACATCTCGACAAAACCTGCGTCCCACAACCAGACGGGCAGAGGCGTCGACACTTCGATCTCGCAGCGCTCGCGGTGGCTGCTGTTGATCACCACACGCCCGCTCCCCACGCACTTGTTGCCCAATCGAGCACAGACCTGAATGGCGTAGGGGTCCCATTCGTCCCACAAGGTGTGCGGGTCCTGCACGTATTCAAGACGCCCGTAGTTCCGATTGGCCGCCAGCCGACAGGCAAGCACTTCTTCCAGTGCATCGGCGCCTTGGATAATCGCGACGTTGATCAGGCGGTCAACCGCCGCCCCCTTGCGCAGAGCCGCCGGCAGGCTGTCAAACGTGAAGTGCCGTTGCCGACACAGCAACATCAACGCCACAGCGCGGCTCGACGGGGTGTCCAGCACGCGAAAATGGCAAAGCCAGCGCCCGTGCTCTTCGAAACGCCCGAGCACCTGCACACGCGCAATGGCCAGGCCACTCCACGGACAGTTGAACTGCAGTTCAAGGTCCATGCCGCACACGATCACCACATCGTGGTCCATCACCTCGAACACGCCGTTGAGCGGGCTGAGGTAAAGCAGGTCCAGGCTCAGGCGGCGATTGAACAACACGGGGCTGTGCGCCAACGCCTTGAGGGCCCCTTCACAACGCTCGCACTCATTCAGATGAGCCGGCTTGGGACCGCTGTTGACCAGCTCAAGGCAAGGTTGCTGGCTGGGTGTCCAGCGCCCCCGCATTTTCACTGGCACCGCCGGGTGATGCAGGTTCTGTTGGAAGTACAGCGCCACGCTGACCGGCGCGATACTGGCGCGGTACGTCCCGGCGGGCAGCTCAAGAAGGCAATTGGCCTCACCTTGAACCACCAGCAGGCCCGGCACGCTGTACCCGTCAAATTGGGCCTGCACCGGGATACGGTGGCACTGCCCCTGTGCGCCCCCTTTGATCAACGGCGATAATGCGGCCCCAAGCTCATCGCCTGGCAGCACAGATGCAGCATTAGCTGACATAGCATCGTCCTGATGGATAAACGAAACACAGGCCGCCTGAGCGACCTGTGTGCGATCGTCACTCAGCGGCTCAGTGACCGCGTGAAGGATTGCAGGAGGTTATAGCCCTGATCCCAGTAGCCCAACTCCGACTTCCCATTGATGTGACCCAACTCGCCCAGGTTCGCGCACGCACACCTCAGCTTATGTGCACTGCGCTGGGCATAGGCGAGGTCACCGTAGGGATCGTTCTGGCTGGTGACCAGCGTGATCGGAAAATCGCTCGCCAGTTGATCAGCCGGTCGGAAACCGCGGGCCTCTGCCGGGAATTGCGCGCTATGGGGGTCCGGCACCGCGACCAGAAACGCCCCGCGCATCAGCTCCGAGCGATGGCGCGCGGCCCACTCAAGCAACAGCAGGCAACCGAGGCTATGGGCAACCACCACCACCGGTTGCTGCTGGCGAGCCAGCAGCGCCTGCAAATCGGCGACCCATTCCTCGCAGTCAGGGTTATCCCAGTCACGGTGCTCCAGCCACAGTGAATCCGGATGCTCGGCCCTCCAGTGTCGCTGCCAGTGGGTGTCGCCGGAGTTACCGACACCCGCCAGGAACAGCCAGTTGAACGCCTCGTCACACTTCATATTCAACCCCCACCCCGTCGAAGCGCAGGCGATCCTGCACCAGCACCTTCTGCCCGTACTTGTCGAAACCATCGATCAAACCGGCTTCCATCAGGCGGATCACAAACTGCGATGAATTCACTTCGCCCACGTCGTTGAGGCGCACCATCAACTCTTTGTAGCCGAAACCCTGTTCGTTGAGGTCCTTGAACAACTGCACCAATGCATCGCTGACGGTGTACTTGGTCATGTCCTTGCCAGCGCCGTTGGAGAGGATCTGCTTGAGGCTCAGCTTGAAGCTCAGGGGCTCGATCTTGAAGTACTCGGCGGTCTCAACCTGATCGCCCAACCAGTCGAACCTTACGACGCGGTTCAGTTGCTTGGTCAAATCGGAAATCCAGCGAACACGGGCTGGGTTCAGCTCTGCGTCCATGAACTCGTCGGTCAGCTCGTCGCGCTGGTGCCGGCCGATCGCGATCATGGTCGAGGCGCGGTCCTTGAAATCGCCGATCTGCGGGCGGTTCTGTTTCTCGCCGTTGACCAGTTGCTCAAACCACTCTTTACGCTTCAAGCGTTCGTCCGCCGACTCGCTGATGCGGCGCTTTGTCCAGAACTCGGACGCCGGCTCCGTGAACGAGGCAAAGGTATAGAAGGACGCCAGAAACTCGTGGTACTGGTTGTAGGTCTCGCTATAGCTGCGGTTGTACCAGGCGTGCACCTTGTCGCTCTGCTCGGGGTTCTGCATCAGGTAGTCGATGCTGCTGGCGGCGCTGACGGCGGACTGCGAAGCCAGGTGCACGCCTTGGGAGAACAGCGGGTCGGTGAAGCAGGCCGAATCACCACAGAGGAAAAAGCGGTCACGGGAAAAGCATTTGGTTTCGTACGACCAGTCACGAACCAGCTTCACGTCTTCTGAACGCTCTACACCATTGAGGATCGACAGGGCGCGCTCGCTCTTGGATAAGGTCTTGTCATAGAACGCATTCAGGCCAAGAGTCTTGATGTCGGTCAGCTTGCTCTGGTCGACGATGGTGCCGACGCTGTAGATACCGTCCTTGAGCGGGATCATCCAGATCCAGCCGTCTTCGAAGGTAATCGAGAAGGTGGTGCCATTGAGGTCGTTCTTGAACGGGTCCGGGGTCTTGAAGTACGACCACAGTGCCACGCTTTTGTAGAACTCGTCGTACTCGCGCAGCTCCAGTTTGCGCACCAGCGGGCTGTTGCTGCCCGAGGCGTCGATCAAGTAGTCGCTGGTGAACTCGCTGAGTTCGTTCTTGTGGCGAACGGTCACGCTGATCTTGTCGGCTTGCTCGGTACCCACGTCGATCACGGCGGCCTCTTCGAACACCCGCACGCCGCGCTCGCGGCAGGTGTCGAGCAGCATCTGGTCAAAGTCCGAACGCAGTACCTGGATGGCGTGGTCGAACACCCAGTCTTCGGTCTTAGGCGTGCTGAACGAGAAGGTCCATGGTGCCTCGGTCTTGCCCCACAGGAAGGTGGCCGAAGGCTTGAGCACGTAGCCCGCTTGCTCGATCTTTTCGCTCAACCCCAGGCGATGCAGGATGGACAGTGTGCCCGGTAGGAAGGACTCTCCAACCCGGTAGCGCGGGAACTTCTCTTTCTCGAACACCGTCACCTGGTGCCCAAGCTTTTGCAGAGTCAACGCGGCGATACTGCCAGCTGGACCACCGCCCATGATAATGACGTGTGCAGACTTGTTCATGCGGGTACTACTCCTTTAGACCAGTTGAAGGATTTTCTGACGGGCTGTGGATGTGCAATGCGAATGGGCCGGAATGCAGTCGCTGAGGGTGCAACCGGCTTGAACCGTGACATCGTCTTCGATCACCGTCTGCGGCGTGACCACCGTGCTGAGCCCGATGAAACAACGGCTACCGAGGGTTATGCTGTTGCCGGCATTGAAATGCGGCGATAGGAAGTTGTTGTCACCCAACTGCGAGTGATGACCCACGCTGCAGTGGTAATTGATCATGTTCCAGGAACCGATCCGGGTATTGACACCCATATGGCAGTCGGCGGCGATCACATTGCCGCGACTGGCGCTAAGGTCCAGGCGATGGCGCACCGAGGGATGAATGAAGTTGGGGGCCGACAAGCGACCGTCGCTGAAATACGCGTCGATCAACGTTTGGCGCAAGGTGATATCAGATACGCCCAGCACGTAGCGATCACCCACGTCCAGGACGTCGGCGGGCCATGGTACGACCACGGCGGCGACCTCGCCTTCGTCCTGCACCGCCAGGTGGCGCACCACCGCTGAGGGCTCGATTTCTTGCAGGTAGCTCGCCAGTTCCAGCGCAAATCGCCCGGAGCCAAGGATCACGATTGCGCTCATGAGGCCACCGCACGGGTTTTCTTGAAGCGGTTGGAAAACGCGATTTCATCGACCTTGTTGACCTTGACCGGCAACTTATAGGCCTCCAGGCAAGCGGCCAGATGTTCAAGCACATACTGCTTGAGGGCCTTCTTGCAGGCGAAACCGCTGGCCTTTACATCCATGTGTACGGCCTGGCCGGTAATGGCGTTAGGCATGCCGTACACCACGCAATCGTCGATCAGCGCGCTGCGCAGCATCACATCCTCGATCTCGGTAGGCAGCACCTTCAGCCCCCCCACGTTGATCAGTTCCTTTTGCCGCCCCTGGATGCGCAAGTAGCCTTCTTCGTTCTGCTCCACCAGGTCGCCGGTGCGGAACCAGCCGTCCTCGGTGACGTTATCGGTGGCCTGATTCAGGTAGCCGACGAACTGGCTGCGGGTCTTGAGCTGCAACTCACCGTCGACAATCCGAAACTGGGTGTTGGTGTCCGCCAGCTTGAAGAAGGTGCTGGCCGAAGACTGGCTGACCGTGGCACTGATCCCGGTTTCGCTGGTGCCGAAAGTTTGCAGCATCTTGGCCTTGGGAAATGCCTGCTGGACACGCTTGAGCAGGCTTTGCTGCATGCTTTCCGTGCCATAGGTAATCAGCCGTACCGACGACAGGTCATGCTGTTCTTGATGCCGGCCCATGAGGATCAGGTTGAGAAAAGTCGGGCTGACGGGGACGACTTTGACGCCATGCCGTGCGATCAGCGCGCAGATGGCCTCAGGCGCGCGGTCCACCGGCATCACCGCGCAACCGCCGACGGTCAGGGTGTTGAGCAACGAGTTCAAGCCGCCAATGTGATCAAACAGCAGGAACATCAATATCGACATCGGCTTTTTGTGTTCCTTGCCCAACTTGGTGTCGACCAGATCATCAAAGTCGTGCAGGATCGCCTTGGGCGCCCCGGTGCTGCCGCTGCTCAGCAGCACCAGGCCGGCACGGCCCTTGTCACGCAGCGCGTTGTAGTAAGCGGGGATGTCATCGGTGGCTTGCTGTACCAACCCGTGATGGACCCAGTTCTCGTCAATAATCTCGATGCGGTGCTCACAGTGTGCGGCGCCCTGCAAGGTCAGCAGGGCTCGCTCACTGAGATCCACCAGCGGCGCGACAATGTTGCGGTTCAGGTACAGGGCCAGCAACGCGGAGACCGCCGACACGCCGTAATCCGTGTGGAGGACCACCGCATCGCCCGGCTTGACGCCTTGGTCGATCAGCCACCCGAGGCATTGCCGCACCCGAGTCAGCAGTTCGGCGTAAGTGCACTGCCGTTCACCGTGCACCAGCGCCGTGCGCTCTGCGGTTTCGCCCAGTGTTGCGAGCAAGGCTTCGCGACTCATTGCACACCGCCCAGACTCAAGGTCTCACCAGTGACAAAGGCCGACTGACTGGAGATCAGAAACGTCAATGGCCCGATCAGATCGGCAAACACGCAGGGCCTGGCAATCGTCTGGCGTTCAATCATTTTCTGTTTAATCTCTTGAGGAAGTGTGCGAGTCAGGGAACTGCGATACAGCGGCAGTACCAGGTTGTTGACGCGAATACCAAAGCCGGACAGCTCCTTGCTCAAGGTGCGCGTCAGTTGCTCCACCGCAGCCTTGCTCGCGGCATAGACCGACTGGCCAGGAATGGCCCAGTGCGTCGCCACAGTAGAGATATTGACGATGGCACTGGGGCCGTCATTCTTTTGCATTAACTTGACGGCTTCACGGGTCACATTGATCAGCCCGAATACATTGCTGGCAAATAAATCGTGAGCGGTTTCAGTGGGCGTTAGTTGAAACGGCGCCATATTCGCCTCACCCGCGTTATTAATCAGCACATCCAACCTCCCATGGGCGAGACGGACATGCTTAATCATATTCCTGACGGCACTGGCGTCATTCAGATCCAAGCAGAAGTGCATATATCGCTCATGCTCAATTGAACCTTCTCCGCGACTGCAGCCGACGACGACATGGCCGTGTTCGAGAAAATACAATGCCGCTTCTTTGCCCACGCCTTTGCGCGTACCGGTCAGCAATATAATCATATCAATGCAACTTATAGCCGATAAGTAACGGCAAGCTATACAGCGGTTTAATTTGAATATTCTGTGAACTGCATGAGGCACGTTTTACCAACGACGGTACTTCGCGCTTGATAACCCGCGAACCACTCAGGGACCACTCGGCCAGTTCCTCGGCATTACTCACCAGGCATTGCACACGCAGGCGCAGACATAATGACAACCGCCAACTGTCGAGGCTGCGCGCGAACAGCGCCGGGTTTCCGATATAGAGCACTCGGCCGATGGGTTCGAACCAGCGTCGGGTCATACGCTTGACGATCAGGTAGCAAGATTCTGCCGTCTGCGAATCGACAATCATCAGGTGTCGGCACTCCACCCCAACGTGGTCCTGGAACAACGCGGCTTCTTGCTCATTCAACCAGCCAGCAACCCGATGAATATCGGTTTCCAGACGATAGCGCCGGCGAATGCTCAACGGGTTGGGCAGCGGGTAAATCAGCCGCAAGTCGGTTTCCAGATCGGTAAAACCGAACTTTTTACTGATCTCATAAACGTCCGGTGTAGGCGTGTAGTTAAGAAGCGTGACCTTGCGCATTGACAGCACCGGCAGCAGCAGCTTCAAGCTTTCCTTGCGGTACTCGGCCTGTACATACCAACTATGCAGCTCGCAGAAACGCTGCTCGCCGTTACAGGGCTGAGTGGTAAAGAGCAAACCCAGAAACCCCACCACCGTGTCGCCGTCGAGCATCACGTAGCCAAAGTAGTCTTCACCGCCGGACCACACATCGCTAAACATGCGCTTGCGCACGCTTACCCCAATCCAGTTGGAGTTCAAGGTAGATTCGCGCAATAACTTACACACGGGATACATATCAGCGCTCAGCGCCCTACGAACCGTCACGTTCACGTCAGTGCTCCCTGCTGGGTGTCAGTCAGGCGGATGCCAACAACGGCTGTTGCTCGGCAATGATGAAAGCCATCAGACAACTGACGCTGCTGAAAGGGCTGATGGTCTGGGACACAGCCTTTTCCGAGGTCAACGAAATCTCAATGCCAAGTTCGTCGTCCAGGCCTTCTTCCACCGCCGCGAGGAAACTCACCAGTTGCATGGAATCGAATACGCCCGTGGTCCCATAAAGCGCCAGCGAATCGATACTCGATAAATCGATCTTTTCTTTGCGCGTGGCATTAACTTCAACCAAAGCACCATGAATAATAATAAATATCGCGTCTCGCATAATCGACCTTCCGGGTAATCATTGAACAAGAACCGCACACGCTTACAAATCGCGCCGCAACGGTAGTGAGCAAAACCTAACAGGTTCATCTGGACAAAAAAAACTACCAGATCAGGTAGGTTTTTTAACTTTGACCACTCCGCTAGGATCCAGCGCCGACCCGCAAGCAAGCGATAAATAGACGCTCGGCGTCGCTAGCCCTCAACTAATCGGACAAGGTAGTCATATGCTCTTCCTGCCCATCGTTTTTATAATATTAACGGCCAAGGTAGCGGGTGCCGCTCTAAAGAAGTTAGGGCAACCGGAAGTGGTTGGTGAAATGATCGCCGGCTTTATATTGGGGCCATTAGTTCTGGGCCTGCTATTTCCCGAGGCACACCATGCACTATTTAAGGGCGACACCGTCACCCACTTAAAAGTACTCAGTGACCTGGGCATCCTATTATTTATGTTCGTCGTCGGCGCCGAGTTTCGAATGCCGGTTCAGCGCTCGGCCAACGCACTGGGCAAAGTCTTGCTGGTCGCCGGCAGCAGCATCGTCCTGCCCTTCGCACTGGGCATTGCGATCACGCCCGCCCTCTACAGCACCTTCGCGCCTGCCGGCACACCGCACCTGGGCTTTACCCTGTTCATTGCAACGCTTTTTTCGGTAACCGCCTTTCCGGTGCTGGCGCGCATTCTCAAGGAACGGCAGATGCTCGATAGCGAAGTCGGTGCGCTCTCGCTGATGGCTGCCGCCGTGAGTGATATTTGCGCGTGGGTGTTGTTGGCTATCACGGCCATGAGCTTGCAGTTGGATCATCAATGGCAGGCTCTCATCCTCAGGCTGTGCGGCCTATTGGCGCTGTGCGCCGCCTCATTCTGGTGCGTGCGTCCGTTGCTGGCTCGGTGGATAACCGCACTGGACAACACGAGCACGCTGCCCTTGCTCGCGGTACTGCTCTGTGGAGCACTGCTCTACGGCAGCATCACCGAATGGTTGCAGGTGCACGCCGTGTTTGGCGCGTTCCTCTTCGGCGCGTGCCTGCCTCGCGATCAACGGCTGCTGAACATGCTGGTCGAGCGCGTAGAACACATGGCGGTGATCGTGTTGATGCCCAGCTTCTTCGCCTTGGCCGGGCTCAACACTACTGCCGCGACGTTTTCCGGTGTGGGTATCAGCCTCCTGGCCCTGGTGCTGCTGGTGGCCATCTGTGGCAAATTGCTGGGCAGTGCATTGGGCGCGCGTCTGGCCGGTTATCCAGCACCAGTAGCACTGAGCGTCGGGGTACTGATGAACGCCAGGGGACTGATGGAACTGGTGGTATTAAAAGTCGGACTCGACCTGGGGATTATCGGCAAGGAGTTGTTCACCCTCTTCGTCATCATGACCGTGGTCACCACCGTCATGACCGGCCCCTTACTTAACATTCTGGATAGGCTACGCCCTGCGCGCCAAAGGTTGGACATGCCATGACCGCACTCAATACCCCCGCCACTGCTGTGGTGCGGTCACGCCGGTTCAAACGTAGCGGCGCTGCGTTGATTATCGTGCTGTTGATTGGCGCCGTCGGTGTATCTCTATACCTGTATGGCAAACAGCCGCGCCGCCAGGGGGTGGCTGACCTGCCCGGGCTGCAGGCGCCGGTCAACGTGCAGTTCGATGAACGCGGCGTGCCGCATATCACCGCTGGTAATCAAGCAGATGCGTACCGTGCCCTGGGCTACGTGCATGCACAGGAGCGCCTGTTCCAGATGGAAATGCTGCGGCGCCTGGCCCGTGGTGAATTGGCGGCGGTACTGGGCAGTAAGCTACTGCCCACCGACAAACTCTTTCGCACGCTGCGCATCCGGGAGCAGGCTGACTGGCAGGTGACTCACGCCGATCATGACAGTCCGACATGGCACGCCTTGCAGGCCTACCTGGACGGTATCAATGCCTACCAACAGCAGGGCCCGCGCCCGGTTGAGTTCGACCTGCTCGGAATTGAAAGACGGCCGTTCACCGCGCAGGACGTCTACAGCGTGGTCGGGTACATGGCTTACAGCTTTGCCGCAGCGTTTCGTACCGAGCCCTTGCTGACCTATGTCAGGGACACCTTAGGTGAGCCTTACCTGGACCTGTTCGATCGCAGTTGGAACCCGCAGGGCACGATTGCCGGCCAGCCCCTGACCGGCGAAGACTGGAAATCCCTAACTGCCTTGGCACAACTCAGCGAACAGGCCGTGAGCGACGCCGGGCTGCCGCAAATGGAGGGCAGTAACGCCTGGGTCGTGTCCGGCCAACGCAACCAAAGCGGCAAGCCGCTGCTGGCAGGTGATCCGCACATTCGTTTTTCGGTGCCGTCAGTCTGGTACGAGGCGCACCTCAACGCTCCCGGCTTCGAACTCTACGGCGACTATGAAAGCCTAGTGCCGTTCGCCTTGCTGGGGCACAACAACGCGTTCGCCTGGACCCTGACCATGTTCCAGAACGACGACATCGACTTGATTGCCGAAACCGCCAACCCTGACAATCCCGAACAGGTCTGGTATCAGGGCCATTGGGTAACATTGGAGGAAGAACAACAGCGTATCGAAGTGCATGATGCCGACCCCGTCATGCTGCGCCTGCGACGCTCGCCCCACGGCCCGATCATCAATGACGCACTGGGCGAGAATGCCCTCGGCCGCCCCATCGCAATGTGGTGGGCGTACCTGGACGGCCCCAATCCGGTGGTGGACGCCTTCTATCAGCTCAACCGTGCCGACACCTTGGACAAGGCCCGCTCGGCGGCGGCGCTGATCAAGGCGCCGGGACTCAACGTGGTCTACGCCAATGCCCAGGGCGACATTGCCTGGTGGGCCGCAGCAGGTCTGCCCAAGCGGCCCCCACAGGTCGATCCGAATTTCATCCTCGATGGCGGCACCGACCAGGCCGATAAGCTCGGCTACTACCCCTTCAGCGCCAATCCCCATGAAGAAAACCCGGCCAAGGGCTATATCGTCTCCGCCAACGCCCAGCCCGCCTCACCTGACGGCCGGAAAATACCTGGCTATTACAACCTGCCCGACCGTGGCCAACGCCTGAACCAGCAATTGGCCCAGGACGCGCACTGGAGCATCGACAAGAGCAAGCAGCTGCAGCTCAATACACAAACCGGCTACGCCCAGCGTGTATTGCAACCGCTATTGCCGATCCTGCGGACAGCGATTGATGACCCACTGCAACGCCAGTGGCTGGAGGGGCTTGCGCAATGGCCGGGCGATTACCCGCTGGACTCGATCAATCCCACGCTGTTCAGCCAGTTCCTCTTTGACCTCAGCTACGGCGCCTTGCACGATGAACTCGGTGATGTGATGTTCCAGAACCTGCTCGCCACCCGCATCCTGGATGCCGCCTTGCCGCGCCTGGCCGCCGATGAGCATTCACCCTGGTGGCAGAACAAGACTCAACCGGCGGTCCAGCAGCGCGCCGATGTGGTGGTGCGCGCCTGGAAGACCAGCGTCGCGCACCTGCAGGCCACCCTCGGTAGCGACACTACGCATTGGCAATGGGGCAAAGCGCACCAACTGACCCAGATGCATCCGCTGGGCAGTCAAAAACTGCTGGCGCCGCTGCTTAACGTGGGCCCTTACGCGGTACCCGGCAGCCATGAAGTGCCGAACAATTTCTCTGCGCCACTAAGCGCCGCGCCTTGGTCGGTCACCTACGGTCCTTCAACGCGCCGGGTAATCGACCTGGCTATGCCGGACCAGGCGCAGGGCATACTGCCTGTGGGGCAGAGCGGTGTTCCCTTCAACCGGCACTATCAGGACCAGGCCCTGCCCTTTGTGCGTGGCGAGTATCAATCGCTGCACCTGTCCTCGACGGACATTGCCCGGACCACCCAAAGCACCTTGCAGTTGCGGCCCGCGCCTTAGGCCCGTGCCGTCTGCTGGTCAAGCTGTACGAGGATCGCGGCCAAACGCTGAGCAAAACCGGCCGGGTTCTCCAGCATCATCGGATGGCCGGTATCCGGCATCAAGGTCAGGCCGTGGCTGGCAGAACGTGCCCAGGCCGGGATGTCCCAACCTGACACCAAGCGCTCCCCTGCCAGCAGGTACACCGGCGTGCACTCGAACAGGTGCTGCAATTGCTCTGGGTAGTCGGGCGCACCGGTACGGAGAAGCCGGTCAGTTGTTCATAGCGCTCACAGGCGTAAGCCGCCCGCAGCTCATGAAAGCCTTTCAATCCCTGCTCATGCAGGAGGTCCCGTGCCGGCCGCACGACTGATTGCATAAAGCCTTTGTAGCTCTCGTTGGGTGCTAACAGGTTCCGACTGCTACTGGGTGACGCCTCGCAGGCTCTATCCAGGGCACCACGGATTTGATCCGTGACCGGCGACCCAACGCGGTGCCGAGGCCCCTGATCGACCGCCTTTGGTGCCGTCCTGGATATTGATCTTGCCCAGTCGTTGGGCTTCTCGTTGCAGCCGTGGCAGGTCCGCCAAGATCGCTTCGCGCAGGCGCATGCCGGTCTCCCGGGCCAAGAGCACAATGGCACTCACCCTCGATTGCTCATGCTCCGACAACGCTTGCGCAATCAACCGGACCTGCACCCGGTCTTGGCCTTGCGGTGCCTCACGACGCACGCCTGAGCGCCGCAGGCCCAGCGCCTTGCTCGGACAGGGGATTTTGACGTACTGATCACCGCGCAGCGCAGCCATGGTTCGGTTGACACTGGACAGGCGGTTCTGCGCGGTGGCAATGCCAACGTTGCCCTGATCAACCTGCTCACGTACGTGGGTGGCGTACCGCATGAGGATGGCGCGGTCGATCTGCCGCGCGTCATTGAGTCCCGGTCCCTCCTCGGATCGACGCAGCTCTTCATTTCCTTTGGCCGTTTCTTGGGCCCTTCCCCACACAACCTTAAACGAGATGGCGATTGGTTGATGAGTCGGGTTCCATTGTTCTTACCATCAGGAGATGATCCGGAGATCATTGCCACTGGCGCAAGGAGGCATGCCCCAGACCGAAGTGAGCCATTAGGGCCAATGCCACCTCGGACCAGCGCTCACGATAGGGGGCCTCCATGGAATGACAATTGCGCAGATATACTTGAACCGCTCCAAAAAAACCAAAAAAATAGTTAGATTAGGTAAGTATCTGATTTATGGATAATAAAACCAATGTAACAGTTAGTAAGGCTCCGGAATGGATGAGCACATCCATTTGCCCTTGCGGCAGCGGCAACCTGCTGGATGCCTGCTGCGGCCACTATCACGCAGGCCACCCGGCGCCTTGTGCCACCGCGCTGATGCGCTCGCGCTACAGCGCCTATGTGCTAGGCCTGGTGGACTATCTGGTCGCAACCACTCTGCCTGCGCAACAGGCCGGACTGGACCGCGCAGCCATCGCCGCCTGGAGTGCCCAGAGCACTTGGCTGGGCCTCGAAGTGGAAAGCTCCGAGGTGTTTGGCGGCCAACCGGAACACGCTTTCGTCACCTTTACCGCACGCTGGCATGACAGCACTGGCGAACATAGCCACCGTGAGCAGTCCTCTTTCGTACAGAACGACGGACGCTGGTACTTCATCGACCCGACGGTTGAGGTGAAGGCCGGACGTAATGATGTATGTTTGTGCGGCAGCGGGCAGAAGTTCAAGAAGTGCTGTTCCAGCTACCTCTAACCACCTGACAGGGATAACGCCATGCTTCGGATCTACAGCTTGATGCTGGCGTTAACCCTGGGCCTGACCGGCTGCGCCTCGTGGTTTGAAGATGATGCGCCAGCGCCCCACGTCGCGCTGGTCAAAGTCGAAGTGGTGCGCGCCAAGTTGCTGGAGCAGAAATTCAAACTGTGGTTTCGCGTGGACAACCGCGACGACGCCGACCTGACCGTGCGCGGCCTGATCTACAAGGTCACCTTGGGTGACTTCGTACTGACCGAAGGCGAGTCCAACGAATGGCTGACCGTACCACCGCGCAGCCACGGTTTTTTTCGGGTGACGGTGCGTACCAACCTGTGGCCACAGATACGGGACGTGGTGCAAATGCTGAAAAACCCCACCAAGCCCGTGCCCTATCGCCTGGAAGGTGAGCTGAAAACCGGATTATTCATCGGTAATGACGTGCAGGTGGCCCACAATGGCGAGATAATCCCCGGCGATTTTATTCCGGAGCGACATCGATGACCCAGCAACCCCATGTCCATGGTCCTGACTGCAACCACGATCACGATCACCATGATCACGACCACGGCCATGTCCACGGCCCGAACTGCGGCCACGCTCACCAGGAGCCGGTGCGCAATGCCTTGAAGGACGTTGGTCGCAACGATCCTTGCCCGTGCGGCAGTGCGAAGAAATTCAAGAAGTGCCACGGGGCGTAAGCGATTTCCCCTGGCACCAGCCACACTGAAAATCCAAATGTGGGAGGGGGCTTGCTCCCGATAGCGGTAGCTCAGTCACCCAATGCAGTGACTGACAGTCCGCAATCGGGGGCAAGCCCCCTCCCACATGTTTAATCGCATTCCAAATTTCAGGATTTGCGCTGAAATAGCAACACCACTTCCAATCCCCCACCCTCGCGATTACTCAAACTCAACCGCCCCTCATGCGCTCGAGCAATCGTGTGCGCAATGCTCAACCCCAACCCATAGCCGCCGGTTTCGGCATTGCGTGAGCCTTCCACGCGGTAGAACGGCTCCATCACCTGCTCCAGCTGCTCTTGGGGAATCCCCGGCCCACGGTCGTTGATGATGATCTTCAGGCTGTCCGCCTGATCCTCGACCCGCACCACCACGTCACGGCCATAGCGCACGGCGTTCTCCAGCAGGTTCTGCACACAGCGCTTGAGGCTGCGGGCATAACCGGGCAACGGTTGTTTCGCTCGACCTTCGATAATCACGCGTTCACCCACGTCCTGCAGGTCCGCCTGCAAGCTCTGCAGCAACGCATTGATGTCGATATTCTGCCGCGTCTCGTTGATTTCGCCGCTGCTGACAAAGTCCAGGGTGCTGGAGACCATGTGCTCCATTTCTTCCAGGTCGGCGCGAAAACGCTCCTTGGTGCGGGTGTCATCAAGCATTTCCGTACGCAGGCGCAGGCGTGTGATTGGCGAACGCAGGTCATGGGAAATCGCCGCGAGAAACCGCGTGCGCTCGGCGATGTTGGCGATCAGGCGCTGCTGCATGGCGTTGAACGCCTGGGCAGCGCGGCGCACCTCCGTCGGGCCATCTACCGACAAGGGGGGACGTTGGATGTCCCGGCCCAGGGCTTCGGCGGCTTTGGCCAAGGCATTGAGCGGGCGAATCGCGAGGCGCACCGCCACCAACGCGATGAGCACCAGTACCAGCACCCGCAGCAAGTAAATACGCATCACGTAGTCGAACAACAAATCCAATGGCGACGTGCTGGTCCAGCCCTGCTCCTCGCTGGCGTCCACCTGCAACCAGCGCCCATCGGGCAGGCGCAGGTCGATCAGGAATTGTCCCACCACTGGCTTGGAACCAAGCAATGTAGAAAGGCCCGCCGTTTGCCCTTGGCCATCCACCAGCGACAGACGCAGCAGGATCAAGGTTTGGGCGTAGCCGGTTTTTTCCGACAGGACGTTCTTGATCAACCGTTCGGTGGGCAGGTCGCTGTCGGTCAGGGTACTGGCGGTATTGCTGGCCTGGTCGCTGAGCGTCAGATGAAAGTGCGGGCTGTCGAGCAACTTGATCAGTAGATCGGCCTGCTGCGGATCGCTGTGCACCAGGCGAACCACATCCGCCAGGCGCGTAGCGATCAGCCGCGCGGGGATTTCCAGCACCTGGCCATGGCGCCGGTCGTACCAGATGCTGCTGGTCAGGGCCTGGGCCGCGAGCATGCCGCTGACCAGGATCAGTACCAGCCGCCCGAACAGCGAACGCGGCAACAGTCTCACGGCTCCAGTACCACGTCATCGGCGGTGAGCATGTAACCCTCGTTGCGCACGGTTTTAATCAGTCCTGCGGGCAATTGCGAACGCAGGCGGCTGACGCATACGTCGATGGAGCGGTCGAACGGCGTGCTGTCCTTGTCGAACACATGGTTGAGCAGAAAATCGCGGTTCAACGGGCGATTGGGGTGCTGCAGCAGCAAGCGCAGCACGCGGTAGTCCGAGTTGCCTAGGCTAACGACCACGCCCTCTGGCGATAGCAATTGCCGCGCCCGAGTGTCGAGCTGCCAGCCAGCGAAACGAATACTCGGCGCCTCATCCAAGCGTGCGCGGTCTGGAAAACTCTGCGCCCGACGCAACACCACTTTGATTCGTACCAATAACTCACGAGGGTCGAAGGGTTTGGGTAGATAGTCATCCGCGCCGATCTCCAGACCGACGATGCGGTCGATCAACGAACCCTTGGCCGTGAGCATCACCACTGGCGTGTTGGAACTCACCCGCAGTTCGCGACACAAGCTCAGGCCGTCCTCACCGGGCAGCATCAGGTCGAGTACGATCAGGTCGATGACGTTCAGTGCCAGCCGGCGACGCATTTCCTTGCCATCAGCGGCGGTGGACACCTGGAAACCGGCGTCGCTGAGGTACTCGCAAAGCAGTTGGCGGATTTGCGGATCGTCATCAACGATCAATAGGTGGTCTTGCTTGGCCATGGGCAGTCAATCCGAAAAACTCAAAGCGCAGGAGATAGCCGAAAGTTCAGCCGGCAGCGCTCGCAAATGTAATGGAATGTTGTGGGCAACGATAATCGTGCATCAGCAATACAAAGCCACGGCCTTGCATCGGGAAGCGGTCTTTAGACTACCGAATCTAAATGAGATTAATTGTAATTTAGCTCGGATCGCCCTGAATGACTTCGCCTACACCCCAGCGTCACCCTCTGCACTCTACCCTTGCGCCGATGTTCGGCCTGCTGGCCGCCGGCAGTGTCGCTCCGACGGCGTGGGCCGATGCGGCCGCCGCCGCTCCCAACGATTCGGTGTTGAACCTGCCGGAAATCAAGGTCGACGGAGAAGCATCCTCCACCTTCAAGGTAGACCGGGTCACCTCGGCCAAAATCAGCCAGCCGCTGCTGGACGCGCCGCAAAGCGTGACCATCGTGCCGCAGCAAGTGCTCAAGGAGCAGAACGCGCAAACCCTGCAGGAAGTGCTGCGCAATGTGCCGGGCATTACCTTCATGTCGGGTGAAGGCAACCTGGGCTGGGGCGATCTGTTTTCGATCCGTGGGTTTTCCTCCGAGCAGAGCCTGACCGTCGATGGCGTGCGCGATGCTGGTATGTCGACCCGTACCGACACGTTCAACCTGCAACAGGCGGAAGTGTTCAAGGGCACCGGCTCGATCGAGTCCGGGGTATCCGCAGTGGGCGGCAGCGTCAACCTGGTCAGTAAAGAAGCACACTTGGGCGACGCCAATAAAATCTCGGCCGGCATCGGCACCGACAGCTACCGCCGCCTTACCGCCGACCTGAACAAACAAATCAATGACACCACCGCCGTCCGCATCAACCTGATGAAGCACTACAACCAAGTGGCCGACCGCGACGACGTGGACTACGACCGCTGGGGCATCGCGACGTCCTTCGGCTTCGGCCTGGGCACCGACACGCGCTTTTTCGTCGACACTTTCTACCAAAAAGACACCAACACGCCGGACGGCGGCGTGCCGATCCAGCGTGGCACCGACGGCCACCGCATGCCTGGGGTAAAACGCTCCAATTGGTACGGCGCCTCCAGCCTGTACACCCAAGAGAACGAAACCACCTCGCTGACCGCCCGCTTCGAACACGACTTCGACTGGAATGACGCCAACCTGCGCAACCAGACGCGCTGGGAACGCAGCGACAACTTCGCCGTACTGTCCCCGGCACGCTTTTTCGCCGCCGACACCAACGGTAAAAAAACCTGCAGCGGCACACGCTGTGCGACCTTGGGCTACACCGGTGTAGGCCCGATCAGCCAAGTACCGGGCAGCACGGTGAATGCCTACACCGACTACGTGAACAACAGCAATACCGGCTACGGCATCCTGCGCGGCAGCGACTTCGGTTTGTCCAAGCGCTACACCATCCTGGATAACCAGACCGATTTCAGCTTCAAGTTCAACACGGGCAGCCTGCAACACGCGGTGGTATCTGGGCTTGAGTTCTACCACGAGACCTACGGCGGCCTGAAACGCAACGCCGAGGTGCCGGCCGGCGACATGCTCTTTGACATGAGCAACCCCAGCCATAGCTTCGCCAGCACCTACGTGACCAAGGGCGAAGGTGACCCACGCTCGGTAATCGACAACGCCGGCGCCTATCTGGGCGACACCGTCACCCTCAACGAGCAGTGGCAAGTCCTGGGCTCGCTGCGCTACGACCACTGGCGTGCCCAGACCCGCCAACGTGGCCAAGCAACCATCAGCAGCACCGACGGTGCCGTCAGCGGTCGGGTCGGCGCGGTGTTCAAGCCTTTGCCCAACGGCAGTATCTACGTGTCCTACAGCGAGGCGGCGCAACCGTCGGCGCTGGGCGCGTCCACCAACAACCAGATCTATGGCGCGGCCAGTACCAGCAACTACAGCCCGGCCAAATCCAAGACCTATGAACTGGGCACCAAGTGGGACATTGCCCACGACATGCTCAACGTCACGGCGGCGATTTTTCGTACGGAGCTGGATAACGCCTGGGAATACCAGGACGGCGAATCCGCCCCGGTACGCGCCCTGCCCGCCAAGCGCGTGGACGGTATAGAACTTGGCCTGCAAGGCAATATCACGCCGCGCTGGACTGCCTACGCGGGTTTCTCGGCGCTCAAGAGTACCCAGACCAAGGGCATCAACAAAGGTGCCGAAGCCAAGAACGTACCTGACCTGACCGCCAACCTGTGGACCACCTACGCCGTCACCGACGCCCTGAGCCTGAGCTACGGCGAGCAATATGTCGGCCGGCGCCGCTACAGCGACAACCAATACGTCGGTGGCTTGAACAACAACAGCAGCTACACCAACGGTCCGTCCGGGGTGTATGCGATCTATACCCGCGATCACGAAAAAGCCCCCGGTTACTGGCTAAGCAACGTGGCGGCGCAATACAAAGTGAACAAGGACACCACGGTCAACCTCAACCTCAACAATGTGTTCAATAAGTTCTATTACAGCCAGGTCGGCGCGTCCCTCGATGGCTTCCAGCTCTACGGCATCCCGGGTGCCGGGCGCACCCTCACTGCCAGTGTCGATTATGAATTCTGACTTTCCCCTTCCAGGAGCCCTCGCCATGTTGAAATCCCGACACCTGTTCAAACTCGGCGTGTTGTGCGCCGCGCTGTTCCTCGGTCACGCCGAAACCGCCGCGGCCCATGAAGTCACTGACGTACTGGGCCGCAAGGTCGAGGTGAAGGATGACGTCAAGCGCGTGGTACTCGGAGAAGGCCGTTTGGTTTCGGCATTTGCCTTGCTCGACAAGGAGGCGCCGTTCCAACGCATCGTAGGTTGGCAGAACGATTTGAAACTGCTGGACCCGCATACCTACAACGCCTACGTGGCGAAGTTTCCGACGGTGAAAGACATCCCACTGATCGGGCAGGCGTCGGAACAAAGCGTCAGTGCCGAGGAAATTCTGTCGTTGAAACCTGATCTGGCGGTGTTCAGCATTTCCGGCCACGGCCCCACAGAACACAGCCCGGTGGCGGATGTACTGGCCAAGGCCGGCATCCCGGTGTTGTTTGTCGACTTTCGCATCAACCCGGTGCAAGGCACCCACACCAGCATGAAGGCCCTGGGTGAAGCGCTGGGACGCGAATCCCAGGCCAATGCCTTCCTGGCTTTCTATGACCAGCACATCAAGGCCATTACCGACGCCGTCGCCACCCTGCCTGCCGGCAAGCGCCCGAGTGTGTTCCTTGAACTGCTGGCCGGTGCCTGGCAAGCGCCGGGGCACACCACCGGTAAAAGCGGCATGGGCGAAGTGATCAAGCTGGTGGGCGGGCGCAATATCGCCGCCGACGTGGTGCCGGGTGCCTTGGGCGATATCAGTGTGGAGTACGCGCTGAAAGCCGATCCGGATGTGTATGTGGCGACCGGCAACCACAAGCCAGGGTTGATCCTGGGCGCAGGCGTCGGCACCGATGAAGCACGCGAAGCCTTTGATCGCGTGTTGGCCCGCCCGGAATTCGCCAACCTGCGCGCCATCCGCGAAGGCAATGCCCATGGCCTGTGGCATGACTTCTACAACTCGCCTTACAACCTGTTGGCCATTGAAGCGCTGGCCAAATGGGTTCACCCAGCGTTGTTCGACAAGCTTGATCCGCAGGCGACCATGGAGCAGATCAACCAACAATTCCTGGGGATGCCGTTGCAAGGTGCCTATTGGATTGACGCCAAGTCCAAGTAACCCTCCACCCCTCTGTTGGAATGCAGTCAGTGTGGGAGCTGGCTTGCCTGCGATGGCGGCGTGTCTGCCACCTCATTGGGTGACTGATACACCGCCATCGCAGGCAAGCCAGCTCCCACATTTGGATCCTCTTCGTTTTCAAAATCATGTGAGCCCCATGACCACTCAACCCCTCGACCTCGCCAGCACCACCCACGGCTATCGCCGCCTGCTGGCGCGGCGTGCCTGGCTGCTGGCGTTGCTCGGTACGGCGCTGGCCTGCGCGATTCTGGTGGACCTGGCGAGCGGTCCGTCGGGCATGGGCCTGCTGGCCCTGCTTGATGGCATCCTGCACCCGTCCCACTTGAGCGCCACCGACCAAGTGATCATCTGGAACGTGCGCCTGCCCTACGCACTGATGGCGGTGCTGGTGGGCTGCGCGTTGTCCCTGGCCGGGGCCGAGATGCAGGCGATCTTGAATAACCCGCTGGCCAGCCCGTTTACCCTGGGCGTGTCCTCGGCGGCGGCCTTGGGTGCCTCGCTGATCATCGTATTTCCAGTGACCACGCTATGGGTATCGGCCAACACGGCGGTTTCCATTTCGGCGTTTATCTTCGCCGCCGCCTCGGTATTTTTGCTGCAAGCCATGTCACGCTTGCGCGGTGCCGGGGTGGAAAGCCTGGTGCTGTTCGGCATCGCGCTGGTGTTCAGTTGCAACGCAGTGGTGGCCTTGCTGCAGTTGGTCGCCACCGAAGACGTGCTGCAACAACTGGTGTTCTGGACCTTGGGCAGCGTAACCCGGGCCAACTGGGACAAGCTCGGCATCCTGGCCCTGGTGGTCGCGGTGGTGCTGCCGTTCTCCTTCGCCGCCGCCCCGCGCCTGACCCTACTGCGCATGGGGGAAGACCGCGCGCAAAGCTTCGGGGTGGACGTGAAGCGCCTGCGGTTTTTCTCGCTGTTGCGTATCAGCCTGCTGTCGGCCACCGCCGTGGCATTTGTAGGCACTATCGGATTTATCGGCTTGGTCGGTCCACATATCGCACGGATTCTGGTGGGTGAAGACCAACGCTTCCTACTGCCCGCCAGCGCCTTGACCGGCGCCTTATTGCTGTCGCTGTCATCGATTGCCAGCAAATGGATCATGCCCGGCGTGATCGTGCCGGTGGGCATCGTCACCGCCCTGGTGGGCGTGCCGATTTTCGTGATGCTGGTGTTCAAACGCGGGAGGCAGTTATGAGTGAAGGGTTAACCGTACACAACGCCAATGTCAGCTATGGGCGTCGGCAGATTGTGCATGACCTGAGCTTGCCCTCCCTGCCCCACGGCAGCCTGACCGCCTTGATCGGCCCCAACGGTGCGGGTAAGTCCACGTTGTTGCGTGCCGTGGCCGGGCTGGAAAAGATGCAGGGGGTTGTGCGTTTGGGCGACCTCGACTTGTCGGCCATGTCCGTGGCCGAGCGTGCCCGGCGCGTGACTTACATGCCACAAAACCTGCCACCGGGCCTGAGCCTCAGCGTGATGGAAAGCGTGATCGCCGCGCTGCGCGTGGCCAATGTCGAGGGCATTCCCTTGAGCAGTGAAGCCTGCCTGCGTGAAGCCTTCGAGGCGTTGCAGCGCATCGGCATCACGCATTTGGCCGATCAACTATTGAGCACCTTATCTGGCGGCCAACGCCAACTGGTCAGCCTCGCCCAACTCATCGCCCGCCGCCCCCAGGTCATGCTGCTGGACGAACCCACCAGCGCCCTCGACCTCAATTACCAATTGAAAGTCATGGACTGCGTACGTGGACTGGTGCGCCAACATCAACTGATTGCAGTGGTGGTGCTGCACGACATCAACCTCGCCGCGCGTTTCGCCGACCATATCGCCGTGCTACGCCAGGGGCGCTTGTATGCCAGCGGTGCAGCGGACAAGGTGTTGGACCCGCTGATGTTTGCCGAGGTGTACGGCGTGCAGGCGCGCATCGAAAGGTGTTCACAGCAATCGCTGCAGGTGTTGGTGGACAGTGCAGTGTGAAAAACGTCTAAGGGTATGCGCAAATGTTTCATTGAATTTTCGTACACCGAACATCACCTATACCTACAGGCATTCGCTCAAGCATCACCCTTTTTGGAGAGCTTCATGATCGACCTGTACTACTGGACTACCCCCAACGGTCACAAAGTATCGCTGTTCCTGGAAGAAGCCGGCCTGCCCTACAAGGTGCACCCGATCAACATCGGCCAGGGTGAGCAGTTCAAGCCGGACTTTCTGAAAATCGCTCCCAACAATCGCATCCCGGCCATCGTCGATCACCACCCGACAGACGGTGGCGCACCGATTTCGCTGTTCGAATCGGGCGCCATCCTGCTGTACCTCGCGGAAAAAACCGGCCAGTTCATCCCAAAGGACCTGCGTGGTCGCCAGGAAGCGTTGCAGTGGCTGTTCTGGCAAATGGGCGGGCTGGGGCCAATGGCCGGGCAGAATCATCACTTCAGCCAGTTCGCGCCGGAGAAGATTCCTTATGCGATCAAGCGCTATGTCGATGAAACCGCCCGTCTTTACGGCGTACTGGACCGGCGCCTGGCCGACCGCGCCTTTGTGGCGGGTGAGGACTACAGCATTGCGGATATGGCGATCTATCCGTGGATTGCTTCCTATAAGCGCCAGAGTCAGCGCCTGGAAGATTTCCCCCATGTGCAGCGCTGGTTCAACAGCATTGAGCAACGACCAGCGACGGTTCGGGCCTATGAGCTCGTGCAGAAAGTGAATCCGCCCAAGTCCTGATTCAAAGCCGTGCACAGTCTAAATGTGGGAGGGGGCTTGCCCCCGATAGCGGTGGATCAGTCATACATTTATTGACTGACAGCCTGCTATCGGGGGCAAGCCCCCTCCCACATTAGTTCTACGCAAGTTTCAAGATCTAATGCTTAACCCAAACTCCCGCTTGCGTCGTTTCGCCGCGCTCACTAACGTAACGCCTTTACTGACGCTACCCCCGCAGGAGCTTTGCCATGGCCTCGCCAGCCCTCTCACATTTTCTTCCCCGGTTCGGCGTTGCCGCGGCAGTAGCCAGTGCATTAAGCCTGGCCGGTTGCCAGCTCCAGAGCACCCAGGACACCCTGCCACCAGCTGCCGGTGTGCAGCCGATCAAAGGCCTCGCGCAGAATGTGTCGGTACGCCGCAATGCCCAAGGCATGCCGTTGATCGAAAGCAACACCTTCCATGACGCGCTGTTCAGCCTCGGTTATGTGCACGCCGGTGACCGCATCACGCAGATGGTCACCTTGCGTCTGCTGGCCCAAGGTCGCCTGGCGGAGATGTCCGGTCCTGACGTGCTGGATGTCGACCGCTTCATGCGGGCGGTAAACCTGCAAAAAAGCGCCGGTGAGTTGTACAACGCTTCGTCGCCGCGCCTGAAGCGCTTCTTCGAAGTGTATGCCCGCGGCGTCAACGCCTACCTGTTCCGCTACCGCGACAAGCTGCCGCCGGACCTGGCCCAGACCGGCTACAAGCCTGAGTACTGGAAGCCGGAGGATTCGGCGCTGCTGTTCTGCCTGCTGAATTTCAGCGAGTCGAGCAACCTGCAGGAAGAACTGTCGTCCCTGGTGCTGGCGCAAAAAGTCGGCGTCGACAAACTCGCCTGGCTCACCCCGAGCGCGCCGGACGAGGCGATTCCGACGGCGGAAACCGAGAAACTCAAGGGCCTGAACCTAAGCCAGATCACCGGTCTCGCCGGGTTGGACGCGGTCAGCCAACAACTGAGCAGCCTGAACGCGCTGGCCGTCACCACATCCAACAACTGGGCCATTGGCCCGCAGCGTAGTCGCAGCGGCAAAAGCCTGTTGGCAGGCGACTTGGCCGCCCAACCCCAGGCGCCATCGCCGTGGAGCTACGTGCAGATCCGCGCACCGAAGTACCAGGCTGTCGGCGCCTCGATTGCCGGCCTGCCGACGCTGCTGTCCGGCTTCAACGGCAAAGTCGCGTGGAGCATGAGCGCGGTGAAAGGCGATACCCAGGACCTGTTCCTGGAGAAGGTCAAACGCCAAGGCAGCGCGTTGTACTACGAGAACAATGGCAAATGGCTGCCCGCCTTCGTGCGCAACGAAACCTTCTTCGCCAAGGGGCAGCGACCGATTCGCGAAGTGGTGTATGAAACCCGCCACGGCGCCCTGCTCAACAGCAGCCAGGCGCTGACCAGCGGTTTCGGCCTGGCCTTGCAAACCGCCGACTTCAAGGACGACAAAAGCCTGGACGCGTTCTTCGACCTGTCCCGCGCACAAAACGCCGGCAAGGCCTCGGACGCCACCCGGGAGATCCGAGCCATCGCGCTGAACATGATCTTCGCCGACGCCAACAATATCGGTTGGCAAGTCACCGGCCGCTTCCCCAATCGTCGTGAAGGCGAAGGCCTGCTGCCCTCGCCAGGTTGGGACGCGCGCTTCGACTGGGACGGCTACGCCGACGCGATGCTGCATCCCTATGATCAGGACCCGCCCCAGGGCTGGATCGGCACCGCCAACCAGCGCACCGCACCACGCGGCTATGGCATGCAGCTGTCCAACTCCTGGGATGCCCCGGAGCGCAGCGAGCGCCTGGCGCAACTGGCCAATGCCGGCAAACATGACAGCCGCAGCATGATCGCCATGCAATACGACCAGACCACCACCTTTGCCGCCAAGCTCAAGACCATGTTCCAGGCACCGGGCATGGCCCAGCCGCTGAAGCAGGCGATTGATGCATTGCCGGCGGCCGAGCAGGCCAAGGCTCGTGAGGCGTTGAGTCGCTTGATGGCCTTTGATGGTCGCCTGACAACCACGTCCGCTGACGCCGCGATTTACGAACTGTTCCTGCAGGAAAGCGCCAAGCAGATCTTCCTCGACAAGCTTGGCCCGCAAAACAGTGCCACTTGGAAAGCCTTTGTCAGCAATGCCGGACTGTCTTACTCCGCCACCGCCGACCACCTGCTGGGCCGCGAGGACAGCCCGTTCTGGGATGATACGCGCACGCCGCAAAAAGAAGACAAGCCAGCGATCCTCGCCCGCAGCCTCGCGGCCGCGATCAGCGCCGGCGACAGCCTGTTGGGGGGCGATCACAAAGCCTGGCAATGGGGCAAACTGCACAGCACCACCTGGAAAAGCACGAATGGCCAGGTGATTCGCGGCCCGTTTGCCAGCGGCGGCGACCACAACACCTTGAATCCGGCGCCGTACAGCTGGGGGCAGGACTTCAACACCACCCAGATCCCGGCGCTGCGCATGATCGTCGACTTCGGCCAGGCTGAACCGATGATGGGCCAAGGCGGCATCGGCCAGTCCGGCAACCCAGCCAGCCCCAACTATGCGAATGGCATCGACCCATCGCTCAAGGCGCAATACCTGAGCTTTCCGATGCAGCCACAGAACTTTGACAAGGCGTATGGAAAAACCAGGCTGACCCTGACGCCTGGCAAGTAACCCGGTTTCCCCTGAAGAAACCGGATCAAAATGTGGGAGCTGGCTTGCCTGCGATAAGGCCGTGTCAGTCACGCTTAAAGTGACTGATACACCGCTATCGCAGGCAAGCCAGCTCCCACATTGCAATCAGCGCAGCGCCAAAGTGGTGCACTCACTTTTTGATGCCCATTTCTGAGCATCTCCTACACTCAGAACTCCCTTCTCCTACCTTTTGAAACACTCATTCGGAACTATGGTGCAGAAATTGCTACTTGTGATCCGTCTGACACCGTTCAGTAACAGTCATAAACGCGCCACAAGCGCTTATCTTGGTTTCCAGGGAATACATAATGAAAAAAGCATTGCTGACCCTTTCTGCACTGGCTCTGTGCATGGCTGCAGGTACCGCACTGGCCAAGGAATACAAGGAATTGCGTTTTGGTGTCGATCCGTCCTACGCACCGTTCGAATCCAAGGCCGCCGATGGCAGCCTGGTGGGCTTCGACATCGACCTGGGCAATGCGATCTGCGCCGAGCTGAAAGTGAAGTGCAAGTGGGTTGAAAGCGACTTCGACGGCATGATTCCAGGCCTCAACGCCAACAAGTTCGATGGCGTGATTTCCTCCATGACCGTGACTGAAGCCCGTGAAAAGGCGATCGACTTCTCCAACGAACTGTTCTCTGGCCCGACCTCGCTGGTGTTCAAAAAAGGTGCGAACTACTCCACGCCTGAGTCCCTCAAGGGCAAGTCCGTGGGCTATGAACAAGGCACCATCCAGGAAGCCTACGCCAAGGCCGTACTGGACAAAGCCGGCGTGACCACCAAGGCCTACGCCAACCAGGACCAGGTCTACGCCGACCTGACCTCCGGCCGTCTCGACGCCTCGGTACAAGACATGCTGCAAGCCGAACTGGGTTTCCTGAAGTCTCCGGCAGGTGCTGACTACGAAGTCAGCAAGGCGATCGACGACCCATTGCTGCCATCCAAGACGGCGGTCGGTATCAAAAAAGGTAACAAAGAGCTCAAGGCACTGCTCGATAAAGGTATCAAAGCGTTACACGATGATGGCACCTACGCCACGATCCAGAAGAAACACTTCGGCGACCTGAACCTGTACAGCGGTAAATAACACCCTGGCGCCCACCGTTTTGCGGTGGGCGCTTTTTTATCGCCATAGGTCCTGAATTCATGTTTGAAGATCTTTTGCAAACCCTGGGGCTGAGTGCCTTCAGTCTGAAGGGGTTCGGCCCGCTGTTGCTGCAAGGTACGTGGATGACCGTGAAACTGTCGGTCGCCTCCCTGGCCGTCAGCGTCTTGCTGGGCCTGCTCGGCGCCAGCGCCAAGTTGTCCAGCGTGCGCCTGTTGCGCATCCCCGCACAGCTCTACACCACTCTGATTCGCGGCGTGCCCGACCTGGTGCTGATGCTGCTGATTTTTTACAGCCTGCAAATCTGGCTGACCGGTTTTACCGACTTCATGGAATGGGACTACATCGAGATCGACCCATTCAGCGCCGGGGTTATCACTCTGGGCTTCATCTACGGCGCCTACTTCACCGAGACCTTTCGCGGCGCGATCCTCGCCGTACCCCGTGGACAGTTGGAAGCGGCGACCGCTTACGGCCTCAAGCGCGGGCAGCGGTTTCGCTACGTAACCTTCCCGCAGATGATGCGCTTTGCCCTGCCGGGCATCGGCAATAACTGGATGGTGATGCTCAAGGCCACGGCGCTGGTGTCGATCATCGGCCTGGCGGACCTGGTCAAGGCTGCCCAAGACGCGGGCAAGAGCACCTATCAACTGTTCTATTTCCTGGTGCTCGCCGCGCTGATCTACCTGCTGATCACCAGCGCTTCCAACTTCGTCCTGCGTCGGCTTGAACGTCGCTACTCCGCTGGGACCCGGGAGGCCGTGCGATGATCGAACTATTGCAGCAATACTGGCGGCCCTTCCTGTACAGCGACGGCCAGCACATCACCGGGCTGGCAATGACGATGTGGTTGCTGAGCCTCTCGCTGGTGTTCGGTTTTGTGGTGTCGATCCCGCTGTCCATCGCCCGGGTGTCGCGCAAGCGCTGGGTGCGCTGGCCGGTGCAGTTCTACACCTACCTGTTTCGCGGCACGCCGCTGTATATCCAACTGTTGATTTGCTACACCGGCATCTACAGCATTGCGGCGGTGCGGGCGCAACCGATGCTGGATGCGTTCTTTCGCGATGCGATGAACTGCACCATCCTTGCCTTCGCCCTCAACACCTGCGCCTACACCACCGAAATCTTTGCCGGGGCGATCCGCAGCATGGCCCATGGCGAAGTCGAGGCGGCCAAAGCCTATGGCCTTACCGGTTGGAAGCTGTATGCCTACGTCATCATGCCCTCGGCCCTGCGTCGCTCGTTGCCGTACTACAGCAATGAAGTGATCCTGATGCTGCACTCGACCACAGTGGCCTTCACCGCAACGGTGCCTGACATTCTCAAGGTGGCCAGGGATGCCAACTCGGCGACCTACATGACCTTTCAATCATTCGGTATCGCTGCGCTGATCTACCTGACCGTGACCTTTGCCCTGGTCGGTCTGTTTCGGTTGGCGGAGCGCCGCTGGCTGGCCTTTCTCGGGCCAAGTCACTAAGCGGCCTTTCATGTAAGGAGCATTCATGCGACATGAGGTACATGATCTGATCGCACCGGTGCCGGGCACGGCGCGGCAGATCCACAGTTTTCACTTCGGCCCGGAACAGGCCGAAGGCAAGATCTACATCCAGTCATCGCTGCATGCCGATGAGTTGCCGGGCATGCTGGTGGCTTGGCACTTGAAGGTGCGCCTGGCTGAACTGGCGGCCGCCGGTCGCCTGCGCAGCGAAATCGTGCTGGTGCCCATCGCCAACCCGGTGGGGCTGGAGCAGGTGCTGATGGACATCCCTCTGGGCCGCTACGAGCTGGAAAGCGGGCAGAACTTCAATCGATGGTTCGTCGACCTCAGCGAGCAGGTCGGAGACCAGATCGAGGATGTACTCGGGGATGATCCGCAACACAACGTCGAGCTGATCCGCACCGCGCTGTCCAGCGCCCTCACCGCGCACACCGCCGACACCCAATTGCACTCCCAACGCCTGGTGTTGCAACGCTTGGCGTGTGATGCCGACATGGTGCTCGACCTGCATTGCGATTTCGAAGCCGTGGCGCACCTGTACACCACGCCCGAGGCTTGGCCTCGGGTTGAACCGTTGGCCCGGTATCTGGGTTCGGAAGCCAACTTGCTCGCAACCGATTCCGGTGGGCAATCCTTCGATGAGTGTTTCACCTTGGTGTGGTGGCAATTGCAGCAACGCTTCGGCGAGCGCTTCCCGATCCCCATGGGCAGCTTTTCGGTGACCGTCGAACTGCGTGGCCAGGGCGACGTCAACCACGGGCTGGCGGCCCTCGACTGCCAGGCGATCATTGATTACCTGATTCACTTCGGTGCGATTGCAGGCGACATCGCGCCACTGCCCGACCTGCCCTACCCGGCGACGCCGCTGGCGGGCGTGGAACCCGTCGCCACGCCGGTCGGCGGCTTGCTGGTGTTCAGCGCCCTGCCCGGTGAATACCTGGAGGCCGGGCAACTGATCGCCGAAATCATCGACCCCATTACTGACCGCGTAACCCCCGTGCCGTGTAAAAGCGCCGGCCTGCTTTACGCCCGCTCGCTACGCCGCATGGCCACTGCCGGGATGGTCATTGCCCATGTCGCAGGCACTGAGGCCTACCGCAGCGGCTACCTACTTTCGCCTTGAGGATGCATGCTCCATGTACAAATTGACCGTTGAAGGCCTGCATAAAAGCTATGGCGACAATGAAGTGCTCAAAGGTGTTTCGCTCAAGGCCAAGACCGGTGATGTGATCAGCCTGATCGGCGCCAGTGGCTCGGGCAAGAGCACCTTTTTGCGCTGCATCAACTTCCTGGAAACCCCCAACGACGGCGCCATGACCCTGGATGGTCAGCAGATCCGCATGGTCAGCGACCGCCACGGCATGCGTGTGGCCGACGATGCCGAATTGCAACGCCTGCGCACGCGTTTGGCGATGGTGTTCCAGCACTTCAACCTGTGGAGCCACATGAGCGTGCTGGAAAACATCACCATGGCACCGCGCCGAGTGCTGGGCTGCAGCAAGAGGGACGCCGAGGAACGCGCTCGTCGCTACCTGGACAAGGTCGGCCTACCAGCACGTGTCGCCGATCAGTACCCGGCGTTTCTGTCCGGCGGCCAACAGCAACGGGTAGCGATCGCCCGCGCCCTGGCCATGGAGCCGGAGGTCATGCTCTTCGACGAACCCACCTCGGCCCTCGATCCGGAGCTGGTCGGCGAAGTGCTGAAGGTGATCCAGGGCCTTGCCGAGGAAGGCCGCACCATGATCATGGTGACCCACGAGATGAGCTTTGCGCGCAAGGTGTCGAGTCAGGTGCTGTTTCTGCACAAGGGCTTGGTGGAAGAACAAGGCGCGCCTGCGGATGTGCTGGGCAATCCGCAGAGTGAGCGTTTGCAGCAGTTCTTGAGTGGCAACTTGAAGTAGCCCCTGACGCTGCCAAGGGGCATACCGTGCCGTAGCGAGCCTCTACAGGACTCAGCCGATAGGTGCGGGAGGTGGCTCATCCGGCAGGGTTGGCTCACCGGGCTCGGTAGGCTGTGGATAATCCGGCTCAGGTTGGCCGGGGATGCCGCCTGCATAGGCTGGGTCGGCCATCAGGGACCAAGCCAGAACACCAATCTGGTTGGGTTCAAGCCGGGCGAGTTCGGCGCTGATTCGCGGGTCGATCTTCATAAAGCACTCCTCAAGCGTGGCCCGGCGCGTTTTGCACGCGCCGAGGCTGTACACCCAATAGAGTCACTTCCCGCAGACAAATTCCCTTTACGTGTAGGGCATTTCTATCAAGCGCGTGGGAGAGTTACGCCACGCTGCCCCTGGTACTTGCCGCCACGGTCTTTATAGGACACTTCGCAGGCCTCGTCGGACTGCAGGAACAGCATCTGCGCCACGCCTTCGTTGGCGTAGATCTTCGCCGGCAAGGTAGTCGTGTTGGAGAACTCCAGGGTGACGTGCCCTTCCCACTCAGGCTCAAGCGGCGTCACATTGACGATGATGCCGCAACGGGCGTAGGTGCTTTTGCCCAGGCAGATGGTCAACACGTCGCGAGGAATACGGAAGAACTCCACAGTGCGCGCCAGGGCGAAGGAGTTCGGCGGGATGATGCACACGTCGCTCTTGACGTCGACGAAGCTTTTTTCGTCGAAGTTCTTTGGATCGACGGTCGCCGAATTGATGTTGGTGAACACCTTGAATTCATCGGCGCAACGCACGTCGTAGCCGTAGCTGGAAACCCCATACGAGATCAGGCGTTCGGCACCCTCGCCACGCATCTGGCGCTCTACGAAGGGCTCGATCATGCCGTGCTCTTGCGCCATGCGGCGAATCCACTTGTCCGATTTGATGCTCATGGCGGGTGTCCTGAATAGCGAGGTGGAAAAATTCTGTGGAGCATCTTACCGGGGCCGGCCCCAGGGTTCAAAGGGCGCGGGGCTTTTCTTGATGATGCCCGCCCTTACAGACAGACCGCATAAAGCCACAGTCAGCGGGGCCGGGACCCATGCTGGCACCGTTGGTGACCGTAAATACCACCGCCAGTCACGAAAATAGAGAAACCTTCGGAAATATCATTGGCACGTCCCGGAAAAAGGGTTAAGGTGGCGCCACTGTGCTGCTTGTGTCACTGAGAATCTCTACACGATATGTTGAATTTCGATCCAACCATCTCCAAGAATTTTTCCTGCTCTTTGCACTCAGTCTCGGCCAGGGCTTTTCCTGAGTCGCAGTTAACTTTGTCCAAGGAGATACACCATGTCTAATCGCCAAACTGGTACCGTTAAGTGGTTCAACGATGAAAAAGGCTTCGGCTTCATCACTCCACAATCCGGTGACGACCTGTTCGTTCACTTCAAAGCTATCCAATCCGACGGCTTCAAAAGCCTGAAAGAAGGCCAACAGGTTTCTTTCATCGCTACCCGCGGTCAGAAAGGCATGCAAGCTGAAGAAGTTCAAGTTATCTAACTTGTACTGACTTAGTCGAAAGAACCCCGCCCTTAAAAGCGGGGTTTTTTTATGCCTGCAATTTGGTCGTGGCACCAATGTAATGCCGGACACAAAAAATGTGGGAGCTGGCTTGCCTGCGATGGCATCGCCTCGGTTATTCAGTTACACCGAGTTGATGCCATCGCAGGCAAGCCAGCTCCCACACAAGCCTGCTCCTGCTTCGTTTACTGGAACAACGACTCACTCGACAAGCCATTCTTCTCAAGGATCTCACGCAAGCGCTTGAGCCCTTCCACCTGGATCTGCCGCACCCGCTCACGGGTCAAGCCAATTTCCAGGCCTACATCCTCCAGGGTGCTGCTCTCGTGACCGCGCAGGCCGAAGCGGCGAATCACCACCTCGCGCTGCTTGTCGGTAAGCTCCGACAGCCACTGGTCAATGCTTTGGGAAAGATCATCATCCTGCAACAGCTCGCAAGGATCTGTAGGACGATCATCCGTCAGGGTGTCCAGCAGGGTTTTATCCGAATCCGGACCCAGCGAGACGTCGACCGAAGACACACGCTCGTTCAGGCCGAGCATGCGCTTGACCTCCCCTACCGGTTTTTCCAGCAGGTTGGCGATTTCTTCAGGCGAAGGTTCATGATCGAGTTTTTGTGTCAGCTCACGCGCTGCCCGCAGGTAAACGTTGAGCTCCTTGACCACATGGATCGGCAACCGGATCGTGCGGGTCTGATTCATGATCGCCCGTTCGATGGTCTGGCGAATCCACCAGGTGGCATAGGTAGAGAAGCGGAAGCCGCGCTCTGGATCGAACTTCTCCACTGCCCGGATCAAGCCCAGGTTGCCCTCCTCGATCAGGTCCAACAGGGACAGACCGCGATTGACGTAGCGTCGGGCGATTTTCACCACCAGGCGCAGGTTACTTTCAATCATGCGCTTGCGCCCAGCCGGGTCGCCTTTCTGCGACAAACGCGCAAAATGGACTTCTTCTTCGGGGGTCAGCAGAGGGGAAAAGCCGATTTCATTGAGATACAACTGGGTCGCGTCGAGCGCCCGTGTGTAGTCAATGTACTTGTGTTGCTTCAACGCGGTGGAGTTTTTGGATTTGGTGCGAACTGAAGGTGCAGCAGCTCCTTCATCATTCGACATCGATTCCATATCGATGCTGGACTCCATAAGGAGAACCTCATCGTCGATGTCAAACTCCGGCGCTTCTTTACTGAGAGCCATTGTTATAGTCCTTTGGTGAGTTCGACCTCAAGCTCAAGCGACGCCTCTATCCTTGGCAACGCTGGAGCCTGTTCCTTCTACGTGAGGGAACAGGCTGTGCAACACATCAACGACGGGGCAGGAATTGCAGTGGATCTACAGGTTTCCCTTGGCGGCGAATCTCAAAGTGCAGTTTCACCCGGTCTGTACCAGTTGACCCCATTTCGGCAATTGTCTGTCCGACTTTGACCTGCTGCCCCTCCCGAACCAACAGCCTGCGGTTATGACCGTAGGCACTGACGTAGGTATCGCTGTGTTTGATGATGACCAGCTCGCCGTAGCCCCGTAAACCACTCCCGGCGTAAACCACTGTCCCATCAGACGCAGCTAAAACAGGCTGTCCCAAATCCCCGGCGATATCAATGCCTTTATTCAAACTACCGTTTGAAGAGAATTTTCCAATCAACACCCCGTTTGAAGGCCATCCCCAACCCGTTGGTGCCGGGCCCGGAGGTGGCAACGGCGCGGGTGCCGGTTTGCTCGCAACCGTAGGCGCGGCGGTGCCTGCAGGCCGAGTGATGATGGTGGTTTTGCTCGAAGACGACGGCGAAGATCCAGTGTTTGTCACAACTGTCGTAGGCGTAGAACCCGTGCGCCCATCAAAACGGATGGTTTGTCCCGGATGTATCGTATATGGCACAGGAATGTTATTGCGGGCCGCGAGTGCCTTGTAATCCCAGCCGTAGCGGAAGGCGATCGAGAACAGCGTGTCCCCCTTTCGCACTACATATTGCCCGGTGGTGACCGTCGGTCTTTGTGGCGCTGAACTGGCACCGTTGCGGTCGACAACCCGCGCGCCACTTGAGGGAGAGCTTGAGCAGCCCGCCAATAAGGAACTCAAGACAAGGCCAAGCACCAGTCGCTGAAAACTTGTTTTACTCATACGCTGCGCAAGACCTGTGAGACTCACCCGCCGCTCCCTTTGTGGTGGCTGAACATTAACGCCTGTATCAGGCCTGAAATATGACGCAAGTATAACTGGGCATTGAGTTTTTACCGGCACACGACTGAAACGAAAAATTCATCATGTTTAATTCCGGTTTTCAAGCATGTTGACACGATAGACCCCGCTGTAAGACACATCGCCGTCAACAGAATTCACTGTCCTCGAATAAATGATCAGGCCAGCGGGCCGTTGAGCAAGGGGACAAAGCGCACAGCCCCCAGTACATGCCGGGAAAAACCTTCGTCTTCGCGGATAATGAGCATCAATTGTTGCACTTCGCCAGCCCCCACCGGGATGACCAACCGCCCGCCAGGCGCCAGTTGATCCAGCAAGGCCTGCGGCACATCGGTAGCCACAGCCGTGACAATGATGCCGTTGTACGGCGCCAGGGCCGGCCAGCCTTCCCAGCCATCACCCCAACGGAACACCACATTGCGCAGGTTCAACTCCACCAGGCGCTCTTTGGCACGGTCTTGCAGCACCTTGATGCGCTCTACCGAGAACACGCGCTCCACTAACTGCGACAGCACGGCAGTCTGGTAACCGGAACCCGTGCCGATCTCCAAGACCTTGTCGAGAGGCCCAGCCGCCAGCAGTAACTCGCTCATGCGCGCCACCATATAAGGCTGGGAGATCGTCTGGTTATGGCCAATCGGCAATGCGGTGTCTTCGTAGGCGCGATGCGCCAACGCCTCATCAACAAACAGATGCCGAGGCGTACGCCGGATGACTTCAAGCACCTGGGCGTTGGACAGCCCTTCTTCATACAGGCGCTGGATCAAACGCTCGCGAGTACGCTGGGAGGTCATTCCGATGCCACGGCGCAGCATTTCGTCTTGTTCACGTGCCATCAACGCAGCCCCTCGAGCCAGCCATCGAGACTACTGAAGGCATCACTGAAGGTGCGATCAAGTTGCAACGGGGTAATCGAAACATAACCTTGCATCACCGCGTGAAAATCAGTGCCCGGGCCGCCATCCTCGGCATCACCCGCTGCCGCAATCCAATAACCTTCCTTGCCACGCGGGTCGACCACCTTCAATGGCGCCGCCGCGCGGGCGCGATGGCCCAGGCGCGTGAGCTGGATACCGCGGATATGATCGAGGGGCAAGTTGGGCACATTGACATTGAGCACCGTGCGCGGCGGCAGATCCAGAGAGCCGTGAGCCTCCACCAACTTGCGCGCGAAATAAGCGGCCGTCGCGAGGTTGTCCAATTGCCGTGAGGCAAAGGAAAAAGCGAACGAGGTTCGCCCGAGAAAGCGCCCTTCAAGCGCCGCCGCCACGGTGCCGGAATACAGCACGTCATCGCCCAGGTTGGCCCCCAGGTTTATCCCCGAGACGACAAGGTCCGGCTCCTGGTCCAACAAACTGTTGATCGCCAGGTGCACGCAGTCGGTGGGCGTGCCGTTCACGCTGATAAAGCCATTGGCCAGAACTTGCGGGTGCAGCGGACGGTCAAGCGTCAGCGAACTGCTGGCGCCACTCTTGTCCTGATCAGGGGCGACCACCACGCACTCGGCGTAATCCTGCAGCGCAGCATGGAGCGCGGCAAGACCGGGTGCGGTGGCACCGTCATCGTTTGATATCAGAATACGCATGGGTTGTCCGTCGGCCCCACCGGCACCAGATCAACAAGCTCGCGCACCAAGACAGTGGCGAAGCATCCGGCCGGCAGGACGAATTCCAATTGCAGAATGTCAGGTCCGGGATAATGCCACGTCAACCCGCCAATGGGCAGTCGAAGAATGCGACGTTCCTGGCTCATGCCGGCATTCACCAGCCAATCACGCAGATCGGCTTCGTCAGCGGCAACGGCCTGTTCCAAGGCATAAGTCGCCCCGGTGGCGGGCGAGTCACCCTCACCCCACTGCGGCCCAGTAGGGTGCAGGTCCAGGATGGCCAGGCGCGGATCGCTGCACTCAGCCTCCCCCGCAGGGAAAAAGCTGCGGCTGTCGGTAAACGCCAGCAAGTCGCCTACTTGGGCACGCTGCCAGGAGCCATCCGCGACACGCGCGGCCAATACCTTGTTAAACAGAAAACTGCGCGCCGTAGACAGCAGCCGCGAGCGCACATTGCGCTGCTCCGGCAGGGCCTTGCGCGCCGCCCACTCACGAGCGTCCACCACATTGCCGCCGTTATGGCCGAAACGCTGGGCGCCGAAGTAATTGGGAATGCCGTGCTGGGCGATCAATTGCAAGCGTGCATCGATGGCAGCGGTATCACCGGCCAGTTGCGTCAGGCGCAACGTAAAGCCATTGGCCGAATGCGCGCCGCGTTGCAGCTTGCGCTTGTGGCGCGTCATCTTGAGGATCTTGAGGGTGTCGTTTTCCGCACCGCTCATGTCCGGATCGGCCTTGCCCGGCAATTGCACGCTGAACCATTGGCGAGTCAACGCCTGACGGTCCTTGAGCCCGGCATAGCTGACGGTGCGCAACGGCACCCCAGCGGCCTTGGCGATACGCCGTGCAGCCTCTTCGGTATTCAGGCCACGTTTTTCCACCCATAACCACAGGTGCTCACCGTCCCCGGTCAGCGGGATATCCAGCACTTCGTCGACCTGGAAGTCTTCAGCCGTCGCCTTCAGTACCGCGCGGCCCAACGCCTCGCCATAGGCTCGCGGGCCCAGCAGTTGCAGGTCATTCATGCGCGCAGCAACAAGGCAACGGAGTGCACGGCGATGCCCTCTTCACGACCGGTAAAACCGAGTTTCTCGGTGGTGGTGGCTTTCACGTTCACTTGATCCAGTTCAATTTGCAGGTCGGCGGCGATCAACGCTCGCATCGATTCGATGTGCGGGGCCATTTTCGGTGCCTGGGCCACGATGGTGTTGTCGACGTTGCCGACCTTCCAGCCCTTGGCGTGGATCAGGCCAACCACATGGCGCAGCAAGACGCGGCTGTCCGCGCCCTTAAAGGTCGGGTCGGTGTCCGGGAAATGCTTGCCGATATCCCCCAATGCCGCTGCGCCCAGCAAGGCATCGCTCAAGGCATGCAGCAAAACGTCGCCGTCGGAATGAGCCAGCAACCCATGGTGGTGTGCGATCCGCACGCCGCCCAGGGTGATGAAGTCGCCTTCGGCGAAACGGTGCACATCGTAGCCGTGGCCAATACGCATAAAAAAACGCCCCGATTTAATTCAGGGCGTGATTCTACCTACTTTTGCCTCACATTAACCGAGCAAAGCACGACCATGATGTCGCAAATGGTCTTCGATGAAGCTGGCGATAAAAAAGTAGCTATGGTCGTAGCCAGGCTGCAGGCGCAACTCCAGTGGGTGGTTGGCCGCCTTCGCCACTTGCCGCAGGGCTTCAGGCTTGAGTTGCACAGCGAGGAAATCGTCGCGGTCGCCCTGGTCCACCAGCAGCGGCAGTTTTTCCGAGGCTTCGCTGATCAGCACGCAGGCGTCCCACTCACGCCATTTCGAGCGTTCTTCGCCCAGATAACGCGAGAAGGCTTTCTGGCCCCACGGGCAATCCATCGGGTTATTGATCGGCGAAAACGCCGACACCGACAGGTACCGCCCTGGGTTGCGCAAGGCACACACCAGCGCACCGTGACCGCCCATGGAGTGACCGCTGATGCCACGTTTATCCGATGCCGGGAAATGCGCTTCAACCAACGCCGGCAACTCCTGCACCACGTAGTCATGCATCCGATAGTGCTTGGCCCAGGGTTGCTGGGTGGCATTCAGATAGAAACCCGCGCCGAGGCCAAAATCCCATGCGTTGTCCGGATCGCCCGGCACGCCAGGGCCGCGCGGGCTGGTGTCCGGCGCCACGATGATCAGCCCCAGTTCGGCCGCCATGCGCTGGGCACCGGCCTTCTGCATGAAGTTTTCGTCGGTGCAGGTCAGGCCTGACAGCCAGTACACCACCGGCAGCTTGCCGCCCTGCTCCGCCTGCGGCGGCAGATAGACGGCGAAAGTCATCTCGCAGCCCAGCACATCGGAATGATGCTTGTAGCGTTTATGCCAGCCGCCGAAGCTCTTCTGGCACGACAGGTTTTCCAGACTCATGGCCGACCTCAGAAGTGGATGACGGTACGAATGCTCTTGCCTTCATGCATCAGGTCAAACGCTTTGTTGATGTCTTCCAGGCCCATGGTGTGGGTGATGAAGGTATCCAGCGGGATCTCGCCGGTCTGGGCCATTTCCACATAGCTTGGCAGCTCGGTACGACCGCGTACGCCGCCGAATGCCGAACCGCGCCAGACGCGACCGGTGACCAGTTGGAAGGGACGAGTAGCGATTTCCTGGCCGGCACCGGCCACACCGATGATCACCGACTCGCCCCAGCCTTTGTGGCAGCACTCAAGGGCCGCGCGCATCAGTTGCACGTTGCCGATGCACTCGAAGGAAAAGTCCACACCGCCGTCGGTCAAGTCGACGATGACGTCCTGGATCGGGCGATCGTAATCTTTCGGGTTGATGCAGTCGGTGGCGCCCAGCTGTTTGGCTATTTCGAATTTGGCCGGGTTGATGTCGATGGCAATGATGCGACCCGCCTTGGCTTTGACTGCACCGATCACTGCCGACAGGCCGATACCGCCCAGACCGAAGATCGCCACGGTGTCGCCCGGCTTGACCTTGGCGGTGTTGATCACTGCACCGATACCGGTGGTGACGCCGCAGCCCAGCAGGCAGACTTTTTCCAGCGGCGCTTCTTTAGGGATCTTGGCCACGGAGATTTCCGGCAGCACGGTGTACTCGGAAAACGTCGAGGTACCCATGTAGTGGAAAATCGGCTGGCCCTTGTAGGAGAAACGCGTGGTGCCATCGGGCATCAAACCTTTGCCCTGGGTGGAGCGGATCGCCTGGCACAGGTTGGTCTTGCCCGACAGGCAGAATTTGCACTTGCCACATTCCGGGGTGTACAGCGGGATCACATGGTCGCCCACGGCCACCGAGGTCACACCCTCTCCGATCGCTTCAACCACCGCACCGCCTTCATGGCCGAGGATCGACGGGAAGATACCTTCCGGATCAGCGCCCGACAGGGTGTAGGCGTCGGTATGGCACACGCCGGACGCGACTACGCGCAACAGCACCTCGCCAGCCTTGGGCATGGCCACATCCACTTCAACGATCTCAAGGGGCTTCTTGGCTTCGAAGGCTACGGCGGCGCGGGACTTGATCATCCGGGTTTCTCCTGGGAATTGAAAACTGAGGCGGTGAGTGTAAAACACCGCCTATTGATGAATAATCTAGGCAAAAGCAAAACATTATTGCTGCACAGGGACAATCGATATGCTGGAAAATCGCTGGGAAGGCATCGATGAGTTCGTTGCGGTCGCAGAATGCAGCCAGTTCACCGCCGCCGCCGAACGCCTTGGGGTGTCGTCGTCCCATATCAGCCGCCAAGTGGCACGCCTGGAAGAGCGACTGCAGACGCGGTTGCTGTATCGCAGTACGCGCAAGGTGACCCTGACCGAAGCTGGCCAGACCTTCCTGCAGCACTGCCAGCGTTTGCAGGACGGCCGCGAAGAAGCGCTGCGCGCGGTGGGCGACCTCACCAGCGAACCCAAAGGCATGTTGCGCATGACCTGCGCGGTGGCTTACGGCGAGCGGTTTATCGTGCCGTTGGTGACGCGGTTCATGGCGCTGTATCCGCAATTACGCGTGGATATCGAGCTGACCAATCGCCAGCTGGACCTGGTGCATGAGGGCCTGGACTTGGCGATCCGACTGGGACGCTTGCAAGACTCACGCATGGTCGCCAGCCGGCTCGCACCCCGTCGTATGTATTTGTGCGCATCACCGTCCTACCTTGCGCGGTACGGTCGGCCACATAGCTTGTCGGAATTGAGTCGGCATAACTGCCTGATCGGCAGCTCGGATATCTGGCAACTGGCCCAGGACGGGCGCGAGTTTTCTCAACGTGTGCAGGGCAACTGGCGCTGCAACAGTGGCCAGGCAGTGCTGGATGCGGCGCTGCAAGGGGTTGGGTTGTGCCAACTGCCGGACTATTACGTGCTGGAACATTTGCACAGCGGCGCGTTGGTGTCGTTGCTGGAAGCGCATCAGCCGCCGAACACGGCGGTGTGGGCGTTGTATCCGCAGCAACGGCATTTGTCGCCGAAGGTCAGGAAACTGGTGGATTTTTTAAAGGAAGGTCTGGCTGAGCGGCCGGAGTACAGCAGTGGATAATTAAGTGTCGGGACGGGCCTCATCGCGGGCAAGCCCGGCTCCCACACTTGACCGAGTTGCCTGGGGAGAAGGAGAACCCATGTGGGAGCTGGCTTGCCTGCGATGAAGTCGACCCGGTGCGACTGGCTACCCACAGGCAAACCTACCCCCTCCACACCAGACCGAGTTGTCTGGGGAGAAGGAAAACCCATGTGGGAGCTGGCTTGCCTGCGATGAAGTCGACCCGGTTTAACTGACTACCGTCGGTTAGCCCACCGCAACCGCAACCACTCCAGATCCTCTGGCCGAGTCACCTTGATGTTGTCCGAGCGCCCTTCAATCAAGCGCGGCGCCTGGCCGGACCATTCCATCGCTGACGCCTCATCGGTGATCACGGCATCCGCCACCAAGCTGTCGGCCAATGCGCGATGCAGCGCCCCCAGGCGAAACATCTGCGGCGTGTAGGCCTGCCAGATCAGGCTGCGGTCGACGGTCTCCATCACCCGACCCTGCTTGTCGACACGCTTGAGCGTATCGCGAGCCGGTACGGCCAGCAGGCCGCCGACCGGGTCATCCGCCAGTTCAATCAGGAGTTTGTCGAGATCATCACGGCTCAGGTTGGGCCGCGCAGCATCGTGCACCAACACCCAATCGTCGTCGCTGGCGCCCAGGGCGTTGAGTTGCAGCAGTGCATTGAGCACCGAACCCGAACGTTCCGAACCACCGTCCGCACGATGGATGCGAGCGTCGGCAGCACATGCCAGCGCAGGCCAATAAGGATCATCTGAAGCCAGACTGACCACCAGCCCCTTGAGGGACGGATGATCGAGAAAACAGCCGAGGCTGTGTTCGAGAATAGTGCGCCCACCCAGTTGCAGATATTGCTTGGGACGGTCCGCAGCCATACGGGCACCAACGCCCGCGGCAGGAATCACGGCCCAGAAGGCCGGTAGACGGTAGCTCATTGGGCCAACTGGTAGAGGGTTTCACCCTCCTTGACCATGCCCAACTCATGACGGGCCCGCTCTTCAACGGTCTCCGTACCTTTTTTCAGCTCGAGCACTTCGGCATCAAGGACCCGATTGCGCTCCAGCAAACGTTCGTTTTCGGCGTGCTGGTCGGCAATCTGCTGGGTCAGTTCTTCTACCTGCGCAAAACTGCCATTACCGACCCATAGGCGGTACTGCAGGCCAGCCAGCAACAAGAGCAAGACGAGGAACAACCAATTGGGACTGCGCATCGAAATCCGGGTATCCAGTGAAAAAAGCCAGCCATGTAGAACTTTTGCAGCAACTGATAGCACGAAGCCTGGAAGAACCAGGCTTGTGCTAGATAGCCATCAGATTAGCGTTGAAATCCACACTGTCGTGTTTTTTCCGACGCCATCCGCCGACTTTTTACCATGCTTTACCATCAAGTAGCGATCAGCCGCGAAACTCACCGCGACCGTTGTACTTGGCTTTACCTGCCAGTTGCTCTTCGATACGCAGCAATTGGTTGTACTTGGAGACGCGGTCGGAACGGCACAGGGAACCCGTCTTGATCTGGCCCGCCGAGGTGCCCACAGCCAGGTCGGCAATGGTCGAGTCTTCGGTTTCGCCGGAGCGGTGGGAGATCACGGCGGTGTAGCCCGCAGCCTTGGCCATCTGGATGGCTTCCAGGGTTTCGGTCAGGGTGCCGATCTGGTTGAACTTGATCAGGATCGAGTTGGCGATCTTTTTGTCGATGCCTTCTTTCAGGATCTTGGTGTTGGTCACGAACAGGTCGTCGCCCACCAGTTGGATTTTCTCACCGATCTTGTCGGTGAGGACTTTCCAGCCCGCCCAGTCAGACTCGTCCAGGCCGTCTTCGATCGAGATGATCGGATAACGCTCGGTCAGGCCTTTGAGGTAGTCGGCAAAACCTTCGGAAGTGAACACGTGGCCTTCACCGGACAGGTTGTATTTACCGTCCTCGTAGAACTCGCTGGCCGCGCAGTCCAGGGCCAGGGTCACGTCGGTGCCCAGCTTGTAGCCAGCGTTGGCCACGGCTTCGGAGATCACTTTCAGTGCATCTTCGTTGGACGCCAGGTTCGGTGCGAAACCACCTTCGTCACCCACGGCAGTGCTCAGGCCACGGGCCTTCAGGACAGCCTTGAGGTGATGGAAAATCTCGGTGCCCATGCGCAGGCCTTCGGAGAAGGTCTTGGCGCCAACCGGCTGCACCATGAATTCCTGGATATCGACGTTGTTATCGGCGTGCTCGCCACCGTTGATGATGTTCATCATCGGTACCGGCATCGAGTACACACCCGGCGTACCGTTCAGGTTGGCGATATGGGCGTACAGCGGCAGGTCCTGGTCCTGGGCAGCGGCCTTGGCAGCGGCCAGGGACACGGCGAGGATGGCGTTGGCACCCAGGCTGCCTTTGTTTTCGGTGCCGTCGAGCTTGATCATCGCGTGGTCCAGGGCTTTCTGGTCCAGCGGGTCCTTGCCCAGCAACAGGTCACGGATCGGGCCGTTGATGTTCGCTACAGCTTTGAGTACACCTTTGCCCAGGTAACGGCTCTTGTCGCCATCACGCAGTTCCAGCGCTTCGCGCGAACCGGTGGAAGCACCGGACGGCGCGCAGGCGCTGCCGATGATGCCGTTATCGAGAAGCACGTCGGCTTCGACGGTGGGGTTGCCACGGGAGTCGAGAACTTCACGACCTTTGATGTCGACGATTTTTGCCATTGTTGTAAACACTCCAAAGTTGACGAAAACGACGCAGCTGAAGGAAAACTTTTGACCGACCGCAAGGGTGGAACAACGGGGCAGGCTTGCAGGCGACAAGGCTCAGGCCCGCAGGCCTGAGCGTAAAACGAGGGAAAGTCTACCGGAGAAACCGCCGTTACGCGGTTTCTACCGTCGGAAAACTCTTGACCAGTTCGTCCAACTGCTTGAGCTGGGCCAGGAACGGCTCCAGCTTGTCCAGGCGCAGGGCGCAAGGACCGTCGCACTTGGCGTTGTCCGGGTCCGGGTGGGCTTCCAGGAACAGGCCGGCCAGGGACTGGCTCATACCCGCCTTGGCCAGGTCGGTGACCTGGGCACGACGCCCACCGGCGGAGTCCGAGCGACCACCGGGCATTTGCAGCGCATGGGTCACGTCGAAGAATACCGGGTATTCGAACTGTTTCATGATGCCGAAACCGAGCATGTCCACCACGAGGTTGTTGTAGCCGAAGCTCGAACCACGCTCGCAGAGGATCAACTGGTCGTTACCCGCTTCCACGCACTTGCTCAGGATGTGTTTCATCTCCTGCGGCGCGAGGAACTGGGCTTTCTTGATATTGATCACAGCGCCGGTCTTGGCCATCGCGACCACGAGGTCGGTCTGGCGCGACAGGAAGGCCGGCAACTGGATGATGTCGCACACCTCGGCGACCACGGCAGCCTGCTCAGGCTCGTGGACGTCGGTGATGATCGGCACACCGAAAGCTTGCTTGATGTCCTGGAAGATCCGCATGCCTTCTTCAAGGCCCGGGCCGCGATAGGAGGTCACGGACGAACGGTTGGCCTTGTCGAAGCTGGCTTTGAACACGTAGGGGATACCCAGTTTCTGGGTGACCCGCACGTACTCTTCACAGACCTGCATCGCCATGTCGCGGCTTTCCAGCACGTTCATGCCGCCAAACAGCACCATGGGCTTGTCGTTGGCAATCTCGATGTCGCCTACGCGAATGATCTTCTGGGCCATCAGGGTTACGCCTTCTTCTGATGTTGCGTCAGTGCTGCCTTGACGAAACCGCTGAACAACGGGTGACCGTCTCGCGGAGTCGAGGTGAACTCAGGGTGGAACTGGCAGGCCACGAACCACGGATGATCCGGCGCCTCGACCACTTCAACCAGCTTGCCATCGCCGGAACGACCGGAGATTTTCAGGCCGGCTTCTTTGATCTGCGGCAGCAGGTTGTTGTTCACTTCGTAGCGGTGACGGTGACGCTCGACGATCACGTCCTTGCCATAGCAGTCGTGGACCAGCGAGCCGGCTTCCAGCAGGCAGTCCTGTGCGCCAAGGCGCATGGTGCCGCCCAGGTCGGACGTCTCGGTACGGGTTTCAACAGCGCCGGTGGCGTCTTCCCACTCGGTGATCAAGCCCACGACCGGGTGGCCGCTGGTGTGATCGAACTCGGTGGAGTTGGCGTCTTTCCAGCCCAGCACGTTACGGGCGAACTCGATAACGGCCACTTGCATACCCAGGCAGATACCCAGGTACGGCACCTTGTTCTCACGAGCGTACTGAACGGCGGTGATCTTGCCTTCCACGCCACGCAGGCCGAAACCGCCCGGAACGAGGATCGCGTCCACACCTTCAAGCAGGGCAGTGCCCTGGTTCTCGATGTCTTCGGAGTCGATGTAGCGCAGGTTGACCTTGGTACGGTTGCTGATACCGGCGTGGCTCATCGCTTCGATCAGCGACTTGTACGCGTCCAGCAGTTCCATGTACTTGCCGACCATGGCGATGGTGACTTCATGCTCGGGATTGAGCTTGGCGTCGACCACGGCGTCCCACTCGGACAGGTCCGCACCGCCGCACTGCAAGCCGAAACGCTCGACCACAAAATCATCCAGGCCTTGCGAATGCAGGATGCCCGGGATTTTGTAGATGGTGTCGGCGTCTTCCAGCGCGATCACCGCACGTTCTTCAACGTTGGTGAATTGCGCGATCTTGCGACGCGAGGAAATGTCGATCGGATGATCGGAGCGGCAAACCAGCACGTCCGGCTGCAGGCCGATGGAGCGCAGCTCCTTGACCGAGTGCTGGGTTGGCTTGGTTTTGGTTTCGCCGGCGGTAGCGATGTACGGCACCAAGGTGAGGTGCATCAGCATCGCGCGCTTGGCGCCGACTTCGAAACGCAACTGGCGGATGGCTTCGAGGAACGGTTGGGATTCGATGTCACCCACGGTGCCACCGATCTCGACCATCGCCACGTCGGCATCGCCTGCACCCTTGATGATACGGCGCTTGATTTCGTCGGTGATGTGCGGGATCACCTGGATGGTTGCACCCAGGTAGTCACCACGGCGCTCTTTGCGCAGCACGTGCTCGTAGACACGGCCAGTGGTGAAGTTGTTGTTCTGGGTCATGGTCGTGCGGATGAACCGCTCGTAGTGGCCCAGGTCCAGGTCGGTCTCGGCGCCGTCGTGGGTGACGAACACTTCACCGTGCTGGAACGGGCTCATGGTGCCCGGGTCAACGTTGATGTACGGGTCCAGCTTGAGCATGGTGACCTTAAGTCCCCGCGCCTCCAGGATGGCCGCCAATGAAGCGGAGGCAATGCCTTTCCCCAATGAAGAAACAACACCGCCCGTGACGAATATGTAGCGCGTCATGAAAAACCCTAGAAGTCTGCGTTAAAGCGGTCCGAGCCGCCGGGGAAAGCGAAGGAAGGCCGAAGCCCCCGATCACCTGCATTAATCACAGTGCACCTTTCAAAAAAACCGCCGCGTGGTGACAGACCAGCAATGAAACACCGGTACGTTGATCGCTACACATTTTTTGGAATCGCCCAGCAAAGACTGCTTGGTAATCGGCAACTGCTGCGATTCAGGAGAATCCACAGAAGTTGTATCAAGAAGGGAGCGTAGTCTACCGGAAAGGCTCTATCAGCTCAAACCTTGATCGCAGTTCTGTGGCAACCAATGTAATTTCCAGCCATCCACCGGGCTGGACCATAGCCCCGCAAGGGTTGGGACAGCCAGCAATTGCTCCCCCCGATACAGCAGCGGCAATCTGCCACGCACGAACCCCGGCAAACCACTTTCGTTGAGCAAGCGCTTCAGGTCACGCCTGCCACGGCCTGGCACTTCCATGATTTCGCCGCCGTGACGATAGCGGACCTCCAATGGGCCTGCGGGGGCGGTGCCGATAAATTTCAAATGCCCGTTGCCGGATAACTCTAGTGGGTTTTGCGGGTGTGACCAGCTCACCGCTGCGTCGGAAAATGCCTGCCAAGCGACAGGCAACCACCAGACACGCTCACCACAGCGATGAAGCTGACCGTCGGCAAGGTGCCATAACGGCTGTGCGTCGCCCTTGGCATCGCGCAAGGAATACCAGCCAGCCCAATGATCGCTATCGGGCAAGCGCGTCAGCGGCGCCAGCCAGTGACGCAGGGCGTTGCGCTGACGAGCGTCGGAAAGTGTCCGAAGTGAAGCAAGGGCCAGTGACGGCAAGGGCAACCAGGGAAATGGCGAAGGCTGATCGGCAGTGTGCAGGTCCATCTGCGCCAATTCATCCAGCAGCCCTTGAGCCTCATGCAAATGCTCGGCGCTGCGGAACAAGTTGGAAACGGCTTGCGGCCAGCGCTCTGTCAGCGCCGGAAATACGCGGTGGCGCAGGTAATTACGGGAAAATCGCAAATCTGCGTTGGAAGGATCTTCGATCCACTTGAGCTGCTGACCACGTGCGTAGGCCTCCAACTCTTCACGCGAGACATCCAGCAACGGCCGCAGCAGATACCCCCTCGCCAACGGACGCTGCACGGCCATGGCCGCCAACCCTCGCACCCCGGCCCCACGCAACAGGCGAAACATCAGGGTTTCTGCTTGATCATCGCGATGCTGGCCCGTGAGCAAGACCTCCCCTACCCCCGTCACCTCGGCAAACGCCCGATAACGCGCGTCACGGGCCGAACGCTCAAGGCTTGCACCCGGCTGAACCTGCACGCGCATGACGTGCAAGGGCACGCCAAGACTGTCGCACACTGACTGGCAATGGCTGGGCCAGGCATCGGCCGCAGCTTGCAGGCCATGATGGACATGGATGGCATTAAGCGGCGGGAGCGTTTCGGTTTTTGCCAGAGAGGCCAGAAGGTGCAGCAGGACGGTGGAATCAAGCCCACCGGAAAATGCGATATGCCAGGCCGGGGCGTTGCGCCAGGGGGCTAGGGTTTGCAGGAGTTTGGCGTGCAAAGTTGGTTTCATCACACATTATCGCCGCAAATCTGAAATACATTGGCAAAGCATGCACAAAGCAAATGTGGGAGCTGGCTTGCCTGCGATGCAATCACCTCGATACATCAGTTACACCGAGGTGATGCTATCGCAGGCAAGCCAGCTCCCACAAAAGCCAGCGCCCACATTGGGTGCTGCGTTGGCCTTAGAGACCGTAGCTCATCAGACGCTCGTAACGACGGGCCAGCAGCGCTTCGTTGTCCAGCTTCTTGAGCATCGCCAGTTGCGAGCCCAGTTCAGCGCGGATAGTCGCCGCAGCGGCAGCCGGGTCACGGTGAGCGCCGCCCAATGGCTCGGCGATCACTTTGTCCACGATACCCAGGCCTTTGAGGCGATCAGCGGTGATACCCATGGCTTCTGCAGCGTCCGGTGCCTTTTCTGCGGTTTTCCACAGGATCGAAGCACAACCTTCCGGCGAGATCACCGCGTAGGTCGAATACTGCAGCATGTTCAACTGGTCGCAGACGCCGATAGCCAGTGCACCGCCGGAACCACCTTCACCAATCACGGTGGCGATGATCGGGGTTTTCAGGCGCGCCATGACGCGCAGGTTCCAGGCAATCGCCTCGCTCTGGTTGCGCTCTTCAGCGTCGATGCCTGGGTAAGCACCCGGCGTATCGATGAAGGTCAGGATCGGCATCTTGAAGCGCTCAGCCATCTCCATCAGGCGGCAAGCCTTGCGATAGCCTTCCGGACGCGGCATGCCGAAGTTGCGACGGACTTTCTCGCGCACTTCACGGCCTTTCTGGTGACCGATCACCATCACCGGTTGGTCGTCCAGGCGAGCGATACCGCCCACGATGGCCGCGTCGTCGGAGAAGTGGCGGTCGCCATGCAGCTCGTCGAACTCGGTGAAGATATGGTCAATGTAGTCCAGGGTGTATGGACGGCGCGGGTGGCGAGCCAGGCGCGCGATCTGCCAACTGGTCAGCTTGCCGAAGATGTCTTCGGTCAGCGTTTTGCTCTTGTCTTGCAGGCGGGAGATTTCATCGCCGATATTCAGCGAATTGTCATTGCCGACCAGGCGCAGCTCTTCGATCTTGGCTTGCAGGTCAGCGATCGGCTGTTCGAAATCAAGAAAATTCGGGTTCATAAGCGTCCGTCTTGGGTCGACGGCCAAGGAGTGCCTGGCCAGCCGGTTGTCTATTCGCGCCCTACCTTAAGGGAGAGGCGCGTTTAGGTCGAGATTAAATGTTCAGCCGAGGTCAGGTGCTCTGACCGTCAGCGGTATTGGAGGAAGACGTTGTCTCGCCCGAACTGGTCACGCAAAGCTTGAATCAAGCCATCCGCAGGGTCAATTCGCCACGTCTCGCCGAACTGCAACATCGCCTTGGCGTCGTTACCGGTGTATTCCATGGTCACAGGACACGCGCCACGGTGACGTTTGAGCAGGTCACCCAACCAGCGTAGCTGATCGCCCTTGAGCGCCTCGGTTTTGACCTTCAAGCGCAGGCTTTCCGCAAGGTTGGTACGGGCATCTTCCATGCTCATCACCCGCTTGATCCGCAGGCGCAAGCCACCGGAGAAGTCATCATTGCTGACCTCCCCTTCCACCACCACCATGGCGTCGGTCTGCAGCAGCGACTGGGCAGAGTGGAACGCATCGGCAAACAGCGACGCCTCGATCCGTCCCGAACGGTCGTCAAGGGTGATGAAACCCATCTTGTCGCCCTTCTTGTTCTTCATCACTCGCAGGGCGATGATCATGCCGGCGACAGTCTGGGTATCCCGTGCAGGCTTCAGGTCAATGATGCGCTGACGGGCGAAACGACGGATTTCCCCTTCGTATTCGTCTATCGGATGACCGGTAAGGTACAGGCCCAAGGTGTCTTTCTCACCTTTGAGGCGCTCCTTGAGGGTCAGCTCCTTGGCCTTGCGGTGGTTCGCGTACACATCGGCGTCTTCTTCGACGAACAACCCACCAAACAAGTCAGCGTGACCGCTGTCATGGGTACGGGCAGTCTGTTCGGCGGCCTTGATCGCTTCTTCCATGGCGGTCAACAGTACCGCACGGTTGCGGTCGATGTTGGCCTGGTAAGCCTTCGGCTCATCATGAAAATAGGGGCCGAGACGGTCGAGGGCACCGCTGCGGATCAGGCCATCAAGGGTTCTCTTGTTGATGCGCTTGAGGTCAACCCGCGCGCAGAAGTCGAACAAGTCCTTGAACGGCCCGTCCTGGCGCACTTCGGTGATGGCTTCCACCGGGCCTTCACCCACGCCCTTGATCGCGCCCAGGCCATAAATGATACGGCCTTCGTCGTTCACCGTGAACTTGAACTCCGAGGCGTTCACGTCCGGCGCATCGAGGCGCAGCTTCATGGTGCGCACTTCCTCGATCAAGGTCACGACCTTGTCGGTGTTATGCATGTCCGCCGAAAGTACCGCCGCCATGAACGGCGCCGGGTAGTGGGCTTTCAGCCAGGCAGTCTGGTACGACACCAGGCCATAGGCGGCGGAGTGGGATTTGTTGAAGCCGTAACCGGCGAATTTTTCCACCAGATCGAAAATGTTACCGGCCAGATCGGCATCGATATTGTTGGTGGCGCAACCTTCAATGAAACCGCCGCGCTGCTTGGCCATCTCCTCGGGCTTTTTCTTACCCATCGCACGACGCAGCATGTCCGCGCCACCGAGGGTGTAGCCAGCCATCACCTGGGCGATCTGCATCACCTGTTCCTGGTACAGGATGATGCCGTAGGTCGGCGCCAGTACTGGCTTGAGGCCCTCGTACTGATAGTCGGAGTGCGGGTACGCCAGCTCGGCACGGCCGTGCTTACGGTTGATGAAGTCATCCACCATGCCCGATTGCAAAGGCCCCGGACGGAACAGGGCCACCAGTGCGATCAAGTCTTCCAGGCAGTCAGGCTTGAGCTTCTTGATCAGCTCCTTCATGCCCCGGGACTCAAGCTGGAACACCGCCGTGGTTTCGGCTTTTTGCAGCAGGGCGTAGGTCGGTTTGTCGTCCAGCGGGATAAACGCAATATCCAGCGGCTCTTCATTGACCTTGGCGCGGTCGCGGTTGATGGTCTTGAGCGCCCAGTCGATGATCGTCAGGGTCCGCAGCCCCAGGAAGTCGAACTTCACCAGGCCGGCCGCTTCCACGTCGTCCTTGTCGAACTGGGTAACCAGACCATCGCCCTCTTCATCGCAATAGATCGGCGAGAAGTCGGTGAGCTTGGTCGGGGCAATAACCACGCCACCGGCGTGTTTACCGACGTTACGCACCACACCTTCGAGCTTGCGGGCCATGTCCCAGATTTCGGCGGCTTCTTCATCGACCTTGATGAAGTCACGCAGGATTTCTTCCTGCTCAAACGCCTTTTCCAGGGTCATGCCGACTTCGAACGGGATCATCTTCGACAGGCGGTCTGCCAAGCCGTAGGACTTGCCCTGCACACGGGCCACGTCACGGATTACAGCTTTCGCCGCCATGGAACCGAAAGTGATGATCTGGCTTACAGCGTTGCGGCCATATTTCTCGGCCACGTATTCGATCACACGGTCACGGCCGTCCATGCAAAAGTCGACGTCGAAGTCGGGCATGGAAACCCGTTCCGGGTTCAGGAACCGTTCGAACAGCAGGTCATATTCCAGCGGGTCGAGGTCGGTGATCTTCTGTACGTAAGCCACCAGCGAACCAGCACCTGACCCCCGGCCTGGACCAACCGGCACGCCGTTGTTCTTGGCCCACTGGATAAAGTCCATCACGATCAGGAAGTAACCGGGGAACCCCATCTGGATAATGATATCCAGCTCGAAATTCAGCCGATCGACGTACACTTGGCACTTGGCGTCGTAGTCTTCGGTGGTGTCCTTGGGCAGGAGAACGGTCAGCCGCTCCTCCAGCCCGTCGAAGGATACCTTGCGGAAATACTCGTCGATGGTCATGCCATCGGGAATCGGGAAGTTGGGCAGGAAGTGCTTGCCCAGCTTCACTTCAATGTTGCAGCGCTTGGCGATCTCGACCGAGTTTTCCAGGGCCTCGGGCAGGTCGCTGAACAGCTCAGCCATCTCCTCGGCACTTTTGAGGTATTGCTCTTCGCTGTAGTTTTTCGAGCGACGCGGGTCATCCAAGGCCCGGCCTTCGCCGATGCACACGCGAGTTTCGTGGGCTTCAAAATCTTCTTTCTTGATGAAACGCACATCGTTGGTCGCCACCAACGGCGCGCCGAGCTTGTCGGCCAGCGCCACGGCAGCGTGCAAATGCTCTTCATCGTTAGGACGGTTGGTGCGCTGGACTTCCAGGTAGAAACGCTCGGGGAAAACCTTCATCCACTCACTGGCCAGTACTTCAGCCTCCTGCGGATTACCGCCGAGCAGCGCGATACCGATCTCGCCCTCCTTGGCCGCCGACAGCATGATCAGGCCTTCGCTGGCTTCGGCTACCCACTCGCGCTCGATGATGATCGAACCATTGCGCTGACCGTCGATAAAACCACGGGAAATCAGTTCGGTGAGGTTGCGATAACCGACGCCGTTCATCGCCAGCAGGCTGATGCGACTCAGGGGGTTATCCGGGTCTTTGTTGGACAGCCACAAGTCGGCGCCACAGATCGGCTTGATCCCGGCGCCCATGGCGTTCTTGTAGAACTTGACCAGGGAGCACATGTTGTTCTGATCGGTCACCGCCACCGCAGGCATGTTCATGCCCACCAGGGTTTTGACCAGCGGTTTGATCCGTACCAGGCCGTCGACCAGGGAGTACTCAGTGTGCAGGCGTAGATGAACGAATGAAGCCGGCATAGTGATCCTGTCTTATACGTGGAAACAACAAGGCCCGGATTGTACCGGGCCTTGAGCAAAACATCAGCCTCGCGACTACACCTCGTTGAGGCTCTCCCGCGCCTCGTAGGCCAGGCGAACCGGGGCGAACGAGCGGCGGTGGATCGGCGTTGGCCCCAGGCGAGCCAAGGCTTCCAGATGAACGGGCGTGGGATAACCCTTATGGCCGCCGATGCCGTAGCCGGGGTAGATCAATTCGAAAGCCGCCATTTCGCGGTCCCGGCTGACCTTGGCCAGGATCGAGGCCGCAGCGATGGCAGGAACCTTGCTGTCGCCCTTGACGACCGCTTCAGCCGGCATCGTCAATTTCGGGCAACGGTTGCCGTCGATCATCGCCATTTTTGGCGTGATGTGCAGGCCCTCGACGGCGCGCTGCATGGCCAGCATGGTGGCATGGAGAATATTAAGCTCGTCGATTTCCTCGACTTCAGCCCGAGCAATATGCCAGCTCAGGGCCTTCTCACAGATCTCGTCGAAGAGCTTCTCGCGGCGCGCTTCTGTAAGTTTTTTCGAGTCGTTGAGACCGAGGATCGGACGGTTCGGATCGAGAATCACCGCCGCCGTGACGACAGCACCGCAGAGCGGGCCGCGTCCGACTTCATCAACGCCGGCCACCAACTCGTGGGCTTCGGCAACCAGGCTGAAATCCAGCCCCATTTGCGTCGTCATAGGGTTTCCTGCTTTGCGCCGATCAAGGTGAGCACGGCATCCGCCGCCTGGTTCGACGCATCACGACGCAGGGTACGGTGAATATCGTCAAAACCGCGGGTCTGCTCCTCGCCGCCATCGATCAGGGGAAGTACGGTTTGCGCCAGGGCTTCAGGCGTCGCATCGTCCTGCAACAACTCCGGCACCAACAGGCGCTGGGCCAGCAGGTTAGGCAAGGAGATGTAGGGGCTTTTAACCATCCGCTTGAGAATCCAGAACGTCAGCGGCGCCAAGCGATAGGCCACGACCATCGGACGTTTGTACAGCAAGGCTTCCAAGGTCGCAGTACCCGAAGCGATCAGCACAGCATCACAGGCCGCCAGGGCCAGGTGCGACTGACCGTCCAAAAGCGTCAGTGGCAAGTTGCGATCTTCAAGCAGCGCCTCGATCTGCACGCGGCGTTGCGGGCTGGCGCACGGCAATACGAAGCGTACGCCGGGCTTCAGCGCCATCAACCGTTCAGCCGCATCAAAAAACAACGCGCCCAGCCGCCCGACTTCACCACCACGACTGCCGGGCATCAACGCCACAAGGGGACCATCGGCCAGGCCCAATTCGGCACGCGCGGCCGCACGATCAGCTTGCAGAGGGATGGTGTCGGCCAGCGTATGGCCCACAAAGCGCACCGGCACGCCCTTCTCTTCGTAGAATTTGGCTTCGAACGGCAGCAAGGTCAGCATCAAGTCGCAACCTTCGCGGATCTTCAGCACGCGCTTCTGCCGCCACGCCCACACGGATGGGCTGACATAATGCACGGTCTTGATGCCGGCCTGACGCAATTTGAGTTCGATGTTGAGGGTGAAGTCCGGCGCGTCGATTCCGATAAAGACGTCTGGCTTTTCTTCAATAAGTGTCTGGATCAGCAGTTTGCGGCGAGCCAGCAGCTCACGCAGTCGCCCCAGCACTTCCACCAAGCCCATGACCGACAAGCGCTCCATGGGAAAGTAGGAAGTGAGGCCTTCGGCCTGCATCAACGGCCCACCGACCCCAATAAACTCTACGGCAGGATGCTGGGCCTTGAGCGCCCGCATCAAACCAGCCCCCAGAATATCGCCGGAAGCTTCTCCGGCCACCAGCGCTATACGCAGATTGGCCATGATCAGCGGGTGATGCCGCGAGTCGACGCCTGGATCGAGTCCCGGAACACTGCCACTTCCGGAAACTGCGCTGCCGACTCGGCCAGTTCGGTCAATGCCTGCTCAACCATCAACCCCTGGCGGTAGACCACCTTGTAGGCGCGGCGCAGAGCGTGGATAGCGTCTTCGCTGAAACCACGACGGCGCATGCCTTCGAAGTTCATGCTGCGAGCTTCGGCAGGGTTGCCGAATACCGTAACGAATGCCGGAACATCCTTGCCGATTGCGGTGCCCATGCCGGAAAAGCTATGGGCGCCGATATGGCAGTACTGATGGACCAGGGTGAAACCGGACAGGATCGCCCAATCGTCAACGTGCACATGACCTGCCAACGCGGTGTTGTTGACCAGGATGCAGTGGTTACCGATCACGCTGTCATGACCGATATGCGCATAGGCCATGATCAGGTTGTGATCACCCAACGTGGTCTCGGCACGATCCTGCACGGTGCCACGATGAATGGTCACACCTTCACGGATGATGTTGTGATCACCGATTACCAGGCGTGTTTCTTCACCCTTGTACTTCATGTCCGGGGTGTCTTCGCCTACCGAGGAAAACTGGTAGATACGATTGTGTTTGCCAATGCGGGTCGGCCCCTTGAGGATCACGTGCGGCCCGATGACAGTCCCCTCGCCGATTTCAACACCTGCGCCGACGATCGACCAGGGGCCGACCTCAACGTCGGCGGCCAGTACGGCCGACGGATCGATGATTGCGCGAGGGTCAATCAAACTCATAGTTTGCGTTCCGCACAGATGATTTCAGCCGAGCACACCGGCTTGCCATCCACCGAGGCCTGGCATTCGAACTTCCAGATCTGGCGTTTGCAACTGATGAACTTGGCTTCCAGGATCAACTGATCGCCCGGCGTGACCGGGTTGCGGAAACGCAGCTTGTCGGAACCGACGAAGTAGTAAAGCGTGCCATCGGCAGGCTTGAGGTCGAGCATTTTGAAACCAAGGATACCGGCAGCCTGGGCCATTGCCTCAATGATCAGCACGCCTGGCATGATGGGATGCGCGGGAAAATGACCGTTGAAGAACGGTTCGTTGATGCTGACATTCTTGTAGGCACGAATGCGCTTTTCCTCGACATTGAGGTCCACTACGCGGTCCACCAGCAGGAACGGGTAACGGTGAGGCAGGTATTCGCGAATCTCGTTGATGTCCATCATTTCGGGGGGAAGCCTGTAATAAAGATTGGGGGCGGGCGAACTAAAAGCACGCCCCGCTAGCAAATCAAGGAGGCAGTCTAGCGGCTGTGCACACTTGATATGGAAATGGTATCAGCCTTCTGATGAAGCATTACCGCCAGGGGTCACGTCTCCAACACGCTTTTCCAGCTGTTTGAGGCGTCGGGCCATGTCGTCAAGCTGCCTCAGGCGCGCTGCACTTTTACGCCACTCAGCCGCTGGCTGCATGGCAGTACCGGAAGAGTAGGCACCCGGCTCGGTAATCGAGTGAGTAACCATGGTCATGCCGGTGATGAAGACGTTGTCGCAAATATCGATATGCCCTACCAGCCCTACACCGCCGGCAAGCATGCAATGTTTACCGATCTTGGTGCTGCCAGAGATGCCGACGCACGCCGCCATGGCGGTGTGATCGCCAATCTGCACGTTGTGGGCGATCTGGATCTGGTTGTCGAGCTTCACGCCGTTACCGATCACGGTATCGGCCAGAGCGCCGCGGTCCACTGCGGTGTTGACGCCAATTTCCACGTCATCGCCAATCAAAACACCACCCACCTGGGCGATTTTGTGCCAAACGCCTTTGGAGTTGGCAAAGCCAAAACCTTCGCCACCGATCACGGCACCCGACTGAATCACCACGCGCTCGCCGATGCGTACGTCGTGGTAAAGGGTGACACGAGGAGCCAGCCAGCCATCGGCACCGATTTCGCAGCGCGCGCCGATAAAGCAGTGGGCCCCCACCGTCACGCCAGCAGCAATGCGCGCGCCACTCTCGATCACGGCAAACGCGCCAATGCTGGCCGCCGGGTCAACCTGGGCATCCTCGGCAATCACGGCAGAGGGATGAATACCGCCGGCCGCCTTGGGCTTTGGATCAAACAGGTGCGACGCTTTCGCGTACGACAGGTACGGGTCGGCCACCACCAGCGCATCCCCCGTATAACCCTCGGCATCAGCGGCCTTCAGCAACACGGCTGCGGCCTGGCAATCAACCAGGTATTTACGGTATTGGGGATTTGCGAGGAAGCTCAACTGAGCTGGGCCAGCCTCCTGCAAGGTGGCTAGCCCAGTGATTTCTTTCTCCGGGGAGCCGCGCAAGGCAGCTCCCAGGAACTCGGCCAACTCGCCGAGCTTGATAGTCGCGGTCATGGTTTACTTCAGCTGGTTCATGCGCTCGATCACCTGGCGGGTGATGTCGTATTGAGGCTTGACGTCGATCACGGCACCGCGCTCGAACACCAGGTCAAAGGCACCTTTCTTGATGACTTCTTCCACAGCGCTGTCGAGTTTCGGCTTGAGCTGCTTGAGCATTTCACGGTCAGCAACGGCCTTGGCTTCGTTCAGTTCCTTGGACTGGAACTGATAGTCACGAGCCTTTTGCTTGAATTCAAGCTCCAGACGCTCGCGCTCGCCTTGTTGCATCTTGTCGCCACCGGCTACCAGACGATCCTGGATACCCTTGGCACTGCTTTCCAGGGTCTTGAGCTTGGTCAGTTGCGGACCGAATTTTTTCTCGGCATCCACTGCGTATTTCTTGGCCGCATCGGATTCCAGCAGAGCCATCTGATAGTTCAGGACGGCGATTTTCATTTCGGCGAAGGCCGGGGTGGTTACCAGCACAGTTGCCAGCAGAACCAATTGAGTCAACTTACGCACGATGCACTCCTACAGAATCCGTTGTCGTTATCTTGGGTCAGACGCTTAGAACGTCTGGCCGAGGGAGAATTGGAAAATCTGGGTTTCAGCGTTATCAGGTTTCTTGACCGGCATGGCCAGAGCGAAGCTCAACGGGCCCAACGCAGTCACCCAGGTCACGCCAACACCGACAGAGCTCGCCAGGTTGCTGAAGCTCACATCGTTACACTGCGTGTTGGACTTCGAACCATTCGGGTTGGTGACCTGCTCGCACTTGGAGTCGAACACGTTACCCACATCCCAGAAAACCGAAGTACGCAGGGAACGCTGGTCCTTGACGAACGGCAGCGGGAACAGAATCTCCGCACCACCTTGGATCAGCACGTTACCACCGAATGGCAGCGCCTTAGTGTCCGTGTCAGCGATTGTGCCTTGGTTACCCGTTGCGTCTACACCACGGCTCGGCGTACCACGTGGACCCAAAGTGCTGTCCTTGAAGCCGCGAACCGAGTTGAAACCACCTGCATAGTAGTTCTCGTAGAACGGTAGACCACTGGTGGAACCATAGCCATCGCCATAACCCAGCTCAGTGTGCAGGCGCATGGTGTAGTTATCGCTCAGCGGTTGGAACAACTGACCACGGTAGTCGAGTTTGAAGAACGACAGGTCGCTGCCCGGCGTGGTGGCTTCCAGGGTCAAGCTCTGGGAGTGGCCACGGGTCGCCAGCACGCCTTTGTTCAGGGTCGACTCGGACCAGCCGGCCGACGCCTTGAAGTTCAGGAACTGATCGCCTTCGTTACGCACGAAGTTGAAGATTTCGTCCACGGTGTACACACCGGTCTTGATCTTGTCTTGCTGCGCGGTCAGGCCAAAGGTCAGGCGCGAGGTTTCACTGATCGGGTAACCAATGTTGGCGCCCACACCCATGCTGTCGATTGCATAGCTTGCAACGTCAACGTCGAGGTCTTTGTAGTCGGTGGTGCGGTAGAAGGCGTTGTAGCCCAGGCTCACACCATCAGCAGTCCAGTAGGGGTCGACATAACCGAAGTTATAACGGCTCTGGTATTGGCTGCGGGTCAGGCCGATGGAGACCTTGTTACCAGTACCGAGGAAGTTGTTCTGGGTGATCGAACCACCGAGGATCAGACCGGCGCTCTGTGCGAAGCCGACGCTGGCGGTGATCGAACCCGAAGCTTGTTCCTCAACCGCGTAGTTCACGTCAACCTGGTCGTCCACGCCTGGCACGGCCGGGGTCTCGACGTTGACTTCCTTGAAGAAGCCCAGGCGCTCAAGGCGAGTCTTGGACTGGTCGATCAGGTAAGTCGACGCCCAGCCACCTTCCATCTGGCGCATCTCACGACGCAGCACTTCGTCCGCAGACTTGGTGTTGCCACGGAAGTTGATGCGGTTCACATAGGCACGCTTGCCTGGGTCGACCACGAAGGTGATGTCCACGGTGTGGTCATCATCATGCGGGGTTGGCACACCGTTGACGTTGGCGAAGGTATAGCCTTCGTTACCCAGGCGACGGGTGATCAGTTCGGAGGTGGTGGTCATCAGCTTGCGCGAGAACACTTGGTCCTTCTGCACCAGCAACAAGGACTTGACCTGGTCTTCAGGCACTTTCAAGTCGCCGCTGAGCTTGACGTCACGAACCTTGTACTTCTCGCCTTCGTTGACGTTGACGGTGATGTAGACGTGCTTCTTGTCCGGGGTGATCGACACCTGGGTCGAAGCGATATCCATATTGATATAGCCACGGTCCAGGTAGTAGGAACGCAGGCGCTCCAGGTCACCGGACAGTTTTTCACGGGCGTACTTGTCATCGTTCTTGAAGAACGACAACCAGTTGGTGGTCTTGAGTTCGAACAGGTCGATCAGGTCTTCATCAGCAAACTTGGTGTTGCCCACCACGTTGATGTGCTGAATGGCCGCCACGGTGCCTTCGTTGATGTTGACCTTCAGGCCAACACGGTTACGAGGCTGCGGGATCACTTCGGTTTCCACGGTCGCGGAATAGCGGCCCTGGGCAACGTACTGGCGTTGCAGTTCGTTACGCACACCCTCGAGGGTGGCGCGCTGGAAGATCTCGCCTTCGGCCAGGCCGGATTGCTTGAGGCCCTTCATCAGGTCTTCAGTGGAGATCGCCTTGTTACCTTCGATCGCGATACTGGCGACGGAAGGTCGTTCGACGACCGTGATGACCAGGACATTGCCTTCGCGACCCAGTTGGATATCTTGAAAGAACCCGGTTTTGAACAGCGCACGAGTGGATTCCACCAGGCGACGATCATCAGCCTGTTCCCCGACGTTCAACGGCAAGGCACCAAAGACGCTACCTGCGGATACCCGCTGGAGGCCGTTGACGCGAATATCGGAGATAGTGAAGGACTCGGCGTGAACTTCGGCGATCATCAATACGGTGAGAACCGCAGTTAGCAGCAGACGTTTCATGAAGTCCTTTCTTATTCCAACTGGCAATAAACAAACTGCCGCACAATGCGGCAGATTCGCAATTCAGCGAAGCTTTACAGACGTCCCAGATCGTTGACCAGAGCTAACAACATCACTCCAACCACCAAACTGATACCGATCTGTATCCCCCAACCCTGCACCCGATCCGACAAGGGGCGACCACGCACCCACTCGACCAGATAAAACAGCAGATGCCCCCCATCCAATACTGGAATGGGCAGCAAGTTCAGAACCCCAAGGCTAATACTCAGATAAGCCAGGAAATTCAGGAAATCCGCGACGCCCGACTGGGCAGAAGCGCCCGCCACTTTAGCAATGGTTATCGGCCCACTCAAGTTTTTTACCGAGAGCTCGCCGAACAACATTTTTTTGAGGGATTCGAGGGTCAGCACGCTCATGGTCCAGGTGCGTTTCGCGCCTTCGCCGATTGCGGCCAACGGCCCAAAACTGATCTCCCGAACCATCGATGGCGGCCACTCGACACCTTTGACCCCAGCCCCCAGGTACCCCCCGGCAGCCTTGGCCTCCCCACGAACCGACAAGGTCACGGGGACGTCGATTTGAGCACCATCACGCTCAACTTTCAGCACAATTTTGGTATCAGGCCGTACACGCACCAGGTCGACCACTTGCTGCCAGTCGCCCAACGCCTGGCCATCCAGGGCCAACAGGCGATCGCCGGTTTTCAGACCAGCAGCCTGGGCCGGACCTTTCGGGTCCAGCTCCGCCAGCACCGGCGGCAAAGCCGGTCGCCACGGGCGAATCCCCAGGGACTTGATCGGATCAGGCTCATCCGCACCCTTGAGCCAATGATCCAGGGTCAACTCACGCGCCATCTCGGCGGTGGAATCCTGATCCCGCACCACCACACTGACAGTACCGCTTTCACCCAAGCGTCGTACCAACTGCAGATTGACCGCCCCCCAACCAGTGGTCGGTTCGCCATCAATAGAAACAATTTCCTGCCCAGCGATAAGGCCAGCCTTGGCCGCCATACTATCAGCCTCGACCGCACCGATGACCGGACGCACCTGCTGGCTGCCCAACATGGCCAAGACCCAGAAAAACACCATCGCCAACAGGAAGTTGGCAATCGGGCCAGCAGCGACAATGGCGATACGCTGACGAACGGTCTTGCGATTGAAGGACTGGTCCAACTGGTCCGCCGGCACCTCGCCTTCGCGCTCATCCAGCATTTTGACGTAGCCACCCAACGGAATGGCGGCAATCACAAACTCGGTGCCACGGCGATCATGCCAACGCAGCAAGGGCATGCCGAAACCGACTGAAAAGCGCAATACCTTGACGCCGCAACGACGCGCCACCCAAAAGTGGCCGAATTCGTGGAAGGTCACCAACACACCCAGAGCAACCAGGGTGCCGACAATCATGTAGAGCGCACTCATCTAATTTCTCCGCCTTTCAATCCAGTACCTGAAGGCTCAACCCCACCTGCAGACTAACGCGCGTTGCGATTCAACCATTGCTCGGCCAGGCCTCGGGCCTTCATATCCGCCTCAAACACAGCGCCCAAATCGTTGACAGCCACGACAGGCTCCAGACTCAGGACGTCCTCGATAATACTCGCGATCTGCGGAAAGCGGATGCGCTGATCAAGAAACGCAGCCACTGCCACCTCATTGACGGCATTGAGCATCGCCGGCGCGCTGTTACCCGCCTCGGCCGCCTGCCGCGCCAGACGCAGACATGGAAAGCGCTGCTCGTCCGGCGCTTCGAAGTCCAGCCGGGCAATCGCAAACAGGTCCAGCGGCGCAACACCGGAATCAATACGTTCCGGCCAAGCCAGGGCATTGGCGATAGGTGTGCGCATATCAGGGTTGCCCAACTGCGCCAACACCGAACCATCCACGTAATCGACCAGGGAATGAATCACGCTTTGTGGGTGAATCACCACCTCAACCTGATCAGGGCGCGCATCGAACAGCCAGCAAGCCTCGATCAGCTCCAGGCCCTTGTTCATCATGCTCGCCGAATCCACGGAAATCTTGCGCCCCATGGACCAGTTCGGGTGCGCGCACGCCTGATCCGGAGATACATGTTCCAGCTGCGTCAAAGGTGTTTGCCGAAACGGCCCACCGGAGGCGGTCAGCAAAATCCGACGCACACCCACCTGGCTCAAGCCACGGGCAAAGTCGCCTGGCATGCACTGAAAGATCGCGTTGTGCTCGCTGTCGAGGGGCAACAACACTGCGCCACTCTTGCGCACCGCCTGCATAAAGAGCGCGCCGGACATAACCAGGGCTTCTTTATTAGCCAGCAGAATCTTCTTGCCCGCATCGACTGCCGCCAGCGTAGGGCGCAAGCCCGCCGCGCCGACAATTGCAGCCACGACGGTATCAACCTCGGCGTCGGCCGACACTTGGCACAACCCCGCCTCGCCTACCAACACCTCAGTGGCAAGGCCGGCAGCCCGAAGCCCCTCCTGCAAACCACGCGCAGCGGCCGCTTCAGGCACGACAGCAAAGCGCGGGGAGTGGCGCACACACAGGGCCAGCAGCTCGTTCAATCGGGTAAAACCGGTCAGGGCAAATACCTGATAACGATCAGGATGACGGGCGATCACATCCAAGGTGCTCAGCCCTACCGAACCCGTCGCCCCCAGCACGGTGACTTGCTGCAGGCGACTCACGAGGCAGTCATCCACAACAGCACGGCAAAGATCGGAATCGCGGCGGTGAGGCTGTCGATACGATCCAATACACCACCATGACCCGGCAGCAGGTTGCTGCTGTCCTTGATACCGGCCTGGCGCTTGAACATGCTTTCAGTGAGGTCACCCACCACAGAAACAAATACGACGATGGCCGTGCCCAGCAGCGCCAGGAAGATTTCCTTCACCGACCACTCGCGCACAATACCGACGACCAGCGTGATCACCAGCGTCAATGCCAGGCCGCCGTAGACACCTTCCCAACTCTTGCCAGGGCTGACCGCCGGCGCCAACTTGCGCTTGCCGAACGCCCGGCCGGAGAAGTAGGCGCCAATATCGGCCCCCCAGACCAGCACCATCACCGCCATGATCAACCAGTTGCCCATGGACGAATTCTTGATCTCCACCAACCCTTGCCAGGCGGGAAGCAGAATCAACAAGCCAATCACCAGCTTGCACGCCACGCTGGACCAGTGGCCGCTGGTGCGCGGATAGCTCAGCACCAGGAATGTCGCCAGCGCCCACCACAACACCGCGGCACCCAGCACCCAAGGCACGATGATGCTCGACAGGGTATGCATCAGGAACAGCGACAGTGCGACGAATGCGGCGTACACCACACGTGGCAGCTGAGCACTGAAACCCGCCAGGCGCGCCCATTCCCACGCACCGAGCGTCACGACCAGGCCGATAAACAGCGCAAAGCCGGAGCCGTCGAGCAGGAAAAACCCGCACAAGGCGATTGGCAGCAGGATCAGCGCCGTGATGATTCGTTGTTTAAGCATTTAAACCCGGGCTCCAGCTTCGATCTGTTCACTCGTTTTACCGAAGCGACGCTGACGAGAAGCGAAATCGGCCAATGCGTTACGCATGGCATCGTGTTTGAAGTCCGGCCAGAACAGGTCGGAGAAGTACAGTTCGGTGTAAGCCAGCTGCCACAGCAGGAAATTGCTGATGCGATGCTCGCCACCGGTACGGATGCACAGGTCCGGCAACGGCAGGTCGCCGGTTACCAGGCAGGTTTGCAACAGTTCGGGCGTAATGTCTTCTGGCCGCAGATGGCCGGCCTGCACTTCGCGGGCAAGCCGTTGCGCAGCCTGGGCAATGTCCCACTGGCCACCGTAGTTGGCTGCAATTTGCAACACAAAGCGGTTGGCACCGGCGGTGATAGCCTCAGCTTCACGCATGGCCGCTTGCAGCTCCGGATGGAACCGCGAGCGATCACCAATGATGCGCAGACTGATGTTGTTGTCGTTGAGGCGCTTGGCCTCGCGCCGCAGCGCCTTGAAGAACAGGTCCATCAAGGCACTGACTTCATCGGCTGGCCGCTGCCAGTTCTCGCTGGAGAAGGCAAACAGGGTCAACACTTCAACCTTGGCCTCGGCACACACCTCAATGACGGCGCGCACCGCATCGACACCCGCTTTATGCCCGGCGACACCCGGCATAAAGCGTTTTTTCGCCCAGCGATTATTCCCATCCATGATGATCGCGACATGGCGCGGTACCACGGAGGGCACAGTCTGCTTGGTCTTTTCCATGAAGGCGTCCTGACCCTTTATACGGCCATCAGGTCCTTTTCTTTTTCTTCAGTCGCCTTGGTAATCTGAGCCTCGGCGTCCTTGGTCAACTTGTCGATATCGGCGACGGCACGACGCTCTTCGTCTTCGCTGATTTCTTTGTCCTTGACCAGTTTCTTCAGATCACCCAGCGCATCGCGACGGATGTTGCGAACGGCAACACGCGCGTCTTCCGCGGCACTACGGGCCTGCTTGGTGAAGCCCTTACGGGTTTCTTCAGTCAGGGCCGGCATGGAGATCAGCAGCAACTCACCCAGGTTGGTCGGGTTGAGGTTCAGGCCGGCACTCTGGATGGCCTTGTCGACGGCTGCGAGCATATTGCGCTCGAAGGCTACGACTTGCAGGGTGCGCGAGTCTTTGACGGTCACGTTGGCGACGCCGCTCAGCGGAGTGTCGGAACCGTAGTAAGGCACCATCACGCTGCCCAGAATGCTCGGGTGCGCCTTACCGGTACGAATCTGGCCGAACGCGTGGCTCAGAGACTCCAGGGACTTCTGCATACGCGCTTGGGCGTCTTTCTTGATTTCGTTGATCATTGTTGGCCTTCCTCGATCAGAGTCCCTTCCGCGCCGCCGTGTACGATATTCAGCAGGGCGCCGGGCTTGTTCATGTTAAATACGCGCAGCGGCATCTTGTGGTCGCGGCACAGGCAAATAGCCGTCAGGTCCATCACGCCCAGCTTGCGATCCAGCACTTCATCGTAAGTCAGATGATCGAACTTCTCGGCATGCGGGTCTTTGAATGGGTCCGCGGTGTATACGCCGTCCACCTTGGTAGCCTTGAGTACCACGTCAGCATCGATCTCGATGGCGCGCAGGCACGCTGCCGAGTCGGTGGTGAAGAACGGGTTACCCGTGCCGGCGGCGAAGATCACCACTTCCTTGGAGTTCAGGTGGCGCATGGCTTTGCGGCGATCATAGTGATCGGTCACGCCGACCATGGAAATAGCCGACATCACGATAGCCGAGATATTGGCGCGCTCCAGAGCGTCACGCATGGCCAAGGCGTTCATCACAGTGGCCAGCATGCCCATGTGGTCACCAGTGACCCGATCCATACCGGCCGCGCTCAGCGCCGCGCCACGGAACAGGTTGCCGCCACCAATCACCAGGCCGACCTGAACACCGATACCGACCAACTGGCCGACTTCAAGCGCCATGCGATCGAGCACCTTGGGATCGATCCCGAACTCTTCCGAGCCCATCAGGGCCTCGCCGCTAAGCTTGAGTAGAATGCGTTTATAGCGAGCCTGATAACCACTGCCCTGCTGAGCCATTGCGAATCTCTCCTGCGGCGTATTTTTAAAAAATTCTTGGCGAGCCGTTTACGGCTTGCGTTCACTCTAGCTGGACGCTATCACAGCGCCATCGGAACACGGCTTTGTAAGCCAGTTCCGAAAGGAAACCAAATAAAATTGGCCTTCCCATTTGAAAAGAGGCTGCGCGCGTGAGCGGGCAGCCTCTTTCGGGCGACAGTTGAAAACTGTCTTATTGCTTGGCGGCAGCCAGCTGGGCAGCAACTTCTTCAGCGAAGTTGTCGACCGGCTTCTCGATGCCTTCGCCTACTTTGAAGTAAGTGAAGGAAACGATTTCAGCACCGGCTTTCTTAGCCAGTTCGCCAACCTTGATTTCAGGGTTCTTGACGAACGCCTGCTCAACCAGGCTCGCTTCAGCCAGGAACTTGCTGATACGGCCCTTGACCATGTTCTCAACAATGTTTTCTGGCTTGCCAGCGATCTTGTCGGCGTTCAGGGTCAGGAACACACCCTTCTCACGTTCGATCGCTTCAGCGGAAACTTCCGATGGCAGCAGGAATTCAGGGTTGGTTGCCGCTACGTGCATAGCGATGTCCTTGGCCAGCTCAACGTCGCCGCCTTTCAGAACAACGGCTACACCGATCTTGTTGCCGTGCAGGTAACCACCAACAACATCACCTTCAACGCGGGTCAGGCGACGGATGTTGACGTTTTCGCCAACCTTGCCGACCAATACCAGGCGAGCAGCTTCTTGAGCTTCGATCAGAGGCTCAACGGTAGTCAGCTTGTCAGCGAATGCTTTTTCAACGCTGGCAGCAACGAATGCCTTGAAGTCATCTTGCAGAGCCAGGAAGTCAGTCTGCGAGTTCACTTCCAGCAGAACTGCGGATTTACCGTCTTCCTTCAGAGCGATTGCGCCTTCAGCAGCAACGTTGCCTGCTTTCTTGGCAGCCTTGATGGCGCCGGAAGCACGCATGTCGTCGATGGCTTTTTCGATGTCGCCGCCGGCCTTGGTCAAGGCCTTTTTGCAATCCATCATGCCTTCGCCGGTACGCTCACGCAGTTCTTTAACCAACGCTGCAGTAATCTCTGCCATTTCAAAATCCTCTTGGATAGGTTTTCAACCATTCCACCCGATCAAACGGGCGATCAATTCTTCTCGAATCTCCTTTGTAGGCCGCTGCACGTTACAGATGATGTAGCTGCGCTGCCGACAAACGGTTTTCGAGGTGGCAAAAAGGGGGCCAAGCCCCCTTTTTGCTTACTGAGTCAACGCCAGGGCGTCAATTACTCAGCGGCAGCTACCGGAGCTTCTTCAGCGAACTGCTCGGTACCACCAGCAACGTGGTTGCGACCACGGATTACAGCGTCAGCCATCGACCCCATGTACAGCTGGATAGCGCGGATTGCGTCATCGTTGCCTGGGATGATGTAGTCAACGCCTTCCGGGCTGCTGTTGGTATCGACTACGCCGATAACAGGGATGCCCAGCTTGTTGGCTTCGGTGATCGCGATGCGCTCGTGATCAACGTCGATAACGAACAGTGCGTCAGGCAGACCGCCCATGTCCTTGATACCACCCAGGGAACGATCGAGCTTTTCCAGGTCACGGGAGCGCATCAGCGCTTCTTTCTTGGTCAGCTTGGCGAAAGTACCGTCTTCGGCTTGTACTTCAAGGTCACGCAGACGCTTGATGGAAGCACGGATGGTTTTGAAGTTGGTCAGCATGCCGCCCAACCAGCGGTGATCGACGTACGGCGAACCGCAACGTGCTGCTTCTTCAGCAACGATCTTGCCAGCGGAACGCTTGGTGCCGACGAACAGGATCTTGTTTTTGCCCTGGGCCAGACGTTCTACGAAAGTCAGAGCTTCGTTGAACATTGGCAGGGTTTTTTCAAGGTTGATGATGTGGATCTTGTTACGCGCGCCGAAAATGTATTTACCCATTTTCGGGTTCCAGTAACGGGTCTGGTGACCGAAGTGCACACCGGCCTTCAGCATATCGCGCATGTTGACTTGGGACATGATAGTTCCTTAATAAGTCGGGTTTGGCCTCCACGTATCCCAATGACCAACCAGCGGCATCAAGGCCTCCGGCACCCAGGTCATCGTGTCGACACGTGTGTGGATTTAAGCTTCACGGGGCATCCCCGGAAAGCGGCGCATTTTATACCACACCAAGTCGAAAAACGAAACCCGCAATGACATATGCCGTCCATCGGCTTTGCGTAAGCCTTTGAATAGCCCCAACATGCCCCCACCTTATAGAGAGAAGCGATCATCAGAGGCTCATGATTTGACGCCAGCGTCTGTTAGAATCGCGTTTTTTGGGGCTTGTGCGAATTTTGTAACACTATTGCCGCGCACCCGTGAACCGTATTGATTTCAGCGCCTCGCGCTAGAGAGAGCCTGTATGACCGTTACTTTGAAAACCGCCGAAGACATCGCAGGCATGCGCGTTGCCGGCAAACTGGCTGCCGACGTGCTGGAAATGATTGCCGAACACGTCAAGCCCGGTGTGACCACCGAAGCGCTGGACCGCATCTGCCATGACTATATCGTCGACGTTCAAAAGGCCATCCCTGCCCCACTGAATTACAAGGGCTTCCCCAAGTCGATCTGCACGTCGATCAACCACGTGGTCTGCCATGGGATTCCAGGCGACAAACCATTGAAAGACGGCGACACCCTGAACATCGACGTCACCGTGATCAAGGATGGCTATCACGGCGATACCAGCCGCATGTTCCACGTCGGCAACGTGCCGGTCTGGGCCGAGCGCCTGTCCCAGGTCACCCAGGAATGCATGTACAAGGCCATTGAGATCGTCAAACCCGGCTGCCGCCTGGGCGACATCGGCGAAGTGATCCAGAAGCACGCCGAAAAGAACGGTTTCTCGGTCGTTCGCGAGTTCTGCGGCCATGGCATCGGCAAGGTGTTCCACGAAGAGCCCCAGATCCTGCACTACGGCCGCGCCGGCACCGGCATGGAACTCAAGGCGGGCATGACCTTCACCATCGAGCCGATGATCAACCAAGGCAAGGCCGACACCAAGGTGCTGGGCGACGGCTGGACCGCCATTACCAAGGACCGCAAGCTCTCGGCCCAGTGGGAACATACCTTGCTGGTCACCGAAACCGGCTACGAGATCTTCACCCTGCGCTCGGATGACACGATTCCACGCATTTCGGCGTAAAGCTTGCTTGGGTTTTCCGAACTGTGTTGTGACTGACTGATAGATAGAAAGGAAAGCCGATCGATGCCCCAGGTGGATCCCGAACTCTTCGACCGTGGCCAGTTCCAGGCCGAACTGGCGCTGAAGGCAAGCCCCATAGCCGCGTTCAAGAAGGCTATCCGCCAGGCCCGCGAGGTGCTCGATGAGCGCTTTCGCAGTGGCCGGGACATCCGCCGACTGATCGAAGACCGCGCCTGGTTCGTCGACAATATCCTGCAGAAGGCCTGGGAACAGTTCAGTTGGAGCGAAGACGCCGACATCGCCCTGGTGGCGGTCGGCGGCTACGGCCGGGGTGAATTGCACCCCTACTCCGACATCGACCTGTTGATCCTGCTGGGCAGCGCCGATCATGAGATCTTTCGCGATTCCATCGAGCGTTTTCTCACCTTGCTGTGGGACATCGGCCTGGAAGTCGGCCAGAGCGTACGCTCGGTGGACGAATGCGCCGAAGAGGCCCGGGCCGACCTGACGGTCATCACCAACCTGATGGAAAGCCGCACCATCGCCGGCCCCGAGCGCCTGCGCCAACGCATGCTGGAAGTCACCAGCACCGCGCACATGTGGCCAAGCAAGGATTTCTTCCTGGCCAAGCGTGCCGAGCAGAAGGCCCGACACCACAAGTACAACGATACCGAATACAACCTGGAGCCCAACGTCAAAGGCTCGCCCGGCGGGCTGCGTGATATCCAGACCATTCTGTGGGTCGCCCGCCGCCAGTACGGCACCCTGAATCTGCGAGCGCTGGCTGGCGAAGGCTTCCTCGTCGAGAGTGAAAATGCGCTGCTGGCTTCCTCTCAGGAATTCCTGTGGAAAGTGCGTTATGCCCTGCACATGCTCGCCGGGCGCTCCGAAGACCGCTTGCTGTTCGACCATCAGCGCTCCATCGCCACCCTGCTGGGTTTTGAAGGGGAAGACGCGAAGACCAGCATTGAAAGCTTCATGCAGCAGTACTACCGCGTCGTCATGAGCATCGCCCAACTCAGCGACCTGATCATCCAGCACTTCGAAGAAGTGATCCTGGCCCCCGAAGATGAAGCGCCGCCGCAACCGATCAATGCGCGCTTTCAGCTGCATGACGGCTATATCGAAGCACGCAACGACAACGTGTTCCGGCGTACCCCATTCGCGATGCTGGAAATCTTCGTGCTGATGGCCCAACAGCCGGAAATCAAAGGCGTGCGCGCCGATACCATTCGCCTGCTGCGGGAAAACCGTCACCTGATCGACGACGACTTTCGCAACGACATCCGCAACACCAGCCTGTTTATCGAGCTGTTCAAGTGCAAGATCGGCATCCACCGCAACCTGCGCCGGATGAACCGTTATGGCATTCTCGGGCGCTATCTGCCGGAGTTCGGCTTTATCGTCGGACAGATGCAGCACGACCTGTTCCACATCTACACGGTGGACGCGCATACCCTGAACCTGATCAAGCACCTGCGTAAGCTGCAGTACACCCAGGTGTCGGAGAAATTCCCGCTGGCCAGCAAGCTCATGGCCAAGCTGCCCAAACCCGAGCTGATCTACTTGGCCGGCCTGTACCACGACATCGGCAAGGGCCGGCATGGCGATCACTCGGAAATCGGCGCAGTGGATGCCGAAGCCTTTTGCCAGCGCCACCAATTGCCGCTGTGGGACAGCCGCCTGATCGTCTGGTTGGTGCAGAACCACCTGGTGATGTCGACCACAGCGCAACGCAAGGACTTGTCTGATCCACAGGTGATCCATGACTTTGCCGGGATCGTCGGCGATGAAACCCGCCTCGACTATCTGTATGTGCTGACCGTCTCCGACATCAACGCCACCAACCCCACGCTGTGGAACTCGTGGCGTGCCAGCCTGTTGCGCCAGTTGTACACCGAGACCAAGCGCGCCCTGCGTCGTGGCCTGGAAAACCCGGTGGACCGCGAAGAACAGATCCGTCGCACCCAGAGCGCTGCCCTGGATATATTGGTCCGTGGCGGCAACGACCCGGACGACGTCGAGCAGTTGTGGTCGCAACTGGGTGACGATTACTTCCTGCGCCACACCGCCGGCGATGTCGCCTGGCACACCGACGCCATCCTGCAGCAGCCAGCCGATGGCGGCCCGCTGGTACTGATCAAGGAAACCACGCAGCGCGAATTCGAAGGCGGCACGCAGATCTTCATCTATGCGCCCGACCAGCACGACTTCTTCGCCGTGACCGTGGCCGCCATGGACCAGCTCAACCTGAACATCCATGACGCCCGGGTCATCACCTCCAGCAGCCAGTTCACCCTCGACACCTACATTGTGCTCGACACCGACGGCGACTCGATTGGCGATAACCCCGTGCGGGTGAAAAAGATCCGCGAGGGCCTGACCGAGGCCCTGCGCAATCCCGACGACTACCCGACGATCATCCAACGCCGGGTTCCGCGCCAGCTCAAGCACTTTGCCTTTGCGCCCCAGGTCACCATTTCCAACGACGCCCAGCGCCCGGTCACCGTGCTGGAGCTCAGCGCGCCGGACCGTCCGGGGCTGCTGGCACGTATCGGCGGGATTTTTCTGGAGTTCGACCTGTCACTGCAGAACGCCAAGATTGCGACCCTCGGCGAGCGGGTGGAAGACGTGTTCTTCATCACCGATGCCAACAACCAGCCGCTGTCCGACCCGGAGCTGTGCCTGCGCTTGCAGGAAGCCATCGTGCAGCAATTGAGCGTGACCCAGGAACCCGGCGTAGAACTGACACGCTTGACCATTTGAATTTTTAACTTCGTAAACACGATCCCTGTGGGAGCTGGCTTGCCTGCGATGCGGGCGCCACGGTGCAACAGGTGACCCGCGGTGATGCCATCGCAGGCAAGCCAGCTCCCACAGGTCGGTGTTCACCGTGATTGAGGCTTACATGAACAACGCCCTGAACCAGCTCCAGCCCTACCCGTTCGAGAAACTGCGCGCCCTGCTGGGCAGCGTCACACCGAACCCGGACAAGCGCCCGATTGCGTTGTCCATCGGCGAGCCCAAGCACAAATCCCCTGAGTTCGTGGCCAAAGCCCTGGCCGACAACCTCGACCAAATGGCGGTCTACCCGACCACCCTGGGTATCCCAGCCCTGCGTGAAGCCATCGGCGCATGGTGCGAACGCCGTTTCAACGTGCCCAAGGGCTGGCTCGATCCGGCACGCAATATCCTGCCGGTGAACGGCACCCGTGAAGCGCTGTTCGCCTTCACCCAGACCGTGGTCAACCGTGGCGACGACGCCCTGGTGGTCAGCCCGAACCCGTTCTACCAGATCTACGAAGGTGCGGCGTTCCTGGCTGGGGCCAAGCCACACTACCTGCCATGCCTGGACGCCAATGGCTTCAACCCGGACTTCGACGCCGTCACGCCGGACATCTGGAAACGCTGCCAGATCCTGTTCCTGTGCTCCCCCGGCAACCCGACCGGTGCACTGATCCCGGTCGACATCCTGAAGAAACTTATCGCCCTGGCCGACGAATACGACTTCGTGATTGCCGCCGACGAGTGCTACAGCGAACTCTATTTCGACGAACAAACCCCACCGCCCGGCCTGCTGAGCGCCTGTGTGGAACTAGGTCGCCAAGACTTCAAGCGCTGCGTGGTGTTCCACAGCTTGTCCAAGCGCTCCAACCTTCCGGGCCTGCGTTCCGGGTTCGTGGCTGGCGATGCCGACATCCTCAAGGCTTTCCTGCTGTACCGCACCTATCACGGTTGCGCGATGCCGGTGCAAACCCAGCTGGCGAGCATTGCCGCCTGGCAGGATGAAGCCCACGTACAGGCCAACCGCGACCTGTACCGGGAAAAATTCGACGCTGTGTTGGCGATTCTCAAGCCGGTTCTGGACGTGCAAAGCCCGGATGGCGGTTTCTACCTGTGGCCGAATGTAAACGGCGACGACGCTGCGTTCTGCCGCGATCTGTTCGTCGAAGAGCACGTCACCGTGGTGCCAGGCTCGTACCTGTCCCGGGAAGTGGATGGCTTCAACCCCGGCGCTGGGCGCGTGCGCATGGCGCTGGTCGCGCCGTTGGCGGAATGCGTTGAGGCGGCTGAGCGTATTCGCGCGTTCATCCAGCGTCGCCGCTAAACGCGTTCAGGGTCATTTCACATGACCCAGATTGGCCTCGCTCATATCCAGATCCGCCAACACCTCCCTCAGTACGTCATCACCTATCTGGTGATGACGGCTCAAGCTGTATAACTCCAATCGTTGCGCCCGCAGCGCCTTGAGCCGCAACTTGCGCTCCAGCAAGTCCATCTGCTGCGCCAACGCCTGCGCTTCGGCGGAGTCGTTGAAGACTTCCAACTGGTGGCGATATTCCGACATCAGTCGCGCCTTGAGCTCCGTGGCCAGTGCCGCCTGGGCAGCGTCGGGGGTTCCGGCTTCTGCAGGCTCCTCGGTTTCCAAGGCGTGAATCGCTGCCACGGCGGTCTTTTTCCAGGCCTCACGCACTTCTTTGTGACGCTTTTCATCGGGGCTCTGTTCGATGCCACGCAACAACAACGGCAAGGCAATGCACGCGGCGATCAGCGACAGCAGGATCACACCGGCAGCAATGAAGATCAGCAAGTCACGCTCAGGAAAGTCCTGGCCCGGCGCCAGCAGCAACGGCACCGACATCACACCGGCCAAGGTCACCGCACCGCGCACACCGCCGACGGTCAACAACCAGCAAGAACGGGCCGTGGGCACCAAGGTCAGCTCGCCTTTCCCACGCAGCCTGCGCAGCAGGCCTGACAGTCGCCAGATGCTCTGCACCCAGATAAATCGCAGCACCACCAACACCAAGAAAATCGCCACCACATCCAGGCAGCGATACATCAGGGTCGGCCACAAGGTCGACTCATGGCTCACCACAGCCTTGATGATGTCGGGCAGTTGCAGGCCCAACAGCAGGAAGATCAAGCCGTTGAAGGCAAACTCCAGCAACGACCAGACACTGCGATTGAGCAAGCGTGTGCTGGTCTGACGCGGCAACAAGTCCAGCCAGCTTTGCATCATGCCCGCCGCTACGGCCGACAAGATGCCCGACGCGCCAAGGCGCTCGGCCAGCACATAGGCGGCAAAAGGCAGCAACAACATAAACACCACATGGGTCGCCGGATCGTCCCAACCACGCGCAATCATCCAGGCACGCAGGCGACCTACCAGCCAGCTCAACGCCACACCCACCGCCAAGCCACCCACGGCCACCAAGACGAACGTCAGGCTGGCATCCGCCAGGGAAAACACCCCAGTCAATGCAGCCGCCAGGGCGAACTTGAACGTCACCAGACCCGACGCATCGTTCATCAAGGCTTCACCCTGCAGCATGTGCATCAGCGGCTTGGGCAAACGGTTCTGGGAAATGGCCGACACCGCCACGGCATCTGTCGGCGACAAAACCGCCGCCAGGGCAAAGGCTACCGGCAGCGGGATCGTAGGCAATATCCAGTGAATGAAGTAGCCGGCACCGACCACGGTGAACAACACCAGCCCCACCGCCAATGTCAGAATCGGCCCACGCAGGCGCCACAACTCACGCTTGGGCATCCGCCAACCATCCGAAAACAACAGCGGCGGCAGGAACAGAAACAGGAATAACTCTGGGTCCAGTGCCACATGCAGCCCCAGCGTGGGCCAGGCCAGCAAGGCACCTGCGGCAATCTGCACCAAGGGTAGCGGCAGAGGGACAACACGCCCGACAAGACGCGAAACGCTGACCAGCATCAGCAGGATAAGAACGGTGTAGGCGGTTTGCATAACGCGGGTTTCCCGGACAATCGACTTGCAACGACACACATCAGGCAACAACTGGCCGTTGAAGTGCCATATTACCCGGCTATATTACCCGGCCATGTCACCTGACCATGTTACGTGGCGATGTTACCTGCCTGGGCTGCGCGCTGGCATTTGCACATAAGTCGCACGCAGGCATGACGAGCGGCACCAGAGGCCACAGGTCGTGGCATAATCCGTGACCTTTCGTTTCCATTAGCCCAAAGGGGGGCAATTCCTTGACCGCTTCAAGCAAAACGTTGCACCTTTTCGGCATCAAAGCCTGCGACACCATGAAAAAGGCACGCACCTGGCTCGATGAGCACGGGGTGAGCTATGAGTTCCACGACTATAAAACGGCCGGTATCGACCGCGAACACTTGACCCAATGGTGCAACGAGCACGGTTGGCAGGTGGTTTTGAACCGTGCGGGCACCACCTTTCGCAAACTCGAAGACGAACGCAAAGCCGATCTCGATCAGTCGAAAGCCATTGAATTGATGCTCGCACAACCCTCGATGATCAAGCGCCCGGTGCTCGATCTCGGAGACAGAACCCTGATTGGCTTCAAGCCAGATAGTTATTCGGCGGCCCTCAAGTAGGCCAGCCCTTTCCATTTTTGTAGAGGTAACAGCATGTCCAATTCCCTGTTCAGCCTGGGCTTCGGCGTCGGCACCCAGAACCGCCAAGGTGCTTGGCTGGAAGTGTTTTACGCACAACCGCTGCTCAACCCATCGGCCGAAATCGTCGCTGCCATCGCGCCGATCCTTGGCTACACCGAAGGCAACCAGGCCATCACTTTCACCGTCGCCCAGGCTTCGCAACTGGCTGACGCGCTCAAAGGCGTCGACACCGTTCAAGCCGCATTGCTGACCCGCCTGGCCGAAAGCCACAAGCCACTGGTCGCCACCCTGCTGGCCGAAGACGCCGCACTGACCTCCACACCTGAGGCCTACCTCAAGCTGCACCTGCTGTCCCACCGCCAGGTCAAGCCACACGGCCTGAGCCTGGCCGGTGTGTTCCCGCAACTGCCTAACGTTGCGTGGACCAGCCAGGGTGCCATCGACATCAACGAACTGGCCGAACGCCAGCTGGAAGCCCGCCTGCGTGGCGAGCTGCTGGAAGTGTTCTCGGTGGACAAGTTCCCGAAAATGACCGACTACGTGGTCCCGGCTGGCGTGCGTATCGCCGACGCGGCACGTATCCGCCTGGGCGCTTACGTGGGCGAAGGCACCACCGTCATGCACGAAGGTTTCGTCAACTTCAACGCCGGCACCGAAGGCCCGGGCATGATCGAAGGCCGTGTCTCGGCAGGCGTCTTCGTCGGCAAGGGTTCGGACCTGGGCGGCGGTTGCTCCACCATGGGCACCCTGTCGGGCGGCGGCAACATCGTGATCAAGGTCGGCGAAGGCTGCCTGATCGGTGCCAACGCGGGTATCGGTATCCCATTGGGCGACCGCAACACCGTGGAGTCGGGCCTGTACGTGACCGCTGGCACCAAGGTTGCGCTGCTGGACGAGCAGAACCAACTGGTCAAGGTGGTCAAGGCACGCGAACTGGCCGGCCAACCGGACCTGCTGTTCCGCCGCAACTCCGAGACCGGTGCCGTGGAGTGCAAAACCCACAAATCGGCTATCGAACTGAACGAAGCGCTGCACGCTCACAACTAAGCAGCCACTCGATGCCACTAGCGGGCCCCGATCCTGGGGCTCGCTTATACGAGTCTTGAACACATGCTAGTGCCCTCCCCATGGCGTGCCGATTTCCCGGCCATCGCCACCCTGCAACGGCAAGACCAGACCTATCTGGACAATGCCGCCACCACGCAAAAACCCCAGGCCCTGTTGGATGCCATCAGCCATTACTACGCCAACGGCGCAGCCAATGTGCACCGTGCCCAGCATTTGCCCGGCGCCCACGCGACCCAGGCTTTTGAAGACAGTCGCAGCAAAGTCGCGCAGTGGTTGAATGCAGGTGACAGCGGGCAAATCCTGTTTACCCACGGCGCGACGTCTGCGCTGAACCTCCTGGCCTATGGCCTTGAGCATTTATTCAATGCGGGCGATGAGATTGTCATCAGCGCCCTGGAACACCACGCCAACCTGCTGCCCTGGCAGCAACTGGCCAAACGCCGTGCACTCACGCTGGTGGTATTGCCACTGGGTGATGATGGCGTGATCGACCTCGCTGCCGCTGCCGAGCTGATCGGCCCGCGCACACGGTTACTGGCCGTGAGCCAACTGTCCAATGTGCTTGGCGCCTGGCAGCCGCTGGAAGCCCTGATGGCACTCGCCCAACCCTACGGCGCCTTGACCGTGGTCGACGGCGCCCAAGGCATCGTTCATGGCCGCCATGACGTGCAGGCCCTGGGTTGCGACTTCTATGTGTTTTCCAGCCACAAGCTGTATGGCCCGGACGGCGTCGGCGTGCTGTTTGGCCGCAACGAAGCCCTGCACCATTTGCGCCACTGGCAGTTTGGCGGCGAGATGGTGCAACAGGCCGACTACCACAGCGCCAGCTTCCGTCCGGCACCGCTGGGTTTCGAGGCCGGCACACCACCGATTGCCAGCGTGATCGGCCTGGGCGCCAGCCTGGATTACCTGAGTTCGCTAGACCAGCAGGCAGTGATCTCCCACGAAGCGGCCCTACATGACTACCTGTTGCGAGGGTTGAAAGCGCGCAATGGCGTGCGCGTGCTGGGATCGCCCCAGGTGGCGTTGGCCAGCTTTGTCGCCGATGGCGTGCATAACGCGGATCTCGCGCACCTGCTCACCGAGCAAGGCATTGCCGTCCGCGCCGGTCATCACTGCGCGATGCCGCTGCTCAAGGCGATGCACCTGTCGGGCGCCATTCGTGTGTCCCTGGCGCTCTATAACGATTCCGATGATCTGGAGCGCTTCTTTGAAGCGCTGGACCAAGCACTGGATATGTTGCGATGAGCTTGCCGGTTGATGCAGTCGTCGCGCTGGATGCCTTCCAGGCCGTCGGCAGTTGGGAGCAGCGCGCCCGAATGCTGATGCAATGGGGTGAGCGCTTACCGGCCTTGGCCGAAGAAGAAAAAGTCGACACCAACCTCGTTCAGGGCTGCGAAAGCCTGGTGTGGCTGGTGGGGCATCTGCGCGACGGCCATTGGCAGTTTGCCGCCAGCAGCGATGCGCGGATGATCCGGGGGTTGGTGGCGTTGTTGCTGGTGCGGGTGAATGGGTTGTCTGGTGCTGAGTTACAGGCCGTCGATCTTCCGGACTGGTTTAACCAACTAGGTCTTTCCCGTCAGCTTTCACCGTCCCGCAGCAATGGCCTGAATGCAGTGTTGCAGCGCATGCGAGCATTAAGCCGTACACAAAACTAATGTGGGAGCTGGCTTGCCTGCGATTGCAGTGTGTCAGTCACTGAAAGTGTTGACTGATCCACCGCTATCGCAGGCAAGCCAGCTCCCACAGTTTGAATCTGTGCAAGGCAGTGAGATTTAAGTGGGCTTGACCCGCTCCGACGGCCTGCGCACCCCGGCCACAATCTTGTCCACGGCCTTGGTCGCCGCCACCATGCCGAAAGTGGCAGTGACCATCATCACCGCGCCGAACCCTCCTGCGCAGTCCAGCTTCACACCGTCCCCGACAAAACTCTTCTGCAGACAGATGCTGCCATCCGGCTTGGGGTAGCGCAGTTGCTCGGTGGAAAACACGCACGGCACGCTGTAATGACGGGTCACGGTGCGTGAAAAACCATAGTCGCGACGCAAGGTAGAACGCACTTTCGAAGCCAGTGGATCATTGAAGGTACGGTTCAAGTCGCAGACCTGGATCAACGTCGGGTCGATCTGCCCGCCGGCACCGCCGGTGGTGATGATCTGGATCTTACGACGCTTGCACCAGGCGATCAGCGCAGCCTTGGCGTTGACCGCATCAATGCAGTCGATCACGCAGTCGATGTCCGGCGTGATGTACTCGGCCATGGTGTCGCGGGTCACGAAGTCGGCCACGGCATGCACCGTGCAGCCCGGGTTGATACCGCGCAGGCGCTCGGCCATCACTTCGACCTTGGGCTTGCCCACGGTGCTGTCCAGGGCGTGCAACTGGCGATTGCTGTTGCTGACGCAGACATCGTCCAGGTCAAACAGCGATATTTCGCCCACACCGCAACGGGCCATGGCTTCCGCCGCCCAGGAGCCTACGCCGCCGACGCCGACGATCGCCACATGGGCCGCTTTCAAGCGTTCCAGGCCTTCAATGCCATACAAGCGGGCGACGCCTGCAAACCGCGGATCTTCTGTACTCATGACCATTACCCCAAAAACCGGCGCGCATTATGGACTACGTAGCGACAAGTTCGAAGCGACAAGCTACAAGTAAAGAACTTAGGTGGCCTTTCGCTGACTAACGTCCGGCTTTTCTCTGTCTGCTGTACGCTCAGGGAAGGGCCGGTGTAGGATGCGCGCCGTTCGGCGCTGGCCGACACTTCTCTTCGTTCCACACCCTTTGGAACCCGAAATAGCCATGGCATCGCGTAAATTTGGACTTAACCTGGTGGTCGTGCTGGCAATTGCCGCGCTGTTCACCGGCTTCTGGGCGCTGATCAACCGCCCAGTCACGACCCCCAACTGGCCGGAACAGATTTCCGGCTTTTCGTACTCGCCGTTCCAGCAGGGCCAGTACCCGCAGAAAGACCAGTTCCCGACCGACGACCAGATGCGTCAGGACCTTGCGATCATGAGCAAGCTGACGGACAACATCCGTACCTACTCGGTCGACGGCACCCTGGGGAATATCCCCAAGCTGGCGGAAGAGTTCGGCCTGCGCGTGACCCTGGGGATCTGGATCAGCCCGGACCTGGAGCGCAACGAACGGGAAATCCAGCGCGCCATCGAAATCGCCAACAGCTCGCGCAGTGTAGTGCGGGTGGTGGTGGGTAACGAAGCCCTGTTCCGTGAAGAAATCACTCCAGAAGCACTGATTGTGCTGCTGGACCGGGTGCGCGCCGCCGTAAAAGTGCCGGTCACCACCTCCGAGCAGTGGCACATATGGGAAAAGAACCCACAACTGGCCAAGCACGTCGACCTGATCGCCGCGCACATTCTGCCATTCTGGGAATACATCCCGATGGACAAGGCCGGCCAGTACGTACTCGACCGTGCCAAGGACCTGAAGAAGCTGTTCCCGAAAAAGCCGCTGCTGTTGTCGGAAGTGGGTTGGCCGAGCAACGGCCGCATGCGCGGTGGCAATGAAACATCGCCTGCCGACCAAGCGATTTACCTGCGTACGCTGGTGAACAAGCTGAACCGCCAGGGCTACAACTACTTCGTGATCGAGGCGTTCGACCAGCCGTGGAAAGTCAGCGACGAAGGCTCGGCCGGTGCTTATTGGGGTGTTTACAACGCGGCACGCCAGCAAAAATTCAACTTTGAAGGGCCGGTCGTTGCGATCCCGCAATGGCGCGTACTGGCCATCGGCTCGGTGGTGCTTGCGCTGCTGTCCCTGACGCTGCTGATGATCGACGGCTCGGCCCTGCGCCAGCGTGGCCGGACCTTCCTGACCTTTATCGCGTTCTTGTGCGGTTCGGTGCTGGTGTGGATCGGCTACGACTATAGCCAGCAATACAGCACCTGGTTCAGCGTGACCGTCGGTATCTTGCTGGCCCTTGGCGCGCTTGGCGTGTTTATCGTGTTGCTGACCGAAGCCCACGAACTGGCGGAAGCGGTGTGGACCCACAAGCGCCGACGCGAATTCCTGCCGGTAGAAGGCGATTCGGACTACCGCCCGAAAGTGTCGATCCATGTGCCGTGCTACAACGAGCCACCCGAGATGGTCAAACAGACCCTCGACGCCCTGGCCGCCCTCGATTACCCGGACTATGAAGTCCTGATCATTGACAACAACACCAAAGACCCAGCGGTGTGGGAGCCGGTACGCGACTACTGCGAAACCCTGGGCCCGCGCTTCAAGTTCTTCCACGTCGCGCCCCTGGCCGGTTTCAAGGGTGGCGCGCTGAACTACCTGATCCCGCACACCGCCAAGGACGCCGAAGTGATCGCGGTGATCGACTCGGACTACTGCGTGTCGCCGAACTGGCTCAAGCACATGGTGCCGCACTTCGCCGACCCGAAAATCGCCGTGGTGCAGTCGCCGCAGGACTACCGCGACCAGAACGAAAGCACCTTCAAGAAGCTCTGCTACGCGGAATACAAGGGCTTCTTCCATATCGGCATGGTCACCCGCAACGACCGTGACGCGATCATCCAGCACGGCACCATGACCATGACCCGTCGCTCGGTGCTCGAAGAACTGGGCTGGGCCGACTGGTGCATCTGTGAAGACGCCGAATTGGGCCTGCGCGTGTTCGAGAAAGGTCTGTCGGCGGCTTATTACCACGACAGCTACGGCAAGGGCTTGATGCCAGATACCTTCATCGACTTCAAGAAACAGCGTTTCCGCTGGGCCTACGGCGCGATCCAGATCATCAAGCGCCACACCGCCAGTCTGTTGCGCGGCAAGGACACCGAGCTGACCCGTGGCCAGCGCTATCACTTCCTCGCGGGCTGGTTGCCGTGGGTGGCGGACGGCATGAACATCTTCTTTACCGTCGGCGCACTGTTGTGGTCTGCGGCGATGATCATCGTGCCGACTCGGGTCGACCCGCCGTTGCTGATTTTCGCGATCCCGCCGTTGGCGTTGTTCGTGTTCAAGGTCGGCAAGATCATCTTCCTCTACCGCCGTGCGGTGGGTGTGAACCTCAAAGATGCGTTCTGCGCGGCGTTGGCCGGGTTGGCGTTGTCCCACACCATCGCCAAGGCGGTGCTGTACGGCTTCTTCACCACCAGCATTCCGTTCTTTCGTACTCCGAAAAACGCGGATAACCACGGCTTCTGGGTGGCGATCTCGGAAGCACGCGAAGAGATGTTCATCATGCTGCTGTTGTGGGGCGCGGCGCTGGGGATCTACCTGGTGCAGGGCCTGCCGAGCAATGACATTCGCTTCTGGGTGGTGATGCTGCTGGTGCAATCGCTGCCGTACGTGGCGGCGCTGATCATGGCGTTTCTCTCTTCGCTGCCTAAACCGGCTGCGAAGCCAGAACCCGCACCTGTCGCGTAAAAACTTGCGCAATGCACTAAACGGCGGCCTCTGGCCGCCGTTTTGCTATAAGATAACGGCCGTTTTACGAGACTTGGCCCTGGCTTTGCTCTCTGTGGGAGCTGGCTTGCCTGCGATGCAGACGCCCCGGTCTAGCGGGTACACCGCGGCGATGTTATCGCAGGCAAGCCAGCTCCCACATTGGATCTGCACCGTTTCAAGTCCATATTCGTCCTGCGCCCACGACACGCCTCCCGGAGTTTTCCCATGACGGCCCATGCCGACCTTTCGCCGACCCTTCAACTCGCTATCGACCTGATCCGTCGTCCCTCGGTGACGCCGATCGATGCCGACTGCCAGAAGCTGATGATGCAGCGCCTGGGCGACGCCGGATTTGCACTTGAGCCGATGCGCATCGAAGACGTGGACAATTTCTGGGCCACTCACGGCAAGCATGAAGGCCCGGTGCTGTGCTTCGCCGGCCACACCGACGTGGTGCCGACCGGCCCGGTACAGGCTTGGCAGAACGATCCGTTCGACGCGCTGATCGACGAAAACGGCATGCTGTGCGGCCGTGGCGCAGCGGACATGAAAGGCAGCCTGGCGGCAATGCTGGTGGCGTCGGAGCGTTTTGTCGCCGACTACCCGGACCACAAGGGCTCGGTGGCCTTCCTGATCACCAGCGACGAAGAAGGCCCGGCACACCACGGCACCAAGGCCGTGATCGAGCGTTTGGCGGCACGCAAGGAGCGTCTGGACTGGTGCATCGTCGGCGAGCCGTCGAGCACCACCCTGGTGGGCGATGTGGTCAAGAACGGCCGCCGTGGCTCCCTCGGCGCGACCCTGACCGTGCGCGGCGTACAGGGCCATGTTGCCTACCCGCACTTGGCGAAGAACCCGATCCATCTGGCAGCTCCGGCCCTGGCCGAATTGGCGGCCGAGCATTGGGATGACGGCAATACCTTCTTCCCACCGACCAGCTTCCAGATCTCCAACCTCAATTCCGGCACCGGTGCCACCAACGTGATCCCCGGTGACCTGACAGCGGTGTTCAACTTCCGTTTCTCCACCGAGTCGACGGTCGAAGGCTTGCAGCAGCGCGTGGCGGCCATCCTCGACAAGCACGACCTGGACTGGCACGTGGAGTGGGCCTTGTCAGGCCTGCCGTTCCTGACCGAACCGGGTGCGCTGCTGGACGCGGTCTCCGCCAGCATCAAGGCGATCACCGGGCGTGAAACCAAGGCGTCCACCAGCGGTGGTACTTCGGACGGTCGCTTCATTGCGACGCTCGGTACCCAGGTCGTCGAATTGGGCCCAGTCAACGCGACGATCCATCAGGTCAACGAACGCATTCTGGCCAGCGACCTCGATGTGCTGACCGAAATCTACTACCAGACCCTGATCAAGTTGCTCGCCTGATGCTCGCCTGCCCCCTTTGCAACGCGCCACTCAACGCGGTGGACAATGGCGTGGCGTGCCCAGCCGGGCACCGTTTCGACCGCGCGCGCCAGGGTTACCTGAACCTGTTGCCGGTGCAGCACAAGAACAGCCGCGACCCGGGCGACAACCTGGCGATGGTGCAAGCGCGCCGCGATTTCCTCAACGCCGGGCACTATGCCCCGGTGGCCAGGCGCCTGGCGGAACTGGCGGCTGAGCGTGCTCCGGCGCGTTGGGTGGATATCGGTTGTGGCGAGGGTTACTACACCGCGCAAATCGCCGAAGCCCTGCCCCAGGCCGACGGCTATGCGCTGGATATCTCCAAGGAAGCGGTCAAGCGTGCGTGCAAACGCAACCCGGCGCTGACTTGGTTGATCGCCAGCATGGCCCGCGTGCCACTGGCCGATGGCAGCTGCCAGTTCCTCGCCAGTGTGTTCAGCCCGTTGGACTGGCAGGAAGCCAAGCGCCTGCTCAGCCCGGGTGGCGGCCTGATGAAGGTCGGCCCGACCAGCGGCCACTTGATGGAACTGCGCGAGCGCCTGTACGACGAAGTGCGCGAATACACCGACGACAAACATCTGGCCCTGGTGCCGGACGGCATGAGCCTGGCGCACAGCGAAACGCTTGAGTTCACCCTGAGCCTGACCGAGCCCCAGGACCGCGCCAACCTGCTGGCCATGACGCCCCACGGCTGGCGTGCCAGCGCCGAGCGCCGCGCGCAAGTGATCGAGGCGGCCGAGCCGCTGGTAGTCACTGTGTCGATGCGCTACGACTATTTCGTGCTTCAATAACTGACTTTCCAGATCCGCGAATGGATTTTCGAATCCCGCAACGAGGAACATCCATGCGCCAACCTGATATCGAGATTTACCTGAAGGACGCCGACGTCGACCACAAGGCTATCGCCGCCTGGCTGGGCGCCGCGTTGGGCCCGTGCAGCGACTGGGTCCAGAAGGGCCAGACCTACAAGTGCAAGGCCGGCAACGTACCCGTGACCTGGCTGCCCAAGGCCGTGGGCAAATGGAACAGCCTGTACCTGGAAAGCGACCAGACGCCGTGGGATGACGACATTGCCTGCGCCCGCGCAGCCTTTGCCGCGCTGAACGTGGAAGTGCGTTGTGCGCCGGGCACCTGGGTCGAGGAAGAAGGTGAAGAAAGCGCCGACACCTGGATTCGCATCAGCGCAGACGGTGAAGAACAGATCACTTGGAAGACCGCCTGATTTACAACTGCAAACCCAATCAATGTGGGAGCTGGCTTGCCTGCGATGCAGACACCTCGGTCTAGCAGCTAGACCACAGTGATGCTATCGCAGGCAAGCCAGCTCCCACAGTTGATTGGGTTACCAGATCGAGATAGGTCCGCCGTTAAAGACCGACCACATCCTCGGCCTGCAACCCTTTCTCGCCGCTCACCACGGCGTATTCCACCTGCTGGCCTTCAGCCAGGGAGCGGTGGCCTTCACCGCGAATGGCGCGGTAGTGCACAAACACATCCTTGCCGTCCTCGCGTTGAATGAACCCGTAACCCTTTGCATCGTTGAACCACTTCACATTGCCGGTTTCGCGCGTTGCCATCTGTTTTACTCCCACATGCTTTTTATTGTTGAGTCAGTCGCATTGAACTGCCGAGTATATGACAGGCTCAAAAAGCTTCAACTCAAGTTTATTTAGCCGCTTTTTTGCCGATTTTCGGCGAATACGGCACACTACCCGCCCGAGCGCCTGCTCGGTTTTTTCCACTTGAAGCAGCACGCCTATGACCCGCTCCCCGTTCCGCCGTCTGGTGTTTGGCACCTTGCGCCGACTGTTGTACCTCTGGGTTCGCTCGGAGACGATCAACCAGTCGTCCCTAACCCTTAACCTCGACCGCAGCCGGCCGGTGTTCTACGTCCTGCAATCGCCTTCCCTCACCGAATTGGCCGTGGTCGATACCGAGTGCACCAAGGCTGGCCTGCCGCGCCCGGTGCTGCCGGTGTCCGTAGGCCCGCTGATCGAACCCGCCGCGTTCTTCTACCTCACGCCGGAGCCCGATTGGCTTGGCCGCCAGGACAAACGCGGTGCGCCACCGACCTTGACCCGGCTGGTCAACACCCTGAGCGAGCACGCCGAAGAGAATGCACAAATCATTCCGGTCAGCGTGTTCTGGGGCCAGTCGCCCGAGAGCGAGTCCAGCCCCTGGAAGCTGCTGTTTGCCGATAGCTGGGCGGTCACCGGGCGTCTGCGCCGGTTGTTGAGCATCCTGATCCTCGGTCGCAAGACCCGTGTGCAATTCTCCGCGCCAATCAACTTGCGTGAATTGATCGAGCACAATAAAGGTCACGAACGCACCGTGCGCATGGCCCAACGCATCCTGCGTGTGCACTTTCGTAACCTGAAGACCGCCGTGATCGGTCCCGATCTGTCTCACCGGCGTAACCTGGTGAAAGGCTTGGTCAACATGCCACTGGTACGCCAGGCCATCGCCGACGAAGCCGAGCGGGAAAAGATCACCCCGGAAAAAGCCAAGGCCCAGGCCCTGCGCTATGGCAACGAAATCGCCTCGGATTACACCTACACCGCGATCCGCTTCCTGGAAGTGGTGCTCAGCTGGTTCTGGAACAAGATCTACGACGGCATCAAGGTCAATAACATCGAGGGTGTGCAAAAGGTTGCCCAGGGTTACGAGGTGATCTACGTCCCTTGTCACCGCAGTCATATCGACTACCTACTGCTGTCGTACCTGTTGTTCAAGAACGGCCTGACGCCGCCGCACATCGCCGCAGGGATCAACCTGAACATGCCGGTGATCGGCAGCCTGCTGCGCCGTGGCGGTGCGTTTTTCATGCGCCGCACCTTCAAGGGCAACCCGCTGTACACCTCCGTGTTCAACGAATACCTGCACACCTTGTTCACCAAAGGCTTCCCGGTGGAGTACTTCGTCGAAGGCGGACGCTCGCGCACCGGGCGCATGCTGCAACCGAAGACCGGAATGCTGGCAATCACCCTGCGCAGCTTCCTGCGCTCCTCGCGCATGCCGATCGTGTTCGTGCCGGTGTATATCGGTTATGAGCGTGTCCTCGAAGGCCGCACTTACCTCGGCGAACTGCGCGGCGCGAGCAAGAAGAAAGAGTCGATCTTCGATATTTTCAAAGTGGTCGGCGCACTCAAGCAGCGCTTTGGCCAGGTCGCGGTCAACTTTGGCGAGCCGATCAAGCTGGCCGAGTTCCTCGACAGTGAGCAACCGGACTGGCGCGCCCAGGAGTTGAGCCCGAACTACAAACCGGCGTGGCTCAACGCGACCACCAACCGCCTTGGCGAACAAGTGGCCCGCCACTTGAACGAAGCCGCTGCCGTGAACCCGGTGAACCTGGTCGCCCTGGCACTGCTGTCCACCACGCGACTGGCCCTGGACGAACAGGCCATGGCACGCCAACTGGACCTGTACCTGGCGTTGCTGCGCCGCGTGCCCTACTCGCCCCACACCACGTTGCCCGAGGGCGATGGCCTGGCGCTGATCAAGCACGTCAAGGACATGAACCTGTTGTCGGAACAAAGTGACGCCTTGGGCAAGATTGTTTATCTGGACGAGCAGAACGCCGTCCTGATGACTTACTACCGTAACAACGTGCTGCACATCTTCGCCCTGCCGGCGTTGCTGGCGAGCTTCTTCCAGAGCAGCTCGCGGATGAGCCGCGAGCAGATCCTGCGCTACACCCGCGCCCTCTACCCGTACCTGCAATCGGAGCTGTTCATCCGTTGGCCACTGGAGGAGCTGGACGCGGTGGTCGACCAATGGCTGCAAGCGTTTGTCGAACAAGGCCTGCTGCGCTTCGAAAACGACGTCTACCTGCGTCCGGCCCCGAGCTCACGGCACTTTGTACTGCTGACGCTGCTGTCCAAGAGCATCGCCCAGACCCTGCAGCGCTTCTACATGGCCATCTCGCTGCTGCTCAACAGTGGCCAAAACAGCATCAGCGCCGAAGAGCTCGAAGACCTGTGCACGATCATGGCCCAGCGCCTGTCGATCCTGCATGGCCTGAACGCCCCGGAATTCTTCGACAAGAGCCTTTTCCGACATTTCATCCAGACACTGCTGGAGCAAGATGTGCTGCGCCGCGATGAAGCCGGCAAGTTGAGTTACCACGACCTGCTCGGCGAATTGGCCGAAGGCGCGGCGAAACGCGTGCTGCCCGCCGAGATTCGCCTGTCGATCCGCCAAGTGGCCCTGCATCGGGTTGACGGCGCAGCCGAGACATCCGTCGACGCTCCAGAAACCCGCTAGATTGAATCAGGCGCCGGGCGGTTTCCGGCGCCGTTGAAAAGGAGCTGTACCATGAAAAAAATCATCCTCCTGGGCCTGACCGCCCTGCTCGGAGCCTGCCAATCCATGACCCCAGCCCCAAAGGCCAGCCTCGACGGCGAAGTGTTCTACCTGCAACGTATCGCCCTGCCGCCCACCGCCACCTTGAGTGTCAGCCTGCAAGATGTGTCCTTGATGGACGCCCCGGCCGTGACCCTCGCCGAGCAGAAAGGCCCGGTCAAAGGCCAAGTGCCGCTGCCCTTTCACCTGAGCTATGACCCTGCCCAAGTCAAACCGGGCCACAGCTACTCGGTGAGCGCACGCATCGAGCTGGACGGCAAGCTGCTGTTTATCACCACCGAACGGCACTCAGTACAGCTCAATGGCCAGGATCAACAACCGTTGCGCCTGCGTGTAGACGCTGTCACTCACTGATTAACCCATTCAAGGAAGTCGCCCATGCTCCGTCACTCTCTTCGCCTCACTGCCCTGTGCGCCGGCCTGTTGCTCGGTGCCAACGCCATGGCCCTGGACCTTGGCAGCCTGTCCCAAGGTGACGCCAGCGGCGGCCTCAAGGACGCACTGACCCAAGGCGCCCAGATCGCCGTGAAACAACTGGGCGCGCCTGGTGGTTTCAGCAACAACCCGGAAGTGAAGATCGGCCTGCCCGGCAAGCTGGGCAAAGTCGCCGACAAACTGAAAATGTTCGGTATGGGCGACCAGGTCACGCAACTGGAAACCAGCATGAACAAGGCGGCGGAAACCGCTGTGACCCAGGCGCAGCCCATCCTGGTCAATGCGGTTAAAAACATGAGCGTGACCGACGCCAAAGGTATCCTCACCGGCGGCCAGGATTCGGCGACTCAATACCTGAACAAAAGCAGCCGTGACCAGATCCGTGCCAAGTTCTTGCCGATCGTCAAGGCTGCCACCGACAAGGTCGGCGTGGCCCAGCAGTACAACGCCCTGGCCGGCAAAGCCGCAGCCTTTGGCGCGCTCGATGCGAAAAGCGCCAACGTTGAAAACTACGTGACCGAACAGGCGTTGGATGGCCTGTTCAAGATGATCGCGCAGCAGGAAGAAACCATCCGCAAGAACCCGGCGGCTGCGGCCACCAGCTTGGCGAAAAAGGTGTTTGGCGCGCTGTAACTCCAGCCTGTGTTGCTGCGCCCAGGTCGCTTGCCACGGATCTGGGCGTAGTGCATTTCGCTAGCCTGTCAGCGATTTAACGCATGCAGCGGATACACAGGTTTGATGGGGTAATGATGCCCACCTGCCGGTTGTGCATAAGGCTTGCCGTGCACCGGCGGAGCCGAAACCTGCGCCTGTCAATCAGGCTTTCCTGAGTGGAGTGAATCAGAATATGAGTCCGCCCCGATAGGGTTCACTACATTAGCGAATCAGCCAGCCGGCCCATCATCAGCGTGGCAAAACAGCAAATGGCAACTGAGGTTGCGCGGTTGATCTTCAACGGCGTCAGCCAGGCCTTTTGAATCCCTTCGAAACGACTGCCCAGCACGATCCAGGTGCATCCCACGGGTATCACCACCAACGCCAGCGTCACCATGAACCCGGCATACCCCGTCAGCGTGGCAAACGCACCGGCCGGTGCGATAAACGACACGATCAACAGCCCTTTGGGGTTCATCACGGTTAGCCAGAAAAAATACAGGCCGGAGAAACGGTCACACGCCGGGTCGACCGCGCTGTTCTTGTGTTGCCACAACGTAAAGGAAAGTTTGAGCAAGTAGCACACTGCAGCCAACTGTGTAACTTTCACCGCCCACGGCGACCACGCTGATAGATAGAACAGCGCTACCCCCCAGACGGAAACCTGAAGCAGATACGCCAGGCACTCGATAAATGCCATGCGCCACGAAGCCGTGAACCCGAACAGCATTCCGGCACGCATCAACAAGGTGTTTGTCGGCCCCGGCACCACCAATAGCAGAACCAGCGCACCAGCAGTCCCAAACATGACGATCCTCCTTTGCCGAACATGAGCAATTGCCTTTGCACCGATAACGCACTCACGACAGGGTGAGCGACCAGGCGACGGTGACCACCATCAAAATCGCGAAGCTTACGTTAAGCCGTCGGTTCCACGTCGGGTGAATGAACAACTGGCGCATCCGACTGCCTGCAAACAGCCATAGGAAATCGAACACCACACACACCAACAGGCAGATCAGCGCCTTCGTGCCCTGCTCCCAGGCGGGCGCCGTGCCTAAGGTAAAACTGCCCAGCAACGCCGCGAACGCCGCATAGGCCTTGATATTCGCAACCCCCAGCACAAATCCGGCGCCCCAGCCCGGCGTGGTCACGGACTGTTCGTCCTTGATCGGCGGCGCAGTGCCAATGCGGTAAGCCAGCCAGAAAATATACGCAATGGAGATGATGGTCAGCGCCGTCGCCAACACGGGAAAACTGTGCAACACCACATACAGGCCCGTGGCGACCAGCGTCATGGCAATCACCAGCCCCAGCGTGATGCCGGCGAAAAAACCCGTCGACCGTTTCATCCCGTAAGCCGCCCCGCTCGCCGCCAGCGCCAACGTTGCAGGACCGGGGCTGGCAAGCAAGGCGATGGCGGCGAGGGCAAAGGTGAATGTGGCCTGATATACGGAAAGCAGGGCGTCGGGCATGTAAGCCTCCTCTACAGCAGTGTGGGCGATGACTTAACGTGGCAGTCCATTTTCGTGGCAGTAATAGACAGTCCGATGGTTTTTCATAAAGTCGATCACACCATTGGCAACCGCCATCGGGTCTTCTTTGTGCAACAGCACTTTGGCAATCTGCTCCGCGATCCACGCCATCTCCGGCTCTTTCATGCCCAGGCGGGTCACCTCGACGGTGCCCAGTCGAATGCCCATTTCTTTGTAAGGGTCCGTGTCCCAGGGCAACGGCATTTCGTTGGTGATGATGTTGGCCGCTTCCAGGCGCTGTACCGCCTCGCGCCCACAGGCACTGGGTTTTGAATCGATCACGATCTGATGGGTGCGGGTGTAACCCTGCTCCCGGTAAAAGGCCGTTACGCCCCTGAGCTCTAGCTGCGCGGCCAGCGTCTGGGCATTGCTGACGACTTGTTTCATATAGGCTTTGCCGTACTCCAGCATTTCGGTAGCCGCCACCGCGAGCGCCGCCACGCGGTTGATCTGATGGCTGCCGGTCAGGGTGGGGAAGATCGCTTCGTGTACTGGCGCGGTCAATGTTGCATCGTTCCAGGCGATCACACCGCCCTGAGGGCCACTGAAGGTCTTCCCGGAAGAACCGGTCACCAAGTCGGCCCCCTCGGCCAATGGGTCTTGAAACAACCCGGCACTGATCAATCCCATCTGATGGGCCGCGTCGAAATAAACCTTGCCACCCCAAGGCGAAACGATGCCCTTGATGTCGGCTACCGGCAGCGGAAACAGGGTCAGGGTCATGCCCAACCCGATGACGGCGGGTTTCAAAGTTCGGGCATCTTCGCTGAAACGCGTGAGGTCGATCTCCGCCGTCTTGTGCACGAAGGGAATGTCCCAGACTTTGAGCCCACGCACACCGGGAGGCCCATTGGTTCGGTTACTGGTATCACCGCCCCGAATCACCGGCACGGTCATCACATTGTCTTCAGGACGCGCCAGCGCCGTGTAAGCCGCGAGCACCGCCGCCATGCCGCCCATCAATCGATGGTCGGCATATTGGGCATGCAAGGTGAGCTTCAACAACTCAACACACAGCGACTCCAACTCATCGATATTCTTCATCCCCGAGAAAAAACGGTTGTCGCGCCCGATATGCCCGCCCGATGCACGGGTGCCGACCTCACTGGCCAACAACGCACGCACCGAGGGGCTGGTAGGAGACTCGGCGGCCACGAGATTGATGCACTGCTGCCCGCGCCATTGTTCATTACGCACGACGGCGGCCCTGACCAGGTCGGCCATGGCGGCGTGTGATTGCGCCTGTTTGAGCAAGGCACTGGCGCGCTGGAGACATTGAATGTCATGCATGATCATCCTCCCGTGGGTTCAACAACGTCCTGACTAGGTCAAGCTTTTCGCCGCCTCGACGTGCTGGTCTTCCCACCAGCGATCATTGCCGTGCAAGCCTCGGGCGAGGTCTTTTTCCGCCGCCCAGGTCATGTTGAGGATGATCCGGGTGGCGTCCTCATTCAGCGGAATGGTGCGGTGCAAGGTGGTGTCCGTGCGCAGGAAATAGATATCGCCGGTCTTGAAGCCGTAGGTCGCGATGGGGTTGCTGCACAGCAGTTCGTGGATCCTGGGGTTGGTTTTGTCCCATGAGGTGTGAGGCACGCATTGCAACATGCCGCCTTTGGCGATCGGTGGTGTTTCGATGATCCAGATCAGCGCGAAGCTGTAATCACCCCAGTGCCAGCCATGGGTGTCACCCTTGCGCTCCTGTTTGGTGATCAGAAACTCTTCGTCCTTTGACACCGATGCAACAATTCGCGCGCCGGCAATCTGCGACAAGGTGCCCAACAGTACTTCAGACTTTGAAAGTGTGCTGATCAGCGGGCTGTTTTCGGCGATGAATTCACTGCGCACCACGCTCATGTAGCGCGGTGTATTGTCAGTCGTTGCCAAGTGCAAGTCACGACGTTCAAGTTGGCGCGCTATCAGGCCATTGACTTCGCGAGTTATATATTCGCGCAAACCGTCATCAACAATACTGCGCAACTTTATAAATCCATTGCGCGAGAATTCATGACGCAGTGAAAAAATTCTTTCTTCAGGAAAGTTATTATCAAGATGCTTTTGCAAGCTTACCTCATCAAGTACGTAGCTCATTTCAATCCCTCGATTAATAGATCAAGTTGAAATTACGACACGGTACTGCGTTTGACTGCAGGCAAAACGATAGGTAGGGAAATTCGAAAAATCCATTCTTTTTTCAAGGAACTGTGGTATGTAAGATTTTCACGCTATTTCATCAATGTTCGTAAGGTCCATCTAATGAAAAGGCTTACAAAAACCGATCACAAACTTGACCCGATTGACCGTGCGCTGATCAGCGCCTTGCACCAGAACGCTCGCGCGTCGATCCGTGCGCTCGGCCGGCAGGTGGGGTTGTCTGCACCGGGCTGCAGCGAACGCTTGAAGCGTTTGGAGTTGGCGGGGGTCATCAGCGGCTTCAGTGTAGAGCTGGATGCCCAAGCGCTGGGCTTCACGCTACAGGCACTGGTGCGGGTAAAACCGCTGACCGGGAAGTTTCAGGAAGTTGAACAGTTACTTGCACAGATGGCCGAATGTGTCGTGTGCTACAAGATTACCGGCGAAGACAGTTTCGTCTGCCATCTTTACACCGACTCCGTCAGCCACCTGGATCACACACTGCAAAAAATTACACCGTTGGCCGACACCAACACATCGATTATTAAAACGGTCGACAAAAAGTTGCCTGCACTCTAAATACTTCAGTGGGAGATATTCAGGCTTTCACAGCAGTTATCGGATCTCAGGCTTTTCCCACGCCCTCTACCCTCATCTGAAAAAGCCTTCATACCCACCGTAATATTAACTATCCAACATCCTTTTTGATGCGAAACCAGGCCGCGTAAAGTGCAGGCAAAAACAATAACGTCAGCGCTGTCGCCACAATTAACCCGCCCATGATCGCCACGGCCATCGGCCCGAAGAACACACTGCGCGACAGCGGGATCATGGCCAGCACTGCCGCCAGCGCGGTCAGAACGATGGGGCGGAAGCGTCGCACGGTGGCTTCGATAATCGCCTGCCACGGTGCCAGCCCGGCTTTGATGTCTTGCTCAATCTGGTCGACGAGGATCACCGAGTTACGCATGATCATTCCCGACAGGGCGATAGTGCCCAACATCGCCACGAAGCCGAACGGCTGGCGGAACACCAACAGGAACAACGTCACGCCGATCAAGCCCAATGGCGCCGTCAGAAACACCATGGCGGTGCGTGAGAAACTGCGCAATTGCAGCATCAGCAAGGTCAGCACCACCACGATGAACAGCGGCACACCAGCCTTCACCGAGTTCTGGCCGCGGGCTGAGTCTTCTACGGTGCCACCCACTTCAAGCAGGTAGCCATCTGGCAGTTCGGCGCGTACGCCTTCGAGGGTCGGCTGGATTTGCTGGACCAGCGTCGCCGGTTGTTCCTTGCCGTAGATATCGGCGCGGATAGTCACGGTCGGCAAGCGATTACGGTGCCAGATGATGCCTTCTTCGAAGCCGTATTCGAGGGTGGCGATCTGCGACAGCGCAACGCTTTTGCCGTTGTCGGTGGGCACGGCCAGGCTTGGCAGCAACGACAATTCAGTGCGCTCATGCACAGTGCCGCGCAAGAGGATTTCGATCAACTCGTTGTCCTCGCGGTACTGGCTGACGGTGGAGCCGGTCAGTGAACTCTGCAGGAACTTCGACAGGTTAGCGGTGCTCACGCCGAGGGCGCGAGCGCGGTCCTGGTCGATATTGAGGTAGACGATCTTGCTCGGTTCTTCCCAGTCCAGGTGCACATTGACCACGTGGGTGTTTTCACGAACCTTGGCCGCCACTTTCCGCGCCAGCGCACGCACCTCTTCGATGTGCTCGCCGGTCACACGGAACTGTACCGGATAGCCCACGGGCGGGCCGTTTTCCAGGCGCGTGACCCGGGAACGCAGGTCAGGGAACTGTTCGTTGAGGGTTTCGATCAGCCAGGTGCGCAGGCTTTCGCGCTCTTCGATGGTTTTGGCCAGCACCACAAATTGCGCAAAGCTGGCGGCCGGCAGTTGCTGGTCCAAAGGCAGGTAGAAACGCGGCGAGCCGGTCCCCACATAGGCCACATAGTTGTCGATACCCGCATGGTCCTTGAGCAAGGCTTCCAGGCGTTTGACCTGGTCGGCGGTATTACTCAAGGAGGCGCCTTCGGCCAGTTTCAGGTCGACCATCAACTCCAGGCGACCCGAGGCAGGAAAGAACTGCTGCGGCACAAAGCGGAACAGCGCAACAGAACCGATAAACAGCAGCAGGGTCAGGACGATCACGGTTTTGCGTCGACGCACACACCATTCGACCAAACGTCTTACACGCTGGTAGAAGGGTGTGCCGTAGGGATCCGGACCATCGGCGCCATGTTTGGCTGCGTGAATCTTGGCCAAGTCCGGCAGGAGCTTTTCCCCCAGGTACGGCACAAACACCACGGCGGCCACCCATGAGGCCAGCAGTGCGATGGTCACCACCTGGAAGATCGAGCGGGTGTATTCGCCGGTGCTCGATTGCGCAGTCGCAATCGGCAGGAAGCCCGCTGCGGTGATCAACGTACCGGTCAGCATGGGGAACGCGGTGCTGGTCCAGGCGAAGCTCGCTGCTTTAAGCCGGTCGTAGCCTTGCTCCATCTTGATCGCCATCATTTCCACGGCGATGATCGCGTCGTCCACCAGCAAGCCCAAGGCCAGCACCAAGGCCCCCAGGGAGATCTTGTGCAGTCCGATGCCGAGGTAATACATGGTGGCAAAAGTCATCGCCAGCACCAGCGGGATCGCCAGGGCCACCACCATACCGGTGCGCACACCCAGGGAGAAAAAGCTCACCAACAATACGATGGCCAATGCCTCGGCTAGCACCTGGACGAATTCGCCGACGCTGGTTTTCACCGCTGCCGGTTGGTCCGACACCTTGCGCAGTTCCATACCTGCAGGAAGGTTCTTCTGTAGGCGAGCGAATTCACCTTCGAGGGCCTTGCCCAGTACCAGAATGTCGCCGCCGTCACGCATGGCCACGGCCAGGCCGATGGCGTCTGCCCCCATATAACGCATGCGCGGAGCAGGTGGGTCGTTGAAGCCACGGTGGATCTCGGCCACGTCGCCGATGCGGAAAGTACGATCACCGACACGAATCGGGAAGTTGCGAATCTCCTCCACGCTCTTGAAGTTACCCGACACTCGCAGTTGTACCCGCTCGGTCGGGGTTTCAAAGAAGCCCGCGGTGGAGACCGCATTCTGCTCCTGCAGGGCTTGCTGCACCGCCGCCAATGGCAAGCCGAGGGTGGCGAGCTTAAGGTTGGACAACTCGATCCAGATCTTCTCGTCCTGTAGGCCAAGTAGCTCGACCTTGCCCACATCCGGCACACGCTGCAGTTGAATCTGGATGCGGTCGGCGTAGTCCTTGAGCACGGCATAGTCGAAACCGTCGCCGGTCAGGGCGTAGATGTTGCCAAAGGTGGTACCGAATTCATCGTTGAAAAATGGCCCCTGGATATCCGGTGGCAGAGTCTGGCGAATGTCGCTGATCTTCTTGCGTACCTGATACCAGAGGTCTGGAATCTGTGCCGAGTGCATCGCGTCACGGGCCATAAAGGTGACCTGGGACTCGCCGGGACGGGAGAACGAAACAATGCGTTCGTAGTCGCCGGTCTCCATCAGTTTTTTCTCGATGCGTTCAGTCACCTGGCGCGAGACTTCCTGGGCCGTAGCGCCGGGCCAGTTGGTCTTGATCACCATGGCCTTGAAGGTGAACGGCGGGTCTTCGCTTTGCCCAAGCTTGGTGTAGGACAAGGTGCCGACCACTGCCAGCAGGATCATCAGGAACAGTACGATCTGGCGATTACGCAACGCCCATTCGGAAAGATTGAAACCCATCGGGGACTACTCCTTGGCCGCCAGATTCACAACTCGGTTGGAGCGGTCCACCGGGCGCACTTGCTGGCCCTCATGGAGGACATGCACGCCTGCCGCAATCACCCAATCGGTAGGGGCCAAGCCCTCCAATACCGGTACGGTTTTCTCGCCGAAGGCACCGATACGCACAGGGGTGCGCTTCAGAGTGTTATCGGGCTGCACACGCCAGACGTAGGACGCGCCGTTTTCTGCACTCAGGGCCGACAACGGCACCGATAGCGGAATCACACCCTCGGCCTGTATGAAAACCCGGGCGCTTTGGCCCAGCTCAGCCGGGACTTTGCCACCCGTGAAAGCCACGCGAGCGGCGAAGGTGCGCGACTTGGGGTCGGCTGCGGGAGACAGTTCACGAATGCGTCCGGTAAAGCGTTGGTCCGGCTGGCTCCACAATTCCACCGATACCGGCTGGCCGATCTTGAACCGGCCGAAGCCTTGTTCGGGCAGGCTGATCAACACTTCCCGCTCGCCGTCGGTGGCCAGGGTGAATACGGTCTGGCCAGCGGACACCACTTGACCGACTTCCACCGAACGCTTGGCGACCACACCGTCCTGTGGCGCACGTAGCACGGCATAACCGGCCTGGTTGCTGGATACGTCGAACTCAGCCTTGATTTGCTTGAGGCGCGCTTCACCTGCGCGATAGAGGTTTTCGGAATTGTCGTACTGAGAGCGGCTGACCATCTGACGGTCCATCAGGGTCTTGTAGCGATCACGCTCGGTACGCACCAGGCTCAGGTTGGCCTCGGCGGCGGCCACTTGGGCACGGGTCGCCTCCCGTTGCAGGCGCACGTCCTGGGGGTCGAGTTCGGCCAATGGCTGGTTGGCCTTGACCCGCTCACCCTCCTCCACCAGCCGCTTGCTGACTTTGCCACCGATGCGAAACGCCAGGTCCGGCTCATAGCGTGCGCGTACTTCACCAGGATAACTGTCCGTTCCCTGCGTCGAAGGTTGTGGCTGCACTACCATGGCCGGGCGGATGGTGGTTTGAGCCGCTTCTTCATGACCGCAAGCGGCCAAGAGGAAGACCAAGCTGACAGGCAACGCAAGGGGCAGGAAAGTGCTGCGCATGCTGAAGGACCTTTCGCAAATAGAGCTAGGAATAATTATACTGGCCAGTATGTTATTAATACCAAACTCACCAGTCCAGTATTAAAGGTGACAATGTCCGACAATCCAGTGAACACCAATAGCCCCGGGCGTCCCAAGGACATGGCAAAACGCCAGGCAATCCTCGAAGCAGCGAAAACCCTGTTTTTGAGCAATGGCTACGCCAGCACCAGCATGGACGCCGTGGCCCTTGAGGCCGGGGTGTCGAAATTGACCGTGTACAGCCACTTCACCGACAAAGAGACCCTGTTTACCGCCGCCGTGGTCGCCAAGTGCGAAGAACAATTGCCGGTGATGTATTTCGAACTTCCGGTCGGCATACCGGTAGAGACTGTATTGCTGAATATCGCGCGGGGGTTCCATCGCCTGATCAACAGCGCAGAGTCGGTGAACCTGCACCGGTTGATGATGACCACCGGCAATCAGGACGTGAAACTCTCACAGATCTTCTTCGAAGCCGGCCCCATGCGCATGCTCCAGGGGATGGAGCGCCTGCTGAGCAAGATCGACCAGAGCGGCGCCCTGAGCATCGACAAACCGTTTACGGCAGCCGAGCACTTCTTCTGCCTGCTCAAGGGTACGGCGAACTTCTGCTTGCTGTACGGCTGCGGCGGCCAGCTGACCGAAGAAGCCGCCGAAGCCCACGTGCAAGAGGTGGTGGGGTTGTTTATGCGCGCTTATCGGGCCTGAGGCCTTGTGTTGTCTGGGCTGGCGCTATCGCAGGCAAGCCAGCTCCCACACTTGAAAGTATTCACAAATCAAAATGTGGGAGCTGGCTTGCCTGCGATGAGGCCCTAAAGGCCACTAAAACACTCAGGGCTTGAGCGCTTTCTTCGGGTAGATGTCATACCGACTGGACTTCCCATCCAACGCATGGCTCGGCTTCGGCCCCTCAATACAGGGTGCCTTGCGTGGGCGCTTGACCACCACGCGGTGGCTGGCCAGGGCCAATGCCGCTGCGAGCAACGCCGGTGCGTCCGGATCATCGCCCACCAAGGGGCGGAACAGGCGCATTTCCTTCTTCACCAAGGCGGTTTTCTCACGATGAGGAAACATAGGGTCCAGGTAGATCACCTGGGGCGGCTCGCCTTCCCAGTTGAGCATCACGTCGATGGAGTTGCCCTTGAGCAGCTTCATGCGTGCCACGATCGGCGCCACCCCGAAATCATCCGCACCACGCGCCAAGCCGTCTTCGAGCAAGGCGCCGATCAGAGGTTGACGCTCGATCAGGCTCATCTCGCAGCCCAGGCTGGCCAGCACGAACGCGTCCTTGCCCAGGCCTGCCGTAGCGTCCAGCACCCGTGGCCGTACGCCTTGGGCAATGCCCACCGCCTTGGCGATCATCTGCCCGCTGCCACCACCGTATAAACGCCGGTGTGCCGCACCACCTTCGACAAAATCCACACGCACCGGCCCCGGTGCGTCAGGCCCAAGCTGTTGCAGTTGCAGGCCTTGCTCCCCTACTTGCAGGGAAAAGTCCGCCTCCTCCAGCTGCAAAGGCAGGCCAAGCTGCCCAGCCCACTGCTCGGCACGCGCCTGGAAACCTTCGGCCAAGGCCTCGACCCGAATGCGGCTGGCCGCTGGTTGTTCGCTCATCAATCGCTACGCTCAAAAATATTAAGGATCGGCCAACAGCGGCCGATAAAAACAACAGTCAGGTATTTTGCCAGAGCTGAGCGTCGACCGAGAAAAATGTCAGACATTCTTCCCCTAACCATCGGTGTACTGCCGACCCACAACCACTACGGCCTGCGTAATACTCAAGCGCTGGCCGGGGTGAGTCATGTGTGGCAGGACTTCTTCGCCCGTGCGTTGGCCGAACAACTCGGTGATTCGCCGGACGCGCTCGCCGCCAAGGCGCCTGCACCGCTGGACCCTGCGGTAGAACCCAGCGAAGGCGCCGACCTGCTGTCGCAGATCCTCACCCAGCGTGAGTGCGATGTGAAAGACACCGAGATCGCCCCGCCTGAACCGCTGTTCCTGCCTATCGCCGAATTCGAAACCGAGTTGCTGCCACCAGCTGCCACTCCGTTCCCGCCGGAAGAAATTGTCGCCCAACAGCGCCAGCAGAATTTCGAAAGCGGCTGGGTTCGCCCGATCGTGTTGAATGCCGGTCAACCTCTGCCCGAACCTGGTCCGGCGCCGGAACCACACCCGCTACATCTGCCGATTGCCGAGTTCGAACTGGACCTGCTGCCGCCACCTGCCACGCCGTACCCGGCCGAAGAGCTGGTGGCGCAACAGAAGGCATTGGACTTCGACTACCACTGGGCGCGCCCATTGATCCTCAACAACCTTCGACTGGCCGCCTGATTCAGCCCTTGAAAAAACCATTGGCCTGGCTGAACGGCATCTTGCGTTCGGTGAAGTCGAACGTGCCCAGCTCATACACTTCCTGCGCCGCCCGATAGAACTCGCCATACGCCGCCAGAGCCAAGGCCGAGCCAACGCTGATACGCCGCACACCCATGGCGCTCAGCTGCGCCACACTCAGCTTCAAGCCCCCGGACATCAACACATTCACCGGCTTGGGTGCGACGGCCTTGACCACCGCCAACACCTCTTCGGCACTGCGCAAAGCCGGCGCATACAACACATCGGCACCAGCTTCGGCGTAGGCCTGCAGACGGCGAATGGTGTCAGGCAGATCCAGGCGACCATGCAGGAGGTTTTCCGCACGGGCCGTCAGCGTAAAGGCAAAGGGCAAGCTGCGGGCCGCCGCGGCAGCCGCTTCCACGCGCTCAACCGACAAATCGAACGGGTAGATAGGGTCGACGGCGACGCCAGTGGCGTCCTCGATGGAGCCACCGACGATGCCTGTGGCCGCCGCCCGCAAGATAGTCTGGGCACAACCTTCCGGGGTGTCGCTGAAGCCATTTTCCAGATCGGCCGCCACCGGCAGCGAAGTCGCCCGGACGATGGTTAAGGCATTGCCGAGCGTATCTTCCAAGGAGAGCGCGCCTTCCGCATCCGGCCGCCCGAGGCTGAACGCGAACCCGGCACTGGTAGTGGCCAAGGCTTCGAAGCCAAGACTGGCTAGCATGATGGCGGAACCGGCATCCCACGGATTGGGCATCACGAACGCACGATCACGTTCATGCAGGGCCTTGAAGTGTTCGGCACGAAGGGCGTGAGCATCCATGACTGACTCCTGTCGGAAAGAGGGAGCCTTAGAGTAACCCCAGTTGCTCCGCCACGGGTTCTCGATGCAACGTCGGCAAGGGTGGCAAACCGGGCAGTCGCACCATCAGTTTGTCGTGAAAGCGCAGCGCCAACTGAGCGGCCAGGCGGTTATCGGAGGTGTGCAGGAACACATAGGGCGTGCGCCCTTCTTCGATCCAGACGGCGATCTTTTCAACCCATGGGATCAGGAACGGGTCATTGGCTTCCAGCTCTGGATGGCCGATAAACCGCACTTGTGGAAACTGAGTGAGAGCCGCCGGGCGTGGTGGCACCTTAGGCTTTTTCGATTGGGCATGCAGCACCGCATCCGAGGTAGAGGTGCAACTGAACAAGGCGCGGGGATCGAGGCAGATGCGCTCGACACCGCGGTCGCGCAACAGACGGTTGAGCATTCGTTCGGTATCGCCCTTGGCAAAGAATTCTGGATGACGTACTTCCACCGCCAGTGGACGCTCCAAACTGTCGATAAAGCCGGCCAGCTCGCCCAGGCGTTGTGGCGAAAACGTCGCGGGCAATTGCAGCCACAACGGCGAAACGCGCTCGCCCAGCGGGCTCATCAGGCCGACAAAACTTTCCGCCGCCGGCAGTTGCTCGCGCAAGTCGCCGCCGTGGCTGATGTCGCCGGGGAATTTGGCGGTGAAGCGAAAATCCGCAGGCATGATTTCAGCCCAACGCTGCACAGTGGCGGCCGAAGGTCGGGCGTAAAAGGTGGTGTTGCCTTCAACCGCGTTGAAGACCTGGGAATACAGGGAGAGGTAGTCAGCGGAACGGGCGTCGGCCGGGTACAGGTAGTCACGCCAAGCGTTTTCGCTCCAGGAGGGACAACCGATGTAGTAAGGCAAACGCATCAGATGTGGATATCGAGACCCAGCACTTCCATGTCCCATTCGACAAAGCCGGCGGTGGTCAGGTAGCTGGCCAGGGCGGTGGCGACGCTTTTGCTCATGGAGCGCGGGAAGACCATGTCTTGCTGGCGGGCAGGAAGACCGCCGATGCGCGAGCCTGCAGAACCCTGGGCGTTGGACGGCGAGTCGGACTGCGCCTCGATGAAGTCCGGCGAATCCTCGACACCATCGTCTACCGTCGCGTTCGCCTTACGCGGCTTGCGCTTGATCGGGTAGGACTGTGAGGAGAAGCCGTCTATACGCATACATGCAGACTCGGTATCAATGATGGCAATTTAGCGGCACTTTCCTTCGTGCGCAAATGCTCTGGTGATAACTAGAACACATAATTTGTAAAAGGTTTACAAACCCCATCAAATTCTGACGATTGGCGAAATTTGCTGTCGAATCCCCGCATTTTTGACGTCAAATAATCCCGCGTTCGGCCTTGGTCTGCGCGACTTTATCACGCAGGTAAACCGGTGCCGCTTGATCGGCGGGGATCGCTTCGCCCCGTTCGAATGCGAAGCGCGCCAAAGTCAGCAAGTCTTGCGCATGGGGCAACATATCCGCCGCCTGGCCAACGGTCTGCACACCGATACGCTCACCATAACCCCAGCCGGTGCCGGCACCGAACCAATCGCCCTCGGCATCACCGGGCAGTACGGACGCTTCCGGTGCCTGCACGGCCTCGACACCAACCAGGCGCATTTCCCCGGCGGTTTCACGGTAGCAACCCCAGTAGACTTCATCCATCCGCGCATCAATGGCCGCCGCGACCTGGGTGGCACCGTGTTCGCGCAACGCACGCTGGGCCAGCACCGCGAGGTTGGAGACCGGCAACACCGGACGCTCCAACGCAAATGCCAGGCCCTGCACCACACCAATGGCAATACGCACGCCGGTAAACGCGCCGGGACCACGCCCAAAAGCGATGGCATCCACGGCGGAAAGCGTGGTGCCCGCCTCTTCAAGCAGTTGCTTGATCATCGGCAACAGCTTCTGTGCATGCAGGCGCGGGATTACCTCGTAGTGGCTCGTTACCTTGCCATCGTGCAGCAAGGCAACGGAACAAGCTTCAGTCGCGGTGTCCAGGGCCAGCAGGGTGCTCATCGGTGTAGGTGTCCAAGTCGAAAAAAAGTGCGCCAGTATAAACAACAACGGCCCGCAAGCGGGCCGTTGTACGAGAAGCTGATCGTTGAATCAGCTCAGAGCCTGCAACACCTTGGCGGTGATGGCTTCTACCGAACCCACGCCAGGGATATGGCTGTACTTCGGCTTGCCTTGGGCTGCGGACAGCTTCTGGTAGAAATCCACCAGCGGCTTGGTCTGGGAATGGTAGACCGACAGGCGATGACGCACGGTTTCTTCCGTGTCGTCCTTGCGTTGCACCAGGTCTTCGCCGGTGACATCGTCCTTGCCTTCAACCTTCGGTGGGTTGTAGATGGTGTGGTACACACGGCCCGAGGCTTCGTGCACGCGACGACCCGCGATACGTTGAACGATCTCTTCGTCTTCAACGGCGATTTCAACCACGGCATCCAGCTCAACGCCGGCTTTCACCAGGGCTTCAGCCTGGGGAATGGTGCGCGGGAAGCCGTCGAACAGGAAGCCGTTCTTGCAGTCTTCCTGGCTGATGCGTTCCTTGACCAGGTTGATGATCAGGTCATCGGAGACCAGGCCGCCGCTGTCCATCACGCTCTTGGCGATCAGGCCCAGCTCGGTGCCGGCCTTGACGGCAGCACGCAACATGTCGCCAGTGGAGATTTGTGGAATGCCGAACTTTTCAGTGATGAACTTTGCCTGAGTACCTTTACCGGCCCCGGGAGCTCCCAGCAGAATGACGCGCATTGATGTGCTCCTCAATTTTTTATATAGAGATGACGCTCGGATTCACCGCGTGGGGGCAAATCTCGTAGAAATAGGATTCGGACCGCCCAAACGGCCAAAGGCTGATCAAGATACACAGCAGGCCTTAACCACACAAGCCGCCAAAAGTCGCAGCAACCCGCGCCCGGCATGCGTCATAGGCCCGGTAAGCCTGAGTGCTACCCGCCCCCATAAACGCCAGCCGCCCTTTTCAGCGCGGCCCGCCATGTTTATTCGCAAGCCTTTGAGAACACGCGAAAAACCTCAGCCGGTGTTGCGCAAACCCGCGGCAATACCGGCCACGGACACCAGCAGCGCCTGTTCCAGAGGGCTGTCTTGCGCAGCTTCCTGTTGACGGGAACGTGCCAGCAACTCGGCCTGCAACAGGTGCAGAGGGTCAAGGTAGGTGTTGCGCAGACGGATGAACTCCAAGGTATCCGGACTATGGGCCAGCAGTTGCGACTGGCCGGTCAGGCCAAGCACCACATTGCACGCCTGCGACAATAGGTCGCGTAAGTGCACACCCAATGGCAGCAGGTCAGGCTGCACCAAACGCTCGTCATAGAGACGGGCAATGTCGGCATCGGCCTTGGCCAGCACCATTTCCAGCATGTCGATACGCGTGCGGAAGAACGGCCACTGCTCGCGCATCTGCCCCAGCAACTCACCTTCACCGCGTTCCAGCGCCTTGCTCAATGCCGCTTCCCAGCCGAGCCAGGCCGGTAGCATCAAGCGGGTTTGGGTCCAGCCGAAGATCCATGGAATAGCGCGCAGGCTTTCAATGCCGCCCGCACGTCGCTTGGCCGGACGACTGCCCAGCGGCAGGCGCCCCAACTCCTGCTCCGGGGTGGACTGTCGGAAATACTCAACAAATTGCGGATTTTCCCTCACTACGGCGCGGTAAGCACTGACACCGTCTGCCGCCAATTCATCCATCAAATGACGCCAGGCAGGCTCAGGTGGTGGCGGCGGTAACAGCGTGGCTTCCAGCACCGCCGCCAGGTAGAGGTTGAGGTTTTGCTCGGCAATGTCCGGCAAGCCGAACTTGAAGCGAATCATCTCCCCTTGTTCGGTCGTGCGGAAGCGCCCCGCCACCGAGCCTGGCGGCTGCGACAGAATCGCCTCGTGAGCCGGGCCGCCGCCCCGGCCAACGGTGCCGCCACGACCGTGGAACAACAGCAACTCCACCTGCTGCGCACGGCAGATCTCCACCAGACGTTCCTGCGCTCGGTACTGCGCCCAAGCGGCTGCCGTGGTGCCCGCATCCTTGGCCGAATCCGAATAGCCAATCATCACTTCCTGCGGGCCTTGCAGACGCGCCCTGTACCCCGGCAGCAGCAACAGTTTCTCCATCACAGGCCCGGCGTTATCCAGGTCGGCCAGGGTTTCAAACAGGGGCACCACACGCATCGGGCGTTGTACGCCCGACTCTTTGAGCAGCAATTGCACCGCCAGTACATCCGACGCGGCACCCGCCATGGAGATGACGTAGGAGCCCAGCGATGCGGCAGGTGCGGCAGCGATTTCCTTGCAGGTATTCAACACTTCAGCGGTATCCGCCGACGGTTTGAAGTAACCCGGCAGCAGCGGTCGACGATTGGCCAGTTCCTTCATCAGGAAGGCGATGCGCACCTCTTCGTCCCAGTCCTCGTAACGGCCAAGGCCCAGGTAATCGGTGATTTCAGTCATGGCCGCCGAATGGCGACTGGAGTCCTGGCGTACATCGAGGCGCACCAGGAACAAGCCGAATGTCACCGCACGACGCAGGCAGTCGAGCAGCGGCCCGTCGGCGATCACGCCCATGCCGCACTCATGCAGCGACTGGTAGCACAACTCCAGCGGCTCCAGCAGATCACGATTGTTTTGCAGCACCTCGGCGCTGGACGGGGTGGCCGCGCTCAACGAGGTGTGCGCCCACTGGCGCGTGGCACGCAGGCGTTCACGCAATTGCTTGAGCAAGGCGCGATAGGGTTCGACACTGTCCCCAACCTTGGCTTGCAACGCCGGGCTGGCGTGCTGCATCGACAGCTCCGAGGCCAGGTGATCGACGTCACGCAAATACAGATCCGCCGCCATCCAACGTGCCAGCAGCAACACTTCACGGGTGACCGGCGCAGTGACATTGGGGTTACCGTCACGGTCCCCGCCCATCCACGAGGCAAACCGAATCGGCGCCGCCTCCAAGGGAAGATGCAAACCGGTGGCGGCGAATAGCGCCTTATCGGCCTTGCGCAGGTAATTGGGAATGGCTTGCCACAACGAATGCTCGATCACAGCGAAGCCCCATTTGGCTTCATCCACCGGGGTCGGCCGCACACGACGGATCTCCTCGGTGTGCCAGGCTTCGGCGATCAGCCGTTGCAGGCGCTCGCGGATCTGCTCGCGCTCGGCGCTGGTGAGGTCACGGTGATCCTGCAGCGCCAACTGCGCGGCGATCGCATCGTATTTCTGGATCAGGGTACGGCGCGCCACTTCGGTCGGGTGGGCCGTGAGCACCAATTCGATCTCCAACCGCGCCAACTGGCGGGCCAGGGACTCGTCGCTGTGGCCTTCGCGTTGCAGGCGAGCCAGCAACTCCGGCAGCACGCGGGATTCGAACGGCGCCGGCTGCGACTCATCGCGACGATGAATCAGTTGGTACTGCTCGGCGATGTTGGCCAGGTTGAGGAACTGGTTGAAGGCGCGTGCCACGGGCAACAGTTCGTCTTCCTGCAACTGGTTAAGGCTGGCGCTCAATTCATCGCCAGCCCCTCGTCGATCCGCCTTGGCGCCTTTACGGATCTGCTCGATCTTGTCGAGAAAACCATCACCGTATTGCTCTCGAATGGTGTTGCCCAACAGCTCACCCAGCAGGTGAACATCCTCACGCAAGCGTGCATCGATATCACTCATCAGCCAATCTCCAGCCAGAAATCCGGGACGCGCAGGGGTTCCAGAGTGCCGCCGGCATCCGTTTCTGACAAGACTTTAAACCTTGTGAGTTGCAGCTAGTCTCAACTATGAGTCGCGACGTTACCCACGCCAGCGGCTGGTCACTCATCAGCGCCTGCCACCCGCAGGCTTAATTGAGGTTGCCATGAAAATTCGAGAACTGGCCCAGCAGTGGGAAGAGACCGCCAAGGGTCGTCTGACCAAAACCGAGTACGCGATCCATTTGGATGTGGAGTCCGCCGCAAGACTGGCTGCCATCGCCGAGATGTACCCTAAACGCCACCCCGAAGAACTGCTCGGAGAATTGATAGGGGCCGCCCTGGAAGAACTGGAAGCCAGCTTTCCGTACATCAAGGGCAAACACGTGATTGCCACCGATGAAGAGGGCGACCCGTTGTATGAAGACGTCGGCCCTACACCGCGCTTTCTCACATTATCGCGGCGCTATCTGCACGATCTATCAGCCAGTGCCGACGAACAGAAGCACTGACAAACATTCATAAACCCCATTAAAACCCAGGTATTCCGGGCCTTTCAGAGGCCCGGCGTACCGCTGTGCGAGGCGAAAGTTCCGTCTTTTAAACATTGACCAATCAGTCGAATATTTTTTTAGGCAAATCGCCATCTTCTCTGAACTTTTAAAAAAAGCCTTCGGTCACAACCAGTAAGCCATCACTTGGAACGGCCGTTTGAAAGGGCATTTCGTGCTTTACCGCCGGGGCCCTGGCGCTGACCAACGAAGTGGATTTTGAAGTTTTTCAGGAGTTATCCAATGGAGTTGAAGACGATGAAGACCAGCACTGCCAAATCCTCGTTTAACCACCTGCGCGGGCTCAAATTGGCCGCTCTGGCAATCGGCACCAGCTTCGTCCTGGCGGGCTGCGCAGGCAACCCTCCGACCGAGCAATACGCGGTGACTCAATCGGCGGTCAATAGCGCAGTCAGTGCCGGCGGCACCGAATTCGCAGCGGTGGAAATGAAGTCGGCCCAAGACAAGCTCAAAGCAGCCGAAATCGCTATGCACGACAAGGACTACGGCAAAGCTCGTCAGTTGGCCGAACAAGCTGAGTGGGACGCTCGCGTTGCAGAGCGTAAGGCTCAGGCAGCCAAAGCCCAACAGGCCGTGAAGGATTCCCAGAAAGCTGTCCAGGAGCTGCGTCAGGAAGGTATGCGCCCGGCTGTTATCAAGCAGCAATAAGCCGCCGCCCCTGATTGCATTGCACCCGATATCGAATTGAAAGGACGACACGATTATGCGTAAACAATTGATGATCCCTGCCCTGTTGGCAATGAGCGTTGCTCTGGCGGCCTGCTCCACCCCGCCGAACCAGAACCTGGAAAACGCCCGGACCAACTTCTCGGCCCTGCAAGCCAACCCGCAATCCACCAAGGTCGCGGCGCTGGAAACCAAAGACGCCAGCGAATGGCTGGACAAGGCAGAGAAAGCCTACCGTGACAAGGAAGACGAGAAGAAAGTCGACCAGTTGGCCTACCTGACCAACCAGCGCGTGGAAGTGGCTAAAGACACCATCGTGCTGCGTGAATCCGAAGCCAAGCTGAAAAACGCGGGTGACGAACGTGCCAAAGCCCTGTTGGAGGCCCGTGATGCGCAGATCAAGCAACTGCAAGACAGCCTGAACGCCAAGCAGACCGACCGTGGCACCCTGGTGACTTTCGGTGACGTGCTCTTCGCCACCAACAAGTCCGACCTGAAATCCAGCGGTCTGGTAAACATCACCAAGCTGGCGCAGTTCCTGCGCAATAACCCGGACCGTAAAGTGATCGTCGAAGGCTACACCGACAGCACCGGTTCCGATTCGTACAACCAGAGCCTGTCTGAGCGTCGCGCCGCTTCGGTACAACGTGCACTGGCTCAACAAGGCGTGGATATCTCGCGCATCGTGACCCAGGGTTACGGCAAGGAATACCCGGTTGCCGACAATGGCAGCGTGTCTGGCCGTGCCATGAACCGTCGCGTTGAGGTGACTATTTCCAACGACAACCAGCCGGTCAAGCCACGGTCTTCCATTGCTAACTGATTGATTGGCGCTGGATAAGAAAACCCACCTCACGGTGGGTTTTTTTTCGGTTCGTCAAACTGGACAGTACGGTGCGTATCTTCCTCCGGCATCTTTATCTTCGAGCCAAAGTCATTATCCGCAAGCGTGGGAGCATGTTGCTGGTCTTCTTTCTCCTGAGCGTATCTGCGCTCCAGCGCCTCATGCGCCCTGGCCATGTCCAGCATGTTGCGTATCGCAGCAATAGTTATCGCCACTTTCTCGGCCCCGATCTGTATAAGTCACACCGCTTTCTGTGGCTTCGGACGCACGATGGTTCCAACCGTTCACATCACTGAGGTGAGGGAAATTGAATCTGTCCACCACCACTGCCAGACCCAGCCCCCTGTCCACCGCCTCCTGCACCTGGGTTCTGCTGGGGACCCTGGCCGGCAAGTTGTCTCAGAAGTGCTTCCAGTTCCTCCTCTTCAGAACTTTTCCCTGCACCTTGGGAGCCCCCGCCCCCCTGGGAGCCGCCTGCGCCCTGGCCTTTTTGCTGCGCAATCTTGGCCATTAACTCTTCGATACGCTTCATGTGGTCGTTCGAACCACCGGACTGCTGTCCAGCTCCCACGCCCCCAAAACCACTCTGAGGAGATCCAACTTTATTAACCATATGTGACTCCAAATTAAGTGACAGAACGAACTGAACCAGCACTACCGTTCAGTTGTGGTAACTCACTCAAAGTGGTTCCAGCTTTTCCGACACACTCAATCCTACTGTTCCAGTTGCGGTGTCTCCTGCCCCATGCAACGCACCGCCTGCTTCTTGTTGTTCACCAACACGCCGCTGAGTCCCTTCTGCTCGGTGTCGAACATCACCAGCACGCCATCGACGCACTGCGCCACTTGTGCCGCCGGGGTCAGTGAGATCTTGTAATCCTCGCCGGGCACGGTCTTGAGCATGGTGAAATCGCTGAGCAGCAGCGCATCCTCCGGCTTGGCGAAATGCAGATAACCGTAGAACCACAGGCACCCGACGGTACCGATGATGGTGCCGATGCCGGTGAGGATCAGCGGGATCATGTTGCGTTCTTCACTCATTGCGGGCTCTCTGATGAATCAACTTTAGGAATCGGATAATTCGGAATCTCGCCCAAGCGGCGCAGGCCGTTGAAGTGTTGCGGGTCATCCAGGTAACGCAGCATCACGGTTTGCCAGGTCTTGTCGGCAAAGGTCTGCACATGCTCGCCACGGGTCAGTTGCAACACACGCGGCGGCGGTGCGGCCTGATACAGGCGGATACCGTTGACCAACGGCACAATCGGATCATCCAGACTATGGAACAACAGCTTGGGCACACCGGTCAGCGCTGGCATCGCGTTGATCGCGCTGTCCGCATCGGGCACCAGCCAAGACAGCGGCACCTGGAACGGCCATGTTAACCAAGAGGTGCTCAAGGCGAATTGCCCTACGTCACGATAACTGGCGGGCACGCCATCCAGCACCAGGGCCTTGAGCCGGGGCTGGCGCTCCGGGTGTTCGGCCAGGTAATGCACCGCCAGCGCACCGCCCAGGCTTTGCCCGAGAACCACCACAGGTTGGCCTTGGGTTTCGGGTGCTTGGTCGAGCCAATTGAAGGCCGCATCGAGATCCTGGTAGATCGCTGGCAATGACGGCTTGCCTTCCGATAACCCGTAGCCGCGGTAGTCCAGCAGTAACACTTGATAGCCCTGCTCCGGCAACCACCAACTGCCGCCGAGGTGCCAGGCCAGGTTGCCGCCATTACCGTGCAGGTGCAGCACCGTGCCCTTGAGCAGCACGCCGGGCTTGGCCGGCAACCACCAGGCGTGCAGCTTTACACCGTCGGCGGTGGTGAGGGTGACGTCACGGTATTGCAGGTGCGCTTTGTCCGGCGTGAACGGCAGGCCGGGCTCGGGGTAAAACAACAGCGAGCTGCAGCCGTTCAATGCAAGCAGCAGGCATAGAATGCCGAGGATTCTCATCCGTTGAAGCCTCGTGATTTAGCGAAAATTTCCAGACTCGTCGAGATCCAAATGTGTGTGGGCTTTTGTGGGAGCTGGCTTGCCTGCGATGGCATCACCGCGGTGTGACTAACACACCGAGGTGCCTGCATCGCGGGCAAGCCCGGCTCCCACAAAAGCCAGCTCCCACATTTTTGATCCGGTTTCGTCAGTCACATCCTTTACAGGATATTCGAGTAATCCGCCTCGATCCGGTCCAGGCTCAGGTGGTTGAGGAAGTTGGAGAAGCACATCCACGCCGCCAGCGCATTCATGTCGCGAAATTGCTCGGGCAGGTATTTGGGCGGCACCACCAGGCCTTCGTCGACCAGTTGGCGCAAGGTGCGCATGTCCTCCAGGGTGGTCTTCCCGCAGAACAGCAGCGGCACTTGTTCCAGCTTGCCCTTGCGTACGGCGAGCTGGATGTAGTTGTAGACCATGATGAAACCCTTGAGGTAGGACAGATCCTTGGTAAACGGCAGACCGGTCGGCACCGAGCCCCGGAATACCCGGCTGGCATTGCCGTAGCTTTCTGCCATCTCAAAGCCCTGCTCACGGAAGAACTCGAACACCTGCAAAAAGTCGGCGCCCTCCTCCACCATATGGATGGCACGAGTACGGTTGGTCAGTTTACGCAGGCGGCTCGGGTAGGAGGCGAACGTAATGATCTCCATCAGAATCGCCAGACCTTCCTGGGTCACGGTGGACGACGGTGGCCCCTTGGAGAGGAAGGTGCAGATCGGCTGGTTCAAGCCGTTGAGGGTCGTGCCAACGTGCACCAGGCCTTCATGCACTTCCAGGGCACGCACGTCACGCTCGTTGAACATCGCATCGGCGCGGATCTTGATGTAGTCCGCGCCCGCCGCTGCGTCGGCAACGATACCGTCGGACTCGAACACACGGATGGTTTCTTCGGCCTCGCCAAACACCTTGTTCAGGCGGGTTTGCAGCAAGGCGACGGCATCCTTGGCCGTCAGGGTCTTGGCTTCGTCCTTCAGGTCACCACGGCCATCGATATTGTTCAGATAGTCGGAGAGCATCAAGCCAAGGTCTGCCAGCGTCGGGTCACCCGCGTGGAAAGCATCGGAGGCAGCGCCGTACAGTTCCTGGGAGATCAGGCCGAAGTCCTCGGTGCCACGGGCTTCGAGCATGCGCACCACCATGCGGTATTCGCGACACATGCGACGCATGATCTGCCCCACCGGGCTGAACTGGCCGAGGCGACGGGTGATGTCGCGCTCGATGTTCTGGAACTCCAGCTTCACCGCACTGGAATCGAACGACAGCGGCCGGTTGAGGTAGTAATCGCGATCCACCGCGGGCATGGCCTTGCCCTTGGCCTTGAGGAACCCCTGGCGAATGCTCTCGTCCCATTTCACGGCGTCAAGGACGCGAATCGGTGTTTGCGCCAGCACAATGCGATCAGACAAGGTGCGTATCGTCTGCTGGTAATCGTCCACCTGGTGCTTCCTCTTTAAACGTTGTCGGCCCGCGCGCGACAAGCGCAGGTTGAGCCTCACCTGTAGCAGCGTAGTGTCAGACCGAGGCCAACACCAAATGCATGTAACGCTTGAGGATCTCAAGCATCTCCTCACCGGTCAGCGGCGCTGGGCCGCCAAGCAGGCCCTGATACTCCATCCGACCGATAATCGCCGTCAACACTTTGGCATCCTGTTGTGGCTCGCGGGAGCCCAATACCTGGAAAAACTGCCCAGTGCCCTGCAACAAAATCTGCTGGTGGGAACGCACCAGTTCGGCCAGACGCGGATTGAGCAAGGCTTCCTGACGAAACGCCTGCTCGGCCATCAGGTACTCGCGGCGGTTGGTCAGTTGACGCATGACGTAATCGGCGGTCAACCGCGCTATGTCGTCGGCCAGTTGCGAACGGGACTCGGGGCTGCCATCGCCATAAGCGACCATCTCGCGCAGCAGCCCCTCGTTGCGCACCCAGAGCTTACCCATGAACGCAGCGCTGCGTTCGACGTATTGGGCAAAGGTATCGGTGAGCAGGTCGTCGATATCCTTGAAGTAATAAGTGGTGGCCGACAACGGCACGCCTGCCTCCGCCGCCACCGCACGATGGCGCACAGCCCGCACGCCGTCGCGCACGACGATGCGCATGGCCGCATCGAGAATGTCTTGCCGGCGTTGCTCGCTGCCCCGGCGACTGGCCTTGCGGCCCTGGTACTGGACACTTTCAGCCACGGCAGCAGCAATGCCGGCGGCGCCTTCTTGAGCCATTACGCGGTTCACCACACACATCCTTGAATAGATCAAAACCTGGCGCTGTTCGCTTGACGCTTGTATACGCCCCATAAAAAAGCCGCCTTATAAAAGGCGGCTTCGGATTTCGCTACGGTTACGCTTGTGGCCGCATGTGCGGGAACAAGATCACGTCGCGGATCGACGGCGAGTTGGTCAACAACATCACCAGGCGGTCGATGCCGATGCCTTCACCAGCGGTCGGCGGCATGCCGTATTCCAGGGCGCGAACGAAGTCGGCGTCGTAGTGCATGGCTTCGTCGTCGCCGGCGTCCTTGTCGGCCACCTGGGCCATGAAGCGCTCGGCCTGGTCTTCCGCGTCGTTAAGCTCGGAGTAGGCGTTGGCGATTTCGCGGCCGCCGATGAACAGTTCGAAACGATCGGTGACGTTCGGGTTGTCATCGTTGCGACGGGCCAGCGGCGATACTTCGAACGGGTACTGGGTAATGAAGTGCGGCTGTTCCAGCTTGTGCTCCACCAGTTCTTCGAAAATCATCACCTGCAATTTGCCCAGGCCTTCGAAGCCCAGCACCTTGGCACCGGCTTTCTTGGCGATGGCACGGGCCTTGTCGATATCGTTCAGGTCGTCAGCGGTCAACTCAGGGTTGTACTTGAGGATCGAATCAAACACCGAGAGACGCACGAACGGCTCGCCGAAGTGGAACACCTTGTCGCCGTACGGCACGTCGGTGCTGCCCAGGACCAGTTGGGCCAGTTCGCGGAACAGTTCTTCGGTCAGGTCCATGTTGTCTTCGTAGTCGGCGTAGGCCTGATAGAACTCCAACATGGTGAATTCAGGGTTGTGACGAGTCGAAACGCCTTCGTTACGGAAGTTGCGGTTGATCTCGAAGACTTTCTCGAAGCCGCCAACCACCAGGCGCTTGAGGTACAGCTCAGGCGCGATACGCAGGAACATTTCCATGTCCAGCGCATTGTGGTGGGTTTCGAACGGCTTGGCTGCGGCGCCACCAGGAATCGTCTGCAGCATCGGCGTTTCGACTTCGAGGAAGTCGCGCTTCATCAGGAAGCTGCGGATATGCGCGATGACTTGCGAACGCACACGGAAGGTCTGGCGTACGTCTTCGTTGACGATGAGGTCAACGTAGCGCTGACGGTAGCGCTGTTCGGTATCGGTCAGGCCGTGGTGCTTGTCCGGCAGCGGGCGCAGGGATTTGGTCAGCAGGCGCACGCTGGTCATTTCGACGTACAGGTCACCCTTGCCGGAACGGGCCAGGGTGCCTTCGGCGGCAATGATGTCGCCCATGTCCCAGGTTTTCACCGCGGCCAGGGTTTCTTCAGACAAAGTCTTGCGGTTGACGTAGACCTGGATACGCCCGGTCATGTCCTGGATCACCATGAACGAGCCACGGTTGAGCATGATGCGACCGGCAACCTTGACCGGAATTGCAGCCTCGGCCAGCTCTTCCTTGGTCTTGTCCGCGTACTGCTTCTGCAAGGCATCGCAGTAGTTGTCGCGGCGGAAGTCGTTCGGGAAGGCATTGCCCTTGGCGCGCTCGGCAGCAAGCTTTTCCTTGCGCAGGGCGATCAGGGAGTTTTCTTCCTGTTGCAGGGCTTGCGGGTCGAGTTGTTGGTCGCTCATGTCTTTTGAAATTCCATCACAGATACGTTTTCCCCAGCCTTCGGCTGGGGATCGCGGGCAAGCCCGCTCCTACAGGGTTCTTTACAGGCCCGATTTCAGGCTGGCTTCCAGGTATTCGTCGATGTCGCCGTCGAGCACCTTGTCGCAGTCGCTGCGTTCGATGTTAGTGCGCAGATCCTTGATCCGCGACGCATCGAGCACATAAGAACGGATCTGGTGACCCCAGCCGATATCCGACTTGGTGTCTTCCAGCGCCTGGGAAGCGGCGTTGCGCTTCTGCATTTCCTGCTCGTACAACTTGGCCCGCAGCATTTTCATGGCGGTGTCCTTGTTCGCGTGCTGGGAACGTTCGTTCTGGCAGCTGACCACGGTGTTGGTCGGTACGTGGGTGATACGTACGGCCGAGTCGGTGGTGTTTACGTGCTGACCACCGGCACCGGAGGAACGGTAGGTGTCGATCCGCAGGTCGGCCGGGTTGATCTCGATCTCGACCTTGTCGTCGATTTCCGGGGAGACGAACACCGCGGAGAACGAAGTGTGACGACGGTTGCCGGAGTCGAACGGGCTCTTGCGCACCAGGCGGTGCACGCCGATCTCGGTACGCAGCCAGCCAAAGGCGTATTCGCCCTTGATGTGCACGGTCGCGCCCTTGATCCCGGCGACTTCACCGGCTGACAGTTCCATGATGGTTGCATCAAAACCGCGTTTATCCGCCCAGCGCAGGTACATGCGCAGCAGGATGTTGGCCCAGTCCTGGGCCTCGGTGCCGCCGGAACCGGCCTGGATGTCCAGGTAGGCGTTGTTCGGGTCCATTTCATGGCTGAACATGCGACGGAATTCAAGCTTGGCGAGGCTTTCCTCGAGACGGGCCAGCTCGGCGACGACATCGCCCACTGCGCCTTCGTCGTTTTCTTCGACGGCCATGTCCAGCAGGTCACGGCAATCGGCCAGACCGGTGTTCAGTTCGTCGAGGGTGTCGACGATCTGCGCCAGCGCAGCGCGCTCGCGGCCCAGTTCCTGGGCATATTCAGGTTTGTTCCAGACACTCGGATCTTCAAGCTCGCGATTGACTTCGGTCAGACGCTCATGCTTTTGATCGTAGTCAAAGATACCCCCGAATAGTTTCGGAGCGCTCGGACAGGTCCTTGATGGTGTTAAGGATCGGGTTGATTTCCATGGCGGGCAGCACTCGTTGGCGAACTTTTGAAAGCCGGCGAGTATAACGGCAAACGGGGGGAAACGGCAGCCCGCTTGGCGAAAAGGCGGGTTTTGTACACAATCTCCAAGGCCAATGCAGATCCAAATGTGGGAGGGGGCTTGCCCCCGATAGCGGTGGGTCAGTCACAACACCATTGACTGACAGACTGCCATCGGGAGCAAGCCCCCTCCCACACTTGAATGGGGTAAGGGCTCTGGTTATTCGATACCGACTTGGTTACGCCCATTATGCTTGGCCGTATACAAGCCCTTGTCCGCTGCCATGATCAGTTGCCGACCATCCGTGCCCTGCACCGGCGTCAGGGTTGAAAGCCCGATGCTGATGGTCAGGCTCGACCCTTCGGTAGGCGCAATGTGCGGGATTTTCAGCGCGGCCACCGCCATACGCAGCTTTTCGGCGACCAGACGTGCCCCACCGGGCGAAGTGTTCGGCAGCACCAGGGCAAACTCTTCACCGCCGTACCGCGCCGGTAAATCCGAAGGGCGGCTGCTGGCTTCACGGATGGCAGCAGCGACCTTGCGCAGGGCCTCATCGCCTTCGACGTGGCCAAAACTGTCGTTGTAGGTCTTGAAGAAGTCCACGTCGATCATCAGTAGCGAGAGCTGGGTCTGGTCACGCATGGCACGGCGCCATTCCAGTTCCAGGTACTCGTCGAAGTGACGACGATTAGACAGCCCGGTAAGACCGTCGGAGTTCATCAGGCGTTGCAGCACCAGGTTGGTGTCCAGCAGTTGCTGCTGGCTGACCCGCAGCGCACGGTAGGCTGCGTCCCGTTGCAACAACGTCATATAGGAGCGCGAGTGATAGCGAATGCGCGCCACCAGTTCAATGTTGTCCGGCAACTTCACCAGGTAATCATTGGCCCCAGCGGCAAAGGCGGCGCTCTTGATCAGCGGGTCTTCCTTGGTGGACAGCACGATGATCGGGATATTCGCCGTGGCCGGGTGATTGCGGTATTCGCGCACAAGGGTCAGGCCGTCCAGACCCGGCATGACCAAGTCTTGCAGAATCACCGTCGGCTTGATGCGAATGGCCTGGGCAATCGCCTGGTGCGGGTCGGCGCAAAAGTGGAAGTCGATGTTTTCTTCGTGGGCCAGGCCGCGCCGCACGGCTTCGCCGATCATCGCCTGGTCGTCGACCAGCAACACCATGGCGGCATTTTCGTCGGTCTTGAAGTCGTCGAGCTGTAAATCATTCATGTGCAGTCACCTGAATTACTACCTGCAAGCGAGCACCACGGGAGGTCTTGATCATTTTGCAAAGACCTCCAGCAATCGGGGCGCAATTCTATCCAATGGGCGAATTTCAACAGCGGCATTAATCGACGCCGCCGCTTTGGGCATGCCATACACCGCCGAACTCTGTTGGTCCTGGGCGATGGTCAAATATCCTTGTTCACGCAGTAACTTGAGGCCCTGGGCGCCATCGCGCCCCATGCCGGTCAGCAATACGCCAACGGCATCACCATTCCAGTGGCTGGCGACGCTCTCGAAAAACACGTCGATGGAAGGCCGGTAAATCTCGTTCACCGGCTCGGCGGTATAGGCCAGCGTGCCGTTTTTCAACAGCCGGATGTGGTGGTTGGTACCCGCCAGCAATACCACACCGCTTTGTGGCGGTTCGCCTTCACGGGCCAGGCGCACCGGCAGGCCGGATGCACTGCTCAGCCACTCGGCCATGCCGGCGGCGAACACTTGATCCACATGCTGCACCAGCACAATGGCGGCGGGAAAGTCCCGTGGCAAGCCCTTGAGCAGGACTTCCAGGGCCGCCGGCCCACCCGCCGACGAGCCGATGGCCACCAGGCTCTGGCGCTTGCCGATGACGCGCTGGGGCGCGGTTTCGGCACGCACGCGACTGCCGCGCTGACCAATCAACCAGCCAATGTTAAGGATCTTGCGCAGCAACGGTGCCGCCGCATCCTTGGGGTTGCCTACGCCCAGCGCCGGTGTATCCACCACATCCAGGGCGCCATGGCCCATGGCTTCGAACACACGGCTGACATTGGCCTGGCGGTCCACCGTGACGATCACGATCGGGCACGGCGTCTCGGCCATGATCTGCCGGGTGGCTTCCACACCGTCCATCACCGGCATGATCAGGTCCATCAGGATCAGGTCCGGGGTCAATTCGGCGCAGCGCTCCACGGCTTCCTGGCCATTGCTGGCCACCCACACCACTTCGTGGGCGGGCTCGAAACTCAACGCACGGCGCAGCGCCTCCACGGCCAGGGGCATGTCATTGACGATCGCAATCCTCATGCCCGGGCACCTCCAATCAGTTCAACCACGGCGTCGAGCAAGGCGTCATCGTGGAAACTGGCTTTGGCTAAATAATAGTCGGCGCCAGCGTCCAGTCCACGGCGCCGGTCTTCTTCGCGATCCTTGTACGAGACCACCATCACCGGCAACGATTGCAGGCGACTGTCGCGGCGCAGGAGTGTGACCAATTCAATACCATCCATGCGAGGCATATCAATGTCAGTGATAAGCAGGTCAAAGTCTTCGGAACGCAGCGCGTTCCAGCCATCCATGCCATCGACCGCGACAGCCACTTCATAACCCCTGTTGAGTAACAACTTGCGTTGCAACTCACGTACGGTCAGCGAGTCATCCACCACCAGCACCCGTTTACGCGGGGCTTCAGTAGCCTGCTGGCTGCGTCTTGCGATGCGCTCCAAGCGCCCGGTGTTGAGCAGTTTGTCCACCGAACGCAGCATGTCCTCAACGTCAACGATCAACACCACTGAGCCGTCATCGAGCAAGGCGCCGGCAGAGATGTCCTGGACCTTGCCCAGGCGATCATCCAGCGGCAACACCACCAACGTGCGCTCGCCGATAAAACGCTCTACCGCAATGCCGTACACCGCATCGCGTTCGCGTATCACCACGACTTTCAATGTTTCGTCATTGTTTTGCGCCGTCGGACGCTGCAACAACTGGCTGGCGGCGACCAGGCCGACATGCCGGCCCTCGTGCCAGAAATGCTGGCGACCCTCCAGCTGGACGATGTCATCCGGCGCCAGGTCGCACATGCGCTCAATATGCGCCAGCGGGAAGGCGTAGGCTTCGTCGCCGACCTCCACCACCAGACTGCGCACCACCGACAGGGTCAACGGCACTTCCAAGTGGAAGCGACTGCCCTGCCCCGCCGTTTGCTCCAGCACCACCGCGCCGCGCAATTGCCGGACCATATGCTGCACCGCGTCCAGGCCGACGCCGCGCCCGGACACTTCGGTGACTTTGTCGCGCAGGCTGAAACCCGGCAGGAACAGGAACGTCAGCAGCTCTTCCTCGCTCAAGCGCAGGGCGGTTTCCAGCGGCGACAGGTGCCGGTCGACAATCGTGCCACGCAGGCGCTCAAGGTCGACGCCATTCCCGTCATCGCTCAATTCCAGCACCAGCAAGCCCGCCTGATGGGAAGCACGCAGGCGAATCAGCCCTTCAGCCGGTTTCCCCGCCAGAATCCGCTGCTCGGGCATCTCGATACCATGGTCGACAGCATTACGTAGCAAATGGGTGAGCGGCGCCTCGAGCTTTTCCAACACATCGCGGTCGACCTGGGTTTTTTCGCCCTCGATCTCCAGGCGCACCTGCTTACCGAGGCTGCGGCCGAGGTCCCGGACCATACGCACCTGGCCGGCCAGCACATCGGCAAATGGCCGCATGCGGCAGGCCAGCGCCGTGTCGTAGAGCACCTGGGCTCTCTGCCCGGCCTGCCAGCCAAACTCATCCAGTTCGGCGGTTTTTTCCGCCAGCAGGGCCTGGGCTTCGCTCAGCAAGCGGCGAGTGTCAGCCAGGGCTTCCTGGGCTTCGAGGTTCAAATCCAGGGCTCTGAGTTGGCCGTCCAGCGCATCCAATGCTCGCGCGCTGTTGCTCTGAATACGCTTGAGGCGCTGCATGCTCGCCAAGTAAGGCTTGAGCCGCTGGGTTTCCACCAGGGATTTGCTGGACAGGTCCAACAGGCTGTTCAAGCGCTCGGCGGTGACGCGCAACACGCGCTCGCCACCTTCGGTCATGGGCTTGCTCTGGCGCGGTGGCGTGGACATGACCGACGGCGCGGCCTCAGGCTCAAGCTCCGGGGGCAACGCTTCAACCAACGGCGCCGGGGCGGGTTCGGACAGTGGGGGTGGCGCGGCCTTGGCAATCGGTTGCGACGGGTCGAGCAGCCGCTCCATCAACGCCACATAGGCGTCTATATCCGCCGAACCTACGTCATTGCCAGGCGTGGCGATGCGCATCAACAAGTCGGTGCCCTGCAGCAGCGCGTCGATATGTTCGGGTTGCAGGTACAGGCGGTTTTCTTGGGCGCTGACCAGGCAATCCTCCATGACATGGGCCACGCTGACACCTGCATCCACCCCGACAATGCGCGCCGCGCCCTTGAGCGAGTGGGCGGCGCGCATGCAGGCTTCCAGTTGGTCGGCCTGGGTCGGGTTGCGCTCCAGGGCCAGCAGGCCCGCGCTCAATACCTGGGTCTGTGCATCGGCTTCCAGGCTGAACAGCTCCAGCAGCGAGGCATCGCGCATCTGGTCGGGGGTCATGTGAGGCTCCGGGTCACGGCGGACAGCAATTGCGCCTCGTCCAGCCAGCGCAAGCTGCGGCCTTTCCACTGCAACACGCCTTGGGTGAATCGCGCACTGGCCTGGGTGCCGGAGACCGACGCCGCCTGCAGGGTGCGCTCATCGATGGCATGGATGCCGTCGACTTCATCTACCGGCACCACCACCGGACCGTCTTGTGCTGCGATGATCAACATGCGCGGCATGCTGCGCCCGCCCGACGCGCCGTTATGGGTGGCGTCCAGGCCGAGCAGTTCCACCAGCGACAGACATGCCACCAGTGCGCCGCGCACGTTGGCCACGCCGAGCAATGCCCGTGAACGCTGGTGCGGCAGGGAATGAATCGGTTGCAACGGCGCCACTTCCACCAGGCAACGGGTGGCGATGCCCAGCCATTCTTCGCCGAGGCGGAACATCAGCAGGGAACGGGTAACCACCTGCTCATCGACGGCAACGGCGGCCACCGCGTGACGCTCATCCTGCTGCAAGGCATAGCGGTCAAGCAGTCGCGTGGCGGCGGCGGAATACACCGAGCAATTGCGACAGTGAATATGTTCGGCCAGCAAGGGGCAGGACTTGTCGCCATGGATGCCGATACGGTTCCAGCAGTCGTCGATGGCTTGGGTATCAGTCAGGGTCAGGTCCAGGCCGGCGGTGTCGAGCACGTCAGGACTACTCATCGTTTGGACTCACTGTCAGCTCGCTCACTACGGGCGGCCCGCGCCTGCAAACGGCGCGCCCCCGCACTGTCGCCCTGGGACTCAAGCAACGCGGCCAGGTGCATCAGGGCCTGCGGATGCTGCGGTTCCAGGTACAAGGCTTTTCGATAATAGCCCTGGGCTTCCAGGGCGCTTCCGGCCACATCACTGAGCAGCCCCAGCCAGTAAAACACTTGGGCGGCCGGCGGATGGTTGCTCAAATACTGCTCACAGGCAGCACGGGCCTCGATGCTTTTACCCTCGTTGGCCAGGGTGGCGATCCGGCTGAGCAAATCACCGGCATCCGTCTGCAGCGCCTTGATCGGCAGCACCTGGGCGGTGACGGTGCTGAACGGGCGCGGCTTGGGCGGAATCGGTGCTGCGCTGCGCTGCGGCACGGGTGCCGGCATTGGCACAAACACGGGCTCCGGCTTGACCGGCTCCACGTGTCGGCTGAACGCAAAGGATTGCGGCACGCCTATCGAACGCATGCCGTGGCGCCCCAGCAAGCTGCCTTCGGCCGGGCCGATAAACAACACGCCGTCTACGTGGGTGAGCGCTTTGAGCACATCGAACACTTGTTTCTGGGTCGGCTGGTCGAAGTAGATCAGCAAGTTGCGGCAGAACACAAAATCGTAGGTCGGCTCATTGGCGAGCAATGCCGGATCGAGCAAGTTGCCGACTTGCAGCCGCACTTGCTCACGAACGCGGTCGGCAATGCGATAACCGTCTGGCCCTTCCGCGAAGTGGCGCTCGCGAAACTCGATATCACTGCCGCGAAAGGAATTCTTGCCATACACCCCACGCCGGGCCCGCTCTACCGATAACGGGCTGACATCCATCCCCTGCACCTTGAACTGGTGCGGTGCCAAGCCAGCATCGAGCAAGGCCATGGCAATCGAATAGGGTTCCTCGCCGGTAGAACACGGCAGGCTGAGAATGCGCAACGCGCGCAGCTGGTTGATTTCGGCCAGGCGTGCCTTGGCCAACCGGGCCAGGGTGGCAAACGATTCGGGATACCGGAAAAACCAGGTTTCGGGGACGATCACTGCTTCGATCAGCGCTTGCTGCTCGTCATGGGAGCTTTGCAGCTGTTGCCAATAATGCTCCAGCGTCGCTGCCTGTACGGCCTGGCTGCGCTGGCGTACGGCGCGCTCGATAATCGCCTCGCCCACCGAGGCGACGTCCAGGCCAATGCGTTCTTTCAAGAAGGTAAAGAAACGTAGATCGCTGCTCATAGGCTCAGCTCGGCAGAAAACAGCAAGGCGCGGACGTCATCGGTCAACAGGTCGGCCACGCCAATCCATTGCATCAAGCCTTGGGCATCTTCACGCACGGGCCCCAAATAAGGGGCCTGGCGATTGTCGAGACCGTAAGGCTGGAACTCAGCTGGGTCGCAACGCAGGGTATCGGTGGCTTGCTCCAGGATCAGCCCCAACCAACGCGCCTCGATCCAGGATTGCGGCTGGTAGCTGACCAATACCAGCCGCGTGCTGGTACGCGCCTGTGCGGCTACGCCGAAAGTCAACGCACTGAGGTCGATCACCGGCACCAGCGCCCCACGGTGAGCAAATATTCCAGCGACCCAGACCGGCGCATGCGCGATGGGCTTGAGTGGCAGGCGCGGCAGCACCTCGGCCACTTCCGTGGCCTTGAGGGCATAACGTTCGCCGCCGATGTGAAACACCAGGAACAACGCCTTTTTCGCTGCCGGGACGGCGCCGCGTTTAGCCGCGAGGTCGCTCATCAGACTTTGAAACGCGATACGCCGCTGCGCAGACCGACCGCAACCTGGCTCAGTTCATCAATGGCAAAGCTGGCCTGGCGCAGGGATTCCACGGTCTGGCTGCTGGCATCGCCCAACTGCACCAACGCATGGTTGATCTGCTCGGCGCCGGTGGCCTGGGCCTGCATGCCTTCGTTGACCATCAGCACCCGTGGTGCCAGGGCTTGTACCTGATGGATGATCTGCGACAACTGCTCACCGACTTGTTGCACTTCGAACATGCCGCGGCGCACTTCTTCGGAGAACTTGTCCATGCCCATCACGCCCGCCGACACCGCTGACTGGATCTCACGCACCATCTGCTCGATGTCATAGGTGGCCACGGCGGTCTGGTCGGCCAAGCGACGCACTTCGGTGGCAACCACGGCAAAACCGCGTCCGTATTCACCGGCTTTCTCGGCTTCGATGGCAGCATTGAGGGACAGCAGGTTGGTCTGGTCGGCAACCTTGACGATGGTCACGACCACCTGGTTGATGTTGCCGGCCTTCTCGTTGAGGATCGCCAACTTGGCATTGACCAGATCAGCCGCGCCCATCACCGAATGCATGGTTTCTTCCATACGCGCCAGCCCTTGCTGACCGGAACCGGCCGCGACCGAAGCCTGGTCGGCGGCGGTGGACACTTCGGTCATCGTACGGACCAAGTCCTTGGAAGTTGCAGCGATCTCGCGAGAAGTTGCGCCGATTTCAGTAGTAGTGGCAGCAGTTTCAGTCGCTGTCGCCTGCTGCTGCTTGGAGGTCGCCGCGATCTCGGTCACCGAGGTCGTCACCTGCACCGACGAGCGCTGGGCCTGGGACACCAGGGCTGTCAACTCGACCATCATGTCGTTGAAGCCGGTTTCGACGGCACCGAATTCGTCCTTGCGCTCCAGGTTCAGGCGCTTGCTCAGGTCGCCAGTGCGCATGGTCTCGAGGATATCGACGATACGCTGCATCGGCGCCATGATCGCGCGCATCAGCAGCAGGCCGCACAGGCCGGCAGCGAGAATGGCCACGGCCAACGACACGAACATACTGACTTTGGCGGCAGTAACGGCGTCATCAATGGCCGCCGTAGCGTTATCCGCGACCTGCTTGTTCTCATTGATAATGTCATTGAGCTTCATGCGGCCTGCGGTCCAGGCCGGCGTCAATTGCTCGTCGAACAGCTTTTGCGCTTCAACGGCGTTGTTGGCCTGATGCGCGTCCAGGACCTGGGCAAGAATCTTGTTGTAGGTCTGGTGGAGCTTTTCAAAGGCGTCGAACTCAGTTCGATCCTGATCGATATTGATCGTGCTCGCGTAGCTGGCCATATGCTGCTCAAGACGAGCCTCGAAAGACTTGTAGTCCTGTTTATCGGTTTCTGAAATGCCCTGGTTCCGGTGCGCCCCAACCAGTTCCTGGGTTTGCAGGTAGCTGTCGACCCAGGCGCTGCGAATCATCGAGCTGAAAAACACACCCGGCACTGCGTCGTCCCGAACAGCGTTTTCGCTGACCTCAATCTTCAGCAACCGTGAATAGGAGACCACAACCATCAACAGCATGATGGCGATAATGACCGCAAAGCTAGCCAAGATCCGTTGGCGCAAGGTCCAGTTCTTCACAGTAATTCCTCGAAGGCCCATTCAAATGGAGGGGAGTATAGCTGAGCCTATGCCTGTATTTATCAACAGCTTTTGAGGGATCGAGCACAAGACGCAAATAATTGTGGGAGGGGGCTTGTGTGGGAGCTGGGCTTGCCCGCGATGCAGACACCTCGGTTTATCAGAGACACCGAGGTGATGCTATCGCAGGCAAGCCAGCTCCCACACAAGCCCCCTCCCACATGGGGTTTTGCGTAAAAAACTGGGGTTATGGGGTTAACCGCACCTGCTTTTCTAGCTCGGCTTTTAAACCGGGCTCAAGTTTGAGTTGGCGGGCCAGCTCATCGAGGTAGGCTTTCTCCATGAAGTTTTCTTCGTCCACCAGCATTACGCTGGCGATGTACATCTCCGCGGCCATTTCCGGCGTGCTGGCCGCGCGGGCGACGTCGGTTGGATCGAGCGGTTTGTTGAGTTCGGCGTGCAACCAGCTTTGCAGCTCGCGGTCGTTATCCAGCTTGGTGAACTCCCCTTCGATCAGCGCGCGCTCGCGCTCATCTACGTGTCCGTCGGCCTTGGCGGCCGCCACCAATGCCTTGAGGATGGCCTGGCTGTGCTGCTCGACCTGGGCCGGCGGCAGACGGTCGATGGTCTGCGGTTCGCCTTGGGGCGCGCTGGCCTGTTGCGCCTGCCAGTTGCCGTAGGCCTTGTAGGCAATCACACCAAGCGCCGCCAACCCGCCATAGGTCAGGGCCTTGCCGCCAAACTTGCGGGCTTTTTTGTTTCCCAGCAACAGGCCCATGGCCCCTGCTGCCAGCGCGCCGCCGCCCGCACCGCCGAGCAGGCTACCCAGGCCGCCACCGCCGAGCAATCCGCCCAAAGCACCTTTATTGTCCTGCTGACGCTGGCCACTCGCCTTGTTCTGCAACATATCCTGGCCAGACTTGAGCAACTGATCGAGCAATCCACGGGTATTCATTCGCAGCCTCCAGACACTTGGGTTCGTAGGACCAATAGGCTCCCAGCGTAAAACTAAGTGCCAAAAAGCCACGATCTAGAGTGCTTCCAGATGTAACGCTCGATACAACGGCAGTGGGGCGACGAAATGCCTTGTTTCACATACAAAGCCATCACCCCGCCATCAACCAATTTTCCTACGCGATCGAACCGCTTAAGCTATCCGCCGTCTGTTTATTGTCCGTTGCGTTTGGTCGAAGGCATGTCCGAACCGTTTTTTCTGATCCGCTACGCGCCAGGGCCGGCGCGGGATTTGCTCACGACAGGTTGTCTCTATGCACCGCAGGAATTTGCTCAAAGCGTCCATGGCCATTGCGGCTTACACCGGCTTGTCGGCCAGCGGCCTGTTGGCTGCCCAGGCTTGGGCTGGCAACCGCGCCGTCGATGGCAAGGCCGTGGCCTTTGACTTTGATTCGCTCAAAGCCCAGGCCAAGCAACTCGCCGGGACCGCTTACAAGGACACCAAACAGGTGCTGCCGCCGACCCTGGCGACCATGACACCACAGAATTTCAACGCCATTGGCTACGACGGCAACCATTCGCTGTGGAAGGAATTGAACGGCCAACTCGACGTGCAGTTCTTCCACGTCGGCATGGGTTTCAAGACACCGGTGCGCATGCACAGCGTTGATCCCAGGACCCGAGAGGCACGGGAGGTGCATTTCCGCCCCTCACTGTTCAACTACGCGAAAACCACAGTAGACACTAAACAGTTGACCGGCGACCTGGGTTTCTCCGGCTTCAAGCTGTTCAAGGCGCCGGAACTGGACCGGCACGATGTGCTGTCGTTTCTCGGCGCCAGCTACTTCAGGGCCGTGGATTCCACCGGCCAATACGGCCTTTCGGCGCGTGGACTGGCGATTGATACCTACGCGAAAAAGCGCGAGGAATTCCCAGACTTCACGCAGTTCTGGTTCGAAACCCCGGACAAGGATGCCACGCGCTTTGTGGTCTACGCCCTGCTTGACTCGCCGAGCGCCACCGGCGCCTACCGCTTCGATATCGACTGCCAGGCCAACCAGGTGGTGATGGCCATCGATGCACATATCAATGCGCGCACGACCATCGAACAACTGGGTATCGCGCCGATGACCAGCATGTTCAGTTGCGGCACCCATGAACGTCGTATGTGCGACACCATTCACCCACAAATCCACGACTCGGACCGCCTGGCAATGTGGCGCGGCAACGGCGAGTGGATCTGCCGCCCGCTGAACAATCCGGCCAAATTGCAATTCAACGCCTTTGCCGACACCGACCCGAAAGGCTTTGGCCTGGTGCAGACCGACCATGAGTTCGCCAGCTACCAGGACACCGTGGACTGGTACAGCAAGCGCCCAAGCCTGTGGGTGGAGCCCACTACGGCATGGGGCGAAGGCTCCATCGACCTGCTGGAGATCCCCACCACCGGCGAAACCCTGGATAACATCGTGGCCTTCTGGACGCCGAAAAAACCGGTGGCCGCTGGCGATTCGCTCAACTATGGCTACAAGCTGTACTGGAGCGCCTTGCCACCGGTAAGCACGCCGTTGGCACAGGTCGACGCCACGCGTTCAGGCATGGGTGGTTTTACCGAAGGTTGGGCGCCGGGAGAGCATTACCCTGAAGTGTGGGCACGCCGGTTTGCCGTGGACTTCAAGGGTGGCGGCCTGGACCGCTTGCCAGCCGGTACCGGGATCGAGCCGGTGGTGACCTGCTCCCACGGTGAAGTGAAGGATTTCAGCGTGTTGGTGCTCGACAACATCAAGGGCTATCGCATTCTGTTCGATTGGTACCCGACCAGCGACAGCGTGGAGCCGGTGGAGCTGCGCCTGTTTATCCGCACCCAGGACCGCACACTGAGTGAAACCTGGCTGTATCAGTACTTCCCGCCGGCCCCGGAGCAGCGTAAGTACACCTGACGCACCGCGCGCCACACTGTGGGAGGGGGCTTGCTCCCGATAACGGATTGCCAGCCAAGCATTCAGTGGCTGATACATCGCTATCAGGAGCAAGCCCCCTCCCACTTTATTATCAGGGTGGCCTAGAACCGTGACACGCTCTTCATCGCCCCAATCAAATACCGCATCGCCACCTGATCGCTTTCGGTAAGCGCACGGTACTGCGCCAATAACTCCGCCTCATCTGAACTCAACCTTCGACCCCGCAAAGACATCCGGCGGCTCAGAAAACACGCCACCGCACCCGCTACACCATAGGATTTGGTCATGGACCGCTACTCCTGATATCAGTCAATTACTCCTGGCGCCCATTTCCCAACTCCCGTGAAGCACGACGCCTGCGCGGGCAAACAGCCTGATTCCCTGGGCCAGAAACCAGGCTTACCCTAAGCGTAGAAACTATCTCGCCACACGTGGGATTTTTTTAGAGTATTCACTTAAAAAATTACTTCGGTAACAAAGACCTACAACCCTTTCTCACGCAGTGGCCGGTATAGATGAATGTCGCAAGGTTCCTGCGCGTACAACTCCGGATCAGGCCGCGTCAGCAACAGGCAGCCATGACGCAGATAGAACTCCACGGTATTACGCGACTCCGTAGCGGAAACGTACAACGCGTCCACGCCAGCCTGCCGGCCGTGCTCACAGGCCAGGGCGAACAAGCGCCCGCCAAGCCCCAGGCCACGGGCCGTATGGCTGACATGCAGGAACTTCAATTGCCGCATGTGCAAGTTCTGGTTGAAAAGTGGACGGTTGTCCACCACCACGGCGGCGACCAACACCGCCCCCTCGAAGGCGCCCCACAACCACCCGCCACGCTTGAGGCAGGCCAGCAGCGCCACGGCATCCTGCTCCGCCTCGCCTTCAGGCCAGCCCCGCATATCGTGATGGGAGGCATACAGCACCAGTTCATCGCCTTCCATGCGATAACACTCGTGGATCAGCTCGGTGCGGTCGATAGTTGCCAGCAGCGGGATATCGTCTTCGTTTAACGCTCGTTCGACCAACATGGGGGCCTCCTGCTTTCAAGCGACCAAGGATCGGCGTTCCATTAAACGCGAGCAAGAAAAAACCCACCGTACCAGGGTGGGTTTCGTGGAAGCGCGCGAAGGATCAGTCCCTCAGATCCGACTCATGGATCGGCTGATCACGATGGGTCGCCCGTTGATATTGCGCCGGCCAGATCGCTTTGCGCCCGCCCAGGTCATCGTCGGCGTGCAAGGGCCAGTACGGATCACGCAGCAATTCACGGGCGAGGAAGATGATGTCGGCCTGGCAGGTACGCAGGATGTGTTCGGCCTGGGCCGGCTCGGTAATCATGCCCACGGTGCCCGTGGCAATGCCCGACTCTTTGCGCACCCGCTCGGCAAAGCGTGTCTGGTAGCCCGGGCCGGTTGGGATCTCGGCATTGGCGGCAGTACCTCCGGAAGACACATCGATCAAGTCCACGCCGAGGTCTTTGAGGCGGTGCGCCAACTCTACGGTTTCATCGGGGTTCCAGCCGTCTTCCACCCAATCGGTGGCCGACACCCGCACAAACAGCGGCAACTCCTCGGGCCAGACGGCGCGTACGGCTTTAGTGACATCCAACACCAGGCGGATACGGTTTTCAAAGGAACCCCCGTATTGGTCCTGGCGCTGGTTGCTGATGGGTGACAGGAATTGATGCAGCAGGTAACCGTGGGCGGCGTGGATTTCTACCACTTCGAAGCCAGCGGTCAAGGCGCGCTTGGCGGCCGCGACAAAATCGGCGATCACTTGCTGGATCTGTCCTTCGTCCAGCGGCGTGGGCTGGGTGTGATTGGGATCGAAGGCAATCGGCGATGGCCCCACCGGAACCCACCCGCCGTCTTGCAGCTTGACGCTGCCGTGCTGGCCGATCCAAGGCCGATGGGTGCTCGCCTTGCGCCCGGCATGGGCCAGTTGAATCCCGGCCACCGCGCCTTGGGCGGCAATAAACCGGGTGATGCGTTGCAACGGTTCGATCTGTTCGTCTTTCCACAGGCCCAGGTCCTGGGCAGTGATGCGGCCATCGGCAGTGACGGCGGTGGCTTCGGTAAAAATCAGCCCGGCACCACCGACGGCACGACTGCCGAGGTGCACCAGGTGCCAGTCATTGGCCAGGCCGTCCTCGCTGGAGTACTGGCACATCGGCGACACCGCTATGCGGTTGAGCAGGGTCAGTTGGCGCAGGGTGTAGGGTTCGAGCAGCTGACTCATGGCGCACCTCTTCTGGACTTTTTGGGCACTTATTGCAGGAGCGAGCTTGCTCGCGAAAGCCTCATAGGCGCTGCGTTCAGCCAGGATAAACGCACTACCGTTGAATTTTTTCGCGGGCAACCCCGCTCCTGCATAACAGTGCTTAGAGCCTAGTCGACAACGCTGGATTGCACAGGGTTCAGAAGCAAAGCGGGAGCCGATTGCCGGCTCCCGTTGTGTGATTTCTTACATTTCGACCTGGGTGCCCAGCTCGATCACCCGGTTTACCGGGAGCTTGAAGAAGCGCAGGTTGCCGTTGGCATTCTTCAACATGAAGGCGAACAAGCTTTCACGCCAGCGGGCCATGCCCCTGATGCGCGCGGCGATCACCGTTTCGCGGCTGAGGAAGTAGGTGGTGCGCATCGGGCTGAAATCCAGATCGTCCAGATGGCACAACTTCAAAGCTTCGGGCACGTCCGGCTCATCGGTAAAACCGAAATGCAGAATCACCCGGAAGAACCCTTCCCCGTAGGCGTCCACTTCGAAGCGCCGTGAGGCCGGCACACGTGGAATGTCTTCGTAGACCACCGTCAGCATCACCACCTGCTCATGCAGCACCTGGTTATGCAGCAGGTTGTGCAACAACGCATGGGGTACCGCGTCGGGGCGCGCGGTAAGGAACACAGCGGTGCCCTGCACGCGGTGGGGCGGCTGCACACGGATGCTGCTGATAAAGATCGGCAGCGGCAGCCCGCCTTCGTCGAGACGGTCCATCAGCAGTTCTTTACCGCGCTTCCAGGTGGTCATCAGGATAAACAGCACAATCCCCGCGAGTACCGGAAAGGCGCCGCCCTGGACGATCTTCGGCACGTTGGCGGCGAAGAACAGGCCATCCACCAACAGGAAGCCGATAAGTACCGGAATCGCCAGCACCGGTGGCCATTTCCACAGCAGCAACATCACGGCCGACACCAGGATGCTGGTAATCAACATGGTACCGGTCACCGCCACGCCATAAGCAGAAGCCAAGGCATTGGAGGACTCGAAGCCCAGCACCAGCAGGATCACACCGATCATCAACGACCAGTTCACCGCGCCGATATAGATCTGGCCTTGCTCGGCGCTGGAGGTGTGCTGGATATGCATGCGCGGGATGTAACCCAGCTGGATCGCCTGGCGGGTCAGGGAAAACGCACCGGAAATCACCGCCTGGGAAGCAATCACCGTGGCCAGGGTCGACAGCACCACCAGCGGGATCAACGCCCAGCTCGGCGCCAGCAGGTAGAACGGGTTACGTGCCGCTTCGGGATTTTCCAGCAGCAACGCACCCTGGCCGAAGTAATTGAGCACCAGCGCCGGCAGCACCAGGGCGAACCACGCCCGGGCGATTGGCTTGCGGCCGAAGTGGCCCATGTCGGCGTACAGCGCTTCGGCACCAGTCAAGGCCAGCACCACGGCACCAAGAATCGCCACGCCCATGCCGGGGTGAGATACAAAGAAACGCACGCCCCACACCGGGTTCAGCGCGCTGAGCACTTCAGGGTGTTGCGCGATGCCGTGGATACCGAGCCCGGCCAACACCAGAAACCACACCACCATCACCGGCCCGAACAGTTTGCCGATACGGTCGGTGCCGTGTTTCTGGATCAGGAACAACCCCACCAGCACCACCAGCGACAGTGGCACCACCCAACGTTCGAGGCCGTCAAAGGCCAACTCCAGGCCCTCGACCGCCGACAGTACCGAGATCGCCGGGGTGATCATGCTGTCGCCATAAAACAGCGCCGCGCCAATCAGACCGAGGATCACCAGCACCGAGCGCAATTTCGGATACGGCGACGACGCCCGCCGCGCCAACGCCGTCAGGGCCATGATGCCGCCCTCGCCCTGGTTGTCGGCGCGCAGGATGAACAACACGTATTTGATCGAGACGACCCAGACCAGCGACCAGAAAATCAGCGCCAGAATGCCGAAGACCCCGTCATGGTTGACTTGAACCCCGTAACCGCCAGTGAATACTTCTTTAAGGGTATAGAGCGGGCTGGTACCGATATCGCCGTAAACCACCCCGACCGCCGCCACCAGCATGCCAATCGGTTTTGCGTTGGAATGCTCGGCACCTGCTGCCTGACTACTTGCCTGACCCATCAACCACTCCTGCCCTTTTGACCTGAGGTCTTTTATTAACAGCGCGACTAAACTGACCCTAGCATGCGCTGTTTTACTTCTCGTAACAGACGTTTTGTTGACCTTAGGAATTTACCTACACGCAACGGCGCGAAGCATAGCGCAGCACTCGTCGTATTTCCCTGCATAAAGCTGGTCAAGTGCGTTGCCCGTCGCTAGAATTGCGCACTTTTTGATCAGAGGCGCACCAAGCGCCCGTCCGCTGCCCTGCCCTTCACGGCGGCGGCGTCATTCAATACCGAGGTTAGACATGTCCACCACTCCCGCGACGGCCAATCCCAAGGTCGGCTTTGTTTCACTGGGCTGCCCGAAGGCGCTTGTAGACTCCGAGCGCATCCTGACGCAACTGCGTATGGAAGGCTATGACGTGGTGTCCACTTATCAGGACGCCGACGTGGTGGTGGTCAACACCTGCGGTTTCATCGACTCCGCCAAAGCCGAGTCCCTGGAAGTGATCGGCGAGGCCATCAAGGAAAACGGCAAGGTCATCGTGACCGGCTGCATGGGCGTGGAAGAAGGCAACATCCGCGACGTACACCCAAGCGTGCTGGCCGTGACCGGTCCGCAGCAGTACGAGCAGGTGGTCAACGCCGTGCACGAAGTGGTGCCACCGCGCCAGGACCACAACCCGCTGATCGACCTGGTGCCACCACAGGGCATCAAGCTGACCCCGCGCCACTATGCGTACCTGAAGATTTCCGAAGGCTGCAACCACAGCTGCAGCTTCTGCATCATCCCGTCGATGCGCGGCAAGCTGGTCAGTCGCCCGGTGGGTGACGTACTCGACGAAGCCCAGCGCCTGGTCAAGTCCGGCGTGAAAGAGCTGCTGGTCATCTCCCAGGACACCAGCGCCTACGGCGTCGACGTGAAATACCGCACCGGTTTCTGGAACGGCGCGCCGGTGAAAACCCGCATGACCGAACTGTGTGAAGCCTTGAGCAGCCTGGGCGTGTGGGTGCGCCTGCACTACGTTTATCCGTACCCGCATGTGGATGAGCTGATTCCGTTGATGGCCGCCGGCAAGATCCTGCCGTACCTGGACATCCCGTTCCAGCACGCCAGCCCGAAAGTGCTCAAGGCGATGAAACGCCCGGCCTTCGAAGACAAGACCCTGGCGCGCATCAAGAACTGGCGCGAGATCTGCCCGGATCTGATCATCCGTTCTACCTTCATCGTCGGCTTCCCTGGCGAAACCGAAGAAGACTTCCAATACCTGCTGGACTGGCTGACCGAAGCGCAGCTGGACCGCGTGGGTTGCTTCCAGTACTCGCCGGTCGAAGGCGCCCCCGCCAATTTGCTGGACCTGGCCGTGGTGCCGGACGACGTCAAGCAAGACCGTTGGGAGCGTTTCATGGCGCACCAGCAGGCCATCAGCTCGGCGCGCCTGCAACTGCGCATCGGCAAAGAGATCGAAGTGCTGATCGACGAAGTCGACGAGCAAGGCGCGGTCGGCCGTTGCTTCTTCGACGCACCGGAGATCGACGGCAACGTGTTTATCGACGACGCCAGCGGTTTGAAGCCAGGCGACAAGGTCTGGTGCACCGTGACTGACGCCGACGAATACGACCTGTGGGCTGAAAAGCGCGACTGATCGGCAACACCTTGAAAAGCCCTGCATCTGATCAAGATGTGGGGCTTTTTTAGGTCTATCGTTTGCCCATCGCCAATCATCGGCAGGGGCAGCGAGCATGCGTCGGCATTCGGTCATCCACACACCTAAAACCAGCGATTATCAAAAATTGACTGAGATCTGGGAGTCCTCGGTGCGGGCCACCCATGATTTTTTACCGGACAACTACATCGAGCACCTGAGACACCTGGTGCTGACTCATTATCTGGATACGGTGATGCTGATTTGCACCAAGGACACGCACCAGCGCATCACCGGGTTTGCCGGAGTGGCCGCCGGCAAGGTCGAGATGCTGTTTATCGACCCGCAACACCGAGGCCAGGGCCTTGGCCAGCAGTTACTGCGTTATGCGATCGAGCATATGAACGCCGATGAGCTGGAAGTGAACGAGCAGAACCCCCAAGCATTGGGCTTTTACCTCAAGCAGGGGTTCGAAGTGGTCGGACGTACGGAGCATGATGGCCTGGGGCAGCCGTACCCGTTGCTGCATATGCGTTTGCGCCAACAGCAAATCAGTAATGGCTGACAAAATACCGAACACCTGTGGGCGCTGGCTTGCCTGCGATGGCATCGCCTCGGTACACCTGATACACCGAGTCGCCTGCATCGCAGGCAAGCCAGCTCCCACAAAAAGCATATGCGCCGAAATAGGTCCGGGATTAACCGGCGCCAGGCAGGTACAATAGCTGCCCCCTTTTGTTACGGCCCTTGTCATGACTGACCCCATACGCCTCTCCAAACGCCTGATCGAACTGGTCGGTTGCTCCCGTCGGGAGGCTGAGCTGTTTATTGAAGGCGGCTGGGTCTCGGTGGACGGCGAAGTCATCGACGAACCGCAGTTCAAGGTCACCACCCAAAAGGTCGAACTCGACCCCGAGGCCAAGGCCACCGCGCCGGAGCCGGTGACCATCCTGCTGCACGCCCCGGCTGGCGTGGATGCCGAAACGGCCATGGCGTCGATCAGCGCCGACACACTCTCGGATGAACACCGCTTCGGCAAGCGCCCGCTCAAGGGCCACTTCCTGCGCCTGACCGCCAGCGCCGACCTGCAAGCCAAGGCCAGCGGCCTGCTGGTGTTTACCCAGGACTGGAAGATTCTGCGCAAGCTGACCGCCGATGCCGCCAAGATCGAGCAGGAATACGTGGTGGAGGTCGAAGGCGACATGGTTGCCCACGGCCTCAACCGTCTGAATCACGGCCTGACGTATAAAGGCAAGGAACTGCCGGCGGTCAAAGCCAGCTGGCAGAACGAAAACCGCCTGCGCTTTGCGATGAAAAACCCGCAGCCGGGGGTGATTGCCCTGTTTTGCGAAGCGGTTGGCCTGAAAGTCATCGCCATCCGCCGCATCCGCATTGGCGGTGTGTCCATCGGCAAGGTGCCGGTTGGCCAATGGCGTTACCTGTCCGGCAAAGAGAAGTTCTAAGCCGCCCCCTTTTTCTCGACGCTGCCTGATTTCGGCGGCGTCCTCAGTTGATACCAGGATTGCCCACCATGATTCACAACGACGTACTGCGCAGCGTGCGCTACATGCTCGACATCAGCGACAACAAGATGGTCGAGATCATCAAGCTCGGCGGCATGGACGTGACCAAGGAAGACCTGCTGACCTACCTCAAGAAGGACGAGGAAGAAGGCTTCGTGTTCTGCCCGGACCAAGTCATGGCCCACTTCCTTGATGGCCTGGTGATCTTCAAGCGTGGCAAGGATGAAAGCCGTCCACCGCAGCCTATCGAAACCCCGGTGACCAACAACATCATCCTCAAGAAACTGCGCGTGGCCTTCGAACTGAAGGAAGACGACATGCACGCGATCCTCAAGGCTGCCGAGTTCCCGGTGTCCAAGCCCGAACTGAGCGCGCTGTTCCGCAAGTTCGGCCACACCAACTACCGCCCGTGCGGCGACCAGTTGCTGCGTAACTTCCTCAAGGGCCTGACGCTACGGGTTCGTACCTGAGCCATGGGCTACAACGTCTCCCCCGTCGGCTTTGTGCGCTCCTGCTTCAAGGAGAAGTTCGCCATTCCGCGCCAACCGCAACTGGCGCCTGCCGCCCGTGGTGTGTTGGAGCTGGTGGCGCCGTTTGACGGCGGTGAGGCAGTGCAAGGCCTGGAGCAGGTTAGCCATGTATGGCTGTTGTTCCTGTTTCATCAGGCCTTGGAAGACAAGCCGCGCCTGAAAGTGCGCCCACCGCGCCTGGGCGGCAACACGTCGATGGGTGTGTTTGCCACCCGTGCGACCCACCGGCCCAATGGCATCGGCCAATCGGTGGTGAAGCTGGACAAGGTGGAGCCAGGGCGGCTGTGGATATCCGGGATCGATTTGCTCGATGGCACGCCAGTGCTGGATATCAAGCCGTATGTGCCGTATGCGGACATCATCGACACTGCAACCAATGACATAGCCAGTGGTGCACCCGCACTGATTCCCGTGCAGTGGCTGAAGACCGCGCTGCATCAAGCACAAGACCATGCCCAGCGGCTGGATGAGCCGTTAGTGGCATTGATTGAGCAGTGTCTGGCGCAAGATCCCCGCCCGGCGTACCAGACGCCCGGGCCTGAACGTGAGTATGGTGCGCAGTTCTGGGATGTGGATGTGCGTTGGCACTATCCCGAGGCTGGGGTGATTTGTGTGCTGGAAGTGCTTCCAGCTGAATAAACGCCGCAAACAACTGTGGGAGCTGGCTTGCCTGCGATAGCAACGCCTCGGTTCAACTGAATGACCGCAGCGTCTGCATCGCAGGCAAGCCAGCTCCCACATTTTTTGTATCGATGTTTACTTCTCTACGAACGCACGCTCGATCAGGTAGTCACCCGGCTCACGCATGCGCGGCGAAACCTTCAGGCCGAAGCTGTTCAGCACTTCGCTGGTTTCATCCAACATGCTTGGGCTGCCGCACAGCATGGCGCGGTCGTCCTCGGGGTTGATCGGTGGCAGGCCGATGTCGCTGAACAGCTTACCGCTGCGCATCAAGTCGGTCAGGCGGCCTTCGTTTTCGAACGGCTCGCGGGTCACGGTTGGGTAGTAGATCAACTTGTCACGCAGGGCCTCGCCGAAGAACTCGTTCTGCGGCAAGTGCTCGGTGATGAATTCGCGGTAGGCGACTTCATTGACGTAACGCACGCCGTGGCACAGGATCACTTTTTCGAAACGCTCGTAGGTTTCCGGGTCCTGGATCACGCTCATGAACGGTGCCAGGCCAGTGCCGGTGCTGAGCAGGTACAGGTGTTTGCCCGGCTTCAAATCGTCAAGCACCAGGGTGCCTGTCGGTTTTTTGCTGATAATGATCTCGTCACCTTCCTTCAAATGCTGCAATTGGGAAGTCAGCGGACCATCGGGCACTTTGATGCTGAAAAACTCCAGATGCTCTTCCCAGTTCGGGCTGGCAATGGAGTAAGCGCGCATGAGCGGGCGGCCGTTGGGCTGTTGCAGGCCGATCATCACGAACTGACCGTTCTCGAAGCGCAAGCCCGGATCGCGGGTGCACTTGAAGCTGAACAGAGTGTCGTTCCAGTGATGAACACTGAGGACACGCTCGTGGTTCATGTTGCTCATGTACGGGGGACTCCTGGAAATGGGTCTGCGCCAAATGTAGTTGCGCAATTGCACAGCATTCTAATGGCGGCGACAATATCTGTTAACTGGATTATTAAGATAAGGGTTATCGGTTATATCGATATGCGATTTACTCTCCGTCAACTGCAAGTCTTCGTCGCCGTCGCCCAGCAGGAAAGCGTCTCCCGCGCTGCTGGCCTTCTGGCCCTATCTCAATCCGCCGCCAGCACCTCGATCACCGAGCTGGAGCGTCAATCCAGCTGCCAATTATTCGACCGCGCCGGCAAACGCCTGAGCCTCAACGCCCTCGGCCACCAGCTGCTGCCCCAGGCCGTGGCGCTGTTGGACCAGGCCAAGGAGATCGAGGACCTGCTCAACGGCAAGTCCGGCTTCGGCTCCCTGGCGGTCGGCGCCACCCTGACCATCGGCAATTACCTCGCCACGCTGTTGATCGGCAGCTTTATGCAGCAACACCCCGAGAGCCAGGTGAAACTGCACGTGCAGAATACTGCGCATATCGTGCACCAGGTGGCGCACTACGAAATTGACCTGGGTCTAATCGAAGGCGACTGCAGCCACCCGGATATCGAGGTGCAAACCTGGGTAGAAGATGAGCTGGTGGTGTTCTGCGCACCACAGCATCACTTGGCCAAGCGCGGTGTGGCGACCATGGAAGAGTTGACCCATGAAGCCTGGATCTTGCGCGAACAAGGCTCGGGCACGCGCCTGACGTTTGACCAAGCCATGCGCCATCATCGCAGCGCGCTGAATATCCGCCTGGAGCTGGAACATACCGAGGCGATCAAGCGAGCAGTGGAATCCGGGTTGGGAATTGGCTGTATCTCCCGACTGGCACTGAGGGATGCGTTCCGCCGTGGCAGCCTGGTGCCAGTTGAAACACCGGACCTGGACCTGGCCCGGCAATTCTACTTCATCTGGCATAAGCAGAAATACCAGACCTCCGCCATGCGCGAGTTCCTGGAACTGTGCCGCGCTTTCACCGCCGGGGTTCAGCGCAGCGACGAGATCGTGCTGCCAAACATTGCCTGATCCTTAGATCAGGATCACGGCCCACACCAGGGTGATCATGGTCAGCGCTACAAACTGCGCGGCGCTGCCCATGTCCTTGGCGTTTTTCGACAAGGGATGACGGTCGAGGGAGATCCGGTCAATGGCGGCCTCCACCGCCGAGTTGAGCAACTCGACGATCAGCGCCAGCAAGCACACGGCGATCAGCAAGGCGCGTTCAACCCGGCTGACATGCAGGAAAAAGCTCAACGGAATCAGGATGACGTTCAGCAACACCAACTGACGGAAAGCCGCCTCGCCAGTGAAAGCCGCGCGCAGGCCATCCAGGGAGTAGCCCCCTGCGTTGAAGATACGTTTGATACCGGTTTGACCCTTGAAAGGCGACATAGATGTAGGCAACTGAACCAAAGAAGTGGGGAAACTAGATCACGCAAAGTCAAAAAAGCGTGAATCGGATACATCTTAATGCTGTGAAATTGACTCAAGTTGTTGCAAGAGCAACGCCGCCTGGGTGCGCGTGCGCACGCCCAGCTTGCGGAAGATTGCGGTTACGTGGGCCTTGATGGTCGCTTCCGACACACTCAGCTCGTAGGCAATCTGCTTGTTCAACAAACCTTCGCAGACCATGGTCAACACCCGGAACTGCTGGGGCGTCAGGCTGGCCAAGCCGTCACGGGCGGCCTTGGCTTCGTCGGAGACGTTGATCTCTTCAAACGCTTGTGGCGGCCAGGATACATCGCCATCCAGCACCTTGCGTACAGCTTCCTGGATCTGCGCCATGGCACTGGACTTGGGAATAAAGCCGCTGGCACCGAACTCCTTGGAGCGCACCACCACGTCAGCTTCTTCCTGGGCGGACACCATGACCACCGGGATCTGCGGGTATTGCCCGCGCAGCAATACCAAACCAGAAAAGCCGTAGGCGCCGGGCATGTTCAGGTCGAGCAGCACCAGGTCCCAGTCCGATTTTTCGGTGAGACGGGCCTCCAGTTCGGCAATGCTGGCCACTTCGACCAGTCGGACATCGGGGCCAAGGCCCAGGGTTACGGCCTGATGCAGCGCACTGCGAAACAGCGGATGGTCATCGGCTATCAGGATTTCGTATGTGGCCATTGATTAAATGATCCTGTTTTTTATGGGAGCCCTGATGGGTTCAGGGTTCGCCAATTCACATGGCGGCGGCCAGGCAGCCATCGCCACAGGGCAGGTCCGGCGTCAAAGTCACTTGAAACAACGCCGGAAATTCACGGTTGCGCCCCAATCGGCGCCCAGCATGCCCAGCGTAGCCTGGAGGGTCAAGCAGTACGCCCATGGGCATTTTAGCGGGTTGACCGGCTTCGGTGCCATCATGCAAACGTCGTCTGGTTATACCGTCGGAATATAGGGTGCCAAGCGCGTATGGACAGGGTCCGCCAGGTCCAAAGGCATCTGGAACTTGGCCGCTAGGTAATGCGTACTGAATACATCAAGGTAGGCATCCAGCACTTCGCAGGCCGATTGATCGTCAGCCAATTCCAGGCACAGCGCCGCGACTTCGGCAGTGCAGAAGTGGTCATCGCGCTTGGAGCGACGCAGTTTGTAGCGCGACAGTTGCTCCGGCGCCAGACTCAACACCGGCAAATGCTCCAGGTAGGGGCTTTTGCGAAACATCTTGCGCGCCTCACTCCAGGTGCCGTCCAGCAAGATGAAGAGTGGGCGCTTGCCCGCCTCCAACTTGACCTCGCTGACGACCCGTTCAGGCGCGACGAACTCGCCGGGAAAGACGATATACGGTTGCCATTGCGGATCAGCCAGCAACGTCAGCAACTGGGGGTCGACTTCGGTACGAGACCAGGCGAACGCCGTGGTGTCGTCGATCACATCGGCTATCAGCCAACCGGTGTTACTGGGTTTCATCGGCTCGACATCGTGCATCAGCAGACACATCGCGGACTTGGCCTGCACCTGTGGCCGCCAGGCGCACAGGCAATACTCGGGAATCACCCGACAGCCTGGGCACCGCTCGGCACGGGAACCACGATTGAGAAAGGGCCTGACGGCGCGTGCCAGACGTTCAGTACGCAGGCGGGAGACGGCGTGACTCATGGGATAGGGTAAATCGACACAGGAAAACTCGGTGAAGGCTTAAGTGGCGGCAGTTTACCAGCGATACGCCTGGCTGTAGTGGCAACGGCTCACCTATAATTGCGCGCCACTGAACGCACAGCGTAGTGGCTGGTCTATGCACCAGTAACCGAATCAGGAGAGTTTCATGCTGCGTTCCATGCTGCGTCTTGTCGCCCCATCCGTCGCCCTTGCGTTGGTCTTGCCCGCTGGCGCCCACGCGGCCTCGCTGCTGGAGGCCCAAATGAACAGGAAGCTGCAAAGCGTCGCGGCCGAAAGCAATAAGGACCTGCCTCGGGAAATCGATGAAAAAACCCTGGAAGTGGCCTACACCGTTGAAGGCATGCAACTGATTGATCACCTCAGTGTGCAAGCAGACCGGGCGCAACAAATGCGCGACAACCCCAAAGCCGTGTATTTCCAGCTAGGCCAAAGCGTATGCCTTAACCAGGGTTATCGTGAACTGATGGCCAAGGGCGCGGTGATGCGCTACGAAATCACCGAGAACAAGACCAACCGCCCTGTGGCGTCAGTCAAGTTCGTAGAAGCCGATTGCCCTGCACCGGCTGCGGCCAAAAAGAAAAAGTAACCTTTGCTGCTCCCCGCGCGCCGCTGTCCAGTGGTGCGCACTTCCCCCACTTCAGTTCCTGCCAGCCACTAAACTCCCTGCTGAATGACCAATAAGCGGTTGCCAGCCAAGGGTTTTTCGGCCCATGATCAAGCCATCCCCTCATTTCGCTCACAGCAGTTCCCCCTGCTGTTCTGTAACATTTTCAGGGCAAAAGAGGCCTGCCCTCCTGCGGCATGCAACGACACATGCAGTGTCGTGGCCCCCGACGATGCGCTCGTCGACTACCCAGGCCCTGTAAAAAAGGAGAAGTTGAATGCCTTACGAATCGAATGATCGCCTGATCCGACATTTTGAAGAACACGGGACTGACCTCACGCAGCAGGTCGATGCGCAGCTCCAGACAATCGCCCCCAACAGCCCGAATATCCCTCTCTATCGCGACATGATCCTTACCGTCTTGCGCATGGCTCAAGACGACCGCAATCGCTGGAATGCCAAAATCACCTTGCAAGCGATCCGCGAGCTGGATAATGCCTTTCGCGTGCTGGAACAGTTCAAGGATCGACGCAAAGTGACAGTGTTCGGTTCGGCACGCACGCCCGTCGAAAGCCCGCTGTATGCCTTGGCCCGGGAAGTCGGTGCGATGCTGGCCCAGTCGGACCTGATGGTGATCACCGGCGGCGGTGGCGGCATCATGGCGGCCGCGCATGAAGGCGCAGGCCTGGAACACAGCCTCGGTTTCAACATCACATTGCCATTTGAACAGCACGCCAATCCGACCATCGATGGCACCGATAATCTGTTGTCATTCCACTTCTTCTTCACCCGCAAGCTGTTCTTCGTCAAGGAAGCAGATGCGTTGGTGCTATGCCCAGGTGGTTTTGGCACGTTGGACGAGGCGCTGGAAGTACTGACGCTGATCCAGACAGGCAAGAGCCCACTGGTACCGGTGGTGCTGCTGGACGCGCCAGGTGGCGGGTTCTGGCAAGGTGGCCTGGATTTTATCCGCAATCAGCTGGAAGCCAATCGTTACATCCTGCCCACCGATCTCAAGTTGGTGCGCCTGGTGTACAGCGCTGAAGAAGCAGTGGAAGAGATCAATCGGTTTTATGCCAACTTCCATTCCACGCGCTGGTTGAAGCGCGAGTTTGTGCTGCGCATGAATCATCCGCTGAGTGATCGTGCATTGGCCCACTTGCAGAGCGAGTTTGCCAGCCTGCGTCTGAGTGGCGAATTCCAGCAGTTGGCCTACACGGGCGAGGAACAGGACGAGCCGAGGTTCAGCCATTTGACCCGGCTGGTGTTCAACTTCAATGGGCGGGATCAAGGCCGGTTGCGGGAGCTGGTGGACTACATCAACTTGCCGGAAAACTGGGCGCAGGCCCAGGGTAAGACACAGCAACGGGTGGCGCCGGAGCCGGCTTGAATTTTAAGCAAAAAAAAAGGCCCACTATTTTCATAGTGGGCCTTTTTAGTGAGCGGGTGTAGCAATTGGGGCTACTGCGTAAGCCAAGGTAATACCAGTCACTTAAACGGCGGGTGTAGAACGCATCATCTGTAGTGAGCGGGCTTGTCCCGCGCTGGGGGGCGAAGCCGCCCAAATCCAGGCACCTCGGTTTTTCTGAAACACAGCGACGCCTTTGTTGGGGCGGCTGCGCCACCCAGCGCGGGACAAGCCCGCTCACTACAACAGCGGTTCAGTCTTCCAGGTCACGGCCACTTAACAAGCGGCTGATCATTTCCATAGAAAACCCGCGATAACTCAGGAAGCGCCCCTGCTTCGCACGCTCCTTGGCATCAATCGGCAAATGTCCGGAGAACTTACGTCGCCAAGTCTCTTCCAACTGCGCCTGCCAACTGATGCCACACTCACGCAAGGCGAGATCAATATCAGCGCGTTGCAGGCCGCGCTGGCTCAACTCTTCGCGAATTCGCGCAGGGCCATAACCGGAACGGGCTCGGTAGGAAACAAAACTTTCGAGGTAGCGGGATTCGGAAAGCAGCCCCTCTTCCGTCAAACGATCGAGGGCTGTTTCGATCATTTCGGGCTCTGCGCCGCGCTGACGCAGCTTACGCGTCAGCTCGACTCGACCATGCTCGCGGCGAGCGAGCAGGTCCATCGCAGTGCGCCGAACGGCGACGAGTGTATCCAGTACAACAGTCATCGTTTGCTTCAGATGTCAGTGTCGGCTTCTTCCATCTCGTCAACCGGCTCACGGTTGGCGGCAGCTTTCACGTCCGGCGCTGCGGTCAGCAGCTTGTCACGGATCTGCTTCTCAAGGGTGGCGGCGATATCCGGGTTATCCGCCAGGAACTTGGCCGAGTTGGCCTTGCCCTGGCCGATCTTGCTGCCGTTGTAGGCATACCAGGCACCGGACTTCTCGACGAAGCCATGCAGCACGCCCAGGTCGATCATCTCGCCGTTCAGGTAGATACCCTTGCCGTAGAGAATCTGGAATTCAGCCTGACGGAACGGCGGAGCCACCTTGTTCTTCACGACTTTAACACGGGTTTCGCTACCGACAACCTCGTCACCTTCCTTCACCGCGCCAGTACGACGGATATCCAGACGAACCGAAGCGTAGAACTTCAGCGCGTTACCACCAGTGGTGGTTTCCGGGCTACCGAACATCACGCCGATCTTCATCCGGATCTGGTTGATGAAGATCACCAGGCAGTTCGCGTTCTTGATGTTACCAGTGATTTTACGCAGCGCCTGAGACATCAGGCGGGCTTGCAGGCCCACGTGCATGTCGCCCATTTCGCCTTCGATTTCAGCCTTGGGTACCAGGGCTGCCACGGAGTCGACCACGATCACGTCGATGGCGTTGGAGCGCACCAGCATGTCGGTGATTTCCAGGGCTTGCTCACCGGTGTCCGGTTGGGAAACCAGCAGGTCGTCTACGTTGACGCCCAGCTTGCCAGCGTATTCAGGGTCCAGGGCGTGCTCGGCATCGACGAACGCGCAGGTCGCGCCCATTTTTTGCGCCTGGGCGATCACCGACAGCGTCAGGGTAGTTTTACCGGAAGATTCAGGACCGTAGATCTCAACGATACGGCCTTTTGGCAGGCCACCAATGCCGAGCGCGATGTCCAGACCCAGAGAGCCAGTGGAAATAGCCGGGATCGCCTGACGGTCATGATCGCCCATACGCATTACGGCACCCTTGCCGAATTGACGTTCGATCTGACCCAGGGCCGCAGCCAAGGCTTTCTTCTTGTTGTCGTCCATTAAAGTCCTCACGTAATCAATAAGGCCTGACGGCCAACACCTGTATAAGTAGACAGTATTGTTCCACAAAGATCCGAGATCGCCTACCCCTGATTTTCTATTTCTGCTGCAGCTCGTCGCATCAAGCCCTCCAGCGCGGCCTTTACCGTTTGTCGGCGGACCTCATCCCGGTTACCGGTGAAGTGCTCCAGCTCAGCCGTGACCTCGTCACCCACGCCAAACGCCAGCCATACGGTGCCCACCGGTTTGTCCGGCGACCCGCCATCCGGCCCCGCCACCCCGCTGACCGCCACGGCAAAGCGCGCCAGGCTTTTTTCCTGTGCGCCACGGACCATCGCCGCCACCACTTCCTGACTGACGGCACCTACTTTGCGGAACAGGTCTTCCGGCACATTCAACTGCCGGGTCTTCTGTCGATTGGAATAGGTGACATACCCCGCCTCGAACCAGGCCGAACTGCCCGGTATGCGCGTGATGGCTTCGGCAATACCGCCACCGGTGCAGGACTCGGCGGTGGTGACGTGAGCATTGAGCACTTGCAAGCGACGGCCCAGTTCAGCAGCCAGTTGAGTGATTTCCTTCACGGTCGTCTCCAGGAATGGGCGGGGGGGTTCGCCTACCCTACAGGAGCGTATCGGCCATGCAAGTTACAGCGTGCATCAACAGGTTACTGCGCGACGGTGTGTACAACCGCCATCAGCAGGCACGCATGACGGTTAAGTCACGCATAACACTGACTTCGCCCGGGCCCACAACCGCAAACGGTCCTCCATACCATTGAGTCCACCGTTGATACGCCGGGTTATGGTGGTGAACTGACCTTGGTCGGCCAGCTCGTTCAAGCCATTGCTCTGCCAGAACCAGGCGGCGGAATCACACGCCCACTGCGGCTGTTCCAGCAGTTCGGGTTGTTGCAGCAGACGATCGTCGCCGAACAGTGCCTGGCTGCAAGCCAGATAGTTACGTCGACCGCTAATCTGGATCAGCCCCCGGCCGCGATACTTCTGGCCATCGCCATCCGCCTCGGGCGTGTTGCCCAGGCGGGCAGCCAAGGTGCCAGTGTCGTACTTGCTCAGGTATTGCTCGCTGCCCAGTTCGCGTACGTAGCGCAGTTGGCCGGATTCGTGGCCGACTTGGGCGAGAAACGCCGCGATGCGCTTGGAGGTAGTGATCTGATGACGCTCCATAGCGGCGTTTAAAGCCGATATAAAAACGCCGGCTCGTAAGCCGGCGTTGGTCATGATCGCCTGAAGCTGTGACGTTTGCATAAAGACTCACTCCTTGAGACGAAGTACCGAGTATTCGACCACGCCTGAAAGGGGCATCAACCGCTCGGGTTATTCTGCCGGGGACAAACCACTCGCGTTGATCGTGCATCGATAGCTGTCTTTGCGCTTGCCACTGGCGGTCACCGTATTGATCGACCAACGCCCCTGCATGAAGCCTGGCCATGACTCATCCAACAGCAACAGACCTTCAGCGGCGAATGACGGATCTCCGGGGCAAATCACATCGACCCGCAGCCCTTCACGCCCGACTCGGCGCATCTCTCCCTCTGCAGCAGAGCGCGCTTCGGCCTCATTCTGATAACGCTGCGTGACCTCTTTGAAGGGCTCGATACCGACCTGCACAACGCGCTTTTTACCGGCCGCTCCATCCCACCAGGACGCTTGCGCACCGGAGTATTTGGCACGACTGGCATCGGTCAGTTTGGCGCTGATAAACGCGCGATCTCCCGGCCGATTGTCGCGCGTGAGCGACAGTCGCACGTCCGGCAGGGTCTTGCCCGACAGCGAGGTGAGCTGACCTTTTCGGCCCAGCACATAGAGTTCGTCGACAGGTTTGGCCACTGCGTCGAAACGCCTGGCCAAGCGCGTCAGGAAAGCCATGTCGCTTTCGTTCGTCTGGTCGATGTGCGGGATCAGCTTGCCCTCCAGATCAGGCGCCACCCGGGGTGAATAACCGTAGCGCGTCGTCAATAGACGGAACAGCGCACCCAGGGTGATCGGCCCGTGACTGGCGGTGCGGCGTTGTTTGAACCCGTCCTGATCAAACGGTGCCGCCGTGGCTTCCAGTACCAGCCGCATCGGGAATAGCGACGGTGTGCGCTTGGTGATCTTGAACTGCCCTTTGTCCACCAGGCCGGATTCCAGATAACCGACGCGCAAGCCGATTTTCCCACCCAGGTCGGGCAGCCCTTCGAGGCCTTCGATATCGAGGGTCAACTTGAGATGATCCGAGACGAAACCAGCCGCATCGGTGTGCTCCCACTCCAATAGTCGCTCGTTGAGCAACGTGGCATTGGCCCCGTAGATCTCCACCACTGGCGTATATCCAAGTGTCATGGTTGCTCCTTAATCCCAGGCCGAAACCGGTTTTTTCGCGATGGGCTGTCTATCCAGTTCAGGCACGATCACACTGACGCCCGCCGGCAATACTGCGCCCTGTTCGGCCAACGTCGGATTCAACAACCACAGCATTTCCTCGGCGGCGTCGTCACAGCGACCGAGTTCGCGATACAGCAACAGGTTCACCGAATCACCGGCAATACTTCGGACCCTACGCATTGACGAACTCCTCCAATACCAGCGACCAATTGATCACCATGGCGGTGCCATCGTCGATCACGTTGGATTGCTTTTCGCTCACCGACTTGATGGTCCACAGCCCCCAACTGAGACCGACACCATCAACCAGAGGCAACGGTGCACGCAGGTCTTGCAGCACACGCAACTCATCCAGCCGCGCCATACCCGTCGCGCGCGCGGCCTTGCCGCCGAAGGTCAGCGTTTCGAGTCCCTGCCCGACCTGGCTGGACTTGGGTTTACCTGCAACGATAGGCAACCCGACCCAGCCGCCACTGCTGGTGCGGTCCAGGGTGTCGTAGGCGAAACCACGGGACAGCCCGAAAATAAACGTGCCCAATGCCATCTGTTGTCGCATCACACTCCTCCCATATCGGTCAGTGCCGCATCCCGTCGCGACCCCAGAAGGTCGTCCATCGACAGCGGCGAAAATTGCGCTTCGATCTGTTGCACCACCAACTCCGCCAGCTGTTGATAGCTCGCCTGCTCCGGTGCGTTGATGGTGATTTGCGGGGCGAAGTTGATTTGGCGGTTGTCGGCTTGGGCGTTGTTCAGGTTTTTACTGACGTCTGCAGGGGCAGGCAAGCGATCACTCGAACCGAACAGCTTGTCACCGAGCCAACTACCAGCCTCACTGCCAAGCAACCCACCGATTGCGCCGCCGACCGCTGTGCCGACGCCGGGGAAAATCATCGTGCCGATGGCTGCACCGGCAGACGCTCCCGCCCAGGCACCACCGGCAGTGCTGAGCCCGGCGCCGATAGCTTTGGCGTCACCATTGCGTACGCCCTGCACGACATCCAGGGCGGTGTCGACGTACTTCAGTGGGCCGAGGCGACGAGCACTGGCCGACTCCAGTTTGACTAGTGCGCCCGACAGTCCTGTCGCCAGGCCCTTGGTTGCGCGACGGGCTGCGGGGCGGGCTGCCGGAGGTGCTGCGTAGGTGGTAAACGAATTGCCGGGGAGAGGGGTCGAGCCTTTGCTCGCCAGTTTGCTGTCGAACAGCTGCTGCGGCTGCCCCATAACATTGAGCGGGGGCGAGATCGGGGTTGAGGTGGCAGTACGTTGCGACTTCAGCTCCGTCTGCTTTCTGACGACGCTGGATTTGATCGCCCGTGATGTTGCCTGGCGGGTCTTGTAACGCCTGCCGCGCGGCCCCTTCGATTGACCTTTGGGGCTTTTGCTTTTGCTCTTGTCCTTCTCCCTGGCGGTTTCACCCACACTCTCAGGCAACTGAGCTGTGGCGGTACCAAGCGGGCCACGGATATCGGCAGGCAGTGCTCCCGTGCAGCAACACTCTTTGTCAGCCTTGCCGTCCTTGCCCTTATCGTCCTTCTTGAGCCACTTGGCAGCGGTTGGAAACTTGTCAGCCACGGCATCAAGCGCCTTGTCCGAAACCCTTTCCTTGGCCTTATCCCACAAGCTGGTGAGCAGTTCTTTGCCGACGAACTTACCGGCATCCGTTGCACCCTGCAGGCCTTTATCCACCCAGGTGACCGAAGCTGGATCAGGTTCTTTTGGCGGGCTTTTGGCAAGTTCGCCAGTGACATCAACCGTCTTGGTTGCCAGCGTATTACCGGTAATGAACAACGTGCTGGTGAGCGTTTCCAACGCCTCGCGCAGGTGTACTTGCTCCAGCGTCAGGGCGTTGATGTCCACGCTGACGGTCACCAGTGCCGAGGTGAGCACCGACTGCGGGTCCTGTTGGGGTGGCGGCGCGGCGTCCAGGTTCACTGGCGCGGCAAGGCCTGCATCAAACGGCGCCAACACACTGCCGAGGTCCGCGTCGCCCAGCAGCCAGCGTTTGTCTTCCTGGGCGAGCCTCATCCCAAATTGAGTCTCTTGCATCCCGCTTACTCCTGTTTAACGCCAAGGCGAGTGATCGCGATGTCGTAGCGACGCAATGCTTTGCCGGCGTCCCAGTCGAGGATCTCCGCCTCATTGACCGAGTAGATCAGTGGCACTACATCGAGGATCACTTCGATGTCGCGCTCCGAAAGAAGTCCGCCGGTTGATTTAAAAAATCGTCGATGCGCTCCTGCAGTTCCGTCCAGTCGGGCACGGTCAGGCCAGCGAGATCGGGGATCATCAGGCCAGTGCAGTGTGCGGTGATGAACTCGGCGCGCTCTTTGTTGGTGGCGAGTTTTTTCATCACTTTGGTGGCGCGCAAGGCGGGCATTTCCAGGGACAGCTCGGTCAGGCTGCGACCGACGGCGTCGAGGGGCAGCAGCAGGTGAACGGGCTGGTCGTGGGTCGCGTCTTCGCGTGTTTTCAGGAAGAACGACGCCGGGAGCGTCGACATTTCATGCACGTACTGCGCAATGCTTACGTAGTCCGGGCGCTTGAGTTGGTCCAGTTCTTTTTCCGACAGGCCGGTGGCGAGTTTCGCCAGTTCGAAGAACTGGTCGTCCTCGTCATCACCGGCCCGGGCCAGCGCGTCTTTTTGCGCGGCGTAGAACAGTGGCTTGAGTTGAATCTGCTCGATCGTCACGCCGGTGTCGGCGGTGATCGGCGAGAGCAGAAGGTGCAGCGGGGGCATCCAGGCCATGGGGCAATTCCTTGGTCAAACGGGGTTGAAAAACGCTTTGAAGATGGACGCGATCAATGTGGGAGCTGGCTTGCCTGCCATCGCGGGCAAGACCGGCTCCCACATTTGATCGTGCCCACTTCAGGTCATGGTTTCTCTTAAGGCATCAGTACGGCGCGACGGGCGTCGCCGAGGATGTCGACGCCGTTGAGCACGAACTTCTGAGTGCGCACGTCGATGTCGATCACCGGGATGCCGTTTTCCAGGCGGTTGTAGGTGCGGCAGGACAGTTCCAGGGTGGTCAGTGCCTTGTCGCCCATCTTCAGCTTCGCCTCCTCCAGGGATTTGAGCTTGCCGCCGACGGTGTGGTAGGTGAAGTAGGTCTTGCCGTCTTGGTCCTGACCGGCTTCACGCACGTTCAACAGGATGTCGTCACCCAGGCGCACGCCCAGGGCCAACATGATTTCCGGACCGGCGCCTTGCAGCACCAGCTTGGCGTTGAGCACCTTGCCGCTCTTGGCCATTTCTTCGGCGATGAAACGGCCACCGGACATGGATTCCATGTCGAATTCGATCTTCGGCGGGGTGAACTCTTCGACGGTCGCGGACAACGGCAGGCCTTGAAGGGTGGCCGCAATGGCCTGTCTGACTCGGTTGGTAAACATTAGAGAACGTCCTCCAGGAACTGCTCGATGATTTCATCGCGGGCGTTGAGTTGATAAATCATGTGTTCGTTCGGCGCGTAGCGGCCGTAGTCGATGACGATGAACCAGGTGCCGTTCTTGTACTTCTCGACACTGTTGAGTTCCGGGTGCAGGTAAACGCTGCCGCCAGGGATGGTTTCGTCGGCGACCAGGGTCTGCAGCCAGTCGTTGATGCGCTTGACCTCCTGGTCCATGAAGGACTTGGTGAGGTTCTTGGCCATGGCTTTCTGGCCGGCCTTGACCAGCTTGCGGCTGATGGCATCTTCCAGGCCGACGTAGCTGATGAACTTGCCGGTGATGGAACGGTTACCCAGCAGCGAGAAACCACCGAGGATGGTGCGAGCGTAGTAGCTCACGCCGTAACGGTTGAGCAGGTCGCCTTCGGTGGAAGTGTCGAGGATGTTGTACTCGACCACGCGGGAAACGTCCTCGGCGAAGGTCACCTGGTTACCTGGGCTTTCCCATTGCTTGACCTTGGCCAGTGCGGCGATGGCCAGGGACGATGGCGACAGGAACACGTTTTTCTTGGCGGCCTTGGAGTACACCGACGGCATGTTGTGCACCAGCAGGCAACGGTCGAAACCGAGATCGGCACCGCCCAGCTCACCGCTGTAGGTCACTTGGTCGGCGACGGACGCGTCCTTGCCATCCAGTACCACGCGGGCCTTGATGCGCTTGCCGAAAGCGGCGAACTCACCAGCCACGGCCTTGGTGCCGGTGAAGCCTGGAGCACCGATGATGGTCAGGTCTTCCGGCACACTGCTCAGGGCCGCCAGGCCCAGCTTGCGACCGGTGACAGGGTCGTTGCCGCCGATCACGTTGTTGACCGTGTCAGCCGGGGTTGCGCCCTCCTCCACGATCACCACATAGACCGGCACCTTGACCACTTTGAGGATCTGGTACACGGCGTGAAACAACGTGCCCGACTCGGCGCCGGTAGGGTCCAGCAGCGCCTGGGTGGTAAAGCTGTTGATGCGGAACGGGGCATTTTTCGGGATCGACGCATGGGCGTTCGGTGCGGAGCCGATCAGCCCGATAACGTTGTCACCCAGGCCACCCATGGCCTCGGGGGATTCGGTGGCATTGACGGTGATGCCGTTGTGCTCGAAGTTCAAAACCTCAGCCATGATTAGTCAGCCTTCTTGGAGGTGGAGTTAAGGACGCTGGTCAGTTCCAGGCGGCCAGCGGTGCGCAGGGCGGATGCTTCGACGTCGAGCAGCTCCAGCTCCTCGCCGACGGTGGACCAATGGCCACCTCCGGTGGGGAATGGGATGAGGACGGTGTAGGTTTGTCGGTTGTGCATGGGTGGAATTCTCCGGGTGAGAAACGCCAAAGCCCCTGCGGGGAGGGGCTTTGGTGGGCGTAAAAAAACCGCTTTCGCGGTGGGGAGGGTTACTTATCTTCCGGCAATGGGAAGCGGGCTTTGATCTCCGCGACCTTGGCACGCCAGTCTTTTTCTTTCTCGGTAGTGCCGTCGTATTGCCACTCCAAATACATGGGGTCCGCCTCACTGACGTAGGCAGCGCGACGCGCGGCAATGGTGGTGGCCAATGTGGCAGCGGCGGTGGCTTTATCGATCAGTGCACGAGCGGCCTCATCGTTAAACCCAAGCCCTTGGAGGGTTTGCGCATTCGCGGGCACGTTAATCAACGCGGCACCGGCTGGGGTCACCAGTTTTTCAATAAACAAAGTCATTTGATCCGTCCTTAAACCTTGGCGGTGTATCGAGAGTCGTTGTCATACGAATAAGCCAAACGCTTTTCTTCCAAGGTTTTGCCAAGAGCAGCTTCCGCTTGGGCCAAAGAATAAGGCTTCACTGCCCAACGCACTTCCCAATCGGCAGTGACGTCATCCTTCATAATCACTTCAGTATCCAGCTTGCTGAAGTTAACCGGGTAATCAAAGGTTTTGGTAATGGTGTAACTTAGCCCGCCTCTCAGGTACAAACCGGAAAATTGTGGGGCAGTCGTCAGTTGACCTGCCACCAGACCGAGATACAGAGGTTTTAGTCCTGTGACTGCTCGTGCGGTACAAATCATGCCGAACGAAATGCCGCGCACCGTTTCACGATACGTTTGCGATATGCGTTTGATCGTCAAAAAGTTAGCATCACCATTCCATGGAAAGCCCACGCCCTCTAACTGCAAGTTCAAGCCCGCAATATGGTAAATCCCTTCACCGAAGGGTGCCTTGTCACTGTCTCGTGCAAAAAAACGAGAAATCGTAATCTCGGTTTCACCCGCCTCGTTACCCGGCATAGTCCACCATACTGGGTAAACTACATCGGTCGACAAACCGGTCAGATCAATCTCCTGCTTATAAAGTGCACGCCCATTAATATCCTTGGCCTGCACGCTATTACGCCACGTTGTGAACTGACTGGACGCCGTATCCATGCGCGCATCAATCTTGCCAATCTGGTTGGTCACTGTGTCGGTAAGCTTATTGCACGCATCCACAACTTTCGTAATCGTCGCTTCAATTCCCATCATCAACTCCCTGTCAACTTTGTCTTTTCAGCACTTTTGTAAGCGCCATTACTTCGCTTCGAGATGCATAACCCTGAGCATCAAATTCACATGCCGGGACATATTGTCCACCGAAGCCGCCGCCATGATCGCGATCTCTTCAGCCAACAACACATTCAGGTTTTCACTCCCCACCACAATCGTCACGCTATCCGCCGGCAACGGCGAAATATCCAGCGTAAACTTCTGCAGCACCCGCGCCGCCGCCGCTTTATACGTCAGCAACTTCCCTGCCACGGAATACACCGCCAGCAGAGTCCCGCTGGCGAGGTAAAAACCGAACTCGCCAATCTCATATTCACCCTCGCCATCGAACAGCACGGCCATCCTGAGTTGGCGGTCGCCCAGGTCTTCGTAATCCACGATGGCAACCCGTTGGCGTTCGTCGCGCAAGGCCACTTCCGTGCCGTCCGGGTTGTAGCGGCCGGTGCCGGCGCCGATGTGGGTGATTTCGCCTTTCAGGCCCTGGTTCTTTGCCTGCAGCACTTCATCCAAACCTTTGGAGGTGAAGCGCACCAGGCGCGTAATGTCATCTGTCATGGCTGCGCCCTGAGGTCGTAGTCGTTAATGGTGTAGTGCTGGGCAACCCCGGCACTGTTAAGTCGAGCAACCAGCGCCAATTCCGGCAGTGCGCCGTCCAAATACAGCTCACCGTCGCTGAATGGGGCATGGAGCACCTGCGTAAACGCCAGCTGACCTTCGGTCTCATGAACAACGGTGATCGTCGCCCGGTCTCGCTCGCTCTGCGCCGCGTTGATGCGGCGGATCAGCCGGTTATGGTCACCACTGGACCAACTGCGCCCGATGATTGCCTGCACGTCGAAGGTGTAAGGCACACCCAGCGGGCGCTGTTGATACCAGGCGCTGATGTTGGGGGTGAAACCCAGCGACTCCACCGCGTAGCTCAATGCCTTGGGCGTCCCCGCCTGGCGTTGGATCTGCCAGGACAAGGCCACGGTCAGGCGTTTTTCGGCCTCGCTGGCGCTGGCATCCCATTCACTCACACCCCGATCGGCGGCCAGGTAGGGCAGGAATTCGGTAGGCGTTTGCAGCGGGTTCATCAACGCCGGAAACGGCGGTACAACCCGCTCGAGCAACTTTCCGAAGCCCAGGTCCAAGGCCTTTTCCAGCGGTGAACTGTTGGCCGGCAACAGACTCGCTTTGGGTTCGTCACTCATAGCGTGCGCACCTCCACTTCAACACCCGTGCAATACGGGGCCTGGAACGCAGTGCTGATAATCGGCTGCAGCGGTTCGAGGATCTGCAGTTGTGCCGCGCCAGCGCTGTGAATGGCGTAGTCGATCCAGCTGGGGTCCACCCGCCCTTCCAGGCGATGGCAGGAGTCGGCATAGGTTTGCAGCAGTTTCTGGGCGGCTACTTGGGTGAGCCCGGAGTCCGGGCCGGCGTTGATCTTGGCCACCACACGAATCTTGTACGGTTGAATCTGCGCGCCCTGGACGGTGACGAGATCGGTCTCCGGCCGCACATCGGGGCGTGCGAAATGACGGCGCACACCGTCAAGCAAATCAGTCGATGGTGTGCCGTCGCCTTCCCGTGACAGCACGGTGACCATCACTTCCCCCGGCGCCGTGCGACGACCGTTGCCGTCCTTGACCTGGGCCGCATAGCCGTCCGGGTCGAAGGTGTAGCTGACGGTGACCACGCCGGGTGTCGCACTTTGCACCTTGACCGTCGGCCGCTCGCCGAGGGTGAACACTTCGCGGCGGTACTGCATGCGTGAACCCGCTGCCGGGGCGTGGGGTGCCAGGTAATAGCGCAGACGGGCGTCGTCGTCGCTTTCCAAGGTCGGCGGCACTGGCGGGAATGCGGCCGGGTCGCCGGGGTCGAGCTCTTGGCGCTCCAGGCCCATGTCGGCCAGGCGCGCATCCAGGTTAGTGCCTGTGGCCCACCACGCCAGCATCTGCTTGATACGCGCATTGTATTGGCGCTCGTGGGTTTGCAGGCGCACACAAAAGGCCTCCAGGGCCAGGGTCAGCAGTTCGCTTTCGTTGTCGAGGCTGACCTTCAGTTTGGCTGCACTTTGCGGCGCGCGGGTGGCGATGTAGTCGACGACAAACGCCTTGAATTCGGCCAGCAAGGGTTCGAACTCATCCACCGCGATGATGGCCGGTTCCGCCAGTTGGTTCTGGCCTGGGATCAGCATGCTCATGTCACGACCTCGAAGGTTTGTTGGCGGTTTTTCCAGGTGCCGGCGAAACGCAGCAACAGGCCGGCGCCTTGGCGGGTGGCGACGATGACCTGGGGTTGAAAGTCGCCAATGCCGTTCTGGGTGTTGTAGAACGCCTGGGCGGCGTGGCTTTGGGCAAGAATCAGCAAGTCATCGCCGAGGTTCTGGCCGAGCAATTGCGGGATCATCGAGCCGTACAGTGGGCGCTTCTGGCGAGTGCCTACGGGGGTGGTCAGCGCTCGGGTGGCACGCTGCACGAATTGCAGCCAGTCATCGACGGCTGCCCCGGTGTTGCGATCGATGCCGATCATGGGATGTCCTTATCACGGGCTGATGATTCGACCTTGGTGGTCCACCACCGGGCCGCTGAAGTGCGCGCCGCCGGCATCCAATATCAGGCTGGTGCCGCCGGTTTGCAGGGTGATGCCTTGGGCGTTGAGCGTCAGGCTGGCGGCGCCGACCTTGACGTCGACCTGCTCGCGAGAGCCGCTGAACGTGGTGGGGCCGTTGACCCAATTGAAGGTGTGGCTGGCGTCGTCGTAATCGCTTTGGGTGCCGTCTTGATGGCGACGCCTAGTCAATGTCGGAAGGTTGGAAACCGGCGGGAAGCGATCACTGTTCAAACCGAACAGGGCAACGGACTGCCCGCCACCTTCCCCACCGCCGTAGTTGAGCAACAGGCATTGTTCACCCACGGATGGGATGCGGGTTTCAGTTTGCGCTCCGGCGCTGGGGTTGAAGAAGCGGATGGCCGGAGTGAGCAATTCACCGTGGCTGACCTTGCAGGTATTACTGGCCGCGTCGACCTCCTGGCACACGCCGATCCGACAAAAGCTTTCGGCGCGGCGGTAAAGGTCTTCGAGCTGGGCTTCCATTTCCGCCAGGCGCTCGACGATCGGCCCCAGTTGCATGCGTAACAGCGCGTCGAACATGGGCTACTCCGACAGTGGCTTGTATTGAGCGGGATCGTCGATGTTCGAGACTTCCCAAGTGCAGGCGAACAGCGGCTGGCCTGTGGGATCGTTGAGCAACGTCGGTCCGAGATAGAGGGTTTGGATGAAAGAAACGGTCCAGGTGTCGTAGTCCGTTCCTGCGGTCGTACGTGGGGTGGGAGCCGCAACGATATTCGCCGGCAGATCGCACTGTGCCTGGGGCAGGTTCCAGCGGTTATCCAGCACCAGATCCATGAGCTGGCTGGCCAGGTCGCAAGCATCAAAGGGCAATGCACCTGGAGCCACCATGGCCTTGAGCGAGATCGACAGGGCGTGGGCCTTGCGTCCTTCCCGGGAGCGAATGCCCGGACCGTTGCCTTCGACCGTGATCATCACACCGGTTTCACTCCCGGAGCCTTGGAAGTCTTGATGACTGCCAACCTTCAGGTCCGGGAAGGCAGCGTGCAGCGCCTCGCCGATGGCTTGGGGCAGTTGGGATGGCTTTTCGATAAGCGTCATTTAAATAGCGTCCTTGCAACGGTTACTGCGGCCCCTGGCGGGAGCTTTCATTGATTCCGATGCGCTTGGCGGCCCACCGTTCATAAAGGCCGATGGCAACGTCGGCACCGGCCATGGCGGTCAGGCAACCAATGGCACCGGCTGTCCAGATCGACATGCCAGCGGCGTAACACAGCATCAATGCTGAGACCCCGCAAACCATGCAGGCCCCGGAACGCAGGGCCAGGCGCCGTAGCAGCGACCAGCCACGGGCGCCCTCCTTGTCGGCGCGCCACATTTCGCCGGAGACCCCGCCGATCAGGGCCAGTACGATCACCAGCCAGATCGGCATTTCCGCCAACGCTTGCTGCTCGTTTGTCATGTCACGCCTCCTGGCTGAGCATCTGCGGCACAAGGCCGGTGTGTTGGGTAAATCCATTTATAGGTAGGCATTCCAAAAAGCCCGGTCGCCCGGGCTTTTCAGTAATGCGGTCCATATTCGAACGTTCGGCGCTACTGGCGCGGTACGGTTCTTTCCTCAATGTTTTTCCGACCACGATCCCTGTCTGCCGGATAACTGCTTCTGGTGCTTTACGCTGCACACCCGGGTCAGTTGCCAACCCTCTGAACCGTTATGAGGCCGGTTCATCGCTGCCTTTTTTAAAGCGGTAAAACTAAAGAGCGTCGGCATCCTTGCCGGTGTTGCCTGGCATCCCTGCCATCTCCTTGATGGCGTCCTTGCCGATGTCGCGTGCCTTCCTTGTCTTCCTTGGCAGCATCCTTGCCACCTCCACCAGGCCTTGTTGGCTGGCTTGAGATGAAGAATATGCATGTATGCATACACAGTCAATGCGTAAATGCATTTATTTTTGCGCGGCCGATGCATTGATGCAATTTCAGCTTTGCAGGCAAAGGGTTTGGCGGTTTTCAGCAGGCGAAAAAAAACCCGCACATTGGCGGGTTTTGTCTTACGTAAAAGGGTTAACGGGCGTACATGCCCCACCAGAACACATGACCGAGGATGCTGATCTGCTCATCCTGGATATCCTGGAAGCTGTAGTCTTCATCCGGATGCTCATCGCGATTGAAACTGCGCAGGCGAATCCCCGAAGGCAAGCGATAGAGCTGTTTCACGCGAAGCTGGCCATTGTGATTGATGGCATACAAGTCGCCATCGACGATGTCACCAATGCCACTCTTGCCCGCATTCACTCCCACCGTGGCGCCGTCGCGCAGCACCGGCAACATACTGTTGCCACGCACCGTCACACATTTGGCCTGGTCAAACTGCACACCGTTATGCCGCAGGCTGCGTTTGCCGAAGCGCAGGCTGGCCTTCTCGCTTTCCTCGATGACGAATCTTCCTGATCCAGCAGCCAATTCAACCTCACGCAGAAAGGGGATCGACACCTCGTCATCATTAACGGGTGTGTCGTCATCCCACAGGCTTATATCCTTGAGTTCCGAATGCATCGGGTCGCGCCCTTCATCCCGCTGCGCGCCCACTGCCGCGCGCCCGCGCAGGTAGTCGGTGCTCACGCGGAAGTACTCGGCGATGCGGGAAATGTGCTTGTCAGACGGATCAACGATCTTGCCGCTGAGGATCCGTGACAACGTGGATTGAGGCACGCCGGTACGCCGGTGAAGCTCCGTGGGGGAGATCCGGTCGCGATCCAGCAGTTCTCTTAAGACGATAGAAACGTTGCGTTTTTGCATAGCGCGGATAGTGACGGGAGTTTTGGGGGTTGGCAAATGCTAATTTGCATAATTTATGCATTTGCAAGGTTGTTTACCTGTTTATTTGTGCACTGCGAAGGGCCGACTTCACGTGTTAACCTTCCGCCCATCGCAAAAAATGCTGGGCCAAGCGCCCAATGCCGATCAGTTGAACGCCCCTCCCCGACTGGGCAGACACCGAAGATAAAATGTGGGAGCTGTCGAGCTTCAGCGAGGCTGCGATGCAGGCGCTGCGGTCTGGCAGGTACAGCGCGGCGATCCCTTCGCAGCCTCGCTATAGCTCGACAGCTCCCACATTCGACCTGCTTTGTTTGGACGTCCGCATTCCTTAACTGATTGACACTGGACCACGCGCGCCCTTTGCCCCATCACTTTCAACGAATTTGCCTACTATCCAATGAGTAAAAACACGTCCGATCTGTCCTCCCACACCCCGATGATGCAGCAGTACTGGCGCCTGAAAAACCAGCACCCTGATCAGTTGATGTTCTATCGCATGGGCGACTTCTACGAGATCTTCTACGAAGATGCGAAGAAGGCCGCCAAGCTGCTGGACATCACCTTGACCGCGCGTGGGCAATCGGCGGGGCAGTCGATTCCGATGTGTGGGATTCCTTACCATTCATTGGAAGGCTACCTGGTCAAGTTGGTGAAACTGGGCGAGTCGGTGGTGATCTGCGAGCAGATTGGCGACCCAGCCACCAGTAAAGGGCCGGTAGAACGTCAGGTAGTGCGGATTATCACACCGGGGACGGTGAGTGATGAGGCATTGCTGGATGAGCGGCGCGACAACCTGATCGCAGCGGTGTTGGGTGATGAGCGCCTGTTTGGGCTTTCGGTACTGGATATCACCAGCGGCAACTTCAGCGTACTGGAGATCAAGGGCTGGGAGAACCTGCTGGCTGAGCTGGAGCGCATCAACCCGGTAGAGTTGTTGATTCCGGATGATTGGCCAAAGGATTTGCCGGCCGAAAAACGTCGTGGGACCAAGCGGCGTGCGCCGTGGGATTTCGAGCGTGATTCAGCCCTGAAAAGCCTGTGCCAACAATTCTCGGTGCAAGACCTTAAAGGCTTCGGTTGCGAAACCCTGACCCTGGCCATCGGCGCCGCCGGTTGCCTGCTCAGCTATGCCAAGGAAACCCAGCGCACCGCCCTGCCGCATTTGCGCAGCCTGCGTCATGAACGCCTGGACGACACCGTGGTGCTCGACGGCGCCAGCCGTCGCAACCTGGAGCTGGACACCAACCTCGCCGGCGGACGCGACAACACCCTGCAATCGGTAGTGGACCGTTGCCAGACCGCCATGGGCAGCCGCTTGCTGACTCGCTGGTTGAACCGCCCGCTGCGCGACTTGACCGTGTTGCAGGCGCGCCAGACGTCCATTACTTGTCTATTGGACGGCTATCGCTTTGAAAAGCTGCAGCCGCAACTGAAAGAAATCGGCGATATCGAGCGCATCCTGGCACGGATCGGCCTGCGCAATGCGCGGCCCCGGGACTTGGCACGCCTGCGCGATGCCCTTGGCGCATTGCCGCAATTGCAAGTGGCGATGACCGAGCTGGATACCCCACACCTGCAACAGCTTGCCATTACAGCAGGTACCTACCCAGAACTCGCGGCGCTGCTGGAAAAGGCCATCATCGACAACCCGCCGGCAATCATCCGCGACGGCGGCGTATTGAAGACTGGTTACGACAGCGAACTGGACGAGCTCCAAGCCCTGAGCGAAAACGCCGGGCAGTTCCTGATAGACCTGGAAGCCCGCGAAAAAGCGCGTACTGGCCTGGCTAACCTGAAAGTCGGCTACAACCGCGTGCACGGCTACTTCATTGAGTTGCCAAGCAAGCAGGCCGAATCGGCACCGATCGACTACCAGCGTCGCCAGACCCTCAAAGGCGCCGAGCGTTTTATCACCCCAGAACTGAAAGAGTTCGAAGACAAGGCGCTGTCGGCCAAGAGCCGTGCCCTGGCTCGGGAAAAGATGCTGTATGAGAACTTGCTCGAAGACTTGATCAGCCAATTGGCGCCGCTGCAAGACACCGCCGCCGCGCTGGCCGAACTGGATGTACTGAGCAACCTGGCCGAACGCGCGCTGAACCTTGACCTGAACTGCCCGCGGTTTGTCAGCGAGCCGTGCATGCGCATCGTGCAGGGCCGTCACCCGGTAGTGGAGCAGGTGTTGACCACACCGTTCGTGGCCAACGACCTGTCGCTGGACGATGATACCCGTATGTTGGTGATCACCGGTCCGAACATGGGTGGTAAATCCACCTACATGCGTCAAACCGCGTTGATCGTGTTGTTGGCGCATATCGGCAGCTTTGTGCCGGCGGCCAGTTGCGAGCTGTCCCTGGTGGACCGCATTTTCACGCGGATCGGTTCCAGCGATGACCTGGCCGGTGGCCGCTCGACCTTTATGGTGGAAATGAGCGAAACCGCCAACATCCTGCACAACGCCACCGAGCGCAGCCTGGTACTGATGGACGAAGTGGGGCGCGGCACCAGCACCTTCGACGGCCTGTCCCTGGCGTGGGCGGCGGCCGAACGCCTGGCGCACCTGCGTGCCTATACGCTGTTCGCCACTCACTACTTCGAACTGACCGTCTTGCCGGAAAGCGAGCCGCTGGTCGCCAACGTGCACCTCAACGCCACCGAGCACAATGAGCGTATCGTGTTCCTGCACCACGTATTGCCAGGCCCGGCCAGCCAGAGTTACGGCCTGGCGGTGGCGCAGTTGGCCGGTGTGCCGAATGACGTGATCACCCGCGCCCGCGAGCACCTGAGCCGGCTGGAGACCACGGCGCTGCCTCACGAGACCGTGGTCGCCAGCCCCGCCAAGGCCACCAGCAAGCCCAGCGCACCACATCAAAGCGATATGTTCGCCAGCCTGCCCCATCCGGTGCTGGATGAATTGGCTAAGCTTGACTTGGATGGCTTGACGCCGCGCAAAGCGCTCGAAATGTTATATGCACTGCAGGTTCGGATATAACGCAGACGCTTGCAAGCTGGTAGACTCTCGCGCGGTTTGGGATGCTGCAGGCTTTTAGCCTGGCCTGCAGACTATCGCTCCCGAACCTCGCGAGCCCTGCCACAAAGGGTTTCGCTGCCGCCGCCTGAGGAGAAAATTAGAAATGACCTTCGTCGTCACCGACAACTGCATCAAGTGCAAGTACACCGACTGCGTGGAAGTATGTCCGGTGGACTGCTTTTACGAAGGCCCGAACTTCCTGGTTATCCACCCGGACGAGTGCATCGACTGCGCCCTGTGTGAGCCAGAATGCCCGGCCGTCGCTATCTTCTCCGAGGACGAAGTCCCGGCCGAGATGCAGGAATTTATTCAGTTGAACGTTGAGCTGGCGGAAATCTGGCCGAACATCACTGAACGCAAAGATCCGATGCCGGATGCCGCGGAGTGGGATGGCAAAAAAGGTAAGATTGCAGACCTCGAACGCTGATAGCGTCGCCCCCAAAAGGCCCCTTGCGGGCCTTTTTGCGTTTCTGGGTGGCCAGTTTTACTTTCTTGCGGGCAAAAAAGGGGCGGTATGACCCGCCCACATTTTTTCCCTAGTCCCTGTATTCCTTTTCATCATCCTGATGAATCGCATCCTGCGACGTTCCTTCAAACCATCGTTCCTTGATGGCTGTGTCAATCCGTGGACACAGGGCTGATGTTAGAGAGTTCCAAAGGAAGTTCAACGGGATGCCAGCGGCGCACACGCAAACAATCACTCACCAAAGCCAACAAATAATTGTTTTATTTCAATTAGTTAGAAAACACTCTCGAAGACTCGAGACGTCCATGCAGGACAAAAAAACCAAACACTTACGGAAAAGTAAGCGAATGCTTACACGCGCAATTGCGTAAACGCGCGACGCCGGTCCATCTGCCGTTCCACGGGCAAGAAAAAGCCCCGACAAAGTCGAGGCCTCTCCTCCTTCAACCGACTTAGTCGTCGCTGACAGTAATCGTCGGCATTGCCGGCGCCGAGGCTTCCTGCAGGACAATCCGCGCCCCCACATGGCGAGCCAGCTCTTGATAGATCATGGCGATCTGACTGTCCGGCTCGGCCATTACGGTAGGCTTGCCACCATCGGCCTGCTCACGAATGACCATCGACAACGGCAATGAGGCCAGCAGTTCGACGCCATACTGGGTCGCCAGCTTCTCGCCCCCTCCCTCACCAAACAGGTGCTCGGCATGGCCGCAGTTGGAGCAGATGTGCACCGCCATGTTTTCCACAACACCGAGTACAGGAATGTTGACCTTGCGGAACATCTCCACACCTTTCCTCGCGTCGAGCAGCGCCAGATCTTGGGGCGTCGTCACGATCACCGAACCGGCCACGGGGACTTTCTGCGCCAGGGTCAGTTGGATATCACCGGTGCCGGGCGGCATGTCAATCACCAGGTAATCCAGGTCGCCCCAGGCAGTCTGAGTGACCAACTGCAACAAGGCGCCGGACACCATCGGCCCACGCCAGACCATCGGCGTGTTGTCATCGGTAAGGAAGGCCATGGACATGACTTCCACGCCCAGGGATTCAATCGGTACAAACCACTTCTGGTCCTTCACCTTCGGCCGCGTACCCTCGGCAATGCCGAACATCACGCCCTGGCTCGGGCCATAGATATCCGCATCGAGAATACCCACCCGCGCGCCTTCACGCGCCAGGGCCAGGGCCAAGTTGGCCGCCGTGGTGGATTTACCCACACCGCCCTTGCCGGAAGCCACTGCCACCACGTTCTTGACGTTGGCCAGTCCCGGAATTTGCGCCTGGGCTTTGTGCGGGGCAATCACGCACTGAATGTCGACCTTGGCGGAAGCTACGCCGTCGAGGCCCTCGATGGCCATTTGCAGCATCTGCGCCCAACCGCTTTTGAACAGACCAGCGGCATAACCCAACTCCAACTGGACCGACACCTGGTCGCCCTGGACCTCGATGGCACGCACACAACCGGCACTGACCGGATCCTGATTCAAATAGGGGTCGGTGTACTGGCGAAGAACGGCTTCCACCGCTGCGCGATTGACGGCGCTCATGGGCTACTCCCGAAAAAGACTGACTGAAACAGGCGGCTATCCTAACCGTTCCCGCCGCTCAACGGCATGCTTTCGAGTGCCTGGATGATTTTGAAACAGCGCCACGGGGTGAAATATATTTCCCGGCGCTTTATAGTGGCCGACCTCCGTTTCATCAAGTAGCCGAGCCCCATGTCCGAGCCACGCAAGATCCTCGTCACCAGCGCCCTGCCCTATGCCAATGGTTCCATCCATCTTGGCCATATGCTTGAGTACATCCAGACCGATATGTGGGTGCGCTTCCAGAAGCATCGCGGCAACCAATGCATCTATGTCTGCGCGGACGACGCCCACGGTTCGGCCATCATGCTGCGCGCCGAAAAGGAAGGCATCACCCCGGAACAACTGATCGCCAATGTGCAGGCTGAACACAGCGCCGACTTTGCCGAGTTCCTGGTGGACTTCGACAACTTCCACTCGACCCACTCCGAAGAAAACCGTGAGCTGTCGAGCCAGATCTATTTGCGGTTGAAGGATGCCGGGCACATCGACCAGCGTTCGGTCACCCAGTATTTCGACCCGGAAAAGAAAATGTTCCTGGCCGACCGCTTTATCAAGGGCACCTGCCCGAAATGCGGCACTGAAGACCAGTACGGCGACAACTGCGAGAAATGCGGTGCCACCTATGCGCCCACCGACCTGAAAGACCCGAAGTCGGCCATCTCCGGCGCCACTCCGGTACTCAAGGATTCCCAGCACTTCTTCTTCAAGCTCCCGGATTTCCAGCAGATGCTGCAAACCTGGACGCGCAGCGGCACTCTGCAGGACGCCGTGGCCAACAAACTGGCCGAATGGCTAGACAGCGGCCTGCAACAGTGGGACATCTCCCGCGATGCGCCGTACTTTGGCTTCGAGATCCCGGGCGAGCCAGGCAAATACTTCTATGTCTGGCTGGACGCGCCAATCGGCTACATGGCCAGCTTCAAGAACCTCTGCGACCGCACGCCGGAGCTGGACTTCGACGCGTTCTGGGGCAAGGACTCCACCGCCGAGCTGTACCACTTCATCGGCAAGGACATCGTCAACTTCCACGCCTTGTTCTGGCCGGCGATGCTTGAAGGTTCGGGCTACCGCAAGCCAACCGGCATCGCCGTGCACGGCTACCTGACGGTCAACGGCCAGAAGATGTCCAAGTCCCGTGGCACCTTTATCAAGGCACGCACTTACCTGGACCACCTGTCGCCGGAATACCTGCGCTATTACTACGCCTCCAAGCTGGGTCGTGGCGTCGACGACTTGGACCTGAACCTGGAAGACTTCGTACAGAAGGTCAACTCGGACCTGGTCGGCAAAGTGGTCAACATCGCCAGCCGCTGCGCTGGCTTTATCCACAAGGGCAACGCTGGCGTGCTGGTGGGCGAGAACGCCGCGCCGGAATTGACCGAAGCCTTCCTGGCCGCCGCGCCAAGCATCGCCGACGCCTATGAAGCCCGCGACTTTGCCCGCGCCATGCGCGAGATCATGGGCTTGGCCGACCGCGCCAACGCCTGGATTGCCGACAAAGCCCCTTGGTCACTGAACAAGCAGGAGGGCAAGCAGGCCGAAGTCCAGGCGATCTGCGCCACGGGCGTCAACCTGTTCCGCCAGCTGGTGATCTTCCTCAAGCCGGTACTGCCACTGCTGGCCGCCGACGCCGAGGCATTCCTCAACGTTGCACCGCTAACCTGGCACGACCACACGACTCTGCTCAGCAACCATCAGTTGAACGAGTTCAAGCCACTGATGACCCGTATCGACCCGATCAAGGTCCAGGCAATGACAGACGCTTCGAAAGAAGACCTCGTTGCGAGCCAGACCGACACCGGCGAGTCCACTCCAGCCGGCAACGGTGAACTGGCCAAGGACCCGATTTCCCCGGAAATCGAGTTTGACGCCTTTGCAGCCGTAGACCTGCGCGTGGCCCTGATCGTCAAGGCCGAAGCCGTGGAAGGTGCCGACAAGTTGCTGCGCCTTACGCTCGACATCGGTGACGAGCAGCGCAACGTGTTCTCCGGGATCAAAAGCGCCTATCCAGACCCGTCCAAGCTCAATGGTCGCCTGACCATGATGATTGCCAACCTCAAACCCCGGAAGATGAAGTTTGGTATTTCCGAGGGAATGGTGATGGCGGCTGGCCCTGGCGGTGAAGAAATCTATCTGCTCAGCCCGGACAGCGGCGCAAAGCCGGGTCAACGCATCAAGTAACGGCTGTAGTGAGCGGGCTTGCCCCCCCAGCGAGGGGCAAGCCCGCTCACTACATAGCCCTGTTTGTTCAACTGGCATGCCAATGGTCACGAACCTGACTCAACGTATCGACGCGCTGCTGCCGCAGACTCAATGCGGCAAATGTGGGCACCCGGGCTGTAAGCCTTACGCCGAGGGTATCGCCCTCGGCGAGGCGATCAACAAGTGCCCTCCCGGTGGGGAGGAAACCATCGCCGGCCTGGCGCAATTGCTGCAAGTGCCGATCATGGAACTGGACACCAGCCGAGGTGAAGCCCCGGCCCAGGTCGCCTATATCCGCGAGGCCGAGTGCATCGGCTGCACCAAGTGCATCCAGGCCTGTCCGGTGGACGCGATTGTCGGTGCAGCCAAGTTGATGCATACCGTCATCATTGATGAATGCACCGGTTGTGACCTGTGTGTCGCGCCCTGTCCTGTCGATTGCATTGAGATGCGCCCGTCGACCTCCGTGCTGCCGATTGTGGGTGGCCTGGCAACCAACGATCAGCAGCGCCATGAACGCGACCTCAAGCGCGATCGGGCGCGGCGACGCTTTGAGCAACGCAATGCGCGCCTGCAACGAGAAGAGGCCTTCAAACTTGCCGAGCGTCTGGCTCGAGCCAAACGCTCTGCGCCGGCTTTGCCTATGCCGACCGATACGGCCCAGGATGCGGCGGTCAAGAAAGCCAAGATTACAGTCGCGATGAGCCGTGCTCAGTTGCACAAATCCTTGAAAGCGTTTGGACACCCACCGACCTTTGATCAACAGTCGCAACTGGTCGTGTTGCAACAGCAGTTCGAAGCAGCGGAACAAGCCCTTGCAGCCCTTGAAGTGGCCAGCCCGGCAACGCCAGCCACTCAAAAAGACCCGGCGCTCAAACGCGCAAAAATCCAACTGGCCATGCGGCGCGCCGAACTGAAAAAGGCTCAGGACCTGAACGCTGACGAACAGCAATTAGAAACCTTGAGCGCTGCGTTGGTCAGCGCGGAGCAAGCTTTGCACGACGCAGAGAATGAGAGCGAGCAACCCAGGCCCGATTTGCAGCGCGTGGAGAAACGCCCCATCGATGCCCAACTGCGCCAACTGAAAACTGCCCTGGCTTATGCACGAGCCGAGGTCAGCAAGTTGCAACGCCAACCCGACCGAACAGCGGGTGAACTGGAAGCCGCACAAGACAAGCTGGACGAAGCGCAGCGCCGTGTAGACGCCCATACCGGCGCTTGAGTCGCGACAGTCACTGCAGAGTGCGCTGGCGATGGTTTATCCTGCAAAACCCAGCCTCATTTTTTAACACTCGCTGTCCGTCTGCAAGGAAACGCCTGCCCCATGAACGCAGCAAAACGCCTGGAAATTTTCCGCAGGTTTCACGAAGACAATCCGGAACCCAAAACCGAACTGGCCTACTCGTCACCGTTCGAGCTGCTGATTGCGGTGATCCTGTCGGCCCAGTCCACGGACGTTGGCGTCAACAAGGCCACAGCCAAACTGTATCCAGTCGCCAATACACCGGAAGCTATTTACGCCTTGGGTGTAGATGGGTTGTCGGAGTACATCAAGACCATAGGCCTGTACAACAGCAAGGCGAAGAACGTCATTGAGACCTGCCGCCTGCTGGTTGAACTGCATGGCAGTGAGGTGCCACAAACCCGCGAAGCGTTGGAAGCCCTCCCCGGTGTAGGGCGTAAAACCGCTAACGTGGTGCTCAATACTGCGTTCCGGCAACTGACCATGGCGGTGGACACGCATATTTTCCGTGTCAGCAACCGAACCGGTATTGCGCGTGGCAAGAACGTGGTGGAAGTGGAAAAGCAATTGATGAAGTTCGTACCCAAGCCATATTTGCTCGATTCCCACCATTGGCTAATCCTTCACGGGCGGTACGTCTGTCAGGCCCGCAAACCCCGCTGCGGGAGCTGCCGCATCGAAGACCTGTGTGAATACAAGGACAAGACGTCCGACGATTGAGTGTTCATTAGTTTTTTCGATCAGCCGATTGAAAAAATCTTTTTTACCCTTTCATGGATTATCGTTATAAGGAGCGCCAACGGCAGTCTTAGCCTGGAGTTAACCTTATGAGCACTGGCAAAGAACAATTGGATGTAGAAGACGACCTCGTTGCAGATTCGGATGACGATGGGGAAGCCCCTGTTGCAGAGGTAGCCAAGACAAATTTGAGCAAACGCCGCACTATCGACAACCTTCTGGAAGAGCGACGCCTGCAAAAACAGCTGTCCGACTACGACTTCGATCTTTGATTGACTCGCTAACGACCGGAAGCCTCCCTGACGGAGGCTTTTTTCTACCGGTTACATGGGCATTCGGACGCTGAAATGCCGGATCTCATACCAGGCCGTTGCGTTGGGCCAGTTCAATCAGGTCAACGAGAGAGCGGGCATTGAGCTTGAGCAACAGGCGGGTCTTATAGGTGCTGACGGTCTTGTTGCTAAGGAACATGCCGTCGGCAATCTCCTTATTGGTTTTGCCTCGGGCAAGTTGCTGCAGCACCATCATCTCTCGCCCCGACAAACGCTCGACCATGTCAGCCTCACTGGCGTTGCCCATGGTGGAGCGCACCGAGTTGAGCGCCTGGTTCGGGAAATAACTGTAACCGGAGAGCACTGCCTTGATGGCGCTCAGCAACTCGGTCAGGTCCTGCTGCTTGCACACATAGCCGGCAGCTCCTGCCTGCATACAGCGCATGGAAAAATGCCCCGGAGCCTGCGACGTCAGCACCAGCACCTTGAACGGTGCCGGTTGCTTGGTTGAAGCCAGTCGACAAATAACTTCCAGGCCATCGAGCTTGGGAATTCCGATATCCAGTATGACGATGTCCGGGGTATGTTCCCGTGCAAGTTGCAACGCATCGACACCGTTATCAGTCTCGGCAACGACCTCATAACCATGACGTTCCATCAGCATGCGCACAGCAAGACGAATGACGGGATGATCATCCACGATCAGCACTTTATTCATGAGAAAGTCCAATTTCGCTGTTCGAATTATTTAGAGCAAGCACAATAGCCTAGTCGTTTCCTAGTTGGCATAGCATTCCCCCCCGAACAACGGCAAGCAGAGACCCAACCCACAGCGATATAAGAATTAACCTACAAAAAACCGCCAACTTTGGTGTGCCCAGTTTTATGAAACCTTTCAGACCTTTCCCGGCCTGAACATATTTTGAGTGAAATCTCCAGTGAGTATGGGGGGTACGGTAAACGTAGCGCACATACCTTTCAGGAAATACCCCTTGCCTCTCGCCTGCACAAGGGAAAGCTGGCATAAAAAATTCAGCTGACATAGTTCCATTTAACATATTTTCTAACACCCAAGATTCCTACAGACGTTTCAGCGTAAATACCTCCGCCACGCTTTTATGAGTGAAGTTTCTGTAAGACTAGTTCCGAGCCAGGTGTAAAAATTCATTCCTCCTACAAAAATTCATTCATGGCTTGGCCGAGATAAAAATAAATAATTGCCCGCTACAGAAGCATCAACATATGTTTAATCAATTTAAACATTCCGCCCTCATTCAAAATATCCAGGCAAAAAAATGGCCCCTTGAATAAGGGGCCACTCTTCACATCGGGCGAATCACTCAGAACAATGAGCGACCTTTGTTCGCCGCAATACGCATGCGCAGTGCATTCAACTTGATAAAACCTGCTGCGTCTGCCTGATTGTACGCGCCGCCATCTTCTTCGAAGGTGGCGATGTTCGCGTCGAACAGCGACTCATCGGACTTGCGACCGGTGACGATCACGTTGCCCTTGTACAGCTTCAGGCGCACAACACCGTTCACGTGGGCCTGGGAGGCGTCGATCATCTGTTGCAGCATCAGACGCTCAGGGCTCCACCAGTAGCCGGTGTAGATCAGGCTGGCGTACTTGGGCATCAGCTCATCTTTGAGGTGCGCCACTTCGCGGTCCAGGGTGATGGACTCGATGGCACGGTGAGCACGCAGCATGATGGTGCCGCCTGGAGTTTCGTAGCAGCCACGGGACTTCATACCCACGTAACGGTTCTCGACGATGTCGAGGCGACCGATACCGTGCTCGCCACCGATACGGTTCAGGGTCGCCAGTACGGTGGCCGGGGTCATTTCGACACCGTCCAGCGCGACGATGTCGCCGTTGCGGTAGGTCAGTTCCAGGTATTGCGGCTTGTCGGGTGCGTTCTCCGGGGAGACGGTCCAGCGCCACATGTCTTCTTCGTGCTCGGTCCAGGTGTCTTCCAGCACGCCGCCTTCATAGGAAATATGCAGCAGGTTGGCGTCCATCGAGTACGGGGACTTCTTCTTGCCGTGACGCTCAATCGGGATCGCGTGCTTCTCAGCGTAATCCATCAGCTTTTCACGGGACAGCAGGTCCCACTCACGCCAAGGGGCAATCACTTTCACGCCTGGCTTGAGCGCGTAGGCGCCCAGCTCGAAACGCACTTGGTCGTTGCCCTTGCCGGTAGCGCCATGGGAAATGGCGTCGGCGCCGGTTTCATTGGCGATTTCAATCAGACGCTTGGCGATCAGCGGACGTGCGATGGAAGTACCCAGCAGGTACTCGCCTTCGTAGACGGTGTTGGCGCGAAACATCGGGAAGACGAAATCGCGGACGAACTCTTCGCGCAGGTCGTCAATGTAGATCTCTTTCACGCCCATGGCTTGCGCCTTGGCGCGTGCAGGTTCGACCTCTTCGCCCTGACCCAGGTCAGCGGTGAAGGTCACCACTTCACAGTTATAAGTATCCTGCAGCCACTTGAGGATCACCGAAGTGTCCAGGCCGCCGGAATACGCGAGAACGACCTTGTTTACGTCGGCCATGCCATCACTCCACGGGGTTGTACGGAAAGGCGTCGATTCTACCGACCAAAACCGTGAATTTACAGAGGCGCGACAGCAAATGAAGATAAAGCGACAGATTATGTCGAGCGAGCGACCGATGGTCGCACCTTCAAGAGGTATGCGCAGGGTTGCTTGGGCCTGTGGCCGAAGGCGCCGGTTTCTCGGGTACAGCCACACGTTCAAGCTGAATATTCACACGGCGGTTGCGCGCCCGATTGGCAGCATTGGTGTTGGGGGCCAGCGGGTAGCTTTCACCATGGAAACGCATAGTAATCTGCGATTCGGGGATGCCATTAGCCTTGAAATAGTCCGTCACCGCCAGCGCACGGCGGCGCGAGACGTCACGGTTGGTCAGGCGATTGCCGCTGTTGTCGGAATGGCCGTTCAATTCGATATGGTTGACCGTGGGGTCGGCTTTCATGAAGGCAAGAATCACGTCCAGCTTCTTCTTCGCCGCCGCGTCCAACTCAATACCGCCGCCGGGAAACCCGACTTCGGTCTGCTTGACCTGATCGTAATTCATCGGCAGCAGCTTGGTAGTGCACAACTGATAGTCATTGAAGGCCTTGTTGAACTTGACTGGCAGCAGGCGAATTTCCGAGTAGCCGCCTTCACGCCCGTAATGCCGCACGGTCGGGCTGCGCCCTTCCAGTAAACCATTGAACAGGCGACCGGCCTGGGCCTGGGAACTGTTGAACAGCACGTCACCACTGCCCGCTCGCACGGCACCGAGATTGATATCGCCCCGGCCTGGCTGCCAAGGGGCGGCAGCGGCCAACAAGGTAGCCGAGCCTGCGCCCAGCGAACCGTTGTAGGCTTTCAGACGAAACGTCGCTTGCTCGCCCGCCCGGCGCACAAACTCACCCGAGCCAAAATCGGTAATCGGCTGGGTCAGACGGCACTCGAATTGATCGCCCTCCACCTTCCACTCAATATTCTCCAGACGTGTCTGGAACGTGAGGGCCATCGCAGGCAGGCTGGCGAACACACTGAGCAGGGCTAGATAATGCTGGCGCACGGGAGGCTCCACTGGTTTCTACAACACTTCAAAGCGTCATACATCGTTAAGGCATACCCAGGGATATCGGTCGCGTCCTGTAAAACTTGATAGCGAGTGCCTGCAAGAGTCTTTTCCGGTAGCATTCCCACCAGATTGACCCGCCTGGAATCCCCAATGTCCGACCGCCTGACCCTGCTGCGTCCCGACGACTGGCACATTCATCTTCGCGATGGTGCTGCGTTACCCCAAACTGTGGCCGATGTCGCGCGCACGTTCGGCCGCGCCATCATCATGCCTAACCTGGTACCGCCGGTCCGCAATGCCGCCGAAGCCGATGCCTATCGCCAGCGCATCCTCGCTGCACGGCCGGCCGGCAGCCGCTTTGAACCGCTGATGGTGCTCTACCTCACCGACCGTACCCAACCTGACGAGATTCGCCAGGCCAAAGCCAGCGGTTTCGTGCACGCCGCCAAGCTGTACCCGGCAGGTGCGACTACCAACTCCGATTCCGGCGTGACCAGTATCGACAAGATCCTGCCAGCCATCGAAGCCATGGCCGAAGTCGGCATGCCGTTGCTGATCCACGGTGAAGTTACCCGGGGTGATGTTGACGTCTTCGATCGCGAGAAGATCTTCATCGACGAACACATGCGCCGGGTGGTCGAGTTGTTCCCGACCCTCAAGGTGGTGTTCGAACACATCACCACGGCCGATGCCGTGCAGTTCGTCACCGAGGCTTCGGCCAACGTCGGCGCAACCATCACCGCGCATCACCTGCTCTATAACCGCAACCACATGCTGGTGGGCGGGATTCGGCCGCACTTCTACTGTCTGCCGATCCTCAAGCGCAACACCCACCAAGTGGCCTTGCTGGATGCGGCGACCAGCGGCAATCCGAAGTTCTTCCTCGGCACCGACTCCGCGCCCCACGCCCAACACGCGAAGGAAGCTGCCTGCGGCTGTGCCGGCTGCTACACCGCTTATGCGGCGATCGAGTTGTACGCCGAAGCGTTCGAACAGCGTAACGCCCTGGACAAGCTCGAAGGTTTCGCCAGCCTCAATGGCCCGCGCTTCTACGGACTGCCGGCGAATACCGACCGCATTACCCTGGTTCGTGAAGACTGGACCGCCCCTACCAGCCTGCCGTTTGGCGAGCTGACTGTCATCCCGCTGCGCGCCGGTGAAACACTGCGCTGGCGCCTGCTGGAGGAAAACAAGTGAGTGAAGACCATTTCGACGACGAACACGAGCACAGTGGTGGTGGCTCCCGTCACCCGATGGCCGAGCGGTTTCGCGGCTATCTGCCCGTTGTCATCGACGTAGAAACCGGTGGTTTCAACAGCGCCACCGACGCACTGCTGGAAATCGCCGCCACCACCATCGGCATGGATGAGCAGGGCTTCGTGTACCCGGAGCACACTCACTTCTTCCGTGTCGAGCCCTTCGAAGGTGCCAACATCGAAGCGGCTGCCCTGGAATTCACCGGGATCAAGCTCGATCACCCCCTGCGCATGGCAGTGAGTGAAGAAGCGGCACTCACCGATATCTTCCGTGGCGTGCGCAAGGCGCTGAAAGCCAATGGCTGCAAACGCGCGATCCTGGTCGGGCACAACAGCAGCTTCGACCTGGGCTTCCTGAACGCTGCCGTGGCACGGCTGGACATGAAACGCAACCCGTTTCATCCGTTCTCCAGCTTCGACACCGCCACCCTCGCCGGCCTGGCTTATGGCCAGACAGTGTTGGCAAAGGCCTGCCAGGCAGCCGGTATCGACTTTGACGGTCGTGAGGCACACTCGGCGCGCTACGACACCGAGAAGACGGCCGAGCTGTTCTGCGGCATCGTCAATCGCTGGAAGCAGATGGGCGGCTGGGAAGATTTCGGCGACTAACAGCGCTTTTGTAGTGAGCGGGGCAAGCCCGCTCACTACAGCCATTTCCCGCGCATAAAAAAACCGGCCTTCTCAGGCCGGTTTTTTTGTACCTCGAACTTGGCTTACAGCTTGCCAGCGTTCTCGGTCAGGTAAGCCGCAACGCCTTCTGGCGAAGCGTTCATGCCTTTGTCGCCTTTTTTCCAGTTGGCTGGGCAAACTTCGCCGTGCTCTTCGTGGAACTGCAGGGCGTCAACCAGGCGGATCAGCTCTTCCATGTTACGGCCCAGCGGCAGGTCGTTGATGATCTGCGAGCGCACAACGCCCTTGTCGTCGATCAGGAACGCGCCACGGAAAGCCACGCCGCCTTCGGACTCAACGTCGTAGGCCTTGGCGATGTCGTGTTTCATGTCGGCAGCCATGGTGTATTTGACTTTGCCGATGCCGCCATCGTTGATGGCAGTGTTACGCCAGGCGTTGTGGGTGAAATGGGAGTCGATGGAAACGGCTACCACTTCAACGTTGCGCGCCTTGAAATCGTCCATGCGGTGGTCCAGAGCGATCAGCTCCGACGGGCAGACGAAGGTGAAGTCCAGCGGGTAGAAGAACACCAGGCCGTATTTGCCTTTGATGGCTTCGGACAGTTTGAAGCTGTCTACGATTTCACCATTGCCGAGGACGGCAGGTACGTCGAAATCCGGGGCTTGTTTGCCGACGAGTACGCTCATTGGGTATCTCCTGATGTAGGGGTGACGATTGAAGTAAAAGGACTGTTCCCAAGCCTGCCGCTTTCAAGCGACAACCCTGTGACACAGTCACGCTTCGTGAAGATCGACCATCATACACTGAAAAAACCGTTCGTCAGTGCGGGCGCGGTGCCAGTCAATAGCCTATGAATCTACTTTGACAATCATTCTCGTTAACATTAAGATCCACCGCACTTAAGCCTTAAACCCGCGATGGTTCTCCCTTATGTATGTCTGCCTCTGCACTGGCGTCACCGACGGACAAATCCGCGAAGCAATCTACGAAGGTTGCTGCAGCTACAAGGAAGTACGCGAAACCACCGGCGTTGCCAGCCAGTGCGGAAAATGTGCTTGCCTCGCCAAGCAAGTGGTACGGGAAACCCTGACGCAGTTGCAGACAGCCCAGGCCGCGCTCCCCTACTCAGCAGAATTTACACACGCTTAAATGGGTGTGTTTTAAAGAACCGGACTTAATGTCCGGTTTTTTATGCCCGTAATTCAATTAGTTAGCGCCAAGACGCGGAACACAAACATTCTTATTCCGATTAATTTTCATTTATTATTCAATAACTTAGGTTTGACACTAGAGATTACGCCGCTCAAACTCTGCCTTATACACAGCTATTACAGGGCAGGACCCCAGTCATGAAAGGCGACATCTCAGTCATCCAGCAACTCAACAAAATCCTTGCCAATGAACTGGTCGCGATCAATCAGTACTTTCTGCATGCACGCATGTATGACGATTGGGGCCTGGAAAAGCTGGGCAAGCGTGAATACAAAGAATCCATCAAGGCCATGAAGGACGCCGACGCGCTGATCAAGCGCATCCTGTTCCTGGAAGGCCTGCCGAACGTACAGGACCTGGGCAAGCTGAACATCGGCGAACACACCCAGGAAATGATCAGCAGCGACCTGAAGTTCGAACACAAGAGCCACAGCGACCTCAAGGCCGCCATCGCTCACTGCGAAACCAAGGGCGATTTCGGCAGCCGCGAACTGCTGGAAGACATCCTGGAAGACCAGGAAGAACACATTGACTGGCTGGAAACCCAACTGGGTCTGATCGACAAAGTCAGCCTGGAAAACTACCTGCAATCGCAGATGGGCGAAGAATAAGCCCTCAGCATGCCGGTATAAAAAAGCCCCGCTCTCTTTCGAGTAGCGGGGCTTTTTATTGCAGGCGAATCAAGCGTCAGTCTTGGCTGCCGCATTTGCCGCCGCTTCTTTGATCAGCGCTTGCAGCGAACCATCAGCCGCCATCTCAACGATGATGTCACTGCCGCCGACCAGTTCACCAGCCACCCACAGTTGTGGGAAGGTTGGCCAGTTGGCGTACTTCGGCAGGTTGGCGCGGATTTCAGGGTTTTGCAGGATATCCACGTAAGCGAATTTCTCGCCACACGCCATGACGGCCTGGGAAGCCTTCGCGGAGAAACCGCACTGAGGAGCGTTTGGCGCGCCCTTCATGTAAAGCAGAATGGTGTTGTTGGCAATCTGCTCTTTGATCGTTTCGATGATATCCATGGAACACCTCGGCTGGAACTTTGCGACTCACAGGTCGGCACGGTGGCGCATTGTAACGCAAAATTCCAGCACAGTGCTCAGGCGGCTGCGACCTGTACAGGAACGCCATTGAGCGCAGCGTTGCCCGATAATTCGTCCAACTGCCGCTCATCGGTCAAGTCATTCGCACTGGCTCCCGGCTGCCCGCTGGCGATGGTCATCTGCACGCCTGGACGACCATGCCCCCAGCCATGGGGCAGGCTGACCACGCCAGGCATCATGTCCAGACTGGCGAGCACCTCCACCTCGATCATGCCGATGCGTGAGCTGACGCGCACCCGCTGGCCATCACTCAGGTGGCGTCGGGCCAAATCTTCGGGGTGCATCAATAGTTGATGGCGTGGCTTGCCTTTCACCAGTCGGTGATAGTTATGCATCCAGGAATTATTGCTGCGTACATGCCGGCGGCCGATCAGCAGCAACTCATCGGCCATGGGTACCGGCTGCGCCGCGAAGCGCGCAAGATCCGCCAGGATCACAGCGGGCGCCGCCTGCACCTGACCATTGGTCGTCTTCAAGCGTGCAGCCAGATTGGGCTTGAGCGGCCCCAAGTCCACGCCATGGGGATGCTCCGCCAACATCGCCACCGACAGTTTGTGATCGGAAGCATCGCCATATACGCCAGCGCGCAACCCGAAATCGATCATCTGCGCAGGCGCCATCGTCGGCTTGAGCACCACGCCCGTCTGCGTAGCAAACGCCTGAGCCAGGCCGACGAAGATCTCCCAATCATGCAGCGCGCCTTCAGGCTTGGGCAGGATCGCGCGATTGAAGCGGCTGATGTTGCGCACGGCGAACATATTGAAGGTGGTGTCGTAGTGATCGTTTTCCAGCGCCGAGGTGGACGGCAGGATCAGGTCGGCATAGCGCGTGGTTTCGTTGATATAGAGGTCGATGCTGACCATGAACTCCAGGCCATCCAGGGCTTGCTCCAGTTGGCGACCGTTGGGTGTCGACAGCACCGGGTTACCCGCCACCGTCACCAACGCTCGGATCTGTCCTTCGCCACCCGTGAGCATTTCTTCAGCCAGCGCTGATACGGGCAACTCTCCACCGTACTCTGGGCGCCCAGAAACCCGGCTCTGCCAACGGTTGAAATGCCCACCACCGGTTGACGCCACCAAGTCCACCGCCGGCGTGGTGCACAACGCACCGCCGACACGGTCCAGATTGCCGGTGACCAGGTTGATCAACTGCACCAGCCAATGGCAAAGCGTTCCAAAGGCCTGGGTCGAGACGCCCATTCGCCCATAACATACGGCCTTGTCAGCGGCAGCAAAATCCCGCGCCAACTGGCGAATCTGCTCGGCAGGCACCGCACATTGGCGGCTCATGCTGTCGACAGTAAACCCGGCGATGGCTTGTCGTACCTCCTCTAACCCTTCAATCGGCAAATGGCTGGCGCGGGTCAGGTTCTCGGTAAACAGCGTGTTGAGTACCCCGAATAACAGCGCCGCATCCCCGCCCGGGCGCACGAACAGATGTTGATCGGCCATAGCCGCCGTCTCGCTGCGCCGAGGGTCGACGACCACCACTTTACCCCCCCGGGCCTGGATGGCTTTAAGGCGCTTCTCCACATCCGGCACAGTCATGATGCTGCCGTTGGACGCCAACGGATTGCCACCGAGAATCAGCATGAAGTCGGTGTGATCGATATCCGGGATCGGTAACAGCAGGCCATGACCGTACATGAGGTGGCTGGTGAGGTGATGGGGCAGTTGATCCACCGAGGTCGCGGAGAACCGATTGCGCGTCTTGAGCAGGCCAAGGAAGTAATTGCTGTGGGTCATCAACCCATAGTTGTGCACGCTTGGGTTGCCCTGGTACACCGCCACCGCATTCTGCCCGTGCCGTGCCTGGATACCTGACAGCCGCTCGGCTACCAGCGCAAAGGCGTCTTCCCACGCAATCGGCTGCCATTCGCTGCCCACCCGCAACATCGGCTGGTGCAGGCGGTCCGGATCATTCTGGATATCTTGCAGCGCCACCGCCTTGGGGCAAATGTGCCCGCGACTGAAGGTGTCCTGCGGGTCCCCCTTGATCGAGGTGATCGCCAGGCTACCGTCGTCGGACTGGGTGGTTTCCAGGGTCAGGCCGCAGATGGCCTCACACAGATGGCAGGCACGGTGGTGGAGAGTCTTGGTCATGGCCAGTCTCTTTATAAGGGCTTTGGCCAGACTATGGACCCGGCCCTACCGAGTCGCCAGCACCGTTCGCCGCATGAATCGAGGGTTATCAGGCCAAGCCATGTGTCTAAGCATGAGCAAATGTTTCAGAAGCTTCCCACGCAGTCTCTGAAACCGACGCAGCCTGGCCTGGGCCCGCCGCCGCGCATTGCAAAAGGCTGCGAGGCCAGTGTACAAATGAGCCGCTGCTGCCAGGAAACTGTCTTCAAAAGCGCTATCGCGCCCTTCTTGAACACCCCTAAAAACGTAGCCCTATTGGTAAGACGCGACATTTAATGTCAATATCGCGCCTTCCCCTATTTCGTCGCCCCGTGCGGCTTTCGCCGCAGGTCTCGCCCGTTGTCACAATAAACAAGGCTTTGAGTATCTGCGGTCTGTTGCAAAAAGGTAGTTAATGATGAGCGCAAGGCACTTTCTCTCCCTGATGGATTGCACGCCCGAAGAGCTGGTCAGCGTGATCCGTCGAGGCATTGAGCTTAAAGACCTGCGTAACCGCGGCGTACTGTTCGAGCCTTTGAAAAACCGCGTGCTCGGGATGATTTTCGAAAAGTCCTCGACCCGCACCCGCTTGTCCTTCGAGGCCGGCATGATCCAGTTGGGCGGCCAGGCCATCTTCCTGTCGCCGCGTGACACCCAACTGGGACGCGGCGAGCCCATCAGCGATTGCGCCATCGTCATGTCGCGCATGCTCGATGCGGTGATGATCCGTACCTTCGCCCACAGCACCTTGACCGAATTTTCTGCCAACTCCCGTGTACCGGTGATCAACGGCCTGTCCGATGACCTGCATCCGTGCCAGTTGCTGGCTGACATGCAAACCTTCCTCGAGCATCGCGGCGCGATCCAGGGCAAGACCGTGGCCTGGATCGGCGATGGCAACAACATGTGCAACAGCTATATAGAAGCGGCGATCCAGTTCGACTTCCAGCTGCGCATCGCTTGCCCGGAAGGCTATGAGCCTGATGCGCGCTTCCTGGCACAGGCTGGTGATCGCGTCACCATCGTGCGCGACCCGCGTGATGCGGTAGTCGGGGCACACCTGGTGAGCACCGACGTCTGGACCTCCATGGGCCAGGAAGACGAAACCGCCAAGCGCCTGGCCTTGTTCGCGCCGTTCCAGGTCACCCGTGCACTGCTCGACCTGGCCGCGCCGGACGTACTGTTCATGCACTGCCTGCCCGCACATCGTGGCGAAGAAATCAGCCTCGACTTGCTGGACGACCCACGCTCGGTCGCCTGGGACCAGGCCGAAAACCGTCTGCACGCGCAAAAGGCCTTGCTTGAATTCCTGGTCGAGCCGGCGTACCACCACGCATGAGCCATCCACTCCTGCTGAACCTGCGCAATCTGGCATGCGGCTATCAAGATCAAAGGGTGGTGCAGAACCTGAACCTGCACCTCAACGCAGGCGACATCGGTTGTTTGCTCGGCTCCTCAGGCTGTGGCAAAACCACCACCCTGCGAGCCATTGCCGGTTTTGAACCCGTGCACGAAGGTGAAATCAGCCTGGCCGGCGAGGTCATCTCCAGCGCAGGGTTCACCCTGGCACCAGAGAAACGTCGGATCGGCATGGTGTTCCAGGACTACGCGCTGTTTCCTCACCTGAGCGTGGCCGACAACATTGCCTTCGGCATTCGCAAGCACCCGCAAAAAGACCGCGTGGTCGCTGAACTACTTGAACTGGTCAACCTGAAAAACCTGGGCAAGCGCTTCCCTCACGAGCTTTCCGGCGGCCAGCAACAACGTGTCGCCCTCGCCCGCGCCCTGGCGCCGGAGCCGCAACTGTTGCTGCTGGATGAACCCTTCTCCAACCTCGACGGTGAACTGCGGCGCAAGCTCAGCCATGAGGTGCGTGACATCCTCAAGGCTCGCGGCACCAGTGCGATCCTGGTCACCCATGATCAGGAAGAAGCCTTCGCCGTGAGTGATCAGGTGGGGGTTTTCAAAGAGGGCCGGCTTGAACAGTGGGACACTCCCTACAACCTCTATCACGAACCGCAGACACCTTATGTGGCCAGCTTCATCGGCCAGGGTTATTTCATTCGTGGTCAATTGAGCTCGCCGGAATCGGTCAGCACCGAACTGGGTGACCTGCGCGGTAATCGCGCCTACACCTGGCCAACCGGTGGCGCGGTGGACGTGTTGCTGCGCCCGGACGACATCGTCTACGCACCGGACAGCACCTTGAAAGCGCGGATTGTCGGCAAGACCTTCCTTGGCGCGTCAACCTTGTACCGCTTGCAACTACCGACAGGTGCTCAGTTGGAGTCGATTTTCCCCAGCCATGCCGATCATCAGGTGGGGGCGGATGTGGGGATTCGTGTCGCCGCCGAACACCTGGTGCTGTTCCAGGCGTCAGGCAGTACCGCCGCACACATTCCTCATGTCGAATCAGGCGTACGACGTTTCGCAGTGGGCAACTGACAAAACCGTGTCTAAATGTGGGAGGGGGCTTGCCCCCGATGGCGGTGGGTCAGTCAACAGATGCTGTGGCTGACACTCTGCTATCGAGGGCAAGCCCCCTCCCACATGTTGATTCTCATACAGCTCAAAGTGGATTCATACCCGGCCAATTTCCGCAAACTTGGCCTGGGTATGCTCAGCCAGCACCACAGCCGGTAGCTCAACCTCCAGCCCCCTCCTCCCTGCACTGACAAAAATTGTCGCAAACGGCTGCGCCGTCACATCGATGAACGTGCGCAAGCGCTTTTTCTGGCCCAATGGGCTGATCCCGCCCAGCAAGTAACCCGTGGCACGTTGCGCCGCTGCCGGGTCGGCCATCTCGACTTTTTTCACCCCCGCCGCGTGGGCCAAGGCTTTTAAATCCAGACTTCCGACGACCGGCACCACCGCCACCAGCAATTCACCTTTCTCGCTGCTGGCCAGCAATGTCTTGAACACCCGGGCCGGGTCGAGCGCCAATTTTTCCGCGGCCTCCAAGCCATACGACGCCGCCTTGGGGTCATGTTCATAACTGTGGATGCGATGTTCGGCGCGAACTTTTTTCAACAGGTCCAATGCGGGGGTCATGTGGGCTCCAGGCAGGGCAAACTGATGGCCAATTCTAGGCCAAGCCCGCACAAAACGCTCTAGTGCGCCCCTTGAATAGCCGTCACGCAGCGCACCGAGCGTGATCATTCACCAGACCAATAGTTCGAAAATGACCAATGGTTCACTTTCGACCTTTGACAGCCGTCATTCTTGTCTATATTTTTTCGTTTCCGAATACTGTAGGAAATGAACCTACAGCGCTCGAGCAGTAAGCCGTAGGTAAGGATGGGGATCTTCATCACGGTGAAAATCGACGCTCGCCCGTTGCGACGAGACAACAGACAACAACAAAAACAGAGGTTTTCCATGACAACTGCTCTTCAACAGCCTTCACTCTCGAGCCAATGCATGGCCGAGTTCCTGGGGACTGCACTTCTGATTTTCTTCGGTACCGGTTGTGTGGCTGCGCTCAAGGTCGCGGGGGCCAGCTTTGGGTTGTGGGAAATCAGTATCATCTGGGGGGTCGGCGTGAGCATGGCGATCTACCTGAGCGCCGGTATTTCCGGGGCCCATCTCAACCCGGCAGTCAGTATCGCCCTGTGTATTTTTGCCGACTTCGAAAAGCGCAAACTGCCCTTCTACATCCTTTCCCAGATTGCCGGTGCGTTCTGCTCCGCGGCGCTGGTGTATACGCTCTACAGCAACCTGTTTTTCGATTACGAACAAACGCACCACATGGTTCGCGGCTCCCAGGCCAGCCTGGAGCTGGCGTCGGTATTCTCCACCTACCCCCATGCGTTGCTGAGCACTGCCCAGGCATTCCTGGTGGAGATGGTCATCACTGCCATCCTGATGGGTGTGATCATGGCCCTCACCGACGATAACAACGGCTTGCCGCGCGGCCCGTTGGCGCCTCTGCTGATCGGCCTGCTGATCGCCGTGATTGGTAGTGCCATGGGCCCGCTGACCGGCTTTGCGATGAACCCGGCGCGTGACTTTGGCCCCAAGCTGATGACCTTTTTCGCCGGTTGGGGTGAAATGGCCTTTACAGGCGGCCGCGATATTCCTTACTTCCTGGTGCCGGTTTTCGCGCCGATCGTCGGCGCATGCCTCGGCGCTGCGGCTTATCGCGGGCTGATTGCCCGCCATTTGCCGAGCGCGGCACTCACTGTTCCTGAAACAACTGACACGGCTGTCAACGGCAAGACGCATATTTCCTGATAGCGCCAGCCTGGCGCCCACTGCCCTTTTCACGGCCCAGGCTGATTACTTATTTCCTCATTTCCGTCCAAGGCAATCGACATGACCGACATTCAGAATAAGAACTACATCATTGCCCTTGATCAGGGCACCACCAGTTCGCGGGCGATCATTTTTGATCGGGACGCCAACGTGGTCTGCACCGCCCAGCGTGAATTCGCTCAGCATTACCCACAAGCCGGCTGGGTCGAGCATGACCCGATGGAAATCTTCGCCACCCAGAGCGCCGTGATGGTCGAGGCCCTGGCCCAAGCCGGGCTGCACCATGACCAGGTGGCAGCCATCGGCATCACCAACCAGCGTGAAACCACGGTGGTGTGGGACAAAATCACCGGCCGCCCGGTCTACAACGCCATCGTCTGGCAGTGCCGCCGCAGCACCGAGATCTGCCAGCAGCTCAAGCGCGACGGTCACGAACAATACATCAGCGACACCACCGGCCTGGTCACCGACCCGTACTTCTCCGGCACCAAGCTCAAGTGGATCCTCGACAACGTCGAAGGCAGCCGCGAGCGCGCCCGCAACGGCGAGCTGCTGTTCGGTACCGTCGACAGCTGGTTGATCTGGAAATTTACCGGTGGCAAGACCCACGTTACCGACTACACCAACGCCTCGCGCACCATGCTCTTCAACATCCACACCCTGGAGTGGGATGCGAAGATGCTGGAGATCCTCGATATCCCGCGTGAGATGTTGCCGGAAGTTAAGTCGTCGTCCGAAATCTACGGCCGCACCAAAAGCGGCATTGCCATCGGCGGTATCGCCGGTGACCAGCAGGCCGCCCTGTTCGGCCAGATGTGTGTCGAAGCCGGCCAAGCCAAGAACACCTACGGCACCGGCTGCTTCCTGCTGATGAACACCGGCGACAAAGCCGTGAAATCCAAGCACGGCATGCTCACCACCATCGCTTGCGGTCCACGTGGCGAAGTGGCCTACGCCCTGGAAGGCGCCGTGTTCAACGGCGGCTCCACCGTGCAATGGCTGCGTGATGAGCTGAAGATCATCAACGACGCCCACGACACCGAATACTTCGCCGGCAAGGTCAAGGACAGCAACGGCGTGTACCTGGTGCCAGCCTTCACCGGCCTGGGCGCGCCGTATTGGGACCCCTACGCCCGTGGCGCGTTGTTCGGCCTGACCCGTGGCGTACGTGTGGATCACATTATCCGTGCGGCCCTGGAGTCGATTGCCTACCAGACTCGCGACGTTCTCGACGCCATGCAGCAGGACTCGGGCGAACGCCTCAAGGCTCTGCGCGTAGACGGCGGCGCCGTGGCCAACAACTTCCTGATGCAGTTCCAGGCCGACATCCTTGGCACTCAGGTCGAGCGCCCGCAAATGCGCGAAACCACAGCCCTCGGTGCGGCTTACCTGGCAGGCCTGGCCTGTGGCTTCTGGGGCAGCCTGGACGAACTGCGCGGCAAAGCAGTGATCGAGCGCGAATTCGAACCTCAGCTCGATGAAGCCGCCAAAGAGAAGCTGTACGCCGGCTGGCAAAAAGCGGTCAGCCGCACCCGCGACTGGGAGCCCCACGAAGGCGCTGAATAAGCCAACGTCCGGTTGTAACTGGCGGGGAGCCGCTTGCTGCGTCATCATGGGCCACTTTTGTATGGCAGCCCAAAGGACGCCCCATGAATCTGCCTCCCCGCCAACAACAAATCCTCGAACTGGTCCGCGAACGCGGCTACGTGAGTATCGAGGAAATGGCGCAGCTGTTCGTTGTCACCCCGCAAACCATCCGCCGCGATATCAACCAGTTGGCGGACGCCAACCTGCTGCGTCGCTACCACGGCGGCGCGGCCTATGACTCCAGTGTCGAGAACACCGCGTACGCCATGCGTGCCGACCAGATGCGCGATGAAAAACAACGCATCGGCGAAGCCATCGCCGCGCAAATTCCCGATCATGCCTCGCTGTTCATCAATATCGGTACGACCACTGAGTCCATCGCCCGGGCGCTGCTCAATCACAACCATCTGAAAATCATCACCAACAACCTCAACGTCGCCACCATGCTCAGTGCCAAGGACGACTTCGATGTGTTGCTGACCGGAGGCAATGTGCGTCGGGATGGCGGTGTGGTGGGCCAGGCCAGTGTCGACTTCATTAATCAGTTCAAGGTCGACTTTGCCTTGGTGGGCATCAGCGGCATTGACGAAGACGGCAGCCTGTTGGATTTCGACTATCAGGAAGTGCGGGTTTCCCAGGCGATCATTGCCAATGCGCGCCAAGTGATCCTGGCGGCGGACTCCAGCAAATTCGGACGCAATGCCATGATTCGCCTGGGCCCGATCAGCCTGGTGGATTGTTTGGTGACCGATCAGCAACCGGTGCCGGCGCTGATGCAGTTGCTGAACCAACACAAGGTTCGACTGGAAGTCGTCTAGCGCCTGCTCTGACGCTATCGCGGGCAAGCCCGGCTCCCACAGTTTGGAATGCGATCAACTGTGGGAGCCGGGCTTGCCCGCGATAACGATCGAACAGGCACTCCATTACTCGTAATTGTTCACAATTCTTCCTTTTTCCGCCCTTCGATGAGTTTTTTCAATCGAAGTTGGGTGGCTGCGCGTGCGTTTATCAGCTACCATTTTCGCAAATGAACATTAATGTTCGAATTCCAAGACGAAAAGATTGCGAGGCCAGCCGATGAACCCTTCCACCTTGCCTGCTCCACCGCTTGCCGAAGTCTATGACGTTGCCGTAATTGGTGGCGGGATCAATGGCGTTGGCATTGCAGCAGACGCAGCCGGGCGTGGGTTGTCGGTATTTCTTTGCGAAAAGGACGACCTGGCCAGCCACACGTCTTCTGCCAGCAGCAAGCTGATCCACGGCGGCCTGCGCTACTTGGAACATTACGAATTCCGCCTGGTGCGCGAAGCCCTGGCCGAACGCGAAGTGCTGTTGGCCAAAGCCCCACATATCGTCAAGCAGATGCGTTTCGTATTGCCGCACCGCCCGCACCTGCGCCCGGCATGGATGATTCGCGCCGGTCTGTTCCTGTACGACCACCTGGGCAAGCGCGAGAAGCTCGCGGGCTCCAAAAGCCTCAAGTTTGGCCCTGACAGCCCGCTGAAAAGCGAAATCACCAAAGGCTTCGAGTATTCCGACTGCTGGGTCGATGACGCCCGCCTCGTCGTACTCAATGCCATGGCCGCCCGGGAGAAAGGCGCGCATATCCACACGCAAACCCGTTGCGTCAGCGCACACCGCAGCAACGGCATGTGGGAAATGAATATGGAGCGCGCCGATGGCAGCCTGTTCTCGATCCGCGCCCGTGCCCTGGTGAATGCCGCCGGCCCGTGGGTCGCCAAGTTCATCAAGGACGACCTCAAGCTCGATTCGCCTTATGGCATCCGCCTGATCCAGGGCAGCCACCTGATCGTGCCGAGACTGTACGAAGGAGCCCACGCACACATCCTGCAGAACGAAGACCAGCGTATTGTCTTCACCATTCCGTACCTGAATCACCTGACTATCATCGGCACCACCGACCGTGAATACACCGGCGACCCGGCTGCAGTTGCGATCACTGAAGGTGAAACCGACTACATGCTCAAAGTGGTCAACGCCCACTTCAAGAAGCAACTGAGCCGCGACGATATCGTCCACACCTATTCCGGTGTTCGCCCGCTGTGCAACGACGAATCGGATAACCCATCGGCCATTACCCGTGACTACACCCTGGCGCTGTCTGGCGGTAACGGTGAAGCGCCAATCCTGTCGGTGTTCGGCGGCAAGCTGACCACCTACCGCAAGCTGGCTGAATCGGCGATGGCGCAACTGGCGCCGTTCTTCACCCAGATGCGCCCAAGCTGGACCGCCACGGCCAGCCTGCCCGGCGGCGAAAACATGACCACGCCGCAAGCCCTGGCTGACGCCATTCGCAGCAAATACGACTGGGTGCCGAGTGAAATCGCCCAACGCTGGGCCACCACTTACGGCAGCCGCACCTGGCGCCTGTTGGAAGGCGTGCAATCGCTGGCTGACCTAGGCGACCACCTGGGGGGTGGCCTGTACACCCGCGAAGTCGATTACCTGTGCGCCGAAGAATGGGCGACACAACCGCAGGATGTACTGTGGCGCCGCACCAAGCTGGGTCTGTTCACTACGCCGCAAGAACAGGAGAACGTGCAGCGTTACCTGTCCAAGGTTGAGCAGAATCGGGGCAAGATCGAAGCGGCCTGACCGCCAGCCCCAAAAAAAGCCCCTGCACCTTAAGGTCCAGGGGCTTTTTTATATCCGCGCTGTCATTCGGTTTTCCGAACGCCGCCCACCACACCATTCGGTTTGCCGGACCACACGCTGGAATTTTTGTCGTCACACAATATTAATAATCATACAAATCATACAGTTAACCTTTTATTTCGGGTATGGCACGACTCATGCTCTACACTCCCTGACGATTGCCTGAGACGCCTCAGGAGCCGTTACGGGCATTCGCTGTACAAGAGAGCCGTTTAGCCGGCTTCATAAAAAAAACAAATGTCGAGGAAGTATTGATGCGCATCGTTCCCCATATCCTGGGCGCAGCTATCGCTGCTGCTCTGATCAGCACTCCAGTTTTCGCCGCCGAACTCACCGGCACGCTGAAGAAGATCAACGACTCCGGCACCATCACTCTCGCGCACCGCGACAGCTCCATTCCGTTTTCCTACATTGCGGATGGTTCGGGCAAACCTGTGGGCTACTCCCACGACGTTCAGTTGGCTGTAGTTGAAGCCCTGAAAAAAGACCTGAACAAGCCCGACCTCAAGGTCAAGTACAACCTGGTCACCTCGCAAACCCGTATCCCGCTGATCCAGAACGGCACCGCGGATCTTGAGTGCGGCTCAACCACCAACAACGCCGAACGCGCCCAGCAAGTTGATTTCACCGTCAACATCTTCGAAATCGGCACTCGCCTGCTGGTCAAGAAAGACAAGGATGGCAAGCCCTCCTACGCCGACTTTGCCGACCTGAAAGGCAAGAACGTCGTGACCACCGCCGGCACCACGTCCGAGCGCATCATCAAGGCGATGAACGCCGACAAGCAGATGGGCATGAACGTCATCTCCGCCAAAGACCACGGCGAATCCTTCCAGATGCTGGAAAGCGGCCGTGCCGTTGCCTTCATGATGGACGACGCCCTGCTGGCCGGCGAAGAAGCCAAGGCCAAGAAGCCGGATGACTGGGTCATCACCGGCACTCCACAGTCCTTCGAAGCCTATGCCTGCATGGTTCGCAAAGACGATCCAGCGTTCAAGAAGGCTGTCGATGACGCCATCGTTGGCCTGTACAAGTCTGGCGAGATCAACAAGATCTACAGCAAGTGGTTCGAAAGCCCGATCCCACCGAAAGGCCTGAACCTGAACTTCCCGATGAGCGACAAGGTGAAGGAGCTGATTGCCAACCCAAGCGACAAGCCAGCGCCTGACGTAAAAATCTGATACCTGACTAAGCTTATTCCTGAGGGAGCCAACTCTCCCTCAGGCTTCTGTTACTACCTGCTGGCTTTAATTTGGAACACTCGACCTGGCGGTTTTCGAGCCGATCGCGTGTGCCTGGCGTTCACCGTCAGGCGGGAAAGGATCTTCCCCAAGCGGGTGCTTGTACATCGATCGATCTCGAGGGGAGACCCTAATGAATTACAACTGGGACTGGGGCGTGTTCTTCAAGTCCACCGGCGTTGGCAGCGAGACTTATCTCGACTGGTACATCGCCGGCTTGGGCTGGACCATCGCCATCGCTGTCGTGGCATGGATTATCGCCTTGTTGCTTGGCTCCATTCTGGGCGTCATGCGCACCGTGCCAAACCGCATCGTATCGGGCATCGCGACCTGCTACGTGGAACTGTTTCGTAACGTGCCGCTGCTGGTTCAGCTGTTCATCTGGTACTTCCTGATACCCGACATGCTGCCGCAGAACCTGCAGGACTGGTACAAACAAGACCTGAACCCGACCACCTCGGCCTACCTGAGCGTGGTGGTGTGCCTGGGCCTGTTCACAGCCGCTCGTGTGTGTGAACAAGTGCGTACCGGCATCCAGGCGCTGCCACGTGGCCAAGAGTCTGCCGCACGCGCCATGGGTTTCAAGCTGCCGCAGATCTACTGGAACGTGCTGCTGCCCCAGGCTTATCGGATCATCATTCCGCCGCTTACCTCGGAATTCCTCAACGTGTTCAAGAACTCCTCCGTGGCGTCCTTGATCGGCCTGATGGAACTGCTGGCGCAAACCAAACAGACCGCCGAGTTCTCGGCCAACCTGTTTGAAGCCTTCACCCTGGCCACCCTGATCTACTTCACCCTGAACATGAGCCTGATGTTGCTGATGCGCCTGGTCGAGAAGAAAGTCGCCGTGCCCGGCCTGATCTCCGTGGGGGGTAAATAATGGACTTCGATTTCAGCGGCATCATCCCCGCCATCCCTGGCCTGTGGAACGGCATGGTCATGACCTTGCAGTTGATGGTCATGGGCGTGGTCGGCGGCATCGCGCTGGGTACGGTCCTGGCGCTGATGCGCCTGTCGTCCAGCAAACTGCTGTCGCGCGTGGCCGGCGCCTATGTGAACTACTTCCGCTCGATCCCACTGCTGTTGGTGATCACCTGGTTCTACCTGGCGGTGCCGTTCGTGCTGCGCTGGATCACCGGCGAAGACACCCCGATCGGTGCGTTCACCTCCTGCGTCGTGGCCTTCATGATGTTCGAAGCCGCGTACTTCTGTGAAATCGTGCGGGCCGGCGTGCAGTCGATCCCCAAGGGCCAGATGGGCGCAGCACAAGCGATGGGCATGACCTACGGCCAGACCATGCGCCTGATCATCCTGCCCCAGGCGTTCCGCAAGATGACCCCGTTGCTGTTGCAACAGTCGATCATCCTGTTCCAGGACACCTCGCTGGTCTACACCGTGGGCCTGGTGGACTTCCTCAACTCCGCCCGCTCCAACGGCGACATCATCGGCCGCTCCAATGAGTTCCTGATCTTCGCCGGTGTCGTCTACTTCATCATCAGCTTTTCCGCCTCGCTGCTGGTCAAGCGTCTGCAAAAAAGGTTTGCCGTATGATCTCTATCAAGAACATCAACAAGTGGTATGGCGACTTCCAGGTGCTGACCGATTGCAGCACCGAGGTTAAAAAAGGCGAAGTGATCGTGGTGTGCGGCCCATCGGGCTCGGGCAAATCCACCCTGATCAAGTGCGTCAACGCATTGGAACCGTTCCAGAAGGGCGACATCGTGGTCGATGGCACGTCCATCGCCGACCCGAAGACCAACCTGCCGAAACTGCGCTCGCGCGTGGGCATGGTGTTCCAGCACTTCGAGCTGTTCCCGCACCTGACCATCACCGAAAACCTGACCATCGCGCAGATCAAGGTGCTCGGCCGCAGCAAGGAAGAAGCCACCAAGAAGGGCCTGCAACTGCTCGACCGCGTAGGCCTGTCGGCACACGCCCACAAGCATCCGGGCCAACTGTCCGGCGGTCAGCAACAACGGGTAGCGATTGCCCGCGCCCTGGCCATGGACCCGATCGTCATGCTGTTCGACGAACCGACCTCTGCGCTGGACCCGGAAATGGTCAACGAAGTGCTGGACGTAATGGTGCAACTGGCCCACGAAGGCATGACCATGATGTGCGTGACCCACGAAATGGGCTTCGCCCGCAAAGTGGCCGACCGTGTGATCTTCATGGACGCCGGCAAGATCATCGAAGACTGCCCGAAAGAAGAGTTCTTCGGCGACATCAGCGCCCGCTCCGAACGCGCGCAGCACTTCCTTGAGAAAATCCTGCAGCACTAAGCATTACATAGCGCCAACTGTGGAAACCGGACCAATGTGGGAGGGGGCTTGCCCCCGATAGCGGTGGATCAGCGATAGATATACCGACTGACATACTGCAATCGGGGGCAAGCCCCCTCCCACACTGGACCGCACAGGCTGACAGCTCTGGTTGACCCAAGGCATCTGTGATGAAATGCGACCCCAACCAATTTCGCGCCGCACCGCCATCACTTGCCGTGAAGCCACGTCTGATCCGCCAACTGTTCCTGCCGCCGTTGATCATCGCCCTGATGATCGGCTTGGGTTACATCGGCTTCTGGATCAGTGAGTACTATGGCATCCGCACCCTCAGCGACAATGGCGAGCGCCAATTGGAACTGCACGCCCGCACCGTCGAAAGCGAACTGAGCAAATACACCTACCTGCCTAGCCTCCTGGAATTGGAGTCCAGCGTTTCACAGCTGCTGGCCGACCCGACCCAGGAAACCCGGAAAACCGTCAACGATTACCTCGAAGGCCTGAACCGACGCAGTCGCAGTCGGGCCATCTACGTGATGGACACCACCGGCCGCGTGCTGGCCACCAGTAACTGGCGCGACGCCGACAGTTATCAGGGTGAAGACCTGTCCTTCCGAGCCTATTTCCAGAATGCCGTACGGGGCCAGCCCGGCCGTTTCTATGGCATTGGCAGCACCAACGGCGAACCCGGCTACTACCTGGCCCATGGCCTGGAAGAACACGGCAAGATCATCGGCGTGGCGGTGGTCAAAGTGCGCCTCGAAGCCCTGGAAGAACGCTGGCAACGCGCACGCCTTGAAGCCTTTGTCAGCGATGAGAACGGCATCATCATTCTGTCCAGCGACCCGGCGCGCCGCCTCAAGGCCGTGCGCCCATTGAGTGATGACACCAAGGAACGCCTGGCCCACAGCCTGCAATATTACTGGGCGACGTTGAACGAGCTGGAGCCTTTGGCCCGCGAACGCATCAACGAAGGCAGTGAAAAACTCACCTTCCCGGCCAACAGCGAATTGGTCGCCGACGAGAAGGAAGTCACCTTCCTAGCCCAGACACGTCCGCTCAATGACACACCGTGGAATTTCACCTTGCTGACGCCACTCAATGACTTGCGTCGCGCGGCGATCAATCAAGGCATCCTGGTGGCCGTCGCCTTTGGCTTGGTGGCCTTCCTGCTGATCGCCTGGAACGAGCGGCGCAAGGTCATCGCCACCCGCCTCGCTGCTCGCGAAGCCTTGCAGGAAGCCAACAGCCAACTGGAACGGCGGATTGCCGAGCGCACGGCCGATCTGCGTGCCAGCAATGAACGTCTCAAGGGCCAGATCCGCGAACGACGCCAGGCCGAAGAAACCCTGCGCCGCGCCCAGGATGAGCTGGTTCAAGCGGGCAAACTGGCGGCCATCGGCCAGATGTCCACCAGCATCGCCCATGAACTGAACCAGCCGCTGGCGGCACTGCGCACGCTGTCGGGTAACACCGTGCGCTTCCTTGAACGCGGTGCCCTCGATACCGCCAGCGCCAACCTCAAGACCATTAACGATTTGATCGACCGCATGGGCCGTATCACCGCCAGCCTGCGCTCGTTCGCCCGACGCGGTGACGACCAGGGTGAAGCCAACCTTGGCAAAGCCGTGGACGCTGCACTCCAGGTCTTAAGCGCACGCCTGGACGGCCTGCCCATGACCCTGCATCGAGACTTCACCCATGCCCAATTGCAGATCGACCAGACGCGTTTGGAGCAGATCCTGGTCAATTTGATCGGCAACGCCCTCGACGCCATGCAGGCACAAGCGGCGCCCGAACTGTGGCTGGACGGCCACAGCGCCGATGGCAAATACCGCCTGCGAGTGCGCGACAACGGTCATGGCATCGACCCGGAAGCGCGCAAGCATTTATTCGAACCGTTCTTCACCACCAAACCCGGCGAGCAAGGCCTGGGCCTGGGCCTGACCCTTTCCGCCAGCCTCGCGGCGGCCACCGGCGGCAACCTCGCTGTGGAGCACCCGGCCAGTGGTGGTACTGCCTTTGTCCTGTGCCTGCCGTTGGCAGGCGCTCAACCAGCTGAGTCGACATGAATACTGATCCTAAAGACCTCACCGTCCTGATCGTCGAGGACGACCCCCATGTGCTGCTCGGCTGCCAGCAAGCCCTGGCGCTGGAAGATATACCCAGCGTGGGTGTGGGCAGTGCCGAAGAAGCGCTCAAGCACATCGGCGAGAATTTTGCCGGCATTGTGATCAGCGATATTCGCTTGCCAGGCATCGACGGCCTGGAGCTGCTGACCCGCCTCAAGGCCCTGGATAAAAGCCTGCCGGTGGTGCTGATCACCGGCCATGGTGATATCTCCATGGCGGTTGGCGCCATGCGCAACGGCGCCTATGACTTCATGGAGAAACCCTTCTCCCCCGAGCGTCTGGTTGACGTGGCGCGTCGTGCCTTGGAGCAACGCGGACTGGCCCGAGAAGTGTGGTCGCTGCGCCGCCAATTGGCCGAACGCGACTCCCTGGAGGGCCGTATCATCGGCCGCTCCCCCGCCATGCAGAACCTGCGCGAATTGATCGCCAACATCGCCGACACCTCGGCCAACGTGCTGATCGAGGGCGAAACCGGTACCGGCAAGGAATTGGTCGCGCGCTGCCTGCATGATTTCAGCCGCCGTCATTCCCATCAGTTCGTCGCGCTGAACTGCGGTGGCCTGCCGGAAAACCTGTTCGAAAGCGAGATTTTCGGCCACGAAGCCAACGCCTTCACCGGGGCCGGTAAACGCCGCATTGGCAAGATCGAACATGCCCATGACGGCACGCTGTTTCTCGATGAAGTGGAAAGCATGCCGATCAACCTGCAGATCAAATTGCTGCGGGTGTTGCAGGAACGCACCCTGGAACGCCTGGGTTCGAACCAAAGCGTGGCGGTGGATTGCCGGGTCATCGCCGCCACCAAATCCGACCTCGACGAGCTGAGCCGTGCCGGTCAATTCCGCAGCGACCTGTACTATCGCCTCAACGTGGTCACCCTGGAGCTACCGCCGCTGCGCGAGCGTCGCGAAGATATCCTGCAACTGTTCGAACACTTCCTGCAGCAGTCGTCCCTGCGATTCGACCGCACCGCGCCGGAGCTGGATAACCAGACCCTGTCGAGCCTGATGAGCCACGACTGGCCCGGTAACGTGCGCGAGTTGCGCAACGTCGCCGAACGTTTTGCCCTCGGCCTGCCCGCCTTCAAGAAAAGCGGCACCAGCAGCGGCAGCCAGGGACTGGCCTTCACCGAAGCGGTGGAAGCCTTCGAACGCAACTTGCTCAACGATGCCTTGCAACGCAGCGGCGGCAACCTGACCCAGGCCAGCCAGGAACTGGGAATGGCCAAGACCACGCTGTTCGACAAGGTCAAGAAATACGGGTTGAGCCACTGATGGATCTGCTATTGAAAGCCGCCTTGGGCGCGGCGGTCGTGTTGATTCTGGCCGCACTGGCCAAGACCAGGAACTATTACATCGCAGGCTTGGTGCCACTGTTTCCGACCTTTGCCTTGATCGCCCACTACATTGTGGGTAAAGGCCGGTCGGTGGACGACTTGAAGACCACGATCCTGTTCGGGATGTGGTCGATCATTCCGTATTTCGTGTATTTGGCGACGCTGTACGTGATGGTCGACCGCATGCGCCTGGAAGCATCACTCGCCGTAGCGGCAGTGGCGTGGTTGATGGCGGCGACGGTGTTGGTGAGCGTGTGGGTACGCGTGCACGCCTGACACACCTCGGTCAAAAAATGTGGGAGCTGGCTTGCCTGCTCCCACATTGAGTTCAGTGATGAGGCTGTTGAATCAGCGGATGATCTTTTCTACCTGAATGCCCAGCTTCTTCAAGCGATACCAGAAGCTCCTCTCGGAAATCCCGATCTTCGCCGCCGCCGCAGCCTGCACGCCGTTACTCTCATTCAACGCGGCCAGAATATAGGTTTTCTCGACCTCGGCCAGCGCAGCGTCCAGGTCCGCAGGCACGCCCGGTGTGTCACCCAGCAGTGCAGTAACGTTGCCCTCGGCGGGTTTGGAAGCAAACAAATAAGCCGGCAAGTCGATATCTTCAATCACCGGCTTGGCCGCCACGATGGTCGCCCGCTCCACGCAGTTTTGCAGCTCACGGATATTGCCCGGCCAGTTGTACGCCGCCATGGCCTGTAACGCTTCCGGGCTGAAGCCCGTGATGCGTTTGCCAGCGGTAGCGCTCAGGGTCTGGGCGAAGTGCCGGGCCAGGGGCACGATGTCTTCGGCACGTTCACGCAGGGCCGGCAGTGGAATCGGGAACACGTTGAGGCGGTAATACAGGTCTTCGCGGAATTCTTTATTGGCCACTGCATCCAGCAGGTTCTTGTTGGTGGCGGCGATCACCCGCACGTCGACCTTGCGCTCGCGTGGATCACCCACCGGCTCGATCACCCGCTCCTGCAACGCACGCAAGATCTTGGCCTGCAGCGACAGGGGCATGTCGCCCACTTCGTCGAGGAACAGCGTGCCCTTGTCCGCCTGCATGAAGCGCCCGACACGATCACTGACGGCACCGGTGAAAGCGCCCTTGCGGTGGCCAAACATCTCGCTTTCCAGCAAGCCTTCGGGGATCGCCGCGCAATTGACCGCCACGAAGGGTTTATCGGCGCGGCTACCATGCTTGTGGATGGCGCGGGCGACCATTTCCTTGCCGGTGCCGCTTTCGCCGGTGAGCAGGATAGTTGCATTGCTATCGCGGACCGAGTCGATCGCGTGCAGCACCTGGCGAAAGGCCGGGCTGTCGCCCACCAGACTGTCGAATTGCGCATGGTGATCGAGTTCGGCGCGCAGGCGCGCGTTGTCACGCAGGATGTCGCGAAACTGCAAGGCCTTGGCCACAGTGATGTCCAGCTCGTCGATGTCGAACGGCTTAGCGATGTAGTCATAGGCGCCGTTACGCATCGACTGCACGGCGTTTTTCACGGTGCTGTAGGCCGTCATCACGATCACCGGCAACTCCGGGAAACGCACCTTGATCTCGGCCAGCAGCGCGGGTCCGTCCATGCCCGGCATCCGCCAGTCGCTGATCACCAGGTCGATGTCTTCCTGCTCCAGCACTTTGAGCGCGTGCAGGCCGTTGCTCGCGGTGAACACCTGGATGCCATTCTGGCTCAAGGCAGACGACAACAAGTCACACAGCTTAGGCTCGTCGTCGACTACCAACACGTTATGCGTCATGACCTTCCTCATCCTCACCGTCGTCTTCACCCTGAGCCGGAATGTACAGGCTGAAGGTGGCGCCGGCATCTTGCTCACTGGCACATTCAATGCTGCCGTCGTGACTTTCCATGATCGAATAGACTTTAGCCAGCCCCAGGCCCGTGCCCGAGGCCTTGGTGGTGACGAATGGCGTGAAGATACGCTCAATCATATCCGCCGGGATGCCCTGGCCGGTGTCGGCGATGCTGATCACCGTGTAGCCGTCTTTGCTGGCGATGCCCAACGTAAGGCGCCCGCCTTCAGGCATCGCATCAATGGCGTTGAGAATCAGGTTGAGGCACGCCTGCTTGAGCTGTTTGGCATCGGCATAGAGGGTTGCGCCGGGGGCCTGGTCGTCGATTTGCGCATCAATGTTGTGGGTGGTCAATTCCGGGCCGCAGAAGCCGAGGATTTCCTCTACCACCGGACGTGCGGCCTGTAGCACGCGCAACGGTGGGTTGGGTTTGGCGAAGTCGAGGAACTCGGTGATCAGGTCGTTGATCCGGCTGACTTCGCTGATCACGTATTCCAGGTGGCGCTTGTCGGTCTCCGGCAAGTCGGTGCGGCGGTGCAGTAACTGGGTAGCGGTCTTGATGATGCCCAGCGGGTTACGGATCTCGTGGGCCAGGCCCATGGCGACTTCGCCCAGTGCGTGCAACCGGTCACGACGGCGCAACTGGGCTTCCAGGTGGTGCAACTCGCCCAGGCGCTCGGTCATGTGGTTGAAAGTGCTGCTCAACTGCGCCAGTTCGTCGCCGCCACTCACCAGCACACGGTGTTCATAATGGCCAGAAATCACTGCGTCCACGCCTTGGGACAAGTCCCGCAGCGGCTTGGTCAGCCGGCGTGACACCAACACCCCGGCACCAAGGGACAACGCCGAACTCAGCAGGAAAATCAGTACAAACAGGTTGCTCTGGTTCACCAGCCCCACCAGGCTGGTATGGCGTAGCAGGCCGCTGAAGATCACGCCTTGCAAGTCACCGTTGTCGTTGAAGATCGGCCAATACAAGCCACTGTAATTGTTGGTGAACTGCTCACTCGGCTGCTTGGTGGCACGTATAGCCGTTTCGACACTTTTCGGAATGCGCGACGGGTGATTGTCAAAGCGCTGGGTCGAGAAAATCTCGGAAAAACCAGTAGGGTTGGCCAGGTACAAGCGCAGGTCGAGGGAGTGCACATCCGCCACACTGGTGAGGAAACTGCTGTCCAGGTAGGTCGCCACCAACAGCAGGTAGTCGACCCCCTCTTGCGACGTTCCAAACGTCGAGACCACTAGTCCCGTCGTCACGCCCGCCACCTGCACGGTCTGCAAGACGGCGTTGCTGGTCAGGTTGATCTGCTTGACCACATCGTCGGCCGCCGTGCTGAACACCACTTTTTGATCGCTCACGCGAATCAGCGCAACCACATCAATATCAGTGGCGTCGGCGATGTCGGCGGTGAGCCGATCGTGCTTGGCGGCATGCTTGCTGGAAGGCGGGCTGGTGTAGCGCAGAAACAGTTTGGCCATGCGCGCATTGTCATGAAGGATGTCACCGATCTCGTCCTTGACGATCTTGGTCGACTCTTGCAGCCAGATGCGCACGTTGCTGTCGAAGATCTGCGACAGCGTGGTGGCCGCCAGCTCAGCCGCAATCATGGTGGGAATGACGCTGACCAGCCAGAACGCCAGCACCAGCTTGCGCTGGACGCTCCAGCGCGAAATGGCAAAGGGGCGGGCTTTCTGGCGGTTTTTGGTGATCATCAGGTTTCGCTTATCACAGCAGCCATGGCAGGGTCGGAGCGATCCGGTCGTAGAAACATTTTCGCGAGTTTGAGCAGTTCGTTCACCAGCCGATTACGGTGGCGGAAGAACATGCTGTTGCACTGGAACTCGCACCCCAGGCGCAGCTTGCTGGCGTAACCTTCCTGACCACACTCGTACACTGGAATATGGTGCGCAATGCAATAGTCGACATTGGTCAGCCAACTACGGAAGTAAAGGTTGTACTCACGACTGAACGCAACGTCATGCCCGAAAAACTTGTCGACCAAGCGGTGTTGGTCCAATAGGATCAGGTTGAACGCCACCAGCCGCTCGTCCACCCAGTACAAGACACAGACCGCACGTTCCTCAAGCCGTTCAAGGATGCCAGTGAAGTAACTCGCGGGCAGGCGTTCGAACTGCAAATCCGAGCGATTGAGGGTGTCTTCGTACAGGCGCATGACCTCGGGCAATACGTCATCGATGTTATGCCGCCACTCTACCCGCGGTCCCGGTGCACGCAGTTTGCGGCGCAGGTCCTTGCGGGTCGATTTGCACAGCGACCCCAGGTAGGCGTCCACCGAACCGAAGGGCAGTGTCAGCAGCCCGGACGGCAGGCTCGGCATACTTTGAAAGCCAGCGTCGCGGCAGCTCAACGCCCAGTGCGAATCATTGGTCGGTACATCCTTGACCGCCACCAGGCCGATGCCGAAGGCATTGGCATCCTGTTGCGCGGCCTCCAGCAAATGCTTGAGCAACAACGGGCGCCGCGCCTCGGGCACGGCGCTGGCAACGCCTGCATCACAGCGCTCGGCAACCGGGGAGCCGATGGCATACAACCCCAACTGCAAAACGCCCGGCCACAGTCGCGCCAGGCGCTCGGTGAAGCGCTTACTGCTGCCCGACACCGTGGTGTCGAGCCGATAATGAGTGATGAACGCGGCGGCTACCGCCACCAGCGTTTCATCTTCGTAGACCGCCAGGTAACGCCATTGGAAGTCATCGATGCCCGCATTTTCCACGGCGACGTAATAGTCCCAATCCTCCAGGGCTCCGGGGAAACAGTCGTTCCAGGCACTGCGCTGGATGGCCCGGATGGTCGAGAAGGCTTGGGCGGTGATCACGTCGCGTCCTTAGGCTTATGCCCGCTGTCGATAATCTACAGGCGCCTGGATAGCTGCGGCATGTTGCTCGACGAATTCGGCACTCAACTCGATCACCCGACGGTATTGCAGGTCGACGGTGATCATGTGATAGCAGTTGTCCAGCAGGATCTTGGTCACGGGCCCGCCGAGGTGGCGCTCCACGTAATCGGCGTTCCAGCGGCTGGTGATGTCGTCCTCGATGGAATGCAACACCAGGGCCGGTACCTTGACCTCGGGCATGCGTTTCTTGACCACGGCATTCATGCGGTGCAATTCGCGCACCGTGATGCCTTCCATGGTCAACAAACCGGCCTCGCTGCTCTCCCCTTCCTTCATCTGCCGTTCGACGATCGAGCGCAGGCGCTCGTTCTTGATGCCATACGGCGGCTTCTCTTCGAAGCGACAGATGTGCACGCCGAATGGGATCTTCATCAACAGTGGCGTCAGGAACGCCAGCTTGTTGATGCTCCAACCGTCGTACTTCAAGGTGGTGGAATACATCAGCAGCCCAGTCACTTGTCCCGGATGCTCGGCGGCCACGTACATCGACATCACCGCGCCCATGGACAAGCCACCGACAAACACCTGCTCGTGGCGTTGCTTGACTTGCGCAAAGGTCTTGCGCACGCCTTCGTACCAGTCCAGCCAGCCGGTGGCCTGCAAGTCGCTGTTATCGCCGCAGTGCCCGGCCAGGGTGGGCACGTACACCGTGCAGTTACCCGCCTTGGCCAGACCCTTGGCAACCTGACGCAATTCCGTCGGGGTGCCGGTCAGGCCGTGGATCAACAGAATCCCGACCGGACCTTCACCGAGAACGAAGCCGGCATCACCTTCACCGAGGTCGATCCCGAGGTTGCTCACCGTTTTGTCGCTCGCACCAGCAGTTGCTCGAGGAGTTTCAGGCCCAGGTCGATTTCCGGGTAGCTGATTTCCAGGGACGGTGCCAGGGTGATCACGTTCTTGTAGTAGCCGCCCACGTCGAGGATCAGGCCGAGTTTCTGGCCGTCAACGATCATGTCGCCCTTCATGCCTTCCTCGACCATGTAGTCCAGGGTCGCCTTGTCCGGCGTGAAGCCATCCGGACCACAGATTTCGCAGCGCAGAGCCAGGCCCAGGCCATCGACGTCGCCGATGATCGGGAAGCGTTTCTGCAGGTCTTGCAGACCTTCCAGGAAGTACTTGCCCTTGGCCATGACCATGGCGCCGTAATCGACTTCGCTGGTCATCTTGAACATTTCCAGACCTACCGCCGTACCCAGAGGGTTGGAGGCGAAGGTGGAGTGAGTCGAACCTGGTGGGAAGATCTTCGGGTTGATCAACTCTTCACGGGCCCAGATGCCGCCCAGTGGGTTGAGGCCGTTGGTCAGCGCCTTACCGAAGACGATCACGTCCGGCTGCACGTCGAAGTGCTCGATCGACCACAGCTTGCCGGTACGGTAGAAGCCCATCTGGATTTCGTCGGACACCATCAGGATGCCGTGCTGATCCAGCACTTGCTTCAATTCGCGGTAGAAGTTCATCGGCGGGATCACGTAGCCGCCGGTGCCCTGGATCGGCTCGACGTAGAACGCGGCGTATTCGCTGGAACCGACTTTCGGGTCCCACACACCGTTGTATTCAGTTTCGAACAGGCGGGCGAATTGCTGCACGCAGTGGCTGCCGTATTCTTCCTTGGTCATGCCTTTAGGGCCGCGGAAGTGATACGGGAACGGAATGAACTGCGCGCGCTCGCCGAAGTGGCCGTAGCGGCGACGGTAGCGGTAGCTGGAGGTGATCGACGATGCGCCGAGGGTACGGCCGTGGTAGCCGCCTTCGAAGGCGAACATAAGGCTCTTGCCGTTGGTGGCGTTACGCACGACCTTCAGGGAGTCTTCGATGGACTGCGAACCGCCGACGTTGAAATGCACGCGACCGTCGAGGCCGAATTTCTTCTTGGCGTCGACCGCGATCATTTCCGACAGCTCGATCTTGCCTTTGTGCAGGTACTGGCTGGCGATTTGCGGCAGGGTGTCGATTTGCTGTTTCAGCGCGTTGTTCAGGCGCGGGTTGGCATAGCCGAAGTTAACGGCCGAGTACCACATTTGCAGGTCGAGGTAAGCCTGGTCTTCGGTGTCCCACACGTAGGAGCCTTCGCAACGGCTGAAAATACGCGGTGGTTCGATGTAGTGAACGGTGTCGCCGTAGGAGCAATACTTGGCTTCTTTATCCAGAAGGATCTGGTCTTCGGCGGTAGCGATACGGATATCAGACATGGTGGAAGAGTTCCTGATTTTCAATAGAGAGTTCAGCGGCATAGGTGCTGGCATTGGCGGCGACGCCTTGCGGCAGTTTGGCCAGCAGCGCAGGCAGTTCGGCAAAGGTGTCGAAGCGCGCGTGAGGGATGTTGTTGGCTTCGCAGTATTTGGCCAGGCTGCCTTTGGCGAAGACGAAGTCAGCGGTGGAGGCCACACACATGTCGGACTTGCCGTCACCGATCACCAGCACGCGTTTGTTGCGTGGGGTGGATTTGCACTTGCAGTTGCCGGAAGCGGCACGGCAGGCATCGCTGGAGTACGGGAAGTCGATGCGCCAGCTGTTCTGGTCGACCTGGCGCAGGCGGTTGGCGAGGATCGGCAGCAGGGTCACGTAGTTGCGCGACAAGATGCGCGCGATGCCTTGCTCAATGCCGTCGCTGACCACTTCGATAGTGGCGCCCAGGCCCATGACGTGATCGACGAAGTCCGGGAAGTCGGGGTCGATTTCGACGCTGTCGAAATAGGCCAGCAGCTCGGAAGGGGTAGCTTTGATCAGCGCCAGTTGGCGGCTCAGGCATTCGCGGGAACCGATATGCCCATCCAGCCATTCCTGTTCGATGGTTTCCCACTCGGGGCCGGCGAAGCGTTGGAGGACGTTGTCGATGACATCGGTGGGGGTGATGGTCCCGTCGAAGTCACACACGATATGCCACTGGATCATTGCGTTTACCTTGAAGAGGAGCGCTCTGTGCGCTTGCCAGCAAGGTAAAGCAGGGAGTGTGCCAACTGCCCAAGAGCCAGCGGGGCTGGGGCTTTGATTGAAAACGGTGGTTATATGTATCGAGCAAGCTACAATTTTTGTAGCTTGCTACAAACAAGATGAGTGCTTGCGCGAGGGAGGTCCTTCGCGCGTGAATGCGCGCCAGTTCAGATAAGGAATCCGCTCCATGTTCAAGGTCACGTGCGCTGTATTCACCGGTTTACTCGGGTTGCTGGGAGTTTCCAGCGCCGCTTGGGCGGCCGGCATCACGGGTGACGTGGGCGCTGGTGTCAGCTATCAACCCTACGACCCCACCGGCAGCCGCTACGAAACACAGCCTATTCCCTACCTGGACCTGGAGTGGGGTAGCGTCAGCCTGGACTCCGACGACGGCCTGAGTTGGAGCGCACTCAACACCAGCGGCTTTACCGCCGGCCCCTACATCAATTACCTGCCGGGTCGTTCGGCCAATGGTTCGCTGCGTGGCTTGCGTGATGTGCCGGACATGGCGGAGGTGGGTGGTTTCATCCAATACGCCCCGGCCGACTTCTGGCGCGTGTATGCCCAGGTGGGCCAGGCCGTAGGCGGACCGCGCGATCAAAGTGGCGTGCTGGGCAAACTCGGCGGCGAGGTAGGCTACCCGCTAGGTGGCGGTATTATTGGCAGCACCGACCTGATCGCGCATTTTGCCGACGCTCGCCAGACCCAAACCTTTTTCGGCGTCGACGCCAAGGAGTCCGCGGCTTCAGGCTATCGGCCCTATAACGCTAGCGCGGGCTTCCAGAACCTGACGCTAACCCAGAATTTCGAATTCCCCCTGGCCGCCAAATGGACGTTGCTGACCAGCGCCAGTTGGGTGCACTTGGTCGGCTCTGCGGCCAAAAGCAGCATCGTCAAAGAAGCCGGAAACGTGAACCAAGGCCAGGTGCAGACGGCGATCAGCTACAAGTTTGATTGACCCGCGCACTGCTTTGCCAATGTGGGAGGGGGCTTGCCCCCGATAGCAGAGTGTCAGCCACTGGATTAGCTGACTGCCCCATCGCTATCGGGGGCAAGCCCCCTCCCACATTTTGTTCTATGTTTGGCTTTAGCCTTTGGACTCGCTGATGATCTGTCGGATTGCCCCTACAAAGGCTTCCGCCGGTTGGCCACCGCTGACCGCGTACTGATCGTTGAACACGATGGTCGGCACCGAGGTCACGCCTCGGGACACCCACAACTCTTCCTGCTCGCGGACCTCGGCGGCGTATTCGTCGCTGGCCAGGATCTCGGCTGCGCGCTTGATGTCCAGGCCGACGCTTTCGGCGATGATTGCCAGGGTCGCGTGGTCGGACGGGTCCTGGCCATCGCTGAAGTAGGCCTTGAACAACGCTTCCTTGAGGTTGTACTGCAAGCCTTCAAGCCCGGCCCAATGCAGCAGGCGGTGGGCGTCGAAGGTGTTGTAGATACGGCTCTGGCCGTCGGTACGGAAGGCAAAGCCCAACGCGGCGCCCATGTCGCGGATGCGCTCACGGTTGGCCTGGGATTGTTCGGCGGTAGAGCCGTACTTTTCGGTGATGTGCTCAACGATGTTTTGCCCTTCGGCGGGCATGTTCGGGTTGAGTTCGAACGGCTGGAAGTGAATCTCGGCCTGCACTTCGGCGCCAAGCTGGTCGAGGGCTTCGGTCAGGCCGCGCAGGCCGATGATGCACCAGGGGCAAGATACGTCACTGACGAAATCGATTTTCAGGGGAGTACTCATGGCGGGCAACCTCGCAGGCATTCTCTTTGGCAGTCACAGTGCCGGAAAGGTTGCACGATACACCAATGTCACAACACCTTCGAAGACCCGCCCAAGTCAATCTGCGCCCAATGTGCGGCATCTTCACGATGGGCTTGCAGGTACGGCAACACCGCCGTCAGCAGCGGCGCCTTGAACGCTTCCTGGAAACGATGGGCCATGCCGGGAATCAGCTTCAACTGGCTACCCTGGATATGCGCCGCCAGGTGCACACCGTGCATGACCGGCAACAACGGGTCGGCGGTGCCGTGCACCACCAGGGTCGGCACCCGCAGCTGGTTGAGCAGCGGCACACGACTGGGCTCCGCGAGGATCGCCATGATCTGGCGCTTTACTCCATCCGGGTTGAACGCGCGGTCATAGGACAACGCCGCCTGATGCAACAACGCCTGGCGATCATCCTTCACTTCCGGGCTGCCCAAGGCCGCCAGTAGATCTGCCTGCTGCTCCAGGGCAACTTCGCGGTTGGGCGCACTGCGCCGCGACAACAATTGCACCAATGCCGCATTCGGCGCCGGCAGGCCTTCGGCGCCGGAACTGGTCATGACCAGCGTCAGGCTTTCCACCCGCTGCGGCGCCATCGCTGCCAGATGCTGGGCGATCATGCCGCCCATGCTCGCGCCCAATACGTGGAATTGCTGGATCTGCAAGGCGTCCATCAAACCCAGTGCATCATCGGCCATGTCTGTCAGCGTATAGGGTGCCGCCACCGGCAGACCGAGCTTGTAGCGCAGCACCTCGAAGGTCAGGTTGGCACTGGCCGGGGCCTGGCGCCAGGTGGACAGGCCGACGTCGCGATTGTCGTAGCGGATCACCCGGAAGCCCTGCTGACACAGGGCAACCACCACTTCATCCGGCCAGTGGATCAACTGACCACCCAGGCCCATCACCAACAGCAACGCCGGGTCGGACGCACGGCCGATACTCTGGTAGGCGATGCTCACCTTTTCCAGGTCGACCGTTTGGGTCGGGACATTGACATCACATCGAGAAGCCGCAAAAGACGGCAGGCCGAACAACAGAGCGGCCAATAGAAAAAACACGCGCATGAAAAACACCGAAACGCAGAACCCCAGTAGAGCGCGAGTCTGATGAAGTTTGTTCAAGCGCGCTGCCACAGTTTCGTGACAGTTTGATGAAGAGTGCCCAGCGGTCATGGCGGACCTGCTTATCGACAAGCCTCTGCAACATGAGACAAACTCACGCTATTCCGACTCGTCACAAATTATCTTCATGGAGAGCCCGTGCTCGAAATCCGTCATCTCAAGACCCTGCACGCCCTGCGCGAAGCCGACAGCCTGGTGGAAGCCGCCGAACGCCTGCACCTGACGCAGTCGGCGCTGTCCCACCAGTTCAAGGAGCTGGAGGAACGCCTGGGCATGCCGCTGTTCGTGCGCAAGACCAAGCCGCTGCGCTTCACCAGCGCCGGCCTGCGCCTGCTGCAACTGGCCGACGCGACCCTGCCCTTGCTGCGTGGTGCCGAGCGTGACATTGCCCGCCTGGCCGGGGGCACCGCCGGGCGCTTGCATATGGCGATCGAGTGCCACAGCTGCTTCCAGTGGCTGATGCCGACCATCGACCAATTCCGCGATGCCTGGCCGGAAGTCGAGCTGGACCTGGCCTCGGGCTTCGCCTTCGCCCCCCTGCCGGCCCTGGCCCGTGGCGATCTGGACCTGGTGGTGACTTCAGATCCGCTGGAGCTGCCAGGCATCACCTATGTTCCGCTGTTCACCTACGAAGCCATGCTGGCGGTGGCCAACCAACATGCCCTGGCGAACAAGTCGTACATCGTTCCGGAAGACCTGCTCAGCGAAACCCTGATCACCTACCCCGTGGAACGCGACCGCCTGGATATTTTCACCCGTTTCCTCGAACCCGCCGACATCGAGCCGGCCCAGGTACGCACTTCGGAACTGACGGTGATGATGATGCAATTGGTGGCCAGCGGCCGGGGCGTCTGCGGCATGCCCCATTGGGCGTTGCATGAGTACAGCTCGCGGGGGTACGTGAAGGCCAAGCGCCTGGGCGAGAAAGGCTTGTTTGCGACGCTGTATGCAGGGATTCGTGCCGACATGCTGGACGCGCCGTATATGCGCGACTTTTTGCTGACGGCCAAGGACACGTCGTTTTCCACATTGGATGGGGTCAGTGCGGTTCGCTGAACAACACACAGTAAAACTGCGGGATATCACTGGCCTTTCAGTTCACGCCACATGTGGATTTTGTCGAAATACTCGATGCCCACCCGCACCGCCAACGGTTCCAGGCCGTATTGGATAAACCCGCACCGCTGGTACAACGCAAAGGCGGCGTCGTTGCCGGCGGTGACGGTCAATTGAATCACTTTGAGACCGGGCTGGCGGCGTGCTTCATCGAGCGCCGCTTCCACCAGTTGGCAGCCAAGCCCCTTCTGCTGGTGCGCCTCGGTCACGTACATGCCGAACAAGGTCACTTTGTGCCGAGCCTTCTCACGGTGCTCAAAGGCCAGGCCGACAATCCCGGCCAGTTCGTCGCCGTCGAACCCACCCAGCAGCCGATCCAACGGGCTGGCCACACGCTTTTCCCACCAGCTCAACGGCATCGCTGCACGCTCGGCCACGCTGGACGTGAACGCCTGCGGATAAGCGCCGTATGCTTCAAGCATCAAGGCGCGATACGCCTCGGCGTCGCCGGCCCCCAGCGTGCGGATGATCATGCCGTCAGCGATTCGCGATAAAACGGCAGGATCAGGTCGCGGGTCAATGGCGCCAAGTGCAGGCCGCCGTCACCCATGGGATCGATCCAACGCACTTCCTCGATTTCCGCCGCCGGCATCACGGCCACATCGATATGCACCTGGAACAGCTCGGCGTGCACGGTGAAACCCGGCTCGTTGGCGGCCGGGGCCGAGAAGTTGCCGAGGTAAATAGCCTGGCTGGGGTCGATGCGCAGATTGAGTTCTTCGTGCAGCTCGCGGGCCAGGGCTTCGGCAGGTTGCTCACCGGCGTCGATTTTGCCGCCCGGTTGCATGAACGCCTGGGTGCCGCGCTTGCGCACCAGCAAGGTCTGGCCATCGCGACCGATCAGGAGGGCGGCGGCAATACGAATAGTGGAGGGCATGAACGATCTTCCTTGGCGGCAAAGGACGCAAGGATCACATGACCCGCAGTTGCGCCGCAATCCAATGTGGGAGCTGGCTTGCCAGCTCCCACATTTTTAGACCGTGTTCAGCCTGTGGTCACAGCGGTGTCTTTGATAAATACGCTGTATTTCGCACCTTCCATCGCTTCGAACGCGATCAGCTTGTCCACCAACGGCAGGTTCAGCACCTTGCCGGCGTTGAGCAGCAGCATGCCGTTATCGGCATTTAGGTTGCGCGCCAGGACCATACCGGCTTCCAGCTCTCGGGTGGAAAGGACTTTGACAGTGGGGTCGCCCAGGGTCACATCGCTGAGGAATGTGGCACAGGCTCGCACAAAATCTTCAACCAGCGCTGGATCGTACAGGCGCCCGGCATACTTGCGGATATACAGCAGCGCTTCGTCGCTGTTCAAATGCCGCTCAAGGATCAAGCCTTTCTGCAGTTCGATGAAGTCCACCGCCAGCTTCAGCAGGCGCGAACCGAACGGAATCACCTCCTCCTTGAGATGGTCGGGGAAGCCCGTGCCGTCCCAGCGTTCCTGATGATGGCGAATGATTCGCGCAGCATCCTTCATCGGCTCCAGAGTCATCAATAGCGATTCGCTTTGCGCCGGGTACTCGCGATACAACGCTCGGTCGGTGCTGTGTAGTTTGTCCGACGGCACAACCATCATGCCGTCGCTCCAGCTCAGCTTGCCGATGTTGTACAGCGCGGCAGCCATGGTCAGGTCGCGAGTACTGGCTTCATCCATGGCCTGGGTAGCGCAGTACACCCGGATCAGTTCGATCAAGGCGCGATTGGTCTGCTTGTCCTTGGGCAGGCGCAAGTTGGCCAGCAGCGAGAACACTTCAGTGCCCGTCACGTAGCTGTGCTTGAGCTCATCGTAGGCCAGGTCGAGCATGTCGGCGGTCTGTTGCAACTCGGCAGTACGGGCCGCCACCCGTTTTTCCAGCGTGCTGTTGAGCACCTTGAGCTGCTCGTTCTGCTCGCGGGTCAGGCGTTCCAGACGTTGATGTTCGAGGGATTGGCTCAGGACCAACTGCAACTCGTCATCATTCCAGGGTTTGCTGATGTAGCGGTGAATCTGGCCTTCGTTGATCGCCTTGATGATCGTTGTCACGTCCGCATACCCCGTCAGCAGGATGCGGCTGGTGGCGGGATACAAACGGTGTACCTCGGCCAAGAGTTGCGCACCGTCCATTCCGGGCATACGCGCATCGCTCATCACCAGGTCGACGGGCCGGGTTGCCAGGATGTCCAGGGCCTGGGCGCCGCTACCGGCCAGTAACACTTCATAGGGCTGGGTGCGCAACAGGCGGCGCAGGCTGTTGAGGATCGATTCTTCGTCGTCAACCAGCAGGATGGCGGGCTTCGTAGCGAGTTGTTCATCCATGGAGACTCTGCCTTCAAATCAAACAAAGTTGAGCTAAATTGAACCCTTATGTCGTACCTAGCTCCTTCGCTTGTAGGCAAGGCCGACATACGTTGCAGGTTATCTTGAAGGAACCGGGTTGATTTGACGCCAACTGGCCGTCGATATCAAGGGAGCTCGGCTATGCTGTCACTACAGGTTCGCGCCCCGCTCAGCGAGGGAACCAGGGAAGGAAACCTTATGCCGTCGAGCCTTTTACTGCTGCGGAGCGCGCCATGAACCCAGACTCCGGACGGGCTAACCGCCGCATTCTGATCGTCGATGACACCGCCTCGATCCACGATGACTTTCGCAAGATCCTGTGCGCCGAGGCACACGGCGAACAGTCCCTGGACAGCCTCGAGGAAACCTTGTTTGGCTCGTCCGCGCCAGTACGCCAGGCCTTTGTGCTGGACTCGGCCTATCAAGGTCAGGAAGCCCTTGAGCTGGTGAACAAAGCCCTGGCGCGACAATCCCCCTACGCCATGGTGTTTATCGACATGCGCATGCCGCCAGGCTGGGATGGCCTGCAAACCATCGAACAACTGTGGAATGTCGATCCCAACCTGCAAATCGCTTTGTGCACCGCCTATTCCGACTACTCCTTCGAAGCCATCGAAGCGCGGTTGAAGTACAACGACCAGTTGCTGATCCTGAAAAAGCCCTTCGATCACTTGGAAATCCGCCAGATGGCCAGCGCCCTCACCTGGAAATGGCAGTTGGCCCAGGACGTCGCGCTCAAGGTGATAGGCCTGGAGCGCACCATCGAAGAACGTGTCCAGGAATTGCTCAAGGTTTCGCACCTGTTGCAATACGACGCCCTCACCCATTTGCCCAATAGCACACTGTTGGGTGACCGCCTGACCCAGGCGATTGCCCTGGGCCGACGCCACGAGACCCAGCTGGCGGTCATCTTTATTGGCCTGGACCGCTTCAAACGCGTCAACAACGCCCTGGGCTATCCGGTAGGCGATGAGGTGCTGCAATTGACCAGTCAAAGCTTGGTGGAGGCCGTGCGGGAATCGGATTCAGTGTTTCGTTATGGCTCCGACGAGTTCGTGATCTTGCTCAACGATATCCAGCATCCTCAACAAACCCAGCATATTGCGCAAAAACTGCTCAATGCCGTCGGCGTGACTCGCCATGTGGCCGGGCATGACCTGAGTGTCACCGCCAGCCTGGGTATCAGCATTTACCCCAACGACAGCGGCAGTGCAGTGGAGTTGATCAAGCACGCTGAAACCGCCATGCACAACAGCAAGGAACAAGGCCCGAACGACTTCAGTTTTTACACCGAAGACATGAACCTGCGGGCACAGCACCAACAGAGTTTGGAAAGCGCAATACGCCAGGCACTGGAACGAGATGAGTTTGTTCTGCACTACCAACCGAAACTGGATTTGGCCTCAGGCAAGATCGTTGGTGCGGAAGCCCTGATACGTTGGTTTCAGCCCCGCTCAGGCTGGGTCAGCCCTGCCGAGTTCATCCCGGTGGCCGAAGACAGCGGGCTGATTGTGCCCCTGACTCAATGGGTGCTGCGTCACGCCTGCGAACAGGCCCAAGCCTGGCATGCGATGGGCCTGAGCCCGTTGTGCATATCCGTGAACATTTCGTCGATCGACTTCCGTCAGCGCGACTTTGTCGACAACCTGGCCAATATCCTAAAACAGACCGGACTAGCGCCGACTCAACTGGAACTGGAAATCACCGAAAGTGTGTTGATGCAGAACGTCGACGCCACCGTGATCACCCTGAACCGGATCAAAGCCATGGGGGTGCGCCTGGCCCTGGATGACTTCGGCACCGGTTACTCCAGCCTCAGCTACCTGCGACGTTTTCCCATCGATGTACTGAAGATCGACCAGTCATTCATTCGCGGCCTGAGTGTGAACAGCCAGGATGCGCAATTGATCAGCGCAATCATCGGGATGGGTAAAAGCCTGGATTTGAACATTATTGCGGAAGGGGTAGAGTCCCTCGATCAACTGAAATTTCTACAGGCCGAACTGTGTGAGGAAGGCCAAGGCTTCCTGTTCAGCAAGGCGGTGCCCCCGAAGGATTTCGCACTGTTGCTACAGGCCGGTCAAACCAGCCTGATGCCCGATCATTAGTCGACTGCAAGGAGTGCTCGCTTGAGCGAAGTGTCAACTTACGGGCTCATCGTTGCCATGTGGCTAGGCATGGGTTTGCCGCTGATGGCCGCGCCCCTGGACGAAGCGCTCAAACCACTGCCGTCGGTGCCCACCCTGGACCCCGCCAAAGTCGAGTTGGGTCGCCAACTGTTCAACGAGCCGCGCCTGTCAGTGAATAACACGTTGTCCTGCGCCAGTTGCCATCGCCTGGAAACCGGAGGAGCCGATGATAAAGCGTTCTCCTTGGGATTCGATGGCAAGCCGGTCGCCATCAATACCCCGAGCGTGTTCAACGCCAGCCTCAACTTCAAACAGTTCTGGAATGGCCGGGTAGATACCCTCGAAGCCCAGGTCGAACAAGTGGTCATCAGCCCGGTGGAAATGGGCAGCGATTGGCAAACCGTGGTGCAGAACCTGGCGACCATGCCCGCCTACCAATCTGCCTTCACCCAGGCCTACCCTGATGGTATCACCGCCGCCAACGTGCAAAACGCCCTGGCCACTTATGAGCGCACGCTGCTCACACCCAACTCGCGGTTTGATCAATATTTGCTGGGCAACACCGACATACTGACGATCCAGGAAAAATACGGCTACCAGCGCTTCAAGGATTACGGCTGCATCGCCTGCCACCAGGGTGTGAATATCGGCGGCAATATGTTCCAGAAATTCGGAGTGATGGGTGATTACTTCAAGGCCCGCGGCAACCCGGTCGAAGCAGACCTGGGCCGCTACCTGGTGACCAAGGATGAAGAGGACCGCCATGTGTTCAAGGTGCCCAGCCTGCGCAATGTGGCGATCACTGCACCGTATTTCCATGACGCTTCGGCCAAGACCCTGGAGGAAGCGGTAGATGTCATGTTCAAGTACCAACTGGGGCGCACCCCTTCCCAGGAAGACAAAGACCTGATCATCCAGTTTCTCAAGACCCTGACCGGCCAATGGGCGGGTAAGCCGCTATGACCCTGTCTCGCCGCCATACCAGCACGTTGCTGCTGGCCCTGATGACCGTGTTGCTGGCCTCGACCCTGCTATTTCTGTACCTCAAGTCTGCCCGTGACCAGACAGCCACTTATACCCAGTCGCGGGACTTGATCCGGCAACTGCAGCAACTCAATGCGCAGTGGGACAGTGAGGTGCTCAAGGCCAGGATTGCCATTACCCGCAACTACGACCCGCTGGTCTCACCGTTGCTGGAAATGACCACGGTATGGGCCGACCTGAAAAGCCGTGGTTCTTACCACGAGTCTGCCGACCTGCCTCGCTGGCAAGCCAGCCAGCAGGCGTACGAGGACGCCATCCAGGAAAAAGCCCGCCTGGTAGACCAGTTCAAATCCCACAACGCGGTGCTGCGCAACTCCCTCGCCTTCCTGCCGACCGCCGAGGACGACATCCAGGCCCAATTCAACCGCGTGGACGATGAAGGCAAGCTGCACCTGCAAAGCGTGGCCACCGACACCTACGACCTGCTGCTCAGCAGCCTGGAGTTCGCCCAGGTCACCAGCGATGATCGCGCGGCCGATATTCTGGTGGGCCTGGGCAAACTGGCGATCAACAAGGAAAACCTGCCCAGTGAATTTCAGGCGCCCGTCGATATCCTGAGCAATCATATTTCGCTGATCTTGCGCGAGCAGCCGGCGGTCAACAGCTTGCTTGAACGCATTGCCGCCGTCCCCGTGGCCGAACGCCTTGACGACTTGACCACCCATCTCAACCAGGACCAGCAAACGGCCGACTTGGTGGATCATCAGTACCATCGCTACCTGCTGATTTTCTCGACCCTGCTGGTGGTGTCGCTGCTCTTCCTGGCAGTACGTCTGTTACGCAGCTTCGCCGAAATCAACCGGGTCAACCGCGCCTTGCAGGCGGCCAACGAAACCCTGGAGCAGCGCGTTGAACGGCGCACCCAACAGCTCAAGGATGCCCAGAGTGAACTGATGGACAGCGCTCGCCAGGCCGGCATGGCCGAGATCGCCACCAACGTGTTGCACAACGTCGGCAACGTGCTCAACAGCGTTAATATTTCCGCCGACCTGGTCACCCGCAAGCTGCGCAGCAGCAAGGCACTGGGCCTGGGCAAGGCCATGCAGTTGATCAACGAACATCCCCACGACCTCGGTACTTTCCTGAGCGAAGATGAAAAAGGCAAGTTACTGCCGGGTTACTTGAACCAACTGGTGGATGCCATCGCCGTTGAACAGCAAGGTATGACCGAGGAGCTGGCGCAACTGAGCAAAAGTGTCGACCACATCAAGGATATCGTTGCCACCCAGCAATCCTATGCCGGTGCTTCAAGCTTGCTGGAGCCGGTCGACATCAGCGCCTTGATGGAGGATGCCTTGCGCATGAATGCTGGCGCCCTCAGCCGCCATCACGTCACGGTGGTCAAGGAATACGCGCGGGTACCGCAAGTGCTGGGGGATAAACACCGGCTGTTGCTGATCATGGTCAACCTGATCAGCAACGCCAAGTACGCCATGTCCAACCTCAGTGATCGGCCACGGCAGATGACCCTCACGGTGCAACCGCAGGGTGAGGACATGTTGGAGATCAGCGTCAAGGATGACGGTGAAGGCATACCGGCGGAAAACATGACGCGCATCTTCACCCATGGTTTCACCACGCGTAAGGAAGGCCACGGTTTCGGCCTGCACAGTTGCGCCCTGGCCGCCGTAGAAATGCATGGACAGCTCAGTGCCCACAGTGACGGGCCAGGCAAAGGCGCGGTCTTCACCTTGAAAATCCCTTTCACTCCTGCCGGAACGCCCGCATGAACCAGCCTCCCAACCGGCGCATCCTGTTAGTCGATGACACGCCGTCGATTCACGACGACTTCCGCAAAATCCTGATGCCCACTGTCGAATCCAACCAGGCGCTGGATGAGATGGAGTCGGCACTGTTTGGCGACACAAGCAAGCCCCAGGCCCAGGCGTTCGAGCTGCATTCGGCGTATGGCGGAGAGGAAGGCCTCGGGTTGCTGACATCCGCCATGGCCGCCAAACAACCTTACGCCCTGGCCTTTGTCGACATGCGTATGCCCCAGGGTTGGGACGGGGCGAAGACTATCGAAGAGCTCTGGAAAGTTGCCCCCGACCTGCAAGTGGTGGTGTGTACGGCGTATTCGGATTACGCGTGGGAGACGCTGCTGGATCGCTTGCACGGCCATGACCGCTTGCTGATCCTGAAAAAACCCTTCGATAATATCGAAGTCCAGCAAATGGCCCATACCCTGGCCAACAAATGGGACATGGCCCGTCGTGCTTCGTTGCAAACCTCTCACCTGGAACAATTGGTGGAACAACGCACCCAGGCGCTGCAGGTGGAAATCGCTGAGCGCAAGCTGCTGGAAAGCCAACTGGTGCAGTCGGAGAAACTCGCGTCGCTGGGGCAGCTCGCAGCCGGTGTGGCCCATGAGATCAACAACCCGGTGGGGTTTATTTCGTCCAACCTCGGCACCCTGGATAGCTACTTCAATCAACTGCAACAGATGCTCGACGCCTATCATGAGGCCGAAAACAACCTCACGCCGGGTGAGCCTTTAGACCGACTCAGGGCATTGCGGGCTGAGCTGGAGCTGGACTTTCTCAAGGAAGACATTCCCATCCTGATCCGGGAGTCCAAGGAGGGCATTGGCCGTGTGGTACAGATCGTCAAAGACCTGAAGAACTTTTCCCGGGTGGATAACGACCAGACCTGGCAATTCGCCAACCTGCAACAGGGCATAGACTCCACGCTGAATATCGTCGCCAGTGAACTCAAGCACAAGGCCGACGTGGTCAAGCATTACGCGCCATTGCCGGACATCGAATGCCTGGTTTCGCAGCTCAATCAGGTGGTGATGAACCTGGTCATCAACGCGGCGCAAGCCATGGGCCCGGAGCGTGGCACGATCACCATCAGCAATGGGGTGGAAGGCGAAAACGTATGGCTGGAAGTGGCGGATAACGGTTGTGGGATTGCCCCGGAAACCGTGCAGAAGATTTTCGATCCATTCTTCACCACCAAGCCGGTGGGCGAAGGCACAGGGTTGGGGCTGTCATTGTCCTACGGCATCGTCAAGAAACACCGCGGCGACATTTCTGTCAGCAGTGAAGTGGGCAAAGGTACGAAGTTTCGGGTGGTGCTGCCGATCCGGCAAACGGCGGCGTGAGACACGCCGCCGAATCCTGCTCAGGCTTCAGCTTTTTTCGGGCTCGATCCGAACGAAGCAAAACGCTTGTTGAACCCGGCAATCCGGCCTTCGGCCTGGGTCTTGCGCTGCTGGCCGGTGTAGATCGGGTGCGAGGCGCTGGACACGTCCAACGGGATGTACGGGTAGGTGTTGCCATCGCTGTAGGTATGGGTGCGATCGCTGTCGGCGGTGGAGCCGATCAGAAAGAACACATCGGCGGCGGTGTCGTGGAACAGCACGGTGCGGTAGTCGGGATGGATACCAGCTTTCATAAGGCCTCCGGGGCGTTTGGGTGCACTAAACGTGTTATACAGTAACACAAATCATGCACCCAAACGAGAACAGATTGCAATAAGAATAGGCCGTCAGCGTCTATGCGGCTTCTTGGAAGTCCATCTCCGGCGGCGGCTGCGAGAAGCCACGGGTAAGCACGCCGAGGTAAACCAGGCCAATCGCCAACCACACCACACCCAGGTAAATCGCCAGGTGATCGAGGCTGACCATCAGCCACAGATCCGCCAACAGGCCGATGGCCGGGAACACCAGAAACAGGATCAGTTCACGCAGGCCACGCTGTTTGGCAGCGATCCAGTAGTGAAAGATCACCGACAGGTTGACCAGGCTGAACGCCAGGAATGCACCGAAGTTGATAAACGAAGTGGAAGTCGTCACGTCGAGCTTGAGCGCCAGTAAGGCCACCACTGCACACAACAGGATACTGTTGACCGGCGTGCCGAAGCGCCCATGCAAAGTGCCGAAGAACGATTTGGGCAACACGCCGTCGCGGCCCATGGCAAACAACAAGCGCGAACCGCTGGCCTGGGCCGACAGCCCCGAGGCGAATTGGCCGACGATCAGGCCGATCAGGAAAATCGACACGAACAGATCGCCGCCCACGTTGCGGGCAATCTCGTAGGCCGCTGAATCCACGTCGGTAAACGCGAACGACGGATGAGCGACCTGCACGAAGTACGACACACCGACGAAGATCAGCCCGCCGATCAAGGTGATCAACATGATCGCCCGGGGAATGGTGCGGCGTGGGTCGCGGGTTTCTTCCGTCAAGGTGCTGACCGCATCAAAGCCCAAGAACGAATAACAAGCGATGGCCGCACCGCTCATGATCAACGGCATTTGCATCTGACCGTTGAAGAACGGGGCGATAGTCCAGAGTGGCTGGCTCGCATCGCCGCCCAGGTAATGGATGCACAGCGCGACGAAAGCAATCAGCACCAGGAACTGCACCAGCATCAGCAATGCGTTGATGCCGTTGGCCAGTCTCAGGCCAATGATATTGATCGCCGTGGTGATGCCGATAAACGCCAGCACCCAGATCCACTGCGGCACGGCCGGGAATGCCGAATGCAGGTATGCCGCGCCGATCAACCAGATAGCCATGGGTAAGAACAGATAGTCGAGCAACACCGCCCAGCCAGCGATAAAACCCAGCTTGGGGCTGATCGCCTTGCGCACATAACTGTAGGCCGAACCCGCCACCGGAAATGCTGAGGCCATGCGCCCGTAACTCATGGCGGTAAAGAACATCGCCACCAGCGCAGCCAGGTACGCGGCTGGGACCATGCCGGCGGTGGACTGCGCCAGGATGCCGAAGGTGCCGAGTACAATGATAGGCGTCATATAGGCGATGCCGAACAGCACCACCGCCCCTAACGACAGGGTGCGTTGCAAACGAGCCATGAGTGATTCTCCGCTGATTTATTAGATTTATGGCAGAACTGAAATGGGGTGCTGCGGGTGTCTTGTTTTTATCTCTGGTGCGAGTTTTGTAGTGAGCGAGCTTGCCCCGCTCACTACAAGAACCGGTGTGAAATCAGGATTCAGGGATCAGTAGCTCCCGCGTCCCGTCAGTGCGCTCAATCACCTCCCCCGGCAATTTCAAGCGCTGGTCGTCCAGGTAGCGGTAGTCCTTGCGAGCCGCCTCCAGTTGCTCGAGATCCAGCTCGACCGTGAATTGCCCAGCCTCGCGCCCGGCTTCGAACAGCAAGGTGCCGAACGGGTCCACAAGGGCGCTGCCACCCGCGAACAACAGGCCGCCATCACCCTCTTCCACCCGGTTGACCATCAGCGCAAACGCCTGGTTTTCCTGGGCGCGGGCCATGATCGCGGTACGGTGCGTGGGGCCGTAAGGGTCCATGTTGCCGTTGGTGACGATCAGCAATTGAGCCCCCAACTGCGCCAGGGCACGGGCGGTTTCCGGGAACTCGATGTCATAGCAGATCAGCAGGCCGACACGCAGTCCCTTCCACAGTGCGGTGGCGTAGCGATCACCCGGGATGAACACGCCGCGCTCCAGGGGCCACAGGTGAGTCTTGCGATAGCGCAGGGCGATGCCTTCGGGCGTGATCAGCAAGGTAGTGTTGTAGAATTGGCCGCCGTCGTTTTCCGCCATGCCGATCACCACCGCAACATCGCGAGCGCGGGCCGCCTCGATGACAGCCTGCACGGTACGACCGTCCAAGGGTTCGGCAACCTCGGCGACGGTCTCGAGAGTCGGGAACCCCATCAGGTAGGTTTCCGGGAAGACGATCAGTTGCGTATCCGCGTCGCTTGCAGCGATTGCCGCCAAGGCGCGCTCAAGGTTGTAAGCTGTACCGTTATCACGGCCTGCCAGTTGGGCGAATTCGACCTTCATGGGGATTTCCTTGTTCTTTATCTGTGCCGCAGTATGCGCAGCCACAACCGGCCAGGGAATTACGCGGCCGAGGTAACCCTATAGGGGTAGATCAATGACCATGTCGCTGGAAGACATCGCCTGGCACCGTTCGGTGGGGCAAATGATAGATGCCCTGGACCAGGCCAATTTCTGGACGCAGCTCGTCCGTTTGCTGGGCCAATACGTGCCCTTCGATAGCTGGGTCGTGTTGCTGTTCAGCAACGAGCATCGCCCGCTGGTGTTCGCCGAATGCCCAGGCGCCAACGGCACACCGGACCACCTGTTCCAGGACTACCTCAACGGCCTGTACCTGCTCGACCCCTTCTACATCGCCAGCCGCGAGCACTCGCGCACCGGCCTGTTTCGCCTGGCTGACGTAGCACCGGAACATTTCGAACTCACCGAGTACTACCAGCGCTACTTCCGCCTGAATGTGGTGGCCGATGAAATCCAGTTCAATTGCCAACTGCCGGATGGGCGTACCCTGTGCGTGTCCCTGGGCTCGAAGCAGCCTTATGATCCGCAACAAATAGCCTTGCTGTCGCTGATCCAGCCTTGGGTATCAAGCCTGCTGCGCCAACGCCTGCCCTATGAACTCAACCAAGTCACCACAACACCACAGCCGTCCGTCCAGAACGACGAATGGGGTGCACAACTCACCGCTCGCGAGCTGGATGTAGGCCGTTTGATGCTTAGCGGTTGCTCAAGCAAGGAAATCGCTCGTAAGCTGGAAATCTCAGTTGAAACCGTGAAAGTCCATAAGAAACACATGTACAGCAAGCTGGGGATCAAATCCCAGTCGGAGCTGTTCTCGATCTTTCTACAGGCGCAAAACGCCTGACACCTGCGCCATCTGTCTAAAAGTGGTTATGCACTGTCAGTTCTGACAGTAGACCGGCTTGCCTGTGCCCTGAACACTCCACCTATGTTCGTTGCCGCTGGAACTACCCGTGCGTAGTCGACTGCTTGCTCTGCTATTAATGTATATGCCATGGCCGACGATGGCTCAGGACGATGCGGTCGAGCACCTGCTAGCGCAGATGACCCTCGAAGAAAAACTGGGCCAACTCACTATGTCGCATATCGTGGACACGCCCAACGGTTCCTTCATTGATCAACAAGGCCAAACACAGCTGCCTACGGTCAATGTCGGCGCAGTGATAGGCGACAGCGGCGCCGAGGAAACGCGCCATTTGCAGCGTCTCGTGGTGGAGGGGTCGCGCCTGCATATCCCTTTGCTATTTGCCAAAGACGTGATTCATGGGTTTTGCACAATGTTCCCGGTGCCACTCGCCGAATCCAGTGCGTGGGACCCTGACCTGACTCAACGTACCGCTCGTGCTGCCGCAGTCGAAGCGACGGCCAGTGGCGTGCATTGGACTTTGGCACCGATGATCGATATCGCTCGCGACCCACGCTGGGGCCGAGTGGTGGAAGGAGCTGGCGAGGACCCGTTCCTGAGTTCGATCATGGCCACCGCGCGAATCAAAGGCTTTCACGGTGAGGGGCCACCCAGTACCTCGTTCATGCTGACCACTGCTAAACACTTCGTGGGGTACGGCGCCGCCGAAGCAGGGCGTGACTACAACACAGTCGACCTGTCGGAGCGTACCCTGCGCGAAGCCTATCTACCGCCTTTCTATGCAGCCGTCCGGGCTGGGACCAATGCCATCATGCCGAGCTTCAACGAAATCGCAGGGGAGCCCATGGTCAGTAACAAAGCGCTGCTTGACGGTCTTTTACGTCAGCAATGGGGCTTTTCCGGGATGATCGTCAGTGACCATGACGCGGTGGCAGAATTGATCACTCATGGAGTTGCGAAAACACCGCTGGACGCGACTCGGCAAGCCTTCAATGCCGGCGTGGATATCGAAATGGCCAACCAGCTCTTTAGGCTGAACCTGCCCTCTCTTTTGAGGAGTGGCGAAGTCCCCATAACGGCCGTGGACATTGCTGTGCGCCGAGTGCTCAAGACCAAGCAACAACTAGGCTTGTTCGATGATCCCTACCGCTACAGTGATGAAGACCGGGAACGCACACTGACCCAGACACCAGAAGCCGTCACCCTGGCCCGTGAGGCTGCGCAGAAATCCATTGTTCTGCTGAAAAACACGGACTCATTGCTGCCACTGTCAAAAAACCTGCGGCACATTTTGGTCGTCGGTAGCCTCGCGATGGAAACCACCTCCAGCCTGGGTACCTGTGCCGCTACTACCCTCCCCAACAGAGCCGCCACCGTCTTGCAAGGCATACAAAGCGCGGTCTCCCCCGACAGCCGAGTGGTCTACGTACCCGGTGCGTCACCGGTCAACCAAGACACCGGGGGTATTGCCGCAGCAAAAAATGCTGCCGAAGACGCCGATGTGATAGTCGCCGTGCTGGGGGAAACTGTCGACATGAGCGGCGAAGCCAACAGCCGCGCCAGCCTGGATCTGCCTGGTGCCCAGAACACCCTCTTGCAAGCACTCCAAGAAACCGGGAAGCCCATAGTGGTTATTCTGATGAATGGGCGCCCACTCGCGCTGACCGGCGCTATTGAACAAGTGCCGGCGCTCATAGAGTCCTGGTTTCTGGGAACCGAAGCGGGTCACGCCGTGGCCGATGTGCTGTTTGGTGATACAAACCCCAGCGGTAAACTGTCCATTACCTTCCCCCGTAGCGTGGGCCAGGTTCCCCTCTACTACGCGCATAAAAACACCGGGCGCCCGGTCGACGGCGAAGACGATGCCTGGGAATCGAGGTACATCGATCAGTCCTCGACCCCGTTGTACCCCTTCGGTTTCGGCCTTAGCTATACCACGTTCAGATATGGCCCTCCTCGCCTGAGCAGTACGCGCATCAGCTCCAGCCAGCCTCTGACCGTGGAGGTCAACGTCACCAATAACGGCCCGCGCACAGGCGATGAAATTGTTCAGCTATACCTGCGTGATGATGTTGCCAGTGTCACCCGCCCGGTGCGCCAGTTACGCGGTTTTCGCAAAGTGCATTTGGCCCCCGGTGAAACCCAGGACGTGGCCTTCACCCTAGATCAAAAGGACTTCGCCCTCCTGGACAAGAATTTGCTGCCCGTGGTGGAAGCCGGCACTTTTACCGTCTTCGTCGGCGGCGACTCGACCACCACTAACCAAGCCCATTTCGAAGTCACCGATAGCCGCAAACTGCCTATCTCGGGCCAGTCTGTCTCACCGGTGGTGCCAAACTGAATATTCCCGCTGGTTGTCTAGGGTTTCCTTACAAGCGCAGAATGCCGTACCGACCAAAAGAGTCCGAACCCAAGGAAACCCGTATGAGCCTGTCGTTATTAAGCCGTTACGCCTTCTTTGCCGTGTGCGTCATTTTCACCCTTGCCAGCCTCCCCTTCATCGAACACGAATGGTTGTGGCCGATTACCATCATCACTGGCGTGTTGAGCCTGATCGGCATTTTCGACCTGATACAAACCCCTCACGCCGTACGCCGTAACTACCCGATCCTGGGCAATATCCGTTACCTCGTGGAGACTATCCGACCGGAGATCCGCCAGTACCTGCTGGAGTCCGACAGCGACGCCCTCCCCTTTTCCCGGGCACAGCGATCGCTGGTCTACTCACGCGCCAAGAACGAAAGCGCCGACAAACCTTTCGGCACCTTGATTGACGTGTACCAATCGGGCTTCGAATTCATCGGCCACTCCATGCGCCCCGCGCCGTTGAGCGACCCCAGCGCGTTCCGCGTGATGGTCGGTGGCCCGCAGTGCAAGCAACCGTACTCGGCGTCGGTGTTCAACATCTCGGCGATGAGCTTCGGTTCCCTTAGCGCCAACGCGATCCGTGCCCTCAATCAAGGCGCCAAGCTCGGCAACTTCGCCCATGACACCGGTGAAGGCAGCATCAGCCCCTATCACCGTGAAAACGGCGGCGACCTGACCTGGGAATTGGGCAGCGGCTACTTCGGCTGCCGCACCAGTGACGGCCATTTCGACCCGGAACGCTTCGCCGCACAGGCGCAAAATCCACAAGTGCGCATGATCGAAATCAAGATGAGCCAGGGTGCCAAACCCGGCCATGGCGGGATCTTGCCCAAGCACAAGGTCACCAAGGAAATCGCCGAGACACGCGGCATCATGATGGGTGAAGACTGCATCTCGCCGTCACGCCACAGCGCATTTTCCACCCCCATCGAAATGATGCACTTCATCGCCCAACTGCGTGAGCTGTCCGGTGGTAAACCGGTGGGCTTCAAGTTTTGCCTGGGCCATCCGTGGGAATTCATGGGCATCGCCAAGGCCATGCTCGAGACCGGCATCCTCCCTGACTTCATCGTGGTCGACGGCAAGGAAGGCGGCACCGGCGCCGCACCGGTGGAATTCACCGACCATATCGGCGTGCCGTTGCGTGAAGGCCTGTTATTCGTGCACAACACCCTGGTGGGCTTGAACCTGCGCGACAAGATCAAGCTCGGCGCCAGTGGCAAAATCGTCAGCGCGTTCGACATCGCCAGCGTCTTGGCCATCGGCGCCGACTGGGCCAACTCGGCGCGGGGCTTCATGTTTGCCATTGGCTGCATTCAGTCCCAGTCGTGCCACACCAATAAATGCCCGACCGGCGTCGCCACTCAAGACCCCTTGCGCCAACGTGCGCTAGTCGTGCCGGACAAGGCCCAGCGCGTGTTCAACTTCCATCGCAGCACGCTCAAGGCGCTGGCGGAGATGCTTGCGGCAGCAGGGCTGGATCATCCCTCGCAGCTGTCGGCCAAGCATTTGGTGCGGCGCATGTCCGCGACCGAGATCAAGCTGTTCTCGCAGCTGCATGTGTTCCTCAAGCCCGGCGAGTTGTTGACCGGAGAGGTGAGCGGCGAATTTTATTCGCGTATGTGGCAGATGGCACGCGCAGACAGCTTCGAACCCAATGAAGTCGTGGCCGCGTAAAGGATCGATACCGTGTTGAAAGTCATCGCCGAAGATTTCATCAAGGCTGAACACCTGGATGCTGTGCGCCCGTGGTACGCCGAGCTAGTGGAAAAAACTCGCCAGGAACCGCTATGCATCGCCTACGATTTGTTTGTCGATCAAAAAGACCCGGGGCACTTTATCTTCGTCGAGCAATGGCCCGACCAGGCAGCGCTCGACACGCACTGCCAGACCGAACATTTCACTCGGCTGGTGCCACAGATCAATGCGTATCAGGCCAAGCCGTGCAAAGTGCTGCTGATGGATGCGTTCTAACCAACCCTTTTCCCGCTGAACCGGACCACCGACGGCATCGTTGAAACAAGGAGACTCACATGCCGTTACTCGACTTCACTGCCATCGCCGGGCAACTGCCCGATACCTGGAAATCAACGCGCCTGGGTCAAGTCGGCCCGGCGCGGATCAAGGTGTTGCGCATGGATGAGCAGGCGTATGAGGAAGAGACCCATGACTACAACGAAGGGCTGTTTGTGGTCAGCGGTCATCTGCAACTGAGCGTCGACAACCAGGAAGTCCGCGTGGATGCCGGCCAGATGTACCTTGTGCAAGCCGGCACAGCCCACAGTGTGCTCGCCGGCAGCCATGGCACTTTGGTGATCATTGATGTCTAGAGACATTCAGTAATACCCAGCCTTTGCAATTGCTTACAAATACCGCCAACCTGCGCCCGCCCGACGTGTGGCGTACGACAACACGCGCATTCGCCTGTCTTTACTAAACCTTTTGTTCAAGAGCCCGCAGCCATGCTGAACGGACGCGACCCACGCATCGATTTTTTCCGGGGCCTGGCGTTGATCTTCATTTTCTGGGATCACGTCCCCCACAACCCGCTCGGCCAGATCACCCTGCGAAACTTCGGCTTCAGCGATGCGGCAGAGGTCTTTGTATTCCTCGCTGGTTACGCCGCCGTCTTGGCCTACGGCAAGATCCTGCAACGTGATGGCTATTGGATTGCCTCCCTGAAAATCCTGCGCCGCACCTGGGTGCTGTACGTTGTGCACATCTTCCTGCTGGCGATGCTGATGGGCATCGTGTTCTACGCCAACAGCCATGTGGAAACCCGTGACCTCGTCGAAGAGATGGGCCTGACGCATTTCGTCACCCACCCGCAACAGGCACTTACCGATGAGTTGCTGCTGCGCTTCAAACCCAACCTGATGGACCCATTGCCGCTGTATATCGTATTACTTGCAGGGTTACCGCTGGTGCTGCCGCTGATGCTGCGCAGGACAGGGCTGGTGGTGGGCATCTCTGCCACGGTGTACCTGTTGGCGCCGTGGATGGGTTGGAACCTGCGGGCGATTGCCGACGGCGTGTGGTATTTCAACCCGGTGACCTGGCAATTCCTGTTCGTGCTGGGAGGCGCCGCGGCGATTTACAGCGGACAAGAACGGCCAATCGAAAGGCGGCCTCTGCGCCACCAGCCGATGTTTGTCGTGGCTGCGATTTATGCCGTGATGGCCGGAGTGCTGACCCTGTCCTGGCGCTGGCCAGAGATCCACGATGCACTGATGCCAACCCTGCTCAGCGATCTGATCTACCCCATCAGCAAGACGGACCTATCACCGGTGCGCCTGCTGCACTTCCTCGCCCTGGCCTACGTCACCGCCAAGCTGCTGCCCGGCCGAGGCTGGACCAAAAACCGGCTGGCACAACCTGTCTGCCGTATGGGGCGTTATTCGCTGGAGGTGTTTTGCCTGGGCGTTGTACTCGCGCCGTTGGCCGATATGGTCAATGCCCTGGCAGGGGATGCCTTGGTGATGCAGCTGCTGACCGCCGTGGCCGGCGCTGCATTGATGGTGATGCTTGCCGTGTGGCTAGAGTTCAACAAGCGACTGGACCAGTCGCTCAAGTCAACCGCAGGAGGAAGGCCCGCTGTGCGCAGCGAGCCCTCCCGCACGTCAGGCTGAACGCACTGACGCAGAGCTAGCGTCATTCGGCTGCAGCTTGAACACGTAGAACAACACCGTCAGCAGTACCAGGAATGCCGGCCCTACATACAGCGCCACGCGGGTGTCCGGGAAATACGCCATCAGGCCCACCACCAGTACCAGGAACGCCAGCGCCAGGTACGAGCTGATCGGGTACAACCACATGCGGTATTTGAGTCCTGCCTGCTCGGCGGGGCTCAGACCTTTGCGGAACTTGAGCTGGGCCAGCAGGATCATCAGCCAGGTCCAGATCGCGCCGAAGGTGGCGATGGAGGTCACCCACACAAAGACTTTTTCCGGCACCAGGTAGTTGAGCAACACGCCCAGCAGCAAGGCGAAGATCGACAGCAGCAGCGCCTTGCGCGGCACACCATTGCTGGAGGTCGTGCCGAAAGTCGCGGGAGCCTGGCCGTTCTGCGCCAAGCTGTAGAGCATGCGCCCGGTGCTGAAGATGCCACCGTTGCACGACGACAGCGCCGCCGTGATCACCACGAAGTTGATGATACCCGCTGCGGTCTTGATGCCGAGGCGCTCGAACGTCATGACGAACGGGCTGCCCTGGGTGCCGATTTCATTCCACGGGTAGATCGACAGAATCACGAACAACGCACCGACGTAGAACAGCAGGATGCGCCAGAACACCGAGCCGATGGCGCTGGGGATGGTCTTCTGCGGGTTCTTCGCTTCACCGGCGGTCAGGCCGATCATTTCCACGCCCAAATAGGCAAACATCACCATTTGCAGGGACATCAACACACCCTGCACGCCGTTAGGCATGAAACCACCGTGGGCCCACAGGTTGGAAATCCCCAGGGCCACGCCGTCGTTGCCGAAACCGAACGCGATAATGCCGACACCGCCGATGACCATCGCAATGATCGTGACGATCTTGATCAGGGCGAACCAGAACTCGAATTCACCGAACGCCTTGACCGCGATCAGGTTGATGGTGCCCATGCTGATCAGGGCGGCCAAGGCCCAGATCCACCGTGGTGTATCCGGGAACCACACGCCCATGTACACCGCCACCGCAGTGATCTCCGCGACACAGGTCACCAGCCACAGGAACCAATAGTTCCAGCCGGTGAGAAAGCCCGCCAGCGGGCCGAGGTAGTCTTGGGCATAGCGGCTGAAGGAGCCGGCCACCGGGTTGTGCACGGCCATTTCGCCGAGGGCGCGCATGATCACCAGAATCGCCAGGCCGCCAATGATGTAGGAAAGCATGATGGCAGGGCCGGCCATTTCAATGGCCTTGGCCGAACCGAGGAACAGGCCGACACCGATGCAGGCGCCAAGGGCCATGAGGCGAATGTGCCGTTCACCGAGTTCGCGCTTGAGCGGGCCGCCTTGAGCGGTCTCGCCATGGGGCAGTGGGTTGCCAACTGGCATAGGGGTACAACCTCATCTTGTTATTGGATTGTCCGTCGAGTCTCCAGGGTGCAAGCCGATAGGCCTGTGCCCTTGCCGAGACCGGAGCCGCCTCATGGACGGGCCCTTCTTGCCGGGCAAGATCAGCGGGGCGTGCAGTATAAAAAGCCAGGGTCAGGCTCATTCACTATAAAAGCGGGCCAATTTAGTGGATGTACCCGTCAAAATGCAATTTAACAGGTGCATATGACCTACAACGGGCGACAAAACGCCGCGGTGCGCACCGTACGCCGTAGCCACAAGAAGATTCCGACATGCAGAACATATTTTCCTCACAACCCTTCACTCGGCGACTACGCTTCAAGCAAGTCCGATCAATCTGCGTGAATGGATCAATCGACTATGGGCGTACTGTGGCAAACCGAATCGACCAAGGCTGCGCGACTACAAGGCAGTTCGGACCCAGCGCCTTTACCCGAAAATAAACCCAGGCCCCGCCATTGGCACCGACTGTTCTGGTTGATCGTGCTGATGGCATTGATCGCCCTGGGTTTTGCCGCCCACAAAGAAATGCGCACCTCGCGTCTGCAGGCCCAGGAACTCAGCCGCCTGGCCCGTGACCTCACTTACCAGGTAAAACCCGGTGCCAGCGACGCCATGGTCTACCCTGGCGCGGGCCCGTTTGACCGACGCCTGGGCTACAGCGACCTCGGCACGTTTTTGCCACGCCTGCTCAAGCGCGGTTATGTGATCCAGGCCCAGTCACGTTTCTCGCCAGCATTGATGGACTACAGCGCCAAGGGCCTGTTCGTGCCCTACTCGCAAAAGATCCAGGCCGGGCTGTCCATCACCGATTGCCGTGCCGTACCGCTGTACCAATACAACTACCCACAGCAGCTGTACGACAGTTTCACGTCGATCCCGCCGCTGGTGATCAACAGCCTGTTGTTTATCGAAAACCGCGATCTGCTTGACCCCAACCAGCCCCAAGCCAACCCCGCCGTGGACTGGCCACGCTTTGCCAAGGCCGCGTGGTCGCAAGTCGCCAAACTGCTGCACCTGCCAGGCCAAAGTGCCGGTGGCAGCACCCTGGCGACTCAGTTGGAAAAATACCGTCACTCACCGGACGGCCTGACGGTGTCAGGTGGCGAAAAATTGCGGCAGATGTTTTCCGCCGCCGTGCGTGCCTACCACGATGGCCCTGAGACCCTGGCGGCACGCAAGAACATCCTGCGCGACTACCTCAACAGCGTGCCTCTGTCGGCAGTCCCCGGGCATGGTGAAGTGCATGGCATGGCCGAGGGTTTGCGGGTGTGGTACGGCGCCGACTTCAACCAAGTCAACCAAGCCTTGCGCGGCCCGGTGAACGCGCAGCAAGGCCTGGCGTTGCGTCAGGTGCTGTCGTTGATCATCGCGCAGCGCCGCCCTTCCCATTACCTCGCCAAAGGGCGGGACGAACTCGCCGACCTCACCGACAGCCATTTGCGCCTACTGGCCCAGAATGGCGTGATCGGACCTGACTTGCTCAAGGTCGCCCTGGCGAGCAAGGTCACTTACCGCGACTGGGCACAACAACCCACGCTTCAACCGATAGAAACCAATAAAGGCATCAGTGTGGCCCGCAGTCGTTTGGCGACATTGCTTGACCGGCCGCTGTACGACCTCGACCGCCTGGACCTGTCCGCCACCACGACCCTGCAAGCGCAGTTGCAGGGCCAAGTCAGCGACTACCTCAAGCACCTCGCCGACCCCGACTACGCCCGCCAACTCGGCCTGCTCGGTGAACGCCTGCTGACCCCCGCCAGTACCGCACAAGTACGCTACAGCTTCACCCTGTTCGAGTTGACGCCGGATGGTTCACGCGTACGTGTGCAAACCGACAACACCGACCAGCCTTTTGATATCAACGAAGGCAGCAAACTGGAACTGGGCTCCACCGCCAAGCTGCGGGTGCTCACCACCTACCTGCAGATCATCACCGAACTGCACGACAAATACGCCGGCAAAGCGCCGGCCGAACTGAAAAAAGTCGCGGTGGACGACCAGGACCGTCTCAGCCGCTGGGCCCTCGACTACTTGATCCAGGCCCCAGATAAATCGCTGCCGAAAATGCTTGATGCCGCCTTGGACCGCACCTATTCGGCCAGCCCTGCCGAGAGTTTTTTCACCGGTGGCGGCCTGCATCATTTCCATAATTTCCGCAGCCAGGACAATGGCCGCAGCCCCAGCCTGCGTGATGCCTTGCGCGAGTCGATCAACCTGCCCTTCATTCGCCTGATGCGTGATGTGGTGCGCTACGTAACCTACTCCGGCGAAAACAACAGTGCCGAGTTGCTCAAGGACGACAACGACCCGCGCCGCCAAGAATACCTGGCTGGTTTTGCTGACCGTGAAGGCACTACGTTCCTGCGCAAGTTCTGGAAGAAGTATCAGAAGAAAGACACCCAGGCTCGTCTCGACACCTTCCTCGACAGCCTGCGCCCCACGCCCATCCGCCTGGCCGCCGTACATCGCTACCTGTTACCCAATGCCAGTCAGGCGAGCTTCAACCTGTTTGTGCGCGCGCACATGACCGGCGTCAAATCCACGATCAAGCTCACCGACGAACGCCTGGAAAAACTCTATAAGGACTACGGCCCCGGCACCTACGACCTACCCGACCAGGGTTACATCGCCAAGGTTCACCCGCTGGATCTTTGGCTACTGGGCTATCTGCTCAACCACCCCGACGCGACCTTCAGCGAGGTGGTCAAGGCCAGCCAGTTCGAACGCCAGGAGGTCTACAGCTGGCTGTTCAAGAGCCGCCATCAAAGTGCCCGTGACAGCCGTATTCGCACCATGCTGGAGATCGAGGCGTTCCTGGATATTCACCAACGCTGGCAGGCGGTGGGCTACCCCTTCGACCATCTGGTGCCATCCCTGGCCACCGCTATCGGCAGCTCCGGCGACCGCCCGGCAGCCCTGGCCGAGCTGATGGGCATCATCCTCAACGACGGTGTACGCCCCAAAGTGCTGCGTATCGATACCCTGCACTTTGCCGCTGATACGCCGTACGAAACCAAAGTCGTCAATGACCCTGCACCCGGCAAGCAAGTGATACCGCTAGAGGTGGCCCAGGCGTTGCGCGGTGCGCTGTCCCAAGTGGTGGACGCCGGTACCGCCAAGCGTGTGGCCGGCAGTTTCAAACTGGCCGACGGTACACCGCTGGCCATGGGCGGCAAGACCGGCACCGGGGATAACCGCATCGAAGCCATCGGCGCCGGTGGGCGGATTCTCAGCTCCAAGTCGATCAACCGTACGGCCACCTTTGTGTTTTACCTGGGCGAGCACCACTTCGGTACGCTCACCGCGTTTGTGCCTGGCCAATCGGCCGAGCACTTCACCTTCACCTCGGCATTGCCGGTACAAGTACTCAAGGGCATGGCGCCGATCCTGATGCCGTACTTGCAACCTGGGACATCAACCCTCTGCCTGCCAACCGTATTGCGTTGATGTGAGTCGAAGATCCACGTCCGTGCGCTCCGTAAGAAACATATTACAAGCCACCTCAAACGGCATCGTTATCGCATTTCAATAAGGCGTCTGGCTAAAACCAAGACGCCACTCGGATTCATTCAACCGCATCTGCCGTAAAAGGCCGAGGATTGACGACCGTCGGTCAGACAGGTTTGCCGATGCATTAAGATATATCTTAAGTTATATCTAAATCCACATCGGAGAACCCGACCATGAGAGACCATCCTCATACCCGCGACGGCTTCGACCCTCGTCCCGGCCGTGAGCGCGGCGGGCGCGGCCCCCGCGTCTTTGCGCCCGGCGATTTGAAGCTGCTGTTGCCCGCGTTGATCGCCGAACAACCCTGCCATGGCTATGACCTGATCCGTCAGATCGAAGGTCTTTTCGACGGGGCCTACACCCCAAGCCCCGGCGTGATCTACCCCACATTGACCTTTCTGGAAGAAAGCGACTTGATCACCGGCGATGCCGAGGCGGGAAAAAAACGCTACACAATCACCGACGCCGGTCGTCTCTTCTTAAGCGAGCAGGCGGTTGCACTGGAAGGCGTGCGCATGCGCATTGACGTCAGCAAGCGCTCATTGCGTGGCCAGGACCGGCCACCGGAAATCCACGAGGCGGTGCACAACCTGCGCCATGCCTTGCATTCGCACCACGGGCGCTGGAGCCCGGAAGAAATCGTTCGTGTCGCGGCGCTGCTCAATCGCACCGCTCAATCCATCGCCGACGGGAAAGACCAATGAATACACAAGTCATCCACCGTGTGACCCACGAAATAAAACGCCGCCGCCTGGAAGTGCTGCGGGTCGTCGACATTACCCCGCGTATGCGCCGCATCACCCTGGGAGGTCCGGAGCTGGCAGGATTTATCAGCCTGGGCAGCGACGACCATATCAAGCTGCTGTTCCCACAGAACGCCGCCGAACAGGCCGCGCTGGAAAGCCCGACCTTCAGCATCAAGGGCGACGGCCCGCAGCCGGCCATGCGCGACTACACGCCACGCCGTTTCGACTTGAGCATCGGCGAGTTGGACATCGACTTCGTACTGCACGGCGATGGCCCTGCATCGACCTGGGCCGATCAGGTGCAGGTCGGCCAGCACCTGTACATCGGTGGGCCACGGGGCTCGATGATCGTGCCGGATATCTTCGACAGCTACCTGCTGATCGGCGATGAAACGGCCCTGCCCGCCATCGCGCGGCGCCTGGAAGAATTACCGGCAGGACGCACGGTGCTCGCAGTCATTGAGATCGCCAACGCGGCAGAGAAGCAGGCGCTGAAAAGCGCCGCCAGCGTCGAAGTAATCTGGGTGATCCGTGGCCAGGATGATCTGCTGGAGACCGTGCGGGCACTGACGCTGCCGAGTGGTTCGCTGTACAGCTTTGTCGCGACTGAAACCAAATTGTCGCGTCAGGTGCGGCGGGTGCTGCTGGACACGCACCAGGTCAACGAGGAGTTCCTCAAGGCCGTGGGTTACTGGCGGGCCGATGGCAGCGACGAAGAATAAAACTGTGGGAGCGGGCTTGCCCGCGATAGCGGTGGTTCAGTGACAAAGGCTGTGACTGACGCGACGCTATCGCGGGCAAGCCCGCTCCCACATTTGGGCCTGTGTTCACTTCAGGTTCGGGGAGATTTCAGGCACTTATCCAGCCCCACTACCACCAACGCAATCGCAACAAAACCCAGCAGAATTCCCCCGGCATTCACAAACACTTGTGGATAACCGAGGGTGCCAACATCGATGAACGGGTACTGATACTGCCCGAGCAAATCTCCGCGTAGCAGCACGTAGCCGAAATACACCAACGGGTAGATCACCCAGGCGCCGATGTGCTTGAGGCGCAAAGTGCCTTTGGGCACACACCGCCACCAATAGATCAAAAACAGCACGGGCATCACGTCGTGCAGCAATTCATCGGCCATGAATTGAAAGCCTGTGGGGCTCCACAAATGCCGCAACAGCAGGTTGTAGGCCAGGCTCACCACCACGATGCTCGCGGCAATCCCACTGCTGACCGCAGGCGCCAGGAAAAACCGCTTGGCGGCTGAATCTCGATTGACCAACGCGTAGCTCAGCACCACCACCACCAAGGTGTTGGTCAGTACCGTGAAGAAGCTGAAAAAATTGATCAGCCCGCCCAATAGGCTGGCGCCGGTGGTCCAGCGCGAATAGAAGATCAGGTACTGCTGAGTCGCCAGCCCGACCCAACCGGCCAAGGCCACCGTGGCCACTAAGCGCTTCATGGAATCAATCCAGCGGGCGTTTGGTGCGCATCAGCTTCACATACAACCCTTCGACTTTTTCCCGCGCCCAAGGGGTTTTACGCAGGAAGGTGAGGCTCGACTTGATGCTTGGATCGCTCTTGAAGCAGCGGATGTCGATGCGCTCGGCCAGGCCTGCCCACTCGTAATGCTCCACCAGGGTCGTGAGGACGTGTTGCAGGGTCACGCCATGGAGCGGGTCGTTGCTTGTCGCGGTCATGCCAGGCCTTTTGCAAAAAGAGGAAACACAGCCGCGCACCTTAGCCGACGGGGCGTACAGGTGGAAGCACTGCATTGAATATAGCCCTTGAGAAAAAGTTCCCCTTTCCAGCGAAAAAAGAGATGTTATATTGTAACTATAAATATCAACTGTAACCGGCTCGATACCGTTTTAAGCCTTCTCTTTTTTGTGCCGTTTTGCCAAGGAATGTCCGATGTCCCTCTCCTCTCTCTGGCGCTTGACCCCGCTCGCCGCCGCCCTGCTGATCTGCTCCGAAGCCCACGCCCTGGAGCTGCAACCGCAAGTCATCACCGCCAACCCGTTGGGCAGTGAGCAACTCGCCTCGCCGACCACCGTGCTCGAAGGCGATGAACTGACCCTGCAACAAAAAGGCAGCCTCGGCGAAACCCTGAACAAGCAACCCGGCGTGTCATCTTCGTACTTTGGCCCTGGCGCCAGCCGGCCGATCATTCGTGGCCAGGATGGCGACCGCATTCGCATCCTGCGCAATGGCGTGGGCGCACTGGATGCGTCGTCGCTGTCCTACGACCACGCGGTGCCGCTGGACCCGATCAATGTCGACCGTATCGAAATCGTGCGCGGCCCAGCGGCGCTGCTGTACGGCGGCAGCGCCATTGGTGGCGTGGTCAACACCTTCGATAATCGCATCCCCACCGAAGCCATCGAAGGCATCCACGGTGCGGGTGAACTGCGCTACGGCGGCGCCGACACCACCCGCAGCAGCGCGGGCAAACTGGAAGCCGGCAATGGCACCTTCGCCTTGCACTTGGACGCCAACGCACGGGAATTCAACGACCTGAAAATCCCGGGTTATGCCCGCAGCCGTCACGCCGCTGAAAGTGAAAACGGCCCTGGCAAAAACGGCCGCCTGGGTAACAGCAGCGGGCGCCAGGACGGCGGCGCAGTGGGTGGCTCCTACACTTGGGATGACGGTTATGCCGGGCTGTCCTACAGCAACTACGACAGCAACTACGGCTCGCCCGCCGAGCAGGACGTGCGCATCCGCATGAAGCAGGATCATTACGCCTTTGCGTCCGAATTCCGCAACCTGCAAGGCCCGTTCAGCTCGGTGAAAGTCGACGCGGGGTATACCGACTACCAGCACCGGGAGATCGAAGGCGGCGAAACTGGAACCACCTTCAAGAACAAAGGATATGAAGCGCGGGTCGAAGCCCGCCACCAACCCATCGGCCCGTTCGACGGTGTGGTCGGCGCCCAGGTGACCCGCAACGAGTTCTCCGCCCTCGGTGAAGAAGCCTTCGTGCCGCAGACCGATACCAACGCCGGCGCATTGTTCATCCTCGAAGAGATGCAAGCTACCGAACGCCTGAAACTCAGCCTCGGCGGGCGTGTGGAACACACCAACGTCGACCCCGACGCCAAGGGCAACGCGCGCTTCGCCGCGGCCGACAAAAGCAATGACTTCACCGCCGGCAGCCTGTCGTCGGGAGCGGTGTATACCCTCACGCCCATCTGGTCCCTGGCCGCGACCCTGGGTTACACCGAGCGCGCCCCGACGTTCTACGAGCTGTACGCCAACGGCGCCCACGTCGCCACCGCCACCTATGAACGGGGCGATGCCAACCTGAAAAAAGAAAAAGCCGTGTCCAGCGACCTGGCCCTGCGCTTTGACAATGGCACCCACAAGGGCAGCTTCGGCGTGTTCTACAGCCGCTTCTCCAACTACATCGGCTTGCTCGGCACCGGCCGCATACTGAACGACGAAGGTGAAGAAGGCACAAGCGGTCACCCTGAGTACCAATACTCCGGCGTGCGTGCGCGCTTCGCCGGCTTCGAAGCCCAGGATCACTGGAAACTCGGCGAAAGCGCCTACGGTAAGTTCGCCCTGGAACTGTCGGGCGACTACACCCGTGCCACCAATCTCGACACCGGCGAAGCGCTCCCACGCATCGCGCCGCTGCGTTTGAACAGTGGTTTGCTGTGGGAACTGGACCGCTGGCAGGCGCGCATCGATGTGGAACATGCCGCAGGCCAAGGCCGTGTGCCGGATAACGAAAGCGGCACCGATGGCTACACAACCTTGGGCGCCAGCGCGGGTTATCGCTTCAACGTGGGTGGCAGCCAGTGGCTGGCGTTTGTGAACGGTGAAAACCTGACCAACCAGACTGTGCGCTATGCCAGCTCGATTCTGCGGGACATTGCGCCGGCGCCGGGGCGCAGTGTGCAGTTCGGCATCCGCACCACTTTCTAAAGAACACCGCAATTCCGGTTTATGTGGGAGCAGGCTTGCCTGCGATGCGGCCACCTCGGTGTTTCAGTGACACCCATGTGATGCTATCGCAGGCAAGCCTGCTCCCACAAAAGCCTGCCCACACCCGTTTTTTGCAGCGACACTTAGTCACTGTTACCAAATCTGAAATGATGCATCTTGCGATTTACCCTTTCTCTGCGCGCCCACTCCCTTTATCCTTCCCGGCAATAAACTGAAACGTTTCACTCCTGCGGTCGATCCCATCTTGCCGAATTTTTCTCTCGCCAAAGACAGCGCTGTCTTATCCCGACCTGCGCCTGGGAATAAATCGTCCGCCTGTGGATAACCCCGCGATCCCAAGAAAAAGCAAAAACAACGATGAACCAAGCCCGCGCCGAATCGTCATCTACAGTGAAGCACGGGGTTACATAATTCCAACGTAACGGAGAAACACACTATGAGCACTGATGGTGCCTCAAGCCCAAGCCGCCTGCTGCCCAGGCTGCTAGGCGTCTTGCTGCTGATCATGGGCCTGGCCTTGTTGGCCGGTGGCGTCAAGCTGAGCATGCTCGGCGGGTCGCTGTATTACCTGCTGGCCGGTATCGGCATCGCCCTGACCGGCGTTTTGCTGCTGGCCACCCGCCGCACTGCGCTGGGCCTGTACGCACTGGTGCTGTTCGCCAGTACCGTGTGGGCACTGTGGGAAGTCGGCCTGGACTGGTGGCAGTTGGTGCCACGCCTGGCCCTGTTGTTCGCCTTGGGCATCGTCATGCTGCTCCCGTGGTTCCGCCGCCCGCTGCTGCGTGGCCAAGCTGCTCCGCTGGGCACTGGCGCGCTTAGCGTAGCCGTGGTGCTGGCGGGTGCTACCGCCTTGGCCAGCCAATTCACCAACCCAGGTGAGATGGTCAAGACCGGCCAACTGGATCGCGACGCCGTACCAGGCATGGCCAGTGCAGCGCCGAGCCAGGCTGACGGTGAGTGGAACTCCTATGGCCGCTCGGCTTTCGGTGACCGTTACTCGCCACTGGCGCAGATCACCCCGGAAAACGCTCACAAGCTGGTGCCGGCCTGGACTTACCGTACCGGTGACATCCCTGGCCCGGGCGATCCTGGTGAAACCACCGCGGAAAACACCCCGCTGAAAGTCAACGGCATGCTCTACGTGTGCACGCCGCACAGCCAGGTAATTGCCCTGGACCCGGACACCGGCAAGGAAATCTGGCGCTTCGACCCGAAACTCAGCACCCAAGGTGCGGCGAGCTTCAAGGGCTGGGCACACATGACCTGCCGTGGCGTGTCGTATCACGATGACGCTGTGTACGCCTCCGAGCAAAGCCCTACCGGCAGCGCCAGCACCGCGCCCGTCAGCGCCGTGTGCCCGAAACGCATTTTCGTACCGACTGCCGACACCCGTCTGATCGCCCTGAACGCCGACACCGGCAAGATGTGCGAAGACTTCGGTGACAAAGGCCAGGTCGACCTGCGTGCCAACATCGGCAGCTTCGCCCCAGGCGGTTACTATTCCACTTCGCCACCGGCCGTGACCAAAAACCTGGTCGTGATCGGCGGTCACGTGACCGACAACGTCTCCACCGACGAGCCAAGCGGCGTGATCCGCGCGTTCGACGTGCACACCGGCAAGCTGGTGTGGAACTGGGACAGCGGCAATCCGGACGACACTACTCCGTTGGCCGAAGGCAAGACCTACACCCGCAACTCGCCGAACATGTGGTCCATGTTCAGCGTCGATGAAAAACTCGGCATGCTGTACCTGCCGATGGGCAACCAGATGCCCGACCAGTATGGCGGCGACCGTACCCCGGCCTCCGAGAAGTACAGCGCTGGCCTGACCGCGCTGGACATCGACACCGGCCACGTGAAGTGGACCTTCCAGTTCACTCACCATGACCTGTGGGACATGGACGTGGGCGGCCAGCCTTCGCTGATCGACATCAAGACCGCTGACGGCGTCAAGCAAGCGGTGATGGCATCGACCAAGCAAGGCAGCATCTACGTACTGGACCGCAGCAATGGTCAACCGGTCGTGCCGATCAACGAAATCCCTGTACCGCAAGGCGCAGTGGCCGGCGATCACACCTCCCCGACCCAACCGAAGTCCGACCTGAACTTCATGCCACCGCCGCTCAAAGAGCGCGACATGTGGGGCGTGACACCGTTCGACCAACTGATCTGCCGGATCGACTTCAAGTCGATGCGTTATGACGGCCCCTTCACGCCGCCATCGCTGCAAGGCTCGATCGTGTACCCAGGTAACTTCGGCGTGTTCGACTGGGGTGGTATCTCCGTCGACCCGGTCCGCCAGATCGCCTTCGTGAACCCGAGCTACATGGCGTTCAAATCGAAACTGATCCCGGCTGCCGACATCGCCAAGCAAGGCCCTCGCGTGAGCGAAACCGAAGGCGTACAGCCGAACAAAGGCGCGCCCTACGGCGTGATCCTCGAAGCGCTGCTGTCGCCGATGGGCCTGCCGTGCCAGGCGCCGGCCTGGGGTTATGTGGCGGCGGTCGACCTGACCACCCACAAAACCATCTGGATGCACAAGAACGGCACCGTGCGCGACAGCTCACCAGTTCCGGTCCCGCTGACCATGGGCGTACCTAGCCTGGGCGGCACGTTCACCACTGCCGGTGGCGTAGCGTTCCTCAGCGGTACCCTGGACCAGTACCTGCGCGCCTATGACGTGAAAAACGGCAAGCAACTGTGGGAAGGCCGCCTGCCAGCAGGCGCGCAAACCACCCCGATGACCTACACCGGCAAGGACGGCAAGCAATATGTGCTGGTCATGGCCGGCGGTCACGGCTCCCTGGGCACCAAGCAGGGTGACTACGTGATGGCGTTCAAACTGCCGGACTAAGCAATACCGGCGGCAAAACAAAGGCGGCTACCTCTACAGGTAGCCGCCTTTTTTCATGCCCTGCTCTGGACTAAATGTGGGAGGGGGGCTTGCCCCCGATTGCAGTGGTTCAGTCAACCTCTGCTGTGACTGACACTCCGTCATCGGGGGCAAGCCCCCTCCCACATTGGACGGCATCTGCCTCTAGACCAACACCCGCTCACGCCGCATCCACATCTCGAAGGCCATGGCATTCAAGGGCCGGCTGATCAGGTAGCCCTGGGCGGTGTCGCACTTCCACTGCTTGAGCAATTTCAGGCTGGGCTCGAACTCCACGCCCTCGGCCACCACCTTGAGCCCCAGGTTGTGGCTCATTTCGATAGTCGAACGCACGATCACGCCATCACCCGTGGTGCTGTCGAGATTGCGCACAAACGACTGGTCGATCTTCAACTCCTGCACCGGCAGGCGCTGCAATTGCGCCAGCGACGAATAACCTGTGCCGAAATCGTCCACCGACAGGCTGATGCCACAGCCACGCAGTTGTTCGAGCACGCTGAGGGCCTGCTGCGGGTTGTGCATGATCGCGCTTTCGGTGATCTCAAAGATCAGTTGCTCGGCGGCCACTTCGTATTGCATCAGCAAAGCGGTGACGCGAATGGCCAGGTCGTCATCGGCCAAGTCGTCCACTGAGATATTCACCGACAGCTGGATATGCAAGCCCCGTTGCTCCCATTCGGCAATTTGCCGGATCGCTTCTTCGATGACCCATAAGGTCAGGGCCCTCATGCTGCCGGTGCGCTCGGCCAGGGGGATGAATTCGGTGGGCGACACCTGGCCCAGGGTCGGATGCTGCCAGCGCAACAGTGCTTCGGCCTGGCGCACGTGGCCGTGGTTGAGGTCGAGCTTGGGCTGGTAACACAGGAACAATTCGCCCTCGATCACCGCGCGGCGCAAGTCGCGGATCAGGGTGATCTGGCGCTGGTGGGCCAAATCGCGGTCCTGTTGGTAGATTTGCAAATGGCCCGGCAAGGTCGCCGCATCATGCCGGGCGATGGCGGCGCGGCTGATCAGCTCTTCCACCTGCTGGCCGTCGGCAGGATACGCGGCAATACCAATGCTGACCTCATGACGCACTTCATCATGGCCGATGCGTTGGGGCTCAGTGAGCAGCCCATATAGCCGGTCGGCACGGGCCACGGCGCGGTCGATCTCGGTGTTTTCCAGCAACAGCAGAAATTCGCTACCCGCGAGACGTGCAGCGGTGTCGCTCGCGAGCAGGCTCATGGACAGACAGCGGCTGGCTTCGCGCAACATGTCTTCGACACCTTCAGGGCCAAAGCCTTCATTGATCAGCCGATAGTTTTCGATGCCGATGTACAGCAACACCACCGGGCGTTGCGCGCTGATCGCACTGCCCAGGCGCTCCATCGCCAGGGCACGATTGGGCAGGCCGGTGAGCGAATCATGCAAGGCGTTATGGGCCAGCTGCCGTTCACGCACGGCAATGCCACTTTGCATCGCATTGAAAGCCCGGGCCAGCAAACCAAATTCGTCGTGGCTGCGCACCTGCACCACCGTGCGGTAGTCACCGGCACCGATCCGCTCGGCCGCCACCACCAACGCATTGAGTGGTCGCGATACACGACGCGCCATCAGCAGCGCTGCCGCCAGCGAAACCAACAGCACGGCCAAGGCAATCCCGAGAAATTGCCGGTCCAGCGGTGCAAAGGATTCCAACGCGTGGTCCAGCGGGCTTTGCAGCAACACACGCACCTGGTCGCCGTCGCCGGTATTGGCCAGCGACAACACCTGGCTGAGTACACGCTGCCCATAAAACACGCTGAACTGCGCTTCGGGGTTCAACTGCACGTCACGCAGGCTATCGATGATGCTGGCCTGATATTCGTAGGGCTGAGTGGTGAACAGATCGCCGACTTGACCGTTCTGCACACTGAGAAACGATACCTCCAGGTTGCTCATGGAACGCAGTTCATTGGCGAACTTCGTGTCCATGGGAAAGCCCATGACCACTCGGGCAATGGGCTGCGGGTAGAGGACCTCATCCTGCACCAGCAGATAAGGCTGCCCGTCCATGGCCACGATCAACATTTGTTGGCCACTGCGCCGCGCCTGGCGCAATACATCGTCATAGGGAAACAACTGGCCACGGCTGAGTAACGGCAGGGTACTGACCATGACCTGGCCATCCAGGCCCAGCACAAAGACCTCGCTGGAGCTGATACCGGTGCCGTGGCGACGCAGCACGGTCAGGATCGGTTCGGTGCCGCCATCGACCACGGCTTGCTTGAAAGGGCCATCGACGGTGAGCCAGTCCAACCCGTATTGCAGTCGACGCCCGCGCAAGTCCAGCAGGCGTTCGAACACTTGGCGACCGGTTTCCAACTGCACCTCGGCCTGGTTCTCCACGGCGCGAGTGGTAGCAGCCTTGACGGCAAAATAGGTGGCCGCCACCACCACCAGCAGCAACAGCGCCAGCACCCCTGCAATGCGGGTTTGGAATGTATGGCGCCACCTCATCGCAGTGCCCTCGGGCAGTGTTCGCCGCTCTCTGCCAATCCGTCCCTTTGCCATACCTATCCCTGACGACTGCTAACCTGGCGTCAAAAAAACATTCATTTGGATTGAATATTCTGTTTTAGCAGATTAGCTCGGACATTGGATAAGTACACCCAATAAAACCTGGAACTTTAGCGTCATTTTTCTGGCGACAAGGGCGTAGCCGGATCAAGCGCTGCGCGCGCGCATAAAGTCCCCCCAGCGCCGTACGAGGTAGTTATGCTCATCCATTACCGAATTCCATACCGCGACATGCCCCATGCGTTGTTCATAAGAACCGCCATCACGCACTTCGCCCACATCGATCAGGGGCAAGCCATCACTGCCTGGCAGTTCCTCCCGCGCAGGCTTGCCGGCGTACCAGTAATCCCATTCAGCGCTGCTCAAGTGATCGCGGCTGCGCGCCGGGTTGCCGATGTAGTAACCCTGGCGGGCCATCACCGCTCCGGGCCAGCCTGACAGCCACCAATTGAGGTAGGCATAGGCCGCATCCAACACCGGGCCTTGAGCATGACGCGACAACGACAAGCCGCCAAACCAGGCGCGATAGCCTTCGCGAGGCACTGCCAGGCGGTATTTCACCCCGGCGCGATGCAAGCGCATCAAGGTCGGCGACCATAGGCTCTGGATATCGATACTCGGGCTGAGCATCAATTGCGCGGCCTCTTCATCATCTGACCAAAATGCAGCGAAGTGCCCTTCCTTCTGCTTGCGCACCAAGATATCGGCGAGTACATCGATTTCTTCGATGCTCATGTTGCCGATATCCTTGAACTGCGCCAGGCCCGCGCCCTGCACCGCCAAAGCAGCATCGAGGGCACCGATGGCGGCGTCGCTTTGCAGTGCGGTGCGCGCGCGCCAGGCCGGGTCCAGCAGCCAGCCCCAGCTTTCATTGCCATGGCTGAACCCCTCAGGCAAGCGCTCGGGACGGTAGGCGAAGCTGTCGGCGTTATGGGTCAGCGGCAGCATGCTGATGCGTTCAGTCACTGTGCTGCCTAGGCTGCCGTCGTGCTGCACGAACAAGCGCTCGCTGGGCACACTGCCGCTGCCCAGGCGATCATGGGCCGACAGACGACCGCGCTTGGGCAAGTCGTTGATCTCATGCCACAGCGCAATACGCCGGGTGTCGATGGGCTGGATCGCCCGCGCCGGCCACACGAAGTCGACGTTGTGGAACCACTGGTCGTACAGGTCGTAGCTGTCAGGCTGCATGACGGCGATACGTTGGGCTTGCTCGACATCATGCACCTGGTACACCAGGCGAATGCCCAGTTCCTGTTCGGCACGCACGCGCAAGCATTCGAGCAGGGTCACCGAAGTGCCCAGAACACGTAAGGTGATCATGCCGCGAACCGCCGTGAAAACACCTCAAAGGAGCGACGCAACAGCGCCGGCTCAAGGCCACGCAGGATAAATACCAGGCGTGATTGCCGGTCACTGCCAGGCCATGCGGGCAAGTGAACCGGGGCATGCAGGCAATGCTGCACGCCATGAATGACGATGGGGGCCGAGCTTGCATTCACGTTGAGCAGTCCTTTGACACGAAGGATTCGTTCGCCATGGCATCTTAACAGCATCGATAACCACACCCCGAAGCCGATCCAGTCCAACGGCTGGTCGAAGGTCAGGCAACACACCTGCGCCGTACCGTGGGAAGCCGTTGTGGCGTGATGCAGTTGCCAGCGGCTCACTTCAGCAGCAGGTTCGGTGCTGCGCAAACCTTCGCCGAGCAATAATTGATCACCGCTGTGAACCTCATGAGTATCAAGGATCGGCGTACCGGCGTTGAGCGCCCGCAGGTGCGCACGCAATGGCTCGCAGTCGCCCGCCAGATCCGTCTTGCTCAACAGCAGCCGATCAGCCGCGGCAACCTGGGCCAGCCACTCCGGGTGCAAGCGCTCTTGCAGTTCGGCGTGGCTGGCGTCAACCAAGGTAATCACCAGACCGATATGAAAACGCCCGCGCAGTTGCACATCGTTGTTCAAGGTGGCGAGGATCGGCGCCGGGTCGGCCAGACCGGTGGTTTCCAGGATCACCCGTTTGAAGGCCGGGATTTCACCGCGCTCGCGACGCTGCAGCAGGCCAAGCAGCGCCTCTTTCAACTCGCCACGAATCGAGCAGCACACGCAGCCGCTGGGCAGCAGCACGGTGTCCGGTGCAACTTCTTCCACCAGCAGATGATCGATGCCGACATCGCCGAACTCGTTGATCAGCAACGCCGTGTCGCCGAGGCTTTCGTCCCGCAGCAAGCGCTTGAGCAAAGTGGTTTTGCCGCTGCCGAGGAAGCCGGTTATGACGTTGAGGGCGATGCTCATGCTGACTCCAAGTGATCAAGCAAACGTGGATCAAGCGGGTCCAGCGGTCGCCCAAGCATGCTTTCGGCCGCCTGCCACAGCTGATCCAGGCCACTCGCCAACGCCTGTTTGCCGGTGGCGCCAAGCAGCAGATAAGAAGCACCCTGAAAATCCTCGACCTTGAGTCGGAACACCGCGAGCACCTGATTGATCGCCGCGATCCGACGCAGACGCTCGCGGCGCCTGGGCAGCTCATCGCCCAAGGGGTCGCTCCAGTGCAGGTCTTCGCCGAGCAAGCCACAAAGTCCGCACATGACTACACCCCGCTCATGGCATGACATCGCCGGAGTTAGGGCCCAGGGTCTGGCCGACGAACAGGTTGCCACCTGGCTCGCTGGCGAGCAGCACGGCGGTAGGCGCCACTTCATCGGCCAGGCCGAAGCGCCCCAGAGGCAATTCCGCCGCCTTGGCGCGTTTCCATTCCTCGCTGATACCACCCACCAATGGCGTCTCGATCGGCCCTGGGGCAATGGCATTGACCAGCACATTATCCTTGGCCACTTCCAGCGCCAGGGACTTGGTAAAGCCGATGACCCCAGCCTTGGCCGCCGCGTAATGGGTCAGTTCGGCACCGCCCTTGATGCCCAGTTGCGAGGCCACATTGATGATCCGTCCCCAGCGCTGCGCGAGCATATGGGGCAAGGCGCGCTGGCTGGCGACGAATACACTGGTGAGGTCGATGCGCAGCATGTCGTTCCACATCTCGATGGACAGGTCGACGCAGCGTGCCTGGGTGAGCATGCCTGCGTTGTTGACCAGGATATCGATGCCGCCGAAGTGCTCCACGCAACGGTCGACACTGGCCTGGGCGCCTTCGACGCTGCCGACATCGGCCAGGCATTCGAACACCTCGGAGCCGAGGTTACGGCAGGTGATCGCCGTTTCCGCGAGGCTGGCGGCGTTGCGGTCGGCCAGCACCAGGCGCGCGCCTTCAGCGGCGTAGGCACGGGCGATGGCGGCACCGATGCCGCTGCCGGCGCCGGTGATCACCGCGCGGCGGTTGGTCAGTTGGTTCATACAAAATTCTCCCGAAACAAACACAGTTCCACTGTGGGAGGGGGCTTGCCCCCGATAGCGGTGTATCAGTCACAGTTGCTTTGTCTGAACCACTGCCATCGGGGGCAAGCCCCCTCCCACATTTGGATTCAGTACACCCCTTAGTCAGGCCAGCGTACGGTCAGGCCACCGTCAATGATGATGCTCTGGCCGGTCAGGTAGCTGGAGGCATCACTGGTCAAAAACTGCACCAACGACGCCACTTCATCCGCCCGCCCTACCCGACCCAATGGAATCGCGCGCGCCGCTTTGGCCAAGCCTTCCGGCCCCAGCGAGTTCTTCGCATCGAGAGACTGCGGCGTCTCGATCAACCCCGGAATCACCGCGTTGCAACGGATGCCCTTAGGCGCCAATTCCACCGCCAGCGACCGACACAACCCCGGCACGCCAGCCTTCGCTGCGGCATAGTGACTGTGCTCCTGCCAGCCATACACACCACCGGCAATCGATGAAATCGCCACCAGCGCACCGCCCTCGCCCATGTATCGAGCCGCCGCGCGGAAGGTGCGCATCACCCCCGTGAGGTCGACATTGAGCATCTCGTCCCACAGCTCATCGGTCATCTCCAGCAGCGGTGCGCGGCGTAGCAGGCCGGCATTGGCCACGGCGTAATCCAGGCGCCCGAAATGCTCCACGGCCTGGGCCGCCAGCGCGTCCACCGAAGCCGTGTCACCCACGTCGAGCGGCAACATCAGGCACTTACCGCCCGCCTCTTCCACCAGAGAAATCGTGGTCTGCGGATCATGGGGGTCGGCCGGGTAGTACCCGCCAACCATCGCCACGCCGCTGCGTGCATAGGCCACGGCAAGGGCTTGGCCGATACCGCTGGCGGCACCGGTAATCAAGGCAACTTTATGACTCATCGAACACTCCTTACTGGACAGTTTCCGGGCGCACATGACGCGCGGCAAACATCAGGGCTCCGGACAAGAAACATGGCAATGCACCGAACCACAGCGCGGCGGTTTGCCAGTCACTGCCGGCGGACAACACCTGGGTCGCGCCAAAGCCTGCGACCACGGCACCAATCGGCCCCATGGCATGGATGATCGCGCCACCTGTCGCGCGGATGCTGGTGGGGAAACTTTCACTGATGAAAAACAGCGCCGCCGAGTACGGCCCGATCAGGAAGAACAGGCCCAGGCTGTACAGCCCGACCACCATCGGCATGCTGCTCGGGCCAAATAGCATCCCGGCAAACGACAACCCACCGAGCATCCAGCCCAGGCCGATCACGTTGCGGCGGCCGATCTTGTCGCCCATCCAGCCGTGACTGAGGTAACCGCAGTAACCCACCAGGTTGGACAGCACCAGGATGATCAGCGAGTTTTCGAACGAGATGTGGTGCACGCTGACGATCACCGAAGTACCGAGCACGCTGAACACCTGGATTGCCGCCCAGTTGAGCAACAGCGCCGCACCGATCACCAAGGTGGCGCGACGGGCCGGGCCACGGAACGCGGCTTTGAGACCGGCCTTGCTGTGTTCGTCGTAGTCCACGCCGTAGGTCACGGCGACGTTTTGTGCTTCTTTCACCGCGCCGTTTTTTCGCAGTTCGCTGATGCGTTGGTGGATTTGGAACTGCGGGCTTTCCTTGAGCTTGCGCGCCATGATCGCGATCACGATGGCCGGGATCGCGGCGAAAATGAAGCAGCCCTGCCAGCCGATGATCGGCAGCAACAACGCGGTCAGCCCGGCGGCGATCAACGCACCGACCGGCCAACCGCCCTGCACCAGGCTGTAGATGAAGCCACGACGCTTGGTCAGACGCGGATCTTGCGAAGCGCCATACAGCTCGCTCAAATACGTGGCGTTGACGGTTTCCTCGGCATAACCCAGACCACCCAACGAACGGATCAGGATCAGTGGCGACTTACCCCACGCCCCACCAATCGCCGTCAGCGCCGAACACAACGCGGAACCTGCGACGGTAAAGATAATGCCTTTGCGCCTCCCCAACTTATCGACCACGGGCCCAATGGCAAAGGCGACCACCGCCGTGCCCACCGCCACCCATGTCGCGATCTCGGCTTGCTCCACTTCACCCCAGCCAAAATGCCGGCCGATCTCCGGCAGCAACGTGCCGAACAGAATGAAGTCATACACCGCAAACACCCAGGCGAAAAACGCGATCCAGGTGGCGAAGCGCACTTCCTGGGACGTCAGTTGCCGGGGTTTCCAGCCAGTCAGGTCAAGCTTGTTGTAAATGGACATGGGGCGCGCCTCGGGGATTAAGGAGTCAGGTACGGGGTTGGCGGCGAATGAAGTCATCGGCGATTTCATCGAACGTGACGAAGCGCACGCCGGCATGGCTCTGGATGTGTTCGATCAGACGTTCAAGCATCAGCAACACTTGCGGGCGACCGGACACGTCGGGGTGGATGGTCATGGTGAACACCGCATGCTCGTGCTCGCGATAGACCCAATCGAACTGATCGCGCCACATCTCCTCCAGGTGACGCGGGTTGACGAAGCCGTGGCTGTTAGGGGCTTTCTTGATGAACATCATCGGCGGCAGGTCATCGAGGTACCAGTTGGCCGGGATCTCCACCAGGTCGGTTTCTTCACCGCGCACCAGGGGTTTCATCCAGGTGTCGGGGTGCTGGCTGTAGTCGATCTTGGTCCAGCTGTCGCCCTTGCGTACGTAGTAGGGGTGAAAGTCGTTGTGCATCAGGCTGTGGTCGTACTTGATGCCTTTTTTCAGCAGCAGTTCGTTGGTGACCTTGCTGAACTCCCACCAGGGTGCGACGTAGCCAGTGGGGCGTTTGCCGGTGACCTGGGTGATCAGTTCGATGGACTTGTCGAGCACGATTTCTTCCTGCTCGGCGGTCATCGCGATGGGATTTTCATGGCTGTAGCCGTGCACGCCGATTTCATGGCCGGCGTCGGCCACCGCCTTCATCTGCTCGGGGAAGGTTTCCATCGAGTGGCCGGGGATAAACCAGGTGGTACGCAAGCCGTAGCGCTCGAACAACTTGAGCAGGCGTGGCGCACCGACTTCACCCGCAAACAGGCCGCGAGAAATATCGTCCGGCGAGTCTTCTCCGCCGTAGGAACCGAGCCAGCCGGCGACGGCGTCAACGTCGACGCCAAATGCACAAAGGATGTCTTTAGCCATGGTGTGTCTCCTTAAACGTTAAGTACGGATTCGACGGACAACGCCGCGCGCAACACGCGAGCGTCCTCCCCCGTCGGGGCGCTGAGCAGCAGCCCGGTGGGCAGCCCCAGGGCGTCGCGCCCGCTGGGCAGGGTCACGCCCGGCATATCCAGCAAACTGCCGGGCATGGTCAGGCGCAGGGTGGCGAGGTTGGTTTGGACAAACAGCTCGTCGTCGGCCTCCAGTGGTGCCAGGGCGGGGGCGACATGGGCAACGGTGGGCGTGATCAGGATCGCGCCATCGAGGTCGTCGATCAGTTGCTGTTGCAGGCGCCGACGCGCATCGAGCAAGTGAACCAGTTGGCTGGCGGGCAAGGTGCGTGCGGCTTCAAGTCGGCTGCGCACGCGGGGGTCGAGTTGTTCGGCATCGGCGCTGTCGAGCAACGTTTCATGCAGGGCGAACGCTTCGAATGAGCCGAGCCAGCCGTGGTGTTTGATTAGCTCCAGCGTGGCCTCAAACGTGGCGGACCGACGCACGGTGATCAACGCCCCGGCAGCGTTCAATTGATCCACCGCATGCAGCAGGTTGCTGCGTACGGCCGGCTCGATGCCTTCCAGTGCGCCTTGCTCCAGCACAAAGCACTGGCCTTTGAGGCTGCCGGGGATGTGCTGCTGGGTGCGGCCGTTGAGCAGATCGTCAATGGCCAGCGCATCGCGCACGCTACGGGTCAACGGGCCGAGGCTGTCAAGGGTGTGGGCCAGGGGAAATACACCGTCGCGGCTGTAGCGTCGGCTGCTGCTGCGGTAGCCCACCAGACCATTGAGGGCGGCGGGGATACGGATCGAGCCGGCGGTGTCGGTGCCCATGGCAATCGGCACAATCCCGGCGGCGACGGCCACCGCCGAACCGGAAGACGAACCGCCAGGAATACGTGGCTGATCGGTGCCATGGGGATTGCACGGCGTGCCGAAATGCGGGTTCAGGCCCAGGCCGGAGTACGCCAGTTCGCTGAGGTTGGTCTTGCCGACGCTGACCATCCCGGCGCGACTCAACAGGCCCACACTCGGCGCATCGAGCACAGCGGCCGGTGCACTGCGACGGTAGGCGGCGCCAGCGGTAGTGATGCTGCCGGCCACGTCGAACAAATCCTTCCAGGCCAGGGGCACACCATCGAACACACTCAACGGCTGGCCGGCGCGCCAACGAGCGGCGGAAGCTTCGGCCTCACGACGGGCACGTTCGGAGGTCAGGGAGATAAACACACTAGGGGCCATGTTCGCGTGGACCAGTGCCTGTTCGAGCACCTGTACCGGATCGCTGCAACCGCTGGCGAAAGCATCGGCCATTGAAGTGGCGTCTGACATGGTGACGACCTCTAAAAACGTACTTATTAATAAAATGTACGTTTTACAAAGGCAGATTTCATGCCAGTCTCAGTCGAGACCTTTTGTGCCAGACTCAGCTTAATTCCCATAACCACGGAATAGAGAGGCTGGGAGGCGACAAAAAATCCGATAAAGCTTCTTGGGCAATGCCGGATTGAAATAATGTATCTTTTACTAATAAGTACATTTTAGTGCAAAAAAGTAACAGGCCTGCCATCACGGCCCCAGAAAAGTGCCACCGTCGTAGCACAGAGTGACAGGCGCAACTTATGAGAGAATCCTCGGCCACCGCCCTACCTGACCAGAGAACGCGATGAAAGCAGTGTCCGCCTCGGCCTCCCGCTACGCGATGATTCACCAAGTGTTGCGTGACGCGATCACCAGCGGCACCGCCCGCCATGGGCTGGTTCTGCTGGAAGCGCCACTGGCCGAATTGTTCGGCACCAGTCGCGTGCCGGTGCGCAGGGCGCTGGACCTGCTACATGCCGAAGGCTTGATCTGCCGCTTCAATGGCCGTGGTTACCTGATCAATCCCGATGGTGTGGCGATGGAGCCGCTGCGCCTGCCCTTGAGCCATGCGCACCTGGGGCTCAATGGTGAGGTTGAGCTAGTGGATACACGGCCGTTGGGAGAGCGCATTGTCGAAGAGATCGGTGCGGCGCTGTCCACGTGCATCGCCTTCGGCCATTACCGCCTGGATGAACAAGCCGCCGCTGACCATTACGGCGTCAGCCGTGCCGTGGTGCGGGAAGCATTGATGCGCCTGCGCGACCGCGGCTTGGTGGAAAAGGAGCCCTACTCTCAATGGCTCGCAGGGCCTCTGACCGCACGTGAAGTCACCGAAGACTACGAACTGCGCGCCTGCCTGGAGCCCGAGGCCCTGCGCCAGAGCGCGCCGAACCTCGACCGCGAGCAGCTTGAAGCGATGCTACAGCGCGTGCTGGACGCCCAGGACAGCCCCCAGTGCAGCCTGGAAGCCATCGAGCAGATCGAAGAGGACTTGCATCAGCACTGCCTGGCCGGCTTGCAAAACCGCAAGATCGCCGCGCTGATCCGCCAAGGCCAGAGCCCCATGATCATCAGCCGAATTTTTTACCGATTGCTGGGGATCGGTGCCGATCCGGCGATGCTGGCCGAACATCGACTGATTCTAGAATTGTTGCTGCATGGGGCGTTTGATGCGGCGGCGTTGAATCTGCGCGAGCATTTGCAGCGGGCCAGGCAGAGGATGTTGCAGCGCCTCAAAGTGCTGTCGGTGCTACCTGAACAACCCCTGCCCAGCTACCTGCACAAAATCAGCTGACTAAACACCATTCAACCTGTGGGAGCGGCGCGCTGAAAAAATCATGCAATTTGTTGCGAACTGCCCCTGCCCATTGAAACCACCCCAACCCCGCCCCATCTAACCTGCATACTTCCTGATGCAGGTGCCCCATGAGCGACCAGCAAGCATTCCCTGATTACGACATCAACGACTACGCCGACCCCGAAAACGCTGAACACGAAGCGTCATCCAACACCGGCCTGGCCCTGCCTGGGCAAAACCTGCCGGACAAGGTCTACATCATCCCGATCCACAACCGCCCGTTCTTTCCGGCGCAAGTGTTGCCGGTGATCGTCAATGAAGAGCCGTGGGCCGAGACCCTGGAGCTGGTGAGCAAATCCGACCACCACTCCCTTGCCCTGTTTTTCATGGACACGCCGCCCGAAGACCCACGCCATTTCGATACTTCCAGCCTGCCGCTGTACGGCACCCTGGTGAAGGTGCACCACGCCAGCCGCGAGAACGGCAAGCTGCAGTTCGTCGCCCAGGGCCTGACCCGCGTGCGCATCAAGACCTGGCTCAAGCACCACCGCCCACCGTACCTGGTGGAAGTTGAATACCCGCATCAGCCCAGCGATCCGACCGACGAGGTCAAGGCGTATGGCATGGCGTTGATCAATGCGATCAAGGAGCTGCTACCGCTCAACCCGCTGTACAGCGAAGAACTGAAGAACTACCTCAACCGCTTCAGCCCCAACGATCCATCGCCGCTGACCGACTTCGCCGCCGCGCTGACCTCGGCCACCGGAAATGAGTTGCAGGAGGTGCTGGACTGCGTGCCCATGCTCAAGCGCATGGAAAAAGTGCTGCCGATGTTGCGTAAAGAAGTGGAAGTCGCGCGCCTGCAAAAAGAACTCTCTGCCGAAGTGAACCGCAAGATCGGCGAACATCAGCGTGAGTTCTTCCTGAAAGAGCAGCTCAAGGTCATCCAGCAGGAGCTGGGGCTGACCAAGGATGATCGCAGCGCGGACGTCGAGCAGTTCGAGCAGCGTCTGGTCGGCAAGGTGTTGCCGGCCCAGGCCCAGAAACGCATCAGCGAAGAAATGAACAAGCTGTCGATCCTGGAAACCGGCTCGCCGGAGTACGCCGTCACGCGCAACTACCTGGACTGGGCGACGGCCGTGCCGTGGGGTGTGTACGGCGAGGACAAACTCGACCTGAAACACGCCCGCAAGGTGCTGGATAAGCACCATGCCGGCTTGGATGACATCAAGAGCCGCATCCTCGAGTTCCTCGCGGTGGGCGCCTATAAAGGTGAAGTCGCCGGCTCCATCGTGTTGCTGGTCGGCCCGCCGGGCGTGGGCAAGACCAGCGTGGGTAAATCCATCGCCGAGTCCCTCGGTCGGCCGTTCTATCGCTTCAGCGTTGGCGGTATGCGCGACGAGGCCGAGATCAAGGGCCACCGCCGCACCTACATCGGCGCCCTGCCCGGCAAGCTGGTGCAGGCGCTCAAGGATGTGGAAGTGATGAACCCAGTGATCATGCTCGACGAGATCGACAAGATGGGCCAAAGCTTCCAGGGCGATCCGGCTTCGGCCCTCCTGGAAACCCTCGACCCTGAGCAGAATGTCGAATTCCTCGATCATTACCTGGACCTGCGCCTGGACCTGTCCAAAGTGCTGTTCGTCTGCACCGCCAACACCTTGGACTCGATCCCCGGCCCGTTGCTGGACCGGATGGAAGTGATTCGCCTGTCGGGCTATATCACCGAAGAAAAAGTCGCCATCGCCAAGCGCCACCTGTGGCCCAAGCAGTTGGAAAAAGCCGGCGTGGCGAAAACCAGCCTGACCATCAGCGACGGCGCGCTGCGCGCCTTGATCGACGGTTATGCGCGGGAGGCCGGGGTGCGCCAGCTGGAGAAACAGCTGGGCAAACTGGTGCGCAAAGCGGTAGTCAAACTGCTGGATGAGCCGGACTCGGTGATCAAGATCGGCAACAAGGACCTGGAAAGCTCCCTGGGCATGCCGGTGTTCCGTAACGAGCAAGTGCTGTCCGGCACCGGCGTGATCACCGGGCTGGCCTGGACCAGCATGGGCGGCGCGACCTTGCCAATCGAGGCGACGCGCATTCACACGCTCAACCGCGGCTTCAAGCTCACCGGGCAGTTGGGTGAAGTGATGAAGGAGTCTGCCGAGATTGCGTACAGCTACATCAGTTCGAACCTGAAGTCGTTTGGCGGTGATCCGAAGTTCTTCGACGAAGCCTTCGTGCACTTGCACGTACCGGAAGGTGCCACACCGAAAGACGGCCCAAGTGCCGGGGTGACCATGGCCAGTGCATTGCTGTCCCTGGCGCGTAACCAGCCGCCGAAAAAAGGCGTGGCGATGACGGGCGAGTTGACGTTGACCGGGCATGTGCTGCCGATTGGCGGGGTTCGCGAGAAGGTGATTGCGGCGCGGCGCCAGAAGATCCATGAGCTGATCTTGCCGGAACCCAACCGTGGCAGCTTTGAAGAACTGCCGGAGTACCTCAAGGAAGGCATGACCGTGCACTTTGCCAAGCGCTTTGCGGATGTGGCCAAAGTGCTCTTCTGATAGTCATGTAGTGCCTGGCCTGGCCTCATCGCGGGCAAGCCCGGCTCCCACATTTGAATGTGTTCACCTATCAAAATGTGGGAGCGGGCTTGCCCGCGATGGCGTCAGCCGCCATAACGCAGCCCCCTCCTGTCACACCTTGTCTCATCTTCGGTTATGCTCGCCGTTCGTCGTATATGAACGGAGCCTCCATGACCGCTGCCCGCCTGCTTCTCCCCTTGAGCCTTGCCCTGCTGGCCGCGTGTGCCAGTGCGCCGAAGCAAAACGTCACCGTGGACAATCAGGGCGCCTGCCCGCTCCAGCTTAAATCCGGGCAAAACCTGATTCTTACCCTGCCCAGCAACCCCACCACCGGCTACCGCTGGGCCATCCAGGATTCCGCTGGCGGTGTATTGCGTGCGTTGAGCCCTGAGGTCTATAGCAGCACTGAGTCCGGCGTGATCGGCGGCGGTGGCCAGTCCACCTGGCGCTTCCAGGCCTTTGCTGCAGGCCAGGGCCGTTTGCGCCTGACCTCCCAGCGACCTTGGGAACCGGAAGCCGACCCCACTGAAACCTTCGACTGCGCCATTACGGTGAACTGATATGCCATGGTTGATTCTTGCGTTGATGGGCGCCGGTACCTTTATCTACGGTCTGACCACCCATGCCACCTTGCTGTGCCTGCTGGTCAAACCCCTGCCGGTACTCGCGTTGCTGGGCTGGCTGCATGATGCGCCGCCCACCTACTATCGACGCTGGATCAGCCTGGGGCTGATTTTTTCCCTGGTGGGCGATGTGTTGCTCGCTTGGCCGGGTGACCTGTTTATCTTTGGGCTCGGCGCATTTCTGTTCGCGCACCTGGCGTATCTGAAAGCCTATTTCAGCGACTGTCGCCGCTTGGCGCTGTTGCCGCTGGTATTGGCGCTCGGCGTGGGGGCTGTGCTGTTGAGCGTGCTGATTTCCCACGGCCTGGGGGATTTGCTGATACCGGTGGTGGTTTACGCAACCGTGATCACCGCCATGCTCTGGCGTGCGCTGGCGCGCCTGGGCAGCGACGTGCCGAAACGCTCGGCACTGCTGGCGGCTGCGGGTGCGGTGTCATTTGTGTTTTCCGACACGTTGATTGGTATCAACCGGTTCGTCGTGTCGTTTGAGGCGGCGCCGTATCTATTGATCGTCACGTACTGGCTAGGCCAGTGGGGCATCACCGCCTCGGCTTTCCATCAGACAACCCGCGCACACGAGGGCCAAGTTGGCTAAAATGCCGGCCTTTCCCCTATCGTCGCCGGAACAACCGTGAGCAAAGAACCCGATCGCCTATTCGCCCAGCCCCTGCCCCAGGTGCCGGACTTCGCCTTTAACGAGGACGTGGTGCGGGTGTTCCCGGACATGATCAAGCGCTCGGTGCCGGGCTACCCGACCATCGTCGAAAACCTCGGTGTGCTCGCGGCACAGTTTGCCCAACCCAATAGCGTGCTGTATGACCTGGGCGCGTCCCTTGGCGCCGTGACCCAAGCCCTGCGCCGGCATGTGCGCACCGACGGCTGCCGGGTAATCGCAGTGGATAACTCGGCCGCGATGGTTGAGCGTTGCCGCGAATACCTCAACGGCCAGGACTCGATGTTCCAGGAGTTGCTGCCGGTTGAAGTGATCGAGGGCGATATCCTCGCTCTGCAGTTTCAACCGGCCTCGGTGGTGGCACTGAACTTCACCCTGCAATTTATCGCCCCCGCCGAACGCCTGGCCCTGCTCTCGCGCATCCACCAATCGCTGCTGCCGGGCGGTGCGCTGATCCTCTCGGAAAAGCTGCGCTTCAATGACCCTGAAGAACATGCATTGCTCACCGACCTGCACATCGCGTTCAAACGCTCCAACGGCTACAGCGAACTGGAAATTGCCCAGAAGCGCAGCGCCATCGAAAACGTCATGAAGCCCGACAGCCTCGAAGAACACCGCGAACGCCTGCTGGCCGCCGGGTTCTCGAAAGTCGTGCCGTGGTTCCAGTGTCTTAACTTTGCCTCGTTGATTGCCTTGCCATGATTGATCTGTCTCCCCTCGCCCGCCATCTGGTCGGCACTCCTTTGGCTGTGTGGGCCCAGGGCCTGCAAGCGCAACTCGATAACAAGATGGAGAAGGGTCATGGCGACCTGGAGCGCTGGCAGAGTGCGTTGGACGCGCTGCCGCAGATCCAGCCCAGCGAAGTCGATTTGCTGAATGGACTGACGCTCGACACCGAATGTGACGATGAAACCCGTGCACAAATGCGCACCGCATTGATGGGCCTGAGCCCATGGCGCAAAGGGCCATTCCATCTGTTCGGCGTGCATGTGGACACCGAATGGCGCTCGGACTGGAAATGGTCCCGCGTCGCACCGCATTTGAATCTGAAGGGCAAGCGCATCCTCGATGTCGGCTGCGGCAACGGTTACTACATGTGGCGCATGCTCGGCGCCGGAGCCGACAGTGTGATTGGCGTGGACCCCAACTGGCTGTTCTTCTGCCAGTTCCAGGCGGTGCAGCGCTACCTGTCAGAACCCAAGGCGTGGCACCTGCCCTTCCCGTTTGAAGACCTGCCGGCCAACCTGGAAGGCTTCGACACGGTGTTTTCCATGGGCGTGTTCTACCACCGTCGTTCGCCCATCGAGCATTTGCTGACGCTGAAGGACACCTTGGTCAAGGGCGGCGAACTGGTCTTGGAAACATTGGTGGTGGAAGGCGACCAGCAGCAAGTGCTGGTGCCGGAAGACCGCTATGCGCAGATGCGCAACGTATGGTTCCTGCCATCGGTGCCGGCGTTGATGCTGTGGCTACGCCGCGCCGGCTTCAGTGATGTGCGCTGCGTGGATGTGAGCGTGACCACGGTCGAGGAACAGCGTGGGACCGAGTGGATGAAGTATCAGTCGTTGAGTGACTTTCTCGACCCCGATGATCACAGCAAGACCATCGAAGGCCTGCCGGCGCCGATGCGGGCAGTGATCATCGCTCGCAAATAACCGTGCGGGTTCACTGAATAAATAGAGATCAAAACTGTGGGAGCTGGCTTGCCTGCGATAGCGGTGGGTCAGTGACCGATCAGTTGACTGGCACACCGCTATCGCAGGCAAGCCAGCTCCCACATTTGATATCCAGTGTTATTTAGAGCGGCGGCTTGGCTCGTCTGGCCTTGAAGAACTCGCTCAGCACTGTCCCGCACTCCTCGGCCAGCACGCCCCCTTCAAATAGCACCTTGTGGTTGAGAAAACCCTGGGTAAAAAACTGCCCCTGGCTTTGCACAATCCCGGCCTTGGGCTCCAGCGCACCGTATACCACCCGCGCAATACGCGAATGCACGATCAGCCCGGCGCACATGCTGCATGGCTCCAACGTCACATACAACGTGCTGCCCACCAGGCGGTAATTGCTGATGGCTTGCGCGGCCGCACGGATGGCGACCATTTCGGCATGGGCACTGGGGTCGTTGCCGCTGATGGGGCAGTTGAAGCCACGGCCGATAATTTCGCCGTCTTGCACCAGCACCGCACCGACAGGCACTTCACCCAATGCAGCGCCTTGTGCGGCGAGGGCCAGGGCTTCGCGCATGAAATCCTGGTCGCGACTGCGATCGATGATCGCGGTGGGGCGAATCTGGCGCATCACGCCACCTCGATGGCGGCCATCAGGCCGGTTTCCATGTGGTCGATGACGTGGCAGTGGAACATCCACACCCCAGGGTTATCTGCCACCAATGCCACGCGGGCGCGCTCGTTCTTGCCCAGCAGGTAGGTGTCGGTGAAGTACGGAATCACCTTGTGACGGTTCGAGGCAATCACCTTGAAGCTCATGCCATGCAGGTGAATCGGGTGTTGGTACTGGGTCATGTTCTTCAATTCGAAAATGTAGCTTTTGCCCTTCTCAAGCTTGGCAATCGGGCGGTCGGCGCAGGTCTTGTCGGTGATGTCCCAGGCCTTGCCGTTGATCTGCCACAGGCTCGGTGGTTTCCCGTCATCCACGGACACCGTGCCGACCCACTCGAAATTGAAGTTGAGTTTCTCGGCATTGGCCAGGTCGGGCTCGGCAATCGGGTTGGCGGGCAATGCCGGTGGCCATTCAGTCGGTGCGTCTGTGTTAGCCACCGAACGGAAGGTGCCCAGGCGCACAGGGCCGTTGCGGATCGACAGTTCTTCACCGGCAGGCGGCGCCTTGATCGCCAGGCAGATGCGCATGCCCGGGCCCAGCCAGTATTCCTTGCCCAGTGGGCGCGGCTCGATGGGGTTGCCGTCCAATGCGTAGATCTGCGCTTCGACGTCAGGAATATTGAGGCGATAGGTCAGGGTGTTGTCGAGGTTGAGCAGGCGCACACGGGTGATCTGCCCGGCCGGTAAATCGATCACGGCCTGTGACACACCATTGATGGTCGACAAGCGCCCGGCAGTACCACCACGAGCTGCTTCCCGGGGCACGCTGAAGGCAACAAAAGCGCCCTCTTCATCCACATGCCAGCTTTTCAGGCTGAGGGTGCGTTCGTGCTTGAAACCGGTCGGCTCGCGCTCTTCGATGATCAGCGGACCGACCAGGCCGCGGCCAAGCTCCTCGCTGCTGTTCACGTGGGGGTGGTACCAGTAGCTGCCGGCATCGGGCACGCGGAATTTGTAGTCGAAGTATTCACCGGGCAATACCGGCAGTTGGGAGACGTAGGGCACGCCGTCCATTTCCAATGGTAAGCGGATGCCATGCCAATGAATGGTAGTGGCGACCGGCAGGTGGTTGATAAAGCGCACCCGCAGCCATTCACCCTGGCGCACCCGCAACTCGGTGCCCGGCGCCGAGGGGCCGAACGCCCAGGCTTGAGTCTTGTACCCCGGCACCAGTTCCACGTCCAACGGCGCGGCGATCAACTCGTAATCGTGCCCCGCCTCGGCGTCGGCGACTTTCCCCAGCCAGTAGCGATAGGCGCCACCGGCACCGACGCCCACTACGGCCAGGCCTGCAAGGCCACCCAGGATTTGTCGACGGGAAAAGGATCGGGACACAACAACCTCACGTATCTGCCGCAGGCCAGGGGCCCGCAAAGGGCAGATACGATACACCTGACCTGGCTAAACAGTAAGGCTTCGCATTGCCGCATGACAGAAACACTGATGAAAGCACTGGAGATCCAAATGTGGGAGCTGGCTTGCCTGCGATAGCGGTGGGTCAGTTGATACTGCGCTGACTGCCCCCCACCATCGCGGGCAAGCCAGCTCCCACAAGGGTACTGCTGTGTTATCTCAGGCCTTGGCGGCAGCCAGGATCAGGGCCTTCATCTCGGCAACCGCACCTTTGAAACCGACGAACAGCGCATGGGCCACCAGCGCATGGCCGATGTTCAGCTCGTTGATGCCCTTGATCGCGGCCACGGCTTCAACGTTGTGGTAATGCAGGCCATGGCCGGCGTTGACGATCAGACCTTCCTTTAGACCGCAGCTCACACCCTCAATAATGCGTTGCAGTTCGTCAGCCACTTCGGTGGGCGTGGTGGCATCGGCGTAACGGCCGGTGTGCAACTCGATAGCCGGTGCGCCAACACGGCGCGAAGCTTCGATCTGACGCTCATCGGCATCGATAAACAGCGACACTTCGCTACCAATCTTCGACAGCCGCTCCACCGCAGCCTTGATCCGCGCTTCCTGGCCGGCCACATCGAGGCCGCCTTCGGTGGTCAGTTCCTGGCGGGTTTCCGGTACCAGGCAGATGTGCGCCGGACGAATGCGCTCGGCGAACTGCATCATTTCCTCGGTGACACCCATTTCGAAGTTCATGCGGGTTTGCAGCACATCCTTGAGCACCAGCACGTCGCGCTCCTGGATGTGGCGGCGGTCTTCGCGCAAGTGCACGGTGATGCCGTCGGCGCCCGCTTCTTCGGCGTCCAGTGCAGCCTTGACCGGATCAGGGTAACGGGTGCCCCGGGCCTGGCGCAGGGTGGCGACGTGGTCGATGTTGACGCCAAGAAGAATGCGATTGCTGGTGGTCACGGAAGCGCTCCTGAAAAGGGAAAGAAACGCCGCACAGCATACACGGGGTTGTCAGGGCTTTCGAAACAACTCGCGACTGACCAGTGGTCGTCCGCCCAGATGCACGGCCAGGGCCTGGCGCATCAGGCGCTTGGCGGCGGACAAAGCACCGGGGGCGCTCCAGTCGGCTTCGCTCATGGCCAACAACTCGGTGCCCTGAAACAGGCCGGGTTGCAGCAGGTACACACGCTCAAGGCCAGCATCCACTTGCAGGCGGTACATGCCGTCGGCGGCGATCGGCTCGCCGTGCAGGTCATTGGTCAGTTCGAAGCCGTAGCCGAGGTCGTCGAGCAGGCGCCACTCGAAGGCGCGCAGCAAAGGCTCCAATGGACGGCCTTCGGCCAGGGCGAGCAAGGTCGCGGCGTAGTGATCGAAGACCGCCGGGTGCGGGTCTTCGGCGGGCAGCAGGCGGATCAGCAGTTCATTGAGGTAAAGGCCGCTGAACAGCGCTTCGCCATTGAGCCAGGCAGAGGTGCCGACGCTTTCCATGCGACCGACGTTTTTCAGCTCGCCCTTGCCACGGAACTCCACGTCCAACGCCACGAACGGCCGCGCCAACGTCCCCGCCTTGCCCCGTGCGCTGCGCAATACTGCACGCAGGCGACCTTGGGGCGTGAGGAAATCCACCAGGGCGCTGGTCTCGCGGTAGGCGCGGCTGTGCAGGACGTAGGCGGGTTGGCTAGGGGGGTTGGACATGGGTTCTCGATATTGAAAACAACATAAACCTAATGTGGGAGGGGGCTTGCCCCCGATTGCAGTGTGTCAGTCACTTATTTGTCAACTGACCCACCGCTATCGGGGGCAGGCCCCCTCCCACATTTGTCCTGCGGTGTGCTCAGGGCTTGTTACAGGTCGCCGTAGCCCAGGGAGCGCAGTGCACGCTCATCATCGGACCAGCCGCCCTTCACCTTCACCCACAGGTTGAGCATGATCTTGGAGTCGAACAGCAACTCCATGTCCTTGCGCGCTTCGGTGCCGATGCGCTTGATGCGCTCGCCCTTGTCGCCAATGATGATTTTCTTCTGGCCGTCACGTTCGACGAGGATCAGCGCATGAATATGCAGGGTCTTGCCCTGCTGCTTGAACTCTTCGATTTCCACGGTGATCTGGTACGGCAGCTCGGCGCCCATCTGGCGCATGATTTTCTCGCGCACCAGTTCAGCGGCCAGGAAGCGGCTGCTGCGGTCGGTGATCTGGTCTTCCGGGAAGAAGTGCTCGTTCTCCGGCAGGTGCTCGGCGATCACACGCTCCAGGGCATCGAGGTTGTGGCCATGCTGGGCCGAAATCGGAATGATCTGGGCGTTCGGCAGTTGTTCCTGCAACCAGCTCAGGTGTGGCATCAGCTCGGCTTTATCTTCGATGCGATCAGTCTTGTTCAGCGCGACGATCAACGGGCCGGTGACGTACTGCACACGTTCAAGAACCATCTGGTCTTCGTCGGTCCACTTGGTGCGGTCGACCACGAAGATCACCACGTCGACGTCTTTCAACGCTGCCGAAGCGGTCTTGTTCATGTAGCGGTTGAGGGCTTTTTCACCGCCTTTGTGCATGCCCGGGGTGTCGACATAGACCGCTTGCACGTTGCCTTCAGTCTTGATGCCCAGCATGTTGTGACGGGTGGTCTGCGGCTTGCGCGAAGTGATCGCGAGCTTTTGGCCCAGGATGTGGTTCAGCAACGTGGACTTGCCCACGTTCGGGCGGCCGACGATGGCAACATAGCCACAGCGTGTTGCAGTTGAATCAGTCATGGCCATTCTCCACGCCCAGGGCAATCAGTGCTGCTGCGGCCGCTACCTGTTCGGCAATACGACGGCTCACACCCTGACCTCGGCTTTTTTCATTCAGTAAGGTGATTTCACATTCCACGAAGAATACGCGGCAATGGGGCTCACCCTGGATATCCACCACTTCGTAACGTGGCAGTTCGCAACCTCGGGATTGCAGGTATTCCTGCAGACGGGTCTTGGGATCTTTGTTGGTGTCGACCAGCGTGAGGCTTTCGATCTCGGAGGTCAGCCAGGCCGTGACCCGTTCCTTGGCCGCTTCCATCCCGGCATCGAGGTAGATCGCACCGATCAACGCCTCAAGGGCATCGGCCAGGATCGACTCGCGGCGGAAACCGCCACTTTTCAATTCACCGGAACCCAGGCGCAGGTACTCGCCCAGGCCGAAACCACGGGCCAGCACGGCCAGGGTCTCGCCCTTCACCAGGCGTGCACGCAGGCGCGACAGCTGGCCTTCACGGGCTTGCGGGAAACGCTCGAACAGCGCCTCACCGGCAACGAAATTGAGGATGGCATCACCGAGGAATTCCAGGCGCTCGTTATTACGCCCTGCAAAGCTGCGGTGTGTGAGGGCAAGGACCATCAATTCCTGGTCCTTGAAGGTGTAGCCGAGCTGGCGCTCGAGACGACTTAGAGAAACGGTCACGGTTTATCCATATCTAGTTGGTGGCACCGGCGGCCATCGACGATTGACGCAGTGTTCAAATTCAAATCCTGATTGGTGCTGCATGAGGTCGGGCCAAAGATTGTCCCCACCCCAGAAAAGCATTCGGCGCTGTGTGAACAGCGCCGCCTGTATTACTTGATCAGCCCGACCCGCGAGAAGTTCGGCAGGTGGCTGAGCTTGGGTTCCGGCCAACTCATCCAGACCGCGAAGGCCTTGCCGACAATGTTCTCGTCGGGAACCATGCCCAACAGGTCCTTGGGAATGTTGGGGTCATCCCAGTAGCGGCTGTCGTTGGAGTTGTCCCGGTTGTCGCCCATCATGAAATAGTGCCCGGCAGGCACTTTCCACTCGCCATCAGGCATTGCACGGTAGCGGCTCATTTCCTTGCGGATTTCGTGCTCTACCGTACCGAGTTTTTCCTGGTACAGCTCGGCGCTGCCCAAGGTGTTCGGCTCGGTACCGATCAACTTCTCGGCCACCGACTCACCGTTGACGAACAGACGCTTGTCGCTGGTGTAGCGAATCACGTCGCCCGGCAGGCCCACTACACGCTTGATGTAGTTGACGTTCGGGTCGCTTGGGTAGCGGAACACCATCACATCGCCGCGCTGCGGGTCACCCACCTGGATGACTTTCTTGTCGATCACCGGCAGGCGAATTCCGTAGGAAAACTTGTTCACCAGGATGAAGTCGCCCACGTCCAAGGTAGGCTTCATCGACCCCGATGGGATCTGAAACGGCTCCACCAGGAACGAACGCAACACCAGCACGATGAACAACACCGGGAAGAACGATTTGCCGTATTCAACCAGCAAAGGTTCTTTGTTCAGCTTCTCGACCACCACCGCATCGGGCTGGCTGACGCTGCCCTGATAGGAGGCAATAGCCGCCCGCCGACGCGGGGCGAAGAACACCAGATCGAGCAACGCCAGGAGACCGCAAACGGCAACGGCGATGACCAGCAACAGCGGGAAATTTAGTGACATAGGACCTAACTATCCAACCTGAGCACCGCAAGGAAGGCTTCTTGTGGAACTTCCACATTACCTACTTGCTTCATGCGTTTTTTACCGGCCTTTTGCTTCTCAAGCAGCTTGCGCTTACGGCTTACGTCACCGCCGTAGCATTTGGCCAGTACGTTCTTTCTGAGAGCCTTGACGGAGGTCCGTGCAATGATCTGACCGCCGATGGCGGCCTGGATCGCGACGTCGAACATCTGGCGCGGAATCAGTTCTTTCATCTTCTCGGTCAACTGGCGACCTTTGTAGTGCGCGTTGTCCTTGTGCACGATCAACGCCAGTGCATCTACCTTGTCGCCGTTGATCAGCACATCCAGTTTCACCAGATTAGCCGATTGGTAACGATCGAAATGGTAATCCAGCGAAGCATAGCCGCGACTGGTGGATTTGAGACGGTCGAAGAAGTCCAGTACCACTTCGTTCATCGGCATGTCGTAGGTCACTTGCACCTGGGTACCGAGGAACAGCATGTCGCGCTGGACGCCACGTTTCTCGATGCACAGGGTGATGACGTTGCCCAAGTGCTCCTGCGGAACCAGGATATTGGCCCGCACGATTGGCTCGCGCATGTCTTCGATCGCCGACAGATCCGGGAGCTTGGACGGGTTGTCGACGTAAATCGTTTCACCGGTTTTCAGCAACAGCTCAAAAATAACCGTGGGTGCGGTGGTGATCAGGTCCAGGTCGTACTCGCGCTCGAGGCGCTCCTGGATGATTTCCATGTGCAGCATGCCCAGGAAGCCGCAACGGAAGCCGAAGCCCAGGGCGTCGGAGCTTTCCGGGGTGTACTGCAACGAAGAGTCGTTGAGGGTCAGCTTTTGCAGGGCCTCGCGGAAATCTTCGAAGTCATCGGAGCTGACCGGGAACAGGCCGGCATACACCTGCGGCTGAATGCGCTTGAAGCCCGGCAGTACGTCGACATCCGGCGTGCTGCTCAAGGTCAGGGTGTCACCGACCGGCGCACCATGGATGTCCTTGATACCGGCGATGATGAAGCCTACTTCACCGGCTTTCAGATCAACGGTCGCGGTGTGCTTGGGGTTGAATACACCGACGCTGTCCACCAGGTGGATCTTGCCGGTGGATTTGACCAGGATCTTGTCGCCCTTCTTCACGCGGCCGTGGCGCACGCGGACCAGGGAGACAACGCCCAGGTAGTTGTCGAACCAGGAGTCGATGATCAACGCTTGCAGCGGATCTTCGATGTTACCGGTCGGGGCGGGAATGGTGTGTACCAGGCGCTCGAGCACCTCGTCGACACCCAGGCCGGTCTTGGCGCTGCAGGTGACGGCGTCGGTGGCATCGATGCCGATGATCTTCTCGATCTCTTCCTTGACGCGCTCAGGCTCGGCCTGGGGCAAGTCGATCTTGTTCAGCACGGGCATGACTTCCAGGCCCTGCTCGATCGCGGTGTAGCAGTTGGCAACCGACTGCGCTTCAACGCCTTGTCCTGCGTCAACCACCAGCAAGGCACCTTCACAGGCCGCCAGGGAACGGCTGACTTCGTAGGTGAAGTCGACGTGGCCCGGGGTGTCAATGAAGTTCAACTGGTAGGTGATACCGTCTTTGGCCTTGTAGTACAGAGTAACGCTGTGGGCCTTGATGGTGATCCCGCGCTCGCGTTCGAGGTCCATGGAGTCCAGGACCTGGGCTTCCATTTCACGCTCGGCAAGGCCACCGCACATCTGGATGAATCGATCGGCCAGCGTCGACTTGCCATGGTCAATGTGGGCGATGATGGAGAAATTGCGGATATGACTCAAATCACTCACGGATCAACACTCAAAAAGGCTGCAGGCAGATTGCCCGCTGAAAAATAGCCGGGAATTGTACCTGATGCCCGGGCCGGACGTCATCTTTGCTGACCAGAACAAAAATGCCCCGATCTCTCGAACGGGGCATTTTTTGTTCATAAGCGCGGTATCAACCGGCTCGACGCAGCAGCCAGAACCCGGCCACGGCGCAGATCGTCGTCGGCACCAGCACCGCAAACAGCGGTGAGAAGCCGAACACCAGGCTCGATGGGCCCAGCAGATCCTGGGCAATCCGGAAGGTGAAGCCCACCAGCACGCCGGTAAATACGCGCTGACCAAGGGTCACGGAACGCAGCGGACCGAAGATGAACGAGATAGCCATCAGCACCAGCGCGGCGGTCACCACCGGTTGCAGCACCTTGACCCAGAACGCCAGCCAGTAGCGGCCGTTATTCAGGCCCTGGTCCTTGAGGTAGTGGATATAGCTCCACAGACCGGAGATTGGCAGGGCTTCCGGGATCATCACTACGGTGTTGAGCAGTTCAGGCTTCAGGGCGATGTCCCAGGCCTCGGTCGGCTTATTGATCACTTCGGTATAGGCCTTGGTGCCCTGCCCAACATTGCGGAAATAAGTGGTGGTCACATCACTCAATTCCCACTTCTCGGCGCTGTACTGGGCGCGCTTGGCAAAGCTGGAGGTCAGCATGTGCCGCTCTTTATCGAAGGTATAGCGCGTCACACCGATCAACAGGCCGTCCGGCTGCACGGCGTTGATGTGGATGAACTCATCACCCTGGCGGTGCCACAGGCCATGCTTGGCGCTTTGCGCGTCGCCCGACCCCTGGGCCAGGGCGCGATTGGCCTGGGCCGTGGCTTCGGCCGGTGGCGCCACGTATTCGCCGATCAACACGCTGCAGGCCATCAGCAGGAGCATGGGCTTCATCACCGCCCAGACAATACGACCGATGGACACACCGGCGGCGCGCATGATGGTCAGCTCGCTGCTGCTGGCCAGGCTGCCCAGGCCGATCAGGCAACCGATCAGCGCGGCCATCGGCATCATGTCGTAGAGACGGCGAGGTGCTGTCAGAGCCACATAGCTCAACACATCCGTGACCGTATAGGTTTCGGTGACGTTGCCTACTTCATCAATAAAGGCAAACAACGAGGCCAGGCCAAGGATGATGCCCAATACCGCCAGGATGGCGATCAGTACGCTGCTACCGATGTAGCGATCAAGCTTAGCCACGGGCCAACTCCTTCAGGCCACGACGGCTCTTCATTTTCAAACGGATAGGTTCCCAGTAGAGCAGCCCCAGGCCGATCGCCAGGAAGATCCCGTGCACCCACCACAGGCCGAGGACCGGCGACAACTTGCCCTTCTCCAGGGAACCGCGGGCGGAAATCAGGATGGTCAAGTAGGCCATGTACAGCAGGATCGCCGGCAATAGCTTGAGGAAGCGGCCCTGGCGCGGGTTGACCCGGGACAGCGGCACGGCCATCAACGTCACGATGAACACCAGCAACGGCAGGGAAATCCGCCATTGCAACTCGGCGATGGAACGCAGTTCCTGGCTGCCCCACAGCGCCGACGTTGGCAAGGCATCGCGGTCGGTCACTTCCTCACTGATTTCAGGCTTGGCCAGCATCACACCATAAGTGTCGTACTTGATCGCCCGATATTCCGCGAGGCCAGGGCTGCCGTCATAACGATAGCCATTCTCCAGGATCAGGTAGCGGCTGCCATCGGGGCGGACTTCCTGGCGTCCGCTGTCGGCCACCAAAATCGAAATACCACGGTCTTTCTGGTTTTCACCGAGGTTTTTCTGGGAAATGAACACACCACCGAGATTGGAGCGGTCATCGGTCATGGTTTCGGTGTAGGTCACCCGCGTGCCGTCGTTGAGCGCCTGGAATCGCCCGGGCTCCAGGGTGTCAAACTCGGTCATTGCATCCTGTTTGTTCAGCAACAGCTGGAACTGCATGGCCCCCTGGGGCGCCAGGCTCATGCTCAACCACGCCACCACCAGGGCAACGCCTGCGGCGGGCACCATGGTCATCGCCAACAGGCGCTGCTGGCTCATGCCGGTGGCCGAGAGCACGGTCATTTCACTTTCGAGGTACAACCGGCCATAGGCCAGCAGAATGCCCAGAAACAGGCCAAGCGGCAGGATCAGCTGCAGGAAGCCCGGCAGGCGGAAGCCCATGATCAGGAACAACGAGCCAGGGTCCAAAGCCCCCGAAGCGGCCTGGGCCAGGAATTTGACGAAACGACCACTCATGGTGATGACCAGCAATACCGCACTCACGGCACTCAGGGTCAACAGGACTTCGCGGGACAGATAACGGAAGACAATCAAACCAGACACTCCAGGGTTGTCAGGCTAAGGCGGCCAAACAAGCAAGCATAACGAGTCGATCCGTTTGCACGGGCCGGCTAAAAAGATGGCGCATTATCCTGTGATTGACCGCGCCTGTCACGGAGCTTACTCATGCGCGTGCACAAAGCGCGTGGCAAGGGTTGTCAGGTTCCGTCGGCGAGGTTCAAACTGCGGCCTTTGCCGCTGGCGGTTTACAAAGCCGCCAGGCTTTAAAGCCTGTGTACAAACCTCAGGCTCACAGACCTTGATAAGGGACCCGAAAATGGAATTGGTTGTAAAAAGCGTTAGCCCCGAAACGTTGAAAACCGCCACCCTCGTGGTCGCTGTCGGCGAAGGCCGCAAACTCGGCGTCGCCGCCAAGCAACTGGACGAATTGAGCGGTGGCGCCATCAGCGCCGTGCTCAAGCGCGGCGACCTGGCCGGCAAGGTCGGCCAGAGCCTGTTGCTGCAAAGCCTGCCCAACCTCAAGGCCGAGCGCGTCTTGCTGGTCGGCGTAGGTAAGGATGCCGAGCTGGGCGACCGCCCATTCCGCAAGATCGTGAGTGGCATCCTCACCACCCTCAAGGGCCTGGGCGGCAGCGACGCGGCACTGGCCCTCGATGAAATCGTCGTCAAAGGTCGTGACAGTTACGGCAAGACCCGCCTGCTGGCCGAAACCCTGGTCGACGGCGGCTACATTTTCGACCAGTTCAAGAGCCAGAAAGCCGAACCCCGCGCCCTGAAGAAAATCACCCTGCTGACCATCAAGGCCGCCCAGGCTGAAGTCGAGCGCGCCGTGTCCCACGCCCAGGCCATCGCCAATGGCATGTCGTTCACCCGCGACCTGGGCAACCTGCCGCCAAACATCTGCCACCCGACTTTCCTCGGCGAGCAGGCCAAGGCACTGGGCAAAGAGTTCAAGAGCCTGAAAGTCGAAGTGCTCGACGAGAAGAAGATCAAGGAACTGGGCATGGGCTCGTTCTATGCCGTGGGCCAAGGCAGCGACCAGCCACCACGCCTGATCGTGATGCAATACAACGGCGGCAAGAAGTCCGAGAAACCTTACGCCCTGGTGGGTAAAGGCATCACCTTCGACACCGGTGGCATCAGCCTCAAGCCGGGCGCCGGCATGGATGAGATGAAGTACGACATGGGCGGTGCCGCCAGCGTATTCGGCACCCTGCGTGCCGTGCTGGAACTCAAGCTGCCGATCAACCTGGTGTGCATCCTGGCCTGCGCCGAGAACATGCCAAGCGGCGGCGCGTCCCGTCCGGGCGACATCGTCACCACCATGAGCGGCCAGACCGTCGAAATCCTCAACACCGACGCCGAAGGCCGCCTGGTGCTGTGCGATGCCCTCACCTACGCCGAGCGCTTCAAACCGCAAGCCGTGATCGACATCGCCACCCTGACCGGTGCCTGCATCGTCGCCCTGGGTTCCCACACCTCGGGCCTGCTGGGCAACAACGACGAACTGATCGAGCAACTGCTCAGCGCCGGCAAGGCCGCCGACGACCGCGCCTGGCAACTGCCGCTGTTCGATGAGTACCAGGAACAGTTGGACAGCCCGTTCGCCGACATCGCCAACATCGGCGGCCCGAAAGCCGGCACCATCACGGCGGCCTGCTTCCTGTCGCGCTTCGCCAAGAACTTCAACTGGGCGCACCTGGACATCGCCGGCACGGCCTGGACCAGCGGCGGCAAGGACAAGGGCGCCACTGGCCGTCCGGTTCCATTGCTGACCCAGTACCTGCTGGATCGCGCCAAGGCCTGAAACTGAAGATTCCGGGGCGACCTTTGCGTCGCCTCGGTCTCAGGAACCGCAATGACCCAAGTCGACTTCTATATATTGCCCAGCGCCGACCCGCTCGCGCGCCTGGACTTTGCCTGCAAACTCACCGAAAAAGCCTGGCGCATGGGCCACCGCATCTACCTGCATTGCAGCGATGCCACCCAGCGCGACGAACTGGACGCCCGCCTGTGGCGCTTCAAGGGCGAAAGCTTCGTGCCCCACGGCCCCGCCGAGTCGGAACCCGAAGGCCTGGTTGTCCTGGGTTTGGGCGACAGCTGCGGCGATCACCATGACCTACTGGTCAACCTGGACCTGAAAGTACCGCCCTTTGCCAAGGCATTTGCCCGCGTGGCGGAAGTGGTGGTGGAAGACCCGGCTATTCGTCAGGCCGCGCGGGAGAGTTTCCGTTTCTACCGTGAACAGGGCTATCCTCTGCAAGATCACCGGCTACAACGACTTTGAGTACACGATGGACACTCCCAACCCGCTGAAAAAAGACGACCACCTGCTGGATGACCTTGAGTCTATCCGCCAGTTGCTGGGTGATGATGACTTGCAACCGCCGCTGTTGACCGAGTCGGTCGATGGCGAGGTACAGATTCCGCTGTTGTTCGACATGGTCGGCGGCAAGCCCGCCGCGCCGGAGCCGGTTGCCGAGGTGCCTGCCGTCGAACCTGCCCCCGCTGAAAAAGGGCCAGATGCCCTGCTGCTGCACCTGGACAATGAACTACGCGCCGCTGCGCAACTGATCATGCAAGACGTGATCGACGACTTTGCCCCGCACATCGAAACCGAGATCAAGCGTCGGCTGGATGCGCGGATGGAGCGGTTGCTGAGCCAGTACCAGTCCTGACGCTTTCACACATTTCTGTGGGAGCTGGCTTGCCTGCGATAGCGGTGTAACAGTCACTGAAGATATCGACTGAGAAACCGCTATCGCAGGCAAGCCGGCTCCCACCTTGATTTTGCATCTGTCTTAAGCCTGTCTTCGCCTCGCCCTGCGCCTTATCCCCCGTTATACTTGCCGGCTTTCCTGAATTAATGCCAACTAGGGTCCCGCCGCGCATGGATAAGACCTACCAGCCGCACGCCATCGAAACTTCCTGGTACAACACCTGGGAATCCGAGAATTATTTCGCCCCGCAAGGCGCGGGCGATTCCTACACCATCATGATTCCGCCACCGAATGTCACTGGCAGCCTGCACATGGGCCATGGCTTCAACAATGCGATCATGGATGCGTTGATCCGTTTCCGCCGCATGCAGGGCCGCAACACCCTGTGGCAGCCGGGCACCGACCACGCCGGTATCGCCACCCAGATGCTGGTGGAACGCCAACTCGAAGCCACTGGCCAGAACCGCCATGACCTGGGCCGCGAGAAATTCCTGGAAAAAATCTGGGAATGGAAAGACCAGTCCGGCGGCAACATCAGCCGTCAGATCCGTCGTCTGGGCTCGTCCGTAGACTGGAGCCGCGAACGCTTCACCATGGACGACGGCCTGTCGGAATCGGTGAAAGAAGCTTTTGTACGCTTGCACGAAGACGGCCTGATCTACCGCGGCAAGCGCCTGGTCAATTGGGACACCAAGTTGCACACGGCAATTTCCGACCTCGAAGTGGAAAACCACGACGAAAAAGGCTTCCTGTGGAACCTCAAGTACCCACTGGCCGATGGCGCCAAGACCGCTGAAGGCAACGATTACCTGATCGTCGCCACCACCCGTCCGGAAACCATGCTTGGCGACGCCGCCGTCGCGGTTAACCCGAACGACGAGCGCTACCAGGCGCTGATCGGCAAATTCGTCGAACTGCCGCTGGTTGGCCGTCGTATCCCGATCATCGCGGACGACTACTGCGACCCTGAATTCGGCACCGGCTGCGTGAAAATCACCCCGGCCCACGATTTCAACGACTACGAAGTCGGCAAGCGCCACAACCTGCCGCTGCTGAACATCTTCGACAAAAACGCCGCCGTACTGCCGGCCTGCCAGGTGTTCAACCTGGACGGCACGCTGAACGAAAGCATCGACGGCAAGATCCCGGCCGAATACGTTGGCCTGGATCGTTTCGAAGCACGCAAGCAGATCGTGGCCGCCTTCGACGCTGCCGGCCTGCTGGTGAGCGTTGACGACCACGGCCTGAAAGTGCCGAAAGGCGACCGTTCCGGCACCGTGATCGAGCCGTGGCTGACCGACCAGTGGTACGTGTCCACCAAACCGTTGGCAGAACCTGCCATCGCGGCCGTTGAAGATGGCCGCATCCAGTTCGTGCCCAAGCAGTACGAAAACATGTACTTCTCGTGGATGCGCGACATCCAGGATTGGTGCATCAGCCGTCAGCTGTGGTGGGGCCACCGCATTCCGGCCTGGTACGACGAATCGGGCAAGGTCTATGTAGGCCGCGACGAAGCCGAAGTGCGTGCCAAGCACAACCTCGGTGCCGACGTTGCGCTGCAGCAGGACAACGACGTACTGGACACCTGGTTCAGCTCGGGCCTGTGGACTTTCTCCACACTGGGCTGGCCGCAGCAGACCGAATTCCTGAAGAAGTTCCACTCCACCGACGTGCTGGTCACCGGTTTCGACATCATTTTCTTCTGGGTTGCCCGGATGATCATGCTGACCATGCACTTGGTGAAGAACGAGGACGGCACGCCGCAGGTACCGTTCAAGACCGTGTACGTGCACGGCCTGGTGCGAGATGGCCAGGGCCAGAAGATGTCCAAGTCCAAGGGCAACGTCCTGGACCCGCTGGACATCATCGACGGCATCGACCTGGAAACCCTGGTGCAAAAGCGCACCTCGGGCCTGATGCAGCCGAAACTGGCGAAGAAGATCGAGAAGCAGACCCGCGACGAGTTCGCCGACGGCATCGCCAGCTACGGCACCGACGCCCTGCGCTTCACCTTCTGTTCGCTGGCGTCCACCGGTCGCGACATCAAGTTCGACATGGGCCGCGTCGAAGGCTATCGCAACTTCTGCAACAAAATCTGGAACGCGGCGCGCTACGTGCTGGATAAAGGCGAAGACTGCGGCCAGAACGGCGAAGCCTATGAGCTGTCGCTGGCGGATCGCTGGATCATCTCGCAGCTGCAACGCACCGAAACCGAAGTGACCCGCCAGCTCGACCAGTTCCGTTTCGACCTGGCGGCACAAGCCTTGTACGAGTTCATCTGGAACCAATACTGCGACTGGTACCTGGAACTGTCCAAGCCAGTGCTGTGGGACGAGAACGCGCCGATCGAACGTCAGCGTGGCACCCGTCGCACCCTGGTACGCGTGCTGGAAGTGGCCCTGCGCCTGGCGCATCCGTTCATGCCGTTCATCACCGAAGAAATCTGGCAGCGCCTCGCGCCGCTGGCCGGTATCGAAGGCAAGACCATCATGCTGCAACCTTGGCCAGTAGCCAACGAAGCACGCATCGATGAGGCGGCCGAAAGCGATATCGAATGGCTCAAGACCCTGATGCTCGGCACGCGCAACATCCGCGCCGAGATGAACATCGGCCCGGGCAAGCCATTGGCAGTGTTCGTGAAGAACGCCAGTGCCGAAGACCAGCGTCGTCTCGCCGAGAACGACGCACTGCTCAAGAAGCTGGCGAAGCTGGAGTCGATCACCGTATTGGCTGACGGCGCCGAAGCTCCGCTGTCCGCCACCGCACTGGTTGGCGACATGGAAGTGTTGGTGCCGATGGCCGGCTTGATCGACAAGGGCGCCGAACTGGCCCGCCTCGATAAGGAAATCGCACGCCTGCAAGGCGAAGTGCAGCGGGTGGGCGGTAAGCTGTCCAACGCGGCATTCGTCGACAAGGCACCGGCTGAAGTGATCGACAAAGAACGCGCCAAACTGGCCGAGGCTGAACAGGCCCTGGGCAAGCTGGCGGAGCAGCATGCGCGGATTTCCAGCCTGTAAGGTGGAACCTATGTAGATAAAGAGGCCTTCGGGCCTCTTTTTTTTGCCTGGAATTCCCCAATTCCAGGCTGGCAATACAATCAATGTGGGAGGGGGCTTGCCCCCGATAGTGCTGGTTCAGCCACTTCATATTTAGCTGATACACCGCCATCGGGGGCAAGCCCCCTCCCACATTTGACCGAGATCACCTCAGGATGTGTGACAATGCCCGCCACATTGAGCCAACACCAGAATCATCATGACCACCCCCAGCACGCCAAAACCTCCGCGCAAGAAGCCTAAAACCGCAGCCACGGCCAAACCCGTCACGCCGCGTAAAGAGGCCTCCCTGCACCCGCGCAACCGCCACACAGGCCGTTACGACTTCCCGGCGCTGATCAAGACCACGCCGGAACTGGCGAAATTCGTGATCATCAATCCTTATGGCAAAGAGAGCATCGACTTCGCCAGCCCGGATGCGGTGCGGGTGTTCAACCGGGCGTTGCTGAAAGCCTTCTACGGCATCCAGCACTGGGATATCCCCGCCGACTACCTGTGCCCACCGGTGCCGGGGCGTGCCGACTACGTGCACTTCCTCGCCGACCTGCTGGCCAGCGCCAACGACGGCAAGATTCCTCGTGGCTCGATCGTCAAGGTGCTGGACATCGGCATGGGCGCCAACTGCGTCTACCCACTGATTGGCTACATGGAATACCGCTGGAACTTCCTGGGCTCGGAAGTCGACCCTATCGCCGTGGCCGCCGCCAAGGCCATCGTGCAGTCCAACGACCTGAGCAAGGTCATTCAACTGCGCCAGCAAACCAATCCCAAGCAGATCCTGCTGGGCTTGATGGAGCCGGGCGAGCGCTTTGACCTGACGATGTGCAACCCGCCATTCCACGCGTCCATGGCAGAGGCGACCAAAGGTAGCGAACGCAAGTGGCGCGCCCTGGGCAAGGCCGATCCCAAACGTAAGTTGCCGGTACTGAACTTCGGTGGCCAATCGGCCGAGCTGTGGTGTGAAGGCGGTGAAGCGCGTTTTGTAACGCAACTGATCGCCGAGAGCGCGCACTTTGCCCACAAGGTGTTGTGGTTCAGCACCCTTGTGTCAAAAGCATCGAACTTGCCCGCAATCGAGACCGCCCTGAAAAAGGCCGGTGTCCTGGAAAGCCAGGTCGTGGAAATGTCCCAGGGCCAGAAGCAAAGCCGATTTGTGGCCTGGACCTTCCAGACCAAGAACGAGCAGCAGATCTGGCGCCAGCGCTGGGTTCGCGACTGACAAATCGCAGGCAACAAAAAACCGTGCCCGGATCACTCCGGAGCACGGTTTTTTTTACTGCGTCTTACTTGTTAACAGCGTCGGTCAGGCCTTTGGCCACAACCAGCTTGATAACTTTCTTGGCAGCGATTTCGATGGCAGCGCCAGTCGAAGGGTTACGGCCAGTACGGGCAGGACGCTCGGTCACTTTCAGCTTGCCGATACCTGGCAGAGTGATTTCGCCGCCGTTTTCCAGCTGATCAGCAACGATCTGGCCCAGTTGGTCCAGAGCTGCGCGCGCGGTGGTTTTTGGCGCGTCGATAGCTTCAGCGATATCAGCGATCAGTTGGTCTTTAGTCAAAGCCATTGTGGTGTTCCTTCCCTATCAAATTCATATGGATTGCAGAGTGCAGTGTCAGCCGTCGAGCCCGACCGTCATGGCCTGGCACCCCCGGCTATAACCACAGAGATCGGGGTTATAGATACTTGAAACGGGGATTGGTTCGACCTGACAGATGCTGAATGCACGCTTAACGCCGAGACTTGGCGTAAGACGGGGCAAAACTAGCACAGAGACGGGGAAATATCCGCTTCTACCTAGCCATTTGGTCAGCTTTATCGCTCTAAACCGTGAAAAAAAGGCATATAGGCTGTCGGAGGTCACCCAAAACAGCCGCCGACGAGTGTCTTGGCCAATGGGTGCGGTACACTTGGCAACTTTTCGGGGAGGCCACCGGCTCCCCTTCAACCAGCCGAGAAGCCTATGCCGATCCGTCATTGCATCGTCCACCTGATCGACAAAAAACCCGACGGCACACCCGCAGTTCTCCACGCCCGCGATACGGAGCTGTCCGAATCGGCCGCCATCGAGAACATGCTTGCCGACCTAAACGAGAGCTACAACGCCAAACAGGGCAAGGCCTGGGGTTTCTTCCATGCCGAGTCCGGCGCGCACCCGTTCAGTGGCTGGTTGAAGGAATATTTCGACGGAGGCCAGGATTTCACCACCTTCAGTCGTACGGCGGTCGAGCACCTGCAAAAGCTGATGGAGGAGTCCAACCTCTCCACCGGCGGCCACGTGCTGTTTGCGCACTACCAGCAAGGCATGACCGATTACCTGGCCATCGCCCTGCTGCACCACAGCGAAGGCGTGGCGGTGACCGACGAGCTGGACGTGACCCCGTCGCGCCACCTCGACCTGGGCCAACTGCACCTGGCAGCACGGATCAATGTGTCCGAGTGGCAGAACAACAAGCAGTCCAAGCAGTACATCTCCTTTATCAAGGGCAAGAACGGCAAGAAGGTCTCGGAGTACTTCCGCGACTTCATCGGCTGCCAGGAAGGCGTCGACGGCCCGGGTGAGACCCGCACCCTGCTCAAGGCCTTCAGTGACTTCGTGGAAAGCGAAGACTTGCCGGACGAATCCGCCCGCGAGAAAACCAAGACTTTGGTGGATTACGCCAGCAGCCAGGCCAAGCTTGGCGAGCCCATGGGCCTGGAAGAACTCTCGGGACTGATCGATGAAGACCGGCCAAAGGCGTTCTACGACCATATCCGCAACAAGGACTACGGCCTCTCGCCGGAGATCCCGGCGGATAAGCGCACGCTCAACCAGTTCCGCCGCTTCACCGGCCGCGCTGAAGGCTTGTCCATCAGCTTCGAAGCACACCTGCTGGGCGACAAGATCGAATACGACGAAGCCGCCGGCACCTTGATCATCAAGGGCCTGCCGACCCAACTGACTGACCAGCTCAAGCGTCGCAACTGATGCTCGGTGGGGTTTTCAAGAAAGTCCTGCTGGTCTTGCTGGTCGTGGTGGTGATCCAGAACTGGGGCAAGATCGAGCGGGTGTTCAACCCGTCGCAGGTGGTATCGGAGCAGGTACGCGCTTCCGCGCACGTGGTGCTCTACGCCACCGAATGGTGTGGTTACTGCAAGCAGATCCGCCGGTTCCTGGATCAGAAAGGCATTCCGTACCAGGCGTTCGACATCGAGAAGGACGCCCAGGCGCGCAAGGCGTATGAAGCGTTGGGCGGTGGCGGAATTCCATTTGTGGACGTGAATGGAACATTGATCCGCGACTACAACCCTGAAGCAATCATGGCCGCCTTGAAATAAACCAATCTATCGTTCACAGCAATTCAAATGTGGGAGGGGGCTTGCCTCCTCCCACATTGGTTTCTGCGGTGCTCTTATCTTAGAAGTTGGCCTCGAGCGACACCATCGCCGTACGCTCTTCCCCCACGTTGTAATACGCCGTGCTCGGCGCCAGCCCATTCACCGGGGCCGAGTTGAACGACACGGTACGCGCTGAGCTCAGGTACTCCTTGTCGAACACGTTAAGCATCGACAAGCGCAGGGTCGCGGATTTGATGACTTTCTTGTCCACCGGCAAGTAGATACCGGCGTTCAGGTCGACCACGGTACGCCCGGAGATTTTCTCGTCGTTGGTCAAGTCGCCGTAGAAGCTACCGACGTACTTGCCCGCGATGTTGCCGTAGAAGCGCGAGTCGTCATAACCGAACACCAGGTTGAACATGTTTTCCGGCACGTTGGCCAGTTGCTTGCCCGCCGTCGGCAGCAGCACATTCTTGCTGAGCAAATTGTCTTTCTGCTCGGACTGGGTGTAGGTGTAGGACGCGTAGTAGTTGAAGTTATGCGGCAACAGGCCGCTCCACTCCAGTTCCAGGCCCTTGTTGTCGACCTGTCCGACGTTGATCACCGCGTAGTCGCCGTTCAGGTCGGTGGTCGACAGTTGGCGGTCCTTGAAGCTGATGTAGAACAGGGTCGCGCTCAACGCCATGGCATCTTCGGTGTAGCGCCAGCCCAGTTCCTGGTTCCAGCTCAACTCCGGCTTGAGGCTCACCGAGTCGCCCTTGTTGTACAGCACGTAGTTCGGTGGCGTACGCATGTTGCGGGTGACGTTGTAGAACGCCTGGTTGCTTTCGTCGACCTGGTACTTGGCGCTGAAGTTCGGCAGGAACTGGTGGTAACGGGTGTTACGTTTTTCCGGTTTGTCGTACAGGCTGCCCAGGTTGTTGCCGTCACGCTCGACATATTGGTACGCCACGCCGCCGACAAAGCTCAGGTCCGGCGTGGCTTGCCAGCTGTCCTGAACCCAGAGTTTCTGGGCCGGGGTGACGGTGTAGTAATGACGGCCTTGTACCGTCGCGCCATTCTTGTCGACTACCTGGCCACCACTGTTGTAATCGCCCCACACATCGTCAGGCGCGCCTTCGCCGTTGATCCCGATAAACGGCTGGGTCTGGCGCTGGCGAGCACGTTCATACCAGTAGCCGTAGTCCAGGCTGTGTTCTTCGTTGATGTCCCATTTCATTTTGGCGGTGACACCAGGGCGCCAGGTCTCGGTCCAGGATGGACGGTAGTAGTTGGCCGATTTCAGGTTGCTCAGGTCGTAGTTGCCGGCCTTGTCGGACTTCGGCCCCAGGTTCGAAGCGGTCTGGCCACTGAAACTGCCACCGTTGGCCCAGTAGTAATACGGAGTGACGGTCAATGCCAAGTTGTCTCGCAACTGCCAGCGCTGGGTGAGCGTGGCGTTGACGCTTTCAAAGGGATTGCGGTTGAGCTTATAAGACGAGGACAGCAGCCCGCTCTTATAAATTGGCGTTTCAGAGTAATCCTTGCGTCGCCCTTCCTGCTCGAACTGCGTTTTGCTCAGGCTGTTGTAGTTGTAGTTTTCCTGGTTGTTGTACTTCACCGTGGCCAGTGTGGAGTTGCCGTTGCCGTCTTCAAACAGACTGCTCCACTCGACCTTGTCACTGCGCAGTGTGCCTTTGCCGCGCCACTTGTCACCTTCCAGGTGAGACGCCGATACCCAGGTCTTGAGGCCGCCGAAGTCACCTGTGTTCACTCGTACGAAGGTCTTGCGCAGGGCATTGGCACCGACGATCTGCTTGGCGAACACGCCGGACTCTTTAGTCGGCCGAATGGTGATCATGCCGATGTTGCCACCGCTGGAACCGATGTGCGGGCCGTCCGCTTCGGACGAGCCCTGGGTGGCGAAGACTTCCGCGAGGTTTTCCGGGTCGCCCAACTGATTGGAGTAAACGCTGTAGTTGCCCGAGTCGTTGATCGGCACACCGTCCACGGATACCCCGATCTGGTCGGAGTTCATGCCGCGCATGGTGAAGTTGGTGCCACTGGTGCCGCTGGCGTCATCGCTGGAAACGTTGATGCCCGGCGTGTATTTGAGCTTGTCGATGGCGTTGGCGGTCGCCGACATTTCGTCCATGGCTTCCTTGGTCACCGTGGACCGCGCCTTGGCACTTTCTTCGCGAATCATGTGGCCGTTGCCCAGGGTTTGTTTGCCGGCGATATTCACCGAACCTACGTCCTGCGCGTCGTCCGCCAAAACCAGCGGCGCAAAGCCACCCAGGCCCGTTGCCAGAAGCAGGGCATAAAGTTTGTTGTAGTTCACGTGTAGATCCCTTACTTACATTGATCTGTTGTATGGGGCAGTTGCGCCGAGGCTGGACTGGCAGACGACGCTTGTCTTCCTGACCACTCGCTCAGGAACCCGGGGATGATCCACGCCGCGTGTAACGGTTTGGTGACAGGTTTGGGTGATTGCGATGAAGGTTCGGTGAAGGGTCTACAGGCAGCGCAACACGTGGCCTGCAGGGACCGAGCAGGAAAGGGAATGCGGTAAATGCGCTGCGTGGTGTACCTAACGCAACACAATCATCCGGCCAAGAACATGGTGCTGCTCAAACCCAAGCACCGCTTGCAAGGCATTCAACACGGCCTGCGGATCCTTGCTCGGGAAGCTGCCGCTCACACGTTTGCCAGCCATCTCGTCGTTGAGCAACAGAATGCGCCCGGGGTAGTAACGCCCCAGGTCCTTAACCACATCGGCCAACGGCGCCTTGTAGTAGTTGAGCCAACCGTCGCGCCAGGCCAGGCGGGATTCGCTGTCGACCGGGTGCATGGGTTCGGCGACACCGTCGGCGTAGGCCACTTGCTGGCCTGCCGTCAGAATCTGTTGCTGGCCCTGCTTGGAAGGCGTCACGCCAACCCGCCCGGAAAGCACCGTGACCTGGGCGCCGGCCGGTTGCAGGCGAACCTCGAACTGTGTGCCCAGCACCCGCGCCTCACCGCTGCCCGCCCCCACCACAAAGGATTGGCCGGTGTGAGTCACGCTGAAAAACCCTGCACCGCGACGCAATTGAATGTGGCGCTCGCCATGACTGAAATCCACGGCGATGGCGCTGTCGGCGTCCAGGGTGACTTGGGATTGATCGGCCAGGGTGACAGTCCTCACCTCCCCGGGCGCCGTCACGTAGTCGGCGCCGAAATCATCGACCCAGCGCGACGGCTCCCAACCGGCGCCCACGGACACCATCAACAACAGGCATGCGGCCACGGCCAGCGCGCCGGACCAACGCACCACCCGAGAACGTTTGGGGGTATTCATCGCATTTAGGTAGCCCTGTAAAGCCAGTGCCTCCTCGTCCGCCAGTTTGCGTGCCGGTACTTCACTCAACTCCCACAGCACCTGCGCTTGGGAATAGGCCTCGACGTGCGCCGGGTCGGCGCGCAACCAGCGGCTGAAGGTGGCTTGGTCGCCGCTGCTGGGCTGGTCATGCAACAGGCTCAGCCAGTCAAGCGCGGCCTGCTCCTGGGCGGGAGTGGGGGTGACGTTCACGGTGCTTTCCCTGGCGTGCGTAGAGGCGGTGGTTCGCGAAGGCTGGCCTTGCAGGCTTCGAGGGCACGCATCATATGTTTTTCCACGGCACTTTGGGACAGGCCCATGGCCTGGGCGATTTGCGCGTACTTGCGTCCATGAATGCGATTGAGCAGGAAAATCTGCCGCGTGCGCTCGGGCAAGCTGCGCAAGGCGGCTTCGACATGGCGCAAATCGTTGCCGGCTTCGAGTGCCGCCTGGGGCTCGGAGCCTTGGTTGTCTTGCTGATCGGGCAGCCAACCTTCACTACAACGCACCCGTGCACCTTCGCTGCGCAGATGGTCGATGGCGATGTTGCCGGCGCAACGCAACAGGTAAGTACTGAGTTCTTCGACCTGCACCAGGGGCCGGCGCCAGAAGCGCAGGAACAGGTCCTGCACCAGGTCGGCCGCTGTGGCGCGGCAACCTACGCGGCGGCTGACCAAGGCTTCCATCTGCGAACGTTGGGACAAGAACACCTGCAGGAAATGCGCACGCCCACCGGCCGCATCGGTGTGCGGGCTGTCTTGGGATTCCGGTGGGGTGGTGATCATCATGGCTGGCTCAGAATAAGGCGAAGGCCGCAACAGGGCTGGTCAGCAGTCCGACGCCTGCCAGGATCAAGGCCAGCCTTGGCCGATACGGCAACAGCAACACCAGCAACAGCGCGCTGAGCATCAACACGGCGCACCACTCCACCAAGCCCTGACTCCAACCAGTGACCGTCACGGCGGGCCAGATCGACAGTACGAGCAACAGCCAACCGGCCACGCGCAGGCTCAGGCGCCGAGCGGACGATGGCTTGCTGTGCAGCAACTCGCCGTGATGACGATCGGTGGACAGGCACAGTGCGGTGAAACCGGCATAACACATCATCAAGGCCAGCAGCATTCAGTGCGCCTCCTGCTTCAGGGGCAATGGCCGCATGCGCTCGATATTGGCTTGCGGCGCCGTGCGGTGCTGCATCTTCCACGCGGCCCAAGTGAGGAAAAGGCCGCTGGCCAGGCAGGTCAGGTCGAAACCGGCCATGGCCCAGTCGCCCTTGGCCAGTGTCACGCCGAGAGGCTGCGAGGTGGTCAGTGCATTGAGCAGTGGAATCGCCACAAACAGCAGCGCGCCGAAACTCAATTGCTCGACCCAACCCTGGCGCCCCCGGCGCAACACCGCGTGCAACAGGCTCAGCCCCCAGGCGATGAAGAAGCTCTGCACTTCCCAGTCGGAACGCTCAGCCAGGCCCACCGGCAGCAGGCGATTGGCCCAGAAGAATGCCGCAATGGCGATCACCAGTCCGGACATGCTGGCGATATTCAGCACTTCCACCAAGTGCAGTTCAAACGGCATCACGCCGGTTTTGGCATGCTTGAGCTGGCGCTTGCCGAGCCAGATCACCAGCCCGGTGCCGATCATCGCCGTGCCCGCCAACCCGCAGATAAAGTACAACCAGCGCAGCACCGGCCCCGCGAAGTGCCCCATGTGCAGGCCATAGAAACTGCCGCCGATCACCGATGGCAAAGACGGCTCGCCGCTCACCCGCAACATTTGGCCCGTGGTGCCGTTGAACGACACACTGCTGCCAAAATCGTGTACCACACGGTCGGAGCCTGCGCGAAACACATTGACCGAGGCATTCACATCACTCGGGTTGTTCACCACCAATCGCCCCACGTGGCCGCCCGGCCATTGCTCGCGTGCCTGCTGGTACATCGGCAGCAACGGCAGCAAGTGCCCGGGCTGGCCGAGTGCCGGGGCAATCTCGGTATTGGGGAACACTTCATTGAAGAACGCACGGGAGTCGTTGCCATAGGAGGCCACGATGGGGGCCGGCATCACCATGCTCATGAAGATCACCAGGCTGCTATAGGTGATCATCAAGTGAAACGGCAACACCAGCACGCCCACTGCGTTATGCCCGTCGAGCCAGGAACGCTGGCCTTTGCGCGGGCGGAAGGTGAAGAAATCCTTGAAGACTTTCTTGTGGGTGATGATGCCGGTGATCAGCGCGACGAACATCACCATCGCGGCAGTGGTCGACAGCCAGCGGCCCCAGGGATGAGGCATTTGCAATTGGAAGTGGAACCGATAGAAGAACTCGCCGCCCCGACTTTCCCGAGCCAGGACCGGCTGAGCGGTGACGGGGTCGAGGACTTTCTGGATGAAGTTGCCGCGTTTGCCCGGCTCGACCTTGTCCTGCCACATCACTGACAGGCCGGGGTCACGCTTGTCCGGCAGGGAGATGAACCAGCGGGAAGCATTCGGCGCCTGTTGCTGCAGATAGGACTGGGCGGCGGCCAGGCTGCGGGCGTCGTCTAGCGGATGGGCCTGTACTTCGGGCTGCATCCAATGGGTTATCTCGTCCTTGAAATAGGACAAGGTGCCGGTCAGGAAAATCGCAAACAGCAACCAGCCAAAAATCAACCCGGCCCAGGTGTGCAACCAGGCCATGGCCTGGCGGAAGCCCTCCTTCATGGGCGCGCCATCCAGAAACCCACACCGGCCAGGGTGGCAAACAGCGCACTCGGCACCATCACACCCGCCCAGGCACGCCACGCTGTGCGGCAGGCAAAGCACCAGAGCACCGCCAGCAGGTAGAACACAAACGAACTCATCATCCCGGTGACGACCGCATCGGCGCGGGAGGTGGGTAGCCACAACGCCAGGCAGATGCTGGCCAGGGAAGCCATCAAGTAGCCGCCCACCACGGCTGCCAATACGCGCGAGGTCACGGCTAGGCGGTAGGAAACAGGCAATGAGGGTTTGCTTTTCATGCGGGAAGCGCCAGGTTCATCAGCGCGCAATATTAATGATAAATATTCTCATAAGCAAAAGAGAACGGATGAATCACCTGCCACCCTTTATCGAGATGCAGGATTGCCCAAGTGTGTGACGCAACCTACAATGCGAACAATTCTTGTTCTCTGACGCACACCAATGTTCGTGGAGTGATCGCGTTGCAGCCGTCCAACACCGTCGAAGTCCTGTACCACGACCATCACCACTGGCTCACCGGCTGGTTGCGACGCAAGCTCGGCTGCCCGGAAAGCGCGGCGGATCTGGCACAAGACACCTTCATCCGCGTGCTCACCGCACGGGAAACCCCGACGCTGATCGAACCCCGCGCCTTCCTCACCACTGTGGCCAAGCGTGTGCTGTTCAACTACTACCGCCGCCAGGACCTGGAGCGCGCCTACCTCGATGCCTTGGCGCAACTGCCCGAACACGTGGTGCCCTCGGAAGAAGAACGCGCGATCATCCTGCAAACCCTGGTCGAGCTGGATCAACTGCTGGACGGCTTGCCCATCCAAGTCAAACGAGCGTTTCTGTTGGCCCAACTCGACGGTCTGACTTATGCACAAATCGGCACTGAACTGGGGATCTCCATCGCCACCGTCAAACGCCACCTGAATAAAGCGGCGATGCGCTGCTACTTCGCCCTATGAACGTCTCGACCCAAGTCGCCGAGCAAGCCGTGCGTTGGCTGATGGAAATGCAGCAAGGCGCGCTCAACCCGCGCCAGCAAGCGGCCTGGCAGCAATGGCTGGCGGCCCACAGTGAACATCAGCGCGCCTGGGACCAGATCCAACGCGTCAACCAGCGTCTGCGTGGCGTGCCCTCGCCCCTGGCCCACGCGGCGTTGAATGCACCGACATCCCGCAGCCGTCGTCAGGCGCTGAAGTTGCTGCTGATCCTCGGCGCCGGCTCGGCCGCAACCTGGGGCCTGCGCCAGCAACATATTCTGCCGCCGCTGAGCGCAGACTACCGCAGCCCCGTGGGCCAGCGCCGCAAGCTGCAATTGGCCGATGGGAGCCAACTGCAACTAAACACCGGCAGTGCGGTGGATGTGCACTTTGATGGGCAACAGCGTTTGATCCGCCTGCTCGAAGGCGAAATCCTGCTGACGACCCAAGCAGGTCAATCGCCCCTGCGCGTGCTGACCGGCCAGGGTCTGCTCAGCAGCCAGGCAGCGCGCTTGAATGTGCGCCAGTTCAACGACCACACCCAACTGGCGGTGCTCGACGGTCACGTCGAGGTCATGCCCAACCACTACAACGGCCTGCCGCTGACCGTCGAAGCTGCGCGCCAGGTGAATTTCACCCGCAAAGGCTGGGATACCCCGCGCCCTACCGACGCCAATAGTGGCGCCTGGGCCGACGGCATGCTGATGGCCGCGCACATGCGCCTGGAAGATTTCCTCAGCGAGCTGGGCCGCTACCGCCGAGGTCAGCTCAATTGCGACCCACAGGTGGCCAACCTGCTGTTGTCCGGCAGTTATCCGCTGGATGACAGCGAACGTATTCTCGACCTGCTGGAGGTGAGTTTGCCGGTCAAGGTTCGACGCTTCACGCGTTACTGGGTGACCGTGCAGGCACGCGCCTGAAATATTTTCGACAACTGTGAGCCGTTTTCCAGCCCTCGCGTGACAGAGAAGGAAAGCCACCTTGATCCTTCCTTCTCAGGACCGCCCTTCATGCCCCAGCAACCGACCCTTCTCGCCCGCACCCTGCGCCAGCTCCTGCTCGGCGCCAGCCTGAGTTTCACCGCGCTGCCCCAAGTGATGGCAGCCGACGCCAAGCCCTATCACATCGCCCCGGCGTCGCTGGAAGCGGCCCTGAACCAGTTTGGTCGTGAAGCGGGCGTGCTGATTTCCTTTGGTTCCGAAGTGACGGCCGGGATGCAGAGCCGGGGTTTGTCCGGCAGCTACAGCGCAGCAGAAGGGTTGCAGAAACTGCTGGAAGGCACCGGCCTGCAAGCCCGCGCCGAGGGTAACAACGCCTATAGCCTGCAACCGGCCAACGCGCCCGTCACCGTCGAACTGCAAACCTCCAACGTCGTCGGCGACTGGCTCGGCGATGCCGAACAAACCAACGTGTTCGAACACCCCGGCGCCCGTGACGTAATCCGCCGCGAAGAATTCGAGCGCCAGGGCGCGACCCAGGCCCGCGATGTGCTCAACCGCATCCCCGGCGTCAACGCGCCGGAAAACAACGGCACCGGCAGCCACGACATGGCGCTGAACTTCGGCATTCGCGGCCTCAACCCACGCCTGGCCTCGCGCTCCACCGTATTGATGGACGGTATTCCGGTGCCCTTTGCGCCCTACGGCCAGCCGCAACTTTCGTTTGCGCCCATCAGCATGGGCAACATGGACGCGGTGGACGTGGTGCGCGGTGGCGGCGCCGTGCGCTACGGCCCGCAGAACGTCGGCGGCATCGTCAACTTCGTGACCCGCGCCATCCCGGATGCGCCGACGGTCAAAGGCGGCTTGCAGACTGAAACCAGCCCGTCTTCCAGCCACGACGGCTTCAAGACCACCGGCAACCTGCTGGCTGGCGGCACCGCCGATAACGGCCTGGGCGGCGCGATCCTGTACTCCGGCACCCGTGGCGGCGACTGGCGCGAAAACAGCAACACACGCATCGACGACCTGATCCTCAAGGGTAAATACCAGTTCGACGACGCCAACAGCTTCAACGCGATGGCGCAGTACTACGAAGGCCAGGCCGATATGCCCGGCGGCTTGAACGTGAAGGACTACAAGGCTGATCCGTACCAGTCCACCCGCCCCTACGACAAATTCTGGGGCCGCCGTACGATGTTCAATGCCGGCTACCGTTACCAGGAAGACCGCCGCGAGTTCACCGCCAACACCTTCTTCACCACCACCTTGCGTAGCGGCTACCTGGACCAAGGCAGCTTCCTTTCGCTGTCGCCTCGCGAATATTGGGTACGCGGCCTCGAAACCCGCTTCGCCCAAGGCTTCGACCTCGGCCCCACCAGCCATGAAGTCGGCATCGGCTACCGCTACATCAGCGAAGCCGGCCACGAAATGCGCTATCGCACGCCGATCACCGCCAACCAGCAAATGCCCACCACTAACAGCCGCAACGACCGCGACACCCGTGGCGCCACCGAGGCCAATGCGTTCTTCGTCGACGACCGCATCGACATCGGTAAGTGGACCATCACCCCGGGCATACGCTACGAAATGATCGAGTCCCAGCAGACCAACAACCTGACCAACGTCAAATACAAGGGCGACTACAACACCGCGCTACCGGCGTTGAACGTGCTCTACCACCTCACCGAAGACTGGAACCTCTACGCCAACACCGAAGGCTCGTTCGGCAGCGTGCAGTACAGCCAGATGCCCAACCGCGTCACCAGCGGCGAAGTGAAACCGGAAAAAGCCCGTACCTGGGAACTCGGCACACGTTATGACAACGGCAACCTGCGCGCGGAAATCGGTGCGTTCCTGATCAACTTCGATAACCAGTACGACAGCAACCAGACCAACGACACCGTGATCGCCCGCGGTGAAACCCGCCATCAGGGCATCGAGTCGAGCATCAACTACGCCCTCGACGGTTTGAGTCCAGCACTCGCAGGCTTCGATGTGTACGCCACCTACGCCTACGTCGACGCGACCATCCGCGAAGACGGCCCGAACAAAGGCAATCGCGTGCCCTTCTCGTCCAAGCACAAAGGCACCTTGGGCGTGGGTTACACCGAAGGCCGCTGGAAGCTCAATCTGGACAGCAGCTACCAGAGCAGCCAATTTGCCGACAACGCCAACACCCAGGCGGAAAGTGCCGACGGCAGCAACGGACGTATCCCCGGCTACATGCTGTTCAGCAGCCGCGCGGCCTATGACTTCGGCCCGCAACTGTCGGATTTGAACGTAGCGGTCGGTGTGAAAAACATCTTCAACAAGCAGTACTACACCCGCTCGTTCGACGACAACAACAAGGGCAAATACGTCGGTGAACCGCGCACGGTCTACGTGCAAACCTCCATCGCGTTTTAAAAACGATGCAAACCCCTGTGGGAGCTGGCTTGCCTGCGAAAGCGGCGGTACGGCCGATGAATAGTTCGCCTGTGCCGTCGCCTTCGCAGCCTCGCTAAAGCTCGACAGCTCCCACAGGAGATTGGCGGTGTTTGGGGAAACACTGCCGACAGGGCCATCGCGTCTGGCGCGTGTTCACCAGCGATAGAGATCAAAGGTGGGAGCTGGCTTGCCTGCGAAAGCGGTGGTACTGCCGATGATTAGGTCGCCTGTGCCGCCGCCTTCGCAGCCTCGCTAAA